>JBGQFX010000004.1:0-117893 GCA_041497135.1 Gemmatimonadota bacterium | reverse complement strand
GTCCTCAGCCAGCCGCCCCGGATTGCCACCCGCGCCGGCGTTTCCGACAGCCTGGCCCGAGCGCTCGCCGCGCATCGCGTGCTCGGCCTGGACGATACGGTGCAGCTCACGTTCCAACCCCGCGACCGCGGCGACTCGATCGTGTTCGTCGTGTCACAGCGCCGGGTGGCGGTGCTGACGCCGCACAGCACGCGCAGCTATCCCCGCGACAGCGTGGCCTACACCTTCGCGGTGCATTGGAAGGCCGGGCTGGATGTGCGGTATGTGCTCATCGTCCCCGGGGCGCGGCGGGATACCGTGTATCCCGAGATGTCACCGCGCGGCGCGTGGAGCCTCTCGCAACATCTGGATGGGGTGCTGCCCGCCGATTCGGTGGGCAATCCCCGAGTGCGTGTGGAAACCGATGTTCCGGGAGCGAGCCCCGTTCGTATCCGACCCTAGTGGGGCACGCGGCTCGACACTCCGTATAGGCTGGCCGCGTCGATCTGCGAGAAATCGCCGGGCGTGGACCCCACGAGGCCGACTTGGTCGAGGCGACCCACGGACAGGCCGAACACGAGCGCCCGGCGCCGCCACGAGCGGTCCGCGTCGACTCGACCGAGGAGCCCGACGCCCGCCCGGCCGGGCAGCTGCGCCCGCGCCTCGAGCGTGTAGCCGCGGGTCGCCGCCGGGCCGAGGGTGGCCTGGAGCGAGACCGCGAGCAGCTCACCGGCCATCCGGATGGTCGTCGCGGGGACGAACGTCACGTCCTCGCGTACCCCCCGCACCGTCGGCCGGCCGAGGTTGCGGATGGCCCCACCAAACGAAACCTGCGGTCGCCAGTCGTAGCGGGCGCCCACGTCCCACGCTGTTCCCTTGGTCCCGCCGCGATATGCCGTGATCGCCATGCCGGCCGCGAGGCGATTGTACGCACCGGCGAGGCCCAGCCGATAGGTGTGGCCGTGGATCCCGCTGGGGAGATTGTCCCGCTGATACCCGAACGACAACCCGCGCGCGTTGAACCCCGTGGTGATTTGTCCCAGCTGGCCGCGCGCGCCCGGCTGCCGCACCGTGAGATCGAGGTGGATGGAGGCTTCGTGGTGTGTGGCGAGTCCGGCGGGATTCACCCACAGGGCGCGGGCGTCGCTGACGTCCGCCGCCGTGAGATAGCCGGTGGCGCGGTTCGGCACCGCTTGCGCGGGCAGCGAGGGGGCGAAGAGCGCGAACCCTGCCAGCGCCGCGATCGCGGTCGCTCGCCCGCTCGCCGGGATCACGGCGTCAACGCGGTAACGATCGTATGGGCGGTCTGGCGTCGCGGGATGGTGATGCCCTGCATCGGGAGGTCAATGGTCAAGGTGGTGGAGTCGTTCGCGTCGCCGCCGAGAAAGCGGCCGTCGCTGGCCAGGTACTGAACCCCGCTGCCCGTGCCGTTCCCGTCGATCGTGAACGCGGCCCCGCCCTGCTCACCCGCGCCAGTGAAATGGTAGGTGGCGGAGACTTCGATGCGGAGCGCGCGCACCCCGGCGCGATCCTGCCAGCTCGTGGCCGCCCGGCGGCTCAGCACGTGAGTCGTGATCGTCGTCGCGCCCGCGCCCTCCGTGGTGGTGGTCGAGTCGGTCCACGAGGTATCGGGATGAATGCCACCCGCCGGAAGGCGCGGGAAGAAGCTGCGGAAGCGTGGCAGCACGTTGGCGAGGCTCGCGGCCGTGTTCGAGTCGGAGGGAATCGGATTCGTGAACTCGCCCGTGGGCGTCAGGCGACCGGTCACATGGAACCCTTTCGCGCTGGCCATGTTGATCTGCGGCGGGAATTGGGTCCCGGAATCGATCGTCACAGAATCGACGGTGAAGCTGGTCAGAAACCCGGTACTGTCCGCGGGCCCCGCGATCGTGGCCGTGAGGTAGAGCCCATAGCCCAGGGTCATGGTCGGCGGGAGCCCGGCGAAATCCTGCTGGATATGGACGTCCTGCCGAACGAAGTAGCGAGTCGTACCGGGGGCGAGCTGCAGCCGCGGGGCGCCCGCGGCGGGCCGAGCGGGAGCCACCGGGGAAGGCGCGGAGGGCGCGCCCGCGTTCGAGTAGCCCCCGGTGCAAGCCGCCGTACAGAAGAGAGAGGCCCACAACAGTGAACGCGTCATGGTGGCGGGGTTCTCCTTCAGGTCGTGGAACGGTCGGCCTTGGTGCGGCCGAAGATCGCCACCAGCTCCGGCCCCTCGTGGGAGACGCGCAGCAGCCTCCACCCGCGCTTTCCCATGTCGGTACGCCAGGCGATGAGTTTTTGCCATTCCCCGGTGGTGGTCCGGAACACGCGCAGATCGGCGACGCGCTCCCAGTGCGCCGGATACGGCTTGCTGCCGGTCATCGAGTGGAGACAGGTGGGGCCATAAGCCGAGTTCTGTTTGGCCGCGGAGCGGCCAGATGGTCATCTCTCTGGGATGGCTGTCGCCAGCCACCTCGTGCGGCCTACCCGCAGCTCAAATGACCCGGGCCGGGTCTCGCTGCCTACTTGGCCTTGCTCCGACTGGGGGTTGCCATGCCGCGTCCGTTGCCGGCCGCGCGGTGGGCTCTTACCCCACCATTTCACCCTTACCCGAAAAACCGGGCGGTTTGTTTTCTGTGGCCCTGTCCGTCGCCTTGCGGCGCCCAGGCGTTACCTGGCAGTCTGCCCTGAGGAGCTCGGACTTTCCTCGACGCGTCACTGCTACCGGCGCGCCGCGACCATCATGCCCCACCCTCCCCGGCGTATAAGCTAGGCGGCGCCCCGGGCGGGCGGAAGCCTCAGCGCTCTTTCGCCAGGCGGCGCACCAGCTGCGCGAGGCTGTCGCTCGGCCCCGCCAGGAGGGCTTCCGCGGGTCCGAGCCAGAATCCTTCGTGATCTTGAAACACGGTCTGACCAAGCCGAGCTGCGCCCGCCTTCATGACCAGACCAGGGTCGAGGCGGATGATATGCAGGACCATGGCGGTGTCACCCGTGTTGAGCAACGCGCGGGCACCAGGATCGGGTGAAAACACGAGCACGGGCGCATCGGGTGTCGACATGCCGAGCACGAGGCTGCGGGTGAACCAGTCGGTGGGTGAGCGGTCCATCACCAGCGCGAGCAGCACACTGCGCCGGATGCGGCGCACATCGGCCCGCAGGGCGGCTGCCCGCTGCGTCACCACCCGTGCGACAGCGGAATCGAACGCGGCGATCAGCCCTCCCTCCAACAGCGAATCGTAACGGGCCGCCCGCGGTACGGCGGCGAGGCGTGAGAGCCGGTTGCGCGGGCGGGTCGGGTCGCGCGGCAGTGCGCCAAGGCCCGCTTGCCAGGCGGCGTCGCAAAAGGGCGGCGCGCCCCAGCCCTCGGTCGTCCGGTCCAGCGAGAGTCCCACCGCAGGAATCAGCTCGGTGCGCGTGGCGGCGAAACGCGCCAGGACCCGGATCCCCGAGGCGAGCTTGCCCCACAGAACCGGGTCGAGCGGACAGGGCTCGCCCGGCGCGCTATCGCTCGCCGCTGCGAGCTCGCCGGGTAGGACGAACGGAAGCCAGCGCACACTGGTCGACTGGAGCCGGGCGGCGACCAGCTGCCACGCGGCGCGCACGGCATCCCGTTCCCACCGCTGGGACCTGGACGAATCGGCGAGCGGGGCAACGTGTGCGTTCGTGACGAGAAGGTTGAAGGCACCGACATCCAACAGCCTGGTCAGGGAGTCGAGCGCGGCGAGCCGGGCTGAGCCCGCCGTCGTCGGCGCCAGCGCGGGAAAGTCCCCTTCCAGGGCGCGCACGCCATGCCGCGTGATCCAGCCCGGGATGGTGGTGACGCCGTGAGCCGGCGTCGACGGGCCGACCCGTTCGAGACGCTCGACGGCGGCGCCGGGTGGGGCCGCGGCGCGCGGCGCCCGTGCCACCACGGGGAGTGGGCCACCTTCGAGTTGCAGTCGCGCGCGCGGGCCGGCGCTGGGGATACGCGCCCATTCGGCGGGGCGTCGCGTCCACCGCGCCAGGGAGACGAGGAACGTGCGCGTCCCCGCGACGCCGGCGGAGTCGGGCTGCCCCGCCGCCCCAAGAGCCGAACGCGACAGGACGACGACGAGCCCATTCGCGACGCGACTCGCGGCCACGATGGGGGCGTGCGTGCGGGTCGCGGGCCGGAGTCCGGGTGGTCGCTCGACGGCCCCCGCGTTGGTGTAGGCCAGCGTCGCGGCCGGATCCTCGACGAGCAGGACATCGTTCACGCCCGCCGGGAAGGAGCCGAAGCCGGTTCCGCGCAGCCCGGTGTTGAGCACCGGCTGAGCGAGCGGCCGAGCGGCCGGGTGAGCGGCGTCCCGCAACGCGAAGTCTCCAATCGTGATGCCGGCACCGCTCCAGGCGAGCCAGTGATTCATCAGCCAGCGGTCGAACGCACCCTCGCCTTCCGGAGGATAGCCGAGCACGATCACGCCGCCTCGCAGCGTCCACTCCGTCATCAGGCTAACGTCCCCGGCATCCAGGGCGTCGGATCCGGGTGCAGGACGCCGACCGCCGAGGATCAGCACCGTGCGGTAGTGATCGAGATCCGCGCGGGTGAGGTGGGGATAGTAGCGGCGGTAGTCGACGCGATACCCGGCGTCGCGCCAGGGCTTGGCCGTCGCCTCGAGCTCGGCGGCTTGCGTCAACGCTTCGTCGAGAAACAGCAGCCGGCGAGCTTGCGGTTGACAGGCCGCGAGGCCGACGGCGAGACAAGAAATGATGGACGCCGCGCCCAGGCGGGACACGGCTACCGGTTGCCGGCGGCGGGTCGTGCGCAGCGAAACCCGGTGAGCCACAGCGAGCGGCGGTCGTCGGGATAGGCAAAGCGGTTGCTGGCCGTCGCGCTGCCGGGCGGCGTGTTGAACGCCCCTCCCTTGATGACGTGCCGGGGCGCCTCGCGGGGAGTCGCCACCTCGGCGGCGACCCATTCCCACGCATTGCCGATCATGTCCACGGCGCCCACGAACGATCGGCCCAGCGGGAACCCTCCCACCGGCCTCAACGTGTCGGCCACGGCGCCCGCGTTGGCGCGACCGCGATCCCAACTGTCGCCCCACGGATAAAGCCAGCCCTGGGAACCCCGTGCCGCCGCTTCCCACTGGTCCTCAGTGGGAAGCGTGGTGCCGCGCCAGCCGCAGAATCGTTGCGCCTCAATCCA
Organism: Gemmatimonadota bacterium; assembly: GCA_041497135.1. Classification (GTDB taxonomy): domain Bacteria; phylum Gemmatimonadota; class Gemmatimonadetes; order Gemmatimonadales; family GWC2-71-9; genus DASTHG01. Next base: position 112,768 of record JBGQFX010000004.1, on the reverse strand, counting down.
GAGGATCCCGGTCGCCGGCCAATCCGACGGGGGTGTGCCATGCCATGGTGCGGCGCCGTCGGTGGAGTCCAGGAACTGTCGATACGCGGCGACCGTCACTTCGGTGGAGTCGATGTAGAAGGAATCGAGCGCCACCGAACGGGATGGCCGGTCCGCCACCCCACCCACCGGATAGCTGCCCGTCGGAACGAGCACCATGCCGGCCGGGCGGACCGCGACCTTGGTCCGCGAGGTGAATACCCGGGCGATCACCCCCGCGGTCACGAGCAGCGCGACGGCCGCGGCACCGATCACGAGGAGGCGGCGGCGCCCCACGCGCGACGCCGGTCGCTCGGTGGTGGGACGCGCCAGCGTATCGACAAAGGCTTTCGCCGACGCGGGGCGATCCGCCGGAACCTTGGCGAGCGCGCGCAGCAACGCGTCCTGGATGTGAGGCGCGATGTTCGGCCGGACGGTGCGGATCGGTCGCGGGGCGTCGACGATGATCCGCGCCACGATCGCTTGGGCGCTGGGCCCCGTGAACGGCGGCTCGCCGGCGAGCATCTCGTACAACACCGCGGCGAGCGCGTACACGTCGCTGCGGGCGTCGATGCGTTTCTCACCGCTCGCCTGCTCCGGGCTCATGTACGCCGCAGTCCCGACCGTGACGCCCGTGCCGGTGAGGGTCAGGCCCTCTTCCGCCTGGGCGAAGCTCTTGGCGATACCGAAATCAGTGACGAGGGCGTGCCCGCCCGAGAGCAGGATGTTGGCAGGCTTGATGTCGCGATGGACGATGCCGCGCTCGTGCGCGTACTGCAGCGCGTCACCGACCTCCGCCGTGATGCGGATGGCCTCCTCGAGCGCCAGGGGGCCGTCGCGCTCCAGTCGCTGAGCGAGCGACTCACCCTCGACGTATTCCATCACGTAGTACAGGAAGCCATCCACTTCGTCGGCCTCGAACAAGGGCACGATGTGCGGATGCGACAGCCTGGCGGCGAGCTGCACTTCCCGCTGGAATCGCTCGGGACCCAGGTAGGCGCGCGTCGACGGGGGCAGCACCTTGATCGCGACCTCGCGTCCCAGCTTCACATCGGAGCCGAGATAGACGGTGCCCATCCCGCCCTGCCCCAGCTCGCGCACCAGGGTGTAGCGCCCCGCCACCGCCACGGAGAACTGGTCGAACAGCGGATCGCTCATCCGGCCGTCAGACTGTAGGGGAGCAGCGACTGGCGCATTTCGTCGGCGCTCTGCCAGCGGTCTCCCGGGCGCTTGCTGAGCGCGCGGGCAATCACTTCGGCGAGCGGCGCCGGCACGTCTGGGCGCAAATCGTGGAGGTTGGGCGGCTCGCGATGTTGCTGCATGTCGATCACCGCGGCGGCGCTGGGGCCCGAGAACGGCGGCCGGCCGGCGATGGCCTCGAACAACACGATCCCCATTGAATAGAGATCGGTCCGACCGTCGACCTCATCGGCACCCCCGGCCTGTTCGGGGCTCATGTATTCCTCGGTGCCAACCACGAACCCGCTCCGCGTCACGCGGTCCTCACCCGATTGGGCGATGGCCCGCGCGATGCCGAAGTCCACCAGGACGGCGCCCTCGGGAGAGAGCACGATGTTGTCCGGCTTGATGTCGCGATGTGCGAGCCCCTGGGCATGCGCGTGGGCCAGGGCTTCCAGAATCTCGCAGGCGATCCGCACGGCGAATTCCACCCCCAGCCGCCGCTCGCGCCGCAGCGCGCCGCGCAGCGATTCGCCCGGGACGTAGGGCATGACGAACCAGAGCAGGTAGTCCGCCTCGCCGCTGTCCAGGAGCGGAGCGATGTGCGGATTGTGAAGCTTCCCGGCGTAGCGGATCTCGCGCAGGAAGCGGTCGGCGGCGACCGACACGGCCAGCTCCGGGTGCAGCACCTTGATGGCGACCCGGTTTCCAGCCTTGTCGAACGCCCCGAAAATGGACGCGTTCCCGCCCCGCCCCACCGCGGTGATGACCTCGTAACGGTCCCCCAGGGCTTTGCGCACCCGTTCGATGAGGTCCCGACGCGCCATCGATCCTCTTTTCTGGTGGGCATTTAAGATGCCGTTGCCGGTCGCACGGCGGAAGATAGCTTGGCGCAATGCCAGGGGCCGCGACTCGCCTCGAAGCGGTGCGCGGGGACATCACGCGCCAGGTCGTGGATGCCATCGTGAACGCGGCCAATACGACTCTGTTGGGCGGTGGCGGCGTGGATGGGGCGATCCATCGGGCGGCCGGCGCGGAGCTGCTGGCGGAGTGTCGCACCTTGGGAGGTTGCCCGACCGGTGAAGCCCGCATCACGAAGGCATATCGGCTGCCGGCGAAATACGTGATCCACACCGTGGGCCCGGTGTGGAGCGGCGGGAACCGGGGCGAGCCGGAGCGGTTGCGCGACTGCTATGTGAACTCGTTGCGACTCGCGGCCGAGCACGGGGTGACCTCGATCGCGTTTCCGGCGATTAGCACGGGAGTGTACGGATATCCGATTGAGCAGGCGGCCGCGGTCGCCGTGGACGTCGTGCGGGAAGCGGTGGCGCAGCCGACCTGCGTCGAGCTGGTGTGGTTCGTGTGTTTCAGCGAGCGGGACTGGCGCGTTTATCGGGAGTTACTGGGACACCAGCGGGACGAGTGACGAAGCGGGCGTCCAGCTGAGCCGACGGCTCATCGAAATCGCGCGACCCCTGAGCATTTCCTCGCAGCGTTGGTCACCCTGGCCGCGTGGTATGGGCCGGTTGATCGCGGATTGAGTTGGCCTCGTCCGCCCTTGACCACGCATTGAAACTGTCCGCCTATCGTGGCGATGCATGGTCACCGTGTGCACGCTGCTGCCGCCGGCCGAACGCCAGCGTTTCGACGCGGTGGGGGACGGATGTTTCGTTTCGGTGCACGCCGAGTCATGTCGCGAGGTGCTGACGGCAGCCCGACGGCGCCGGGTGGACGCCGTCGTGTTGTCGGTGCATCGCTGCGATGGGCAGGAGCTGCCGGCCGTTGCCCGCCTGGTGCGGGAATTCCCGGCGATCCCCGCCGTCGCCATGCTGTCGCATCACGATCGCCACGCGACGGAAACGCTGCTCCGTCTGGGCGCGAGCGGCGTCCGCGCCGCCGTCGACTGTACCGAGCCCGGGGGATGGCGTCGCCTGCGGGAATTGGTGGGGCATCCGGCCTCGCCGGTGGCCGCCCGCATCCTGCAGCGTCTCATCCCGGTGTTGGGGGACGAGGTACCCGAGGACGTCCGTTTCTTTTTCGAGGCGATGACGCGGTTGGCTCCGGCGATCCGCACGGTCCGCGGCCTGGCGCGTCACTTGCGGCTGCCGGCCAGCACACTGATGTCGCGCTTCCTGCGGGCGCAGCTCCCCTCCCCCAAGACCTATCTCGCGGCCATGCGGCTCATCCACGCCGCCTATCTGTTTCGCAATCCCGGGTTGTCGGTCGCCGACGTGGCCTACCGGCTCGACTTCTCGTCGCCGCAGAGCTTCAGCCGGCATCTCAAGGCGATGCTCGGCGTCACCGCCGGCGAGTACCGCCGTCGGTTTCCGTTCGATGTCGCGCTGGCTCGCTACGTCGACTTGCTCGTCACCCCGTACCGGGAGACGTTCCGCGCGTTTCGCCCACTCAACGCAGGTGGGGACCAAGGATCGGACGCCGTGACCGTCTTCCGGGCGGGGTGAAGGGTCAGGCCTCGGGCACGGGTCGTGGTCGCGAGACGCGATGCTCCGCCGTCACGACTCGATGCTCGGCGGTCGCCTGCTCGCGCCGCAGCACGGAGAATCGCGCGATGCTGGCGCGCAGCCGCTCGGCGAGCTGGGCGAGCTGTTGCGACGTGGCACTGAGGTCGCTCATCGAGCCGATTTGCGATCGGGTGGACGAGGCGGCGCTGTCGGCACTCTCCGAGGAGCTGCTCGAGATGGCCGCGACCTGCTGCAACCCTTGCGCCAGGTCCGCGAGACGGCTCGCCTGGCTGCGGGACACGTCAGCCGTCGCATTGACGAGATCCCCAATCAACTGAACGCCTTGATGCAGCTCCAGCAGCGCCCCGTCGGCTTCCGCGGCCACGGCACCGATATCGCGCACCTGGGCCTCCCCGGTCTGCATCGCCCGGGCGGCGGCGTCGATCCCCACCCGGAGCTCCGTCACGAGCTCGGCCACCTCCCGCGCCGAGCGGGCCGCTTCGGCCGCGAGTGCGCGCACTTCGTCTGCGACCACGGCGAACCCCTCGCCACGCTCCTCCGCCCGGGCTGCCTCGATCGCCGCATTGAGTGCGAGGAGGTGTGTCTGCCGCGCGATGCGGGCGATCGCCTGGGCGAACCCGCCGATGCGGTCGGACATCGCCGACAGCCCGGCCACGGTCGTTGCCGTCGCCCGCACTTCCTCTCCCACCGTTCGCAATGTCTGGTTGGCCCGCGCCACCCGTTCGCGCCCGCGCTCGGCCGCGGACACGAGGCGCCGGGCGTCCACTTGCATCAGCTCGGCACGGGTCCGAAGGGCGCCCGCTTGATCGGACGCCTTGGCGCTTTCCCCGCGCGCCGACTCCGCCAGCTCCCGCTGCCGACCCAATCCCTCGGCTAACTCCTGCGTCGTATGGGTCACCATCTCCGAGGTGGAGTGCAGCTGCTCGGCGGACGCCGCGAGCTGCTCGGCGAACGCCGCCACCTCGTCGGCCTCACGTTGCACTGAGGAGATGGTCGCGCCGATTTGTTCCAGCATGCGGTTGAAGCTCTGCTCGAGAAAACCCAGCTCGTCCGACTCGGCGGCGGGCGCCCGGACCCCGAGGTAACCCTGCTCCGCCTCGCCCATCACGCTGCGAGCGTGCCGGATGCGCTCGATCAACGTCGCCGGGATGCGCTTCAACCCGACGGCGGTGAGAATGAACGCCACGGTTTCGATGAAGGCTCCGGTGTCGAGGCTGGGCGCGCCTGGATACAGCAGCCCGTGGAGGTGGCTCGCCGCGAGATATGCGAGCGAGGCCATGAGCACCAGGAAATCGCCCACGCCGCGCGCTTGATCGAACGCGTAGGGGAGCACGGCGATGAAGAACGCCACGATCAGGCCGCCGTGACCGAACCACATCACCAGCACGGCGACGTACAGCACGTCGATCAGCGCGAGGGCGTAGATCAGCCACCACCGATACCATCCGCGCTCGTGAATCAACCCGACGAGCACATTGAGCGCGGCGAAGCCGCCGGACGTGAGGACGATGGTGCCAGGCGGCGTCGGCACCGTGCCGGCGAACGCGCCGATCATGCCCAGCAGCGCGCCGACGGCGATCAGCACCCACCGGCGTCGATGGCTGCGAGCGAACGTCTCCAGATCCTTGAGGCGCTGCTCGACGCCGACGGCGTCGTCAGACCAACCGCGCAGGCGCGCGGCGATCGACGCCCGTGCCGGGGCGGCTCCGCTCGGCGTTTGGGGAAGCGGTTCGAAGCCGGTCACGCCCGGAATGCTACTGCGAAAGCGGTCGATCTTCCATCATTTGGCGGCGGAGAGCTGGCTTTCGAGCGCCTCCGCGGCCTGTCGCGCGCCGAGTTGGCGGAACAACGCGAGGCCGCGCTCGCGGGCGGCGCGCGCCCCGGCGCGGTCACCCTGAGTCGCCAGCGCGTCGCCAAGGTCACGCTCGATTTCGGCCTGCGTATGGATCGGAGCTCCCGCGCTCGCCGAAGCGGCTGCCGCCTGCGTCAGGAGACGGACGGCGCCAGCGAGGTCACCTCGCGCCCGGGCGACGGCGCCCTGGACGCGGTGGATCTCCGGCACGCCGGCCGTGAAGTCCACGCGCTCATACGTCTCGGCCGCGCGCTCCAATTCCGCCGCGGCGAGCGGGAGATCGCCCAGGGCCAGGTCCGCGACCGCGCGGCCAATGAGCGTCAGGCCCAGCAATGTCGGGTCGCCCACCTGCAACGCCAAGCGTACGGCCTGCTCCGCCGCTCGGCGACCACGCGTGGGCACGCCGAGCGCGCCCCAGCTGATGGACATGTTGTGATGGGTTTCGGCCATCCCGCGGAGGTCGCCCGCCTGTTGATAGGACGCCAGCGCGAGCTGGTAACTCGTCAGCGCCATTTCGGTCGCGCCGTGCAGGTCGTGCAGGATGCCGAGATTGTTGAAGGCGCGGGCCTGCGCCGCGGCGTCCCGCAACGTCCGCGCCTGCTCGAGGGCTCGCTGGAAATACGCTTCCGCGTCTTCGGGATTCCCGCGTTGCCAGGCAATCGCCCCCTGGACGTGGGTGGCGCGCAGCTCGGCCTGGGGATCGAGCTGCCGGCGCGCGAGATCGAGGGCCCGTCCCGCCCACCGCTCGGCCGCCTCGTGGTCGCCCAGCCGGCCATGCGCTTCCGCCGCGAGCAACGCGAGTGGCGTATGGTCCTCGACGACCGGCTCAGGAACCGACTGCAGTCGCTCGATCAGCCGCCGGTATCGTCCTTCCCGAGCGAGCTCCCGGAGCTCCGCGAGGAGCGCCGATTCGTCGGCAAGGGATGGGACCACGGGCCCAGAGCCTCCTACCAGGCCACGGCGTACTGGGTGAACGAGAAGATCTCGGCTTCGATCTCGTCGAAGTCCTCGTTCCTCGCCGTCCCGATCTGTGTCCACAACGTATCCGGGGGCTCGCGGCGCCAGATGTTCAACCTGGTTTCCGTCGTATCGTCCTGGCTGTCGATGCGACCATCTTCGTTGAAGTCGTGATCGGAATGGTTGTACTCGATGTGCAGTTTCGCCGGCTGCGCCGGATTGAACTGTAGTTTGGCCGGACTGAAGGTGAAATCGAAACGGGTCGGATCGACGAGCGATACCGTGATGAGGATCGAATCGCCGGGCTGAAAGGAAGTGCCGTCGGGGTGCTTCAGCAGGCTGTTGCCTTTCACCTCGAACTTCAGAAACGCCTCGCCGGTATCACCCGGCGCTGCGCCCTGATAGAACAATTGCAGCTGGCGGTCCTCACCCACCTTCGCGTAGAAGCTGCCGCTGTCGGCGAGCAGCGGCGGGGCCAGCGAATCCTGAATCATGAAGTGGAGCTGCGAGGTCGGGACGGGCGGCGGTGGACCCGCGCTGTCGGTGCAGGCCCATATCACTATCGCCATCATGACCAGAAGCGACTTCCGCATCAGATAACCCTCCCCAGGTTTATCCCTCTACCAAGCAAGCGCTGGGCCACCGTAAGTCAATATGGGACAAGCTGATGCACAGCCATTCCTGCAGCGCGGTAGATCAGCTGTCTCGAATCGACTCATGACTCGGCGTGGTCGTCGTCCGCATCACCGCCGCGCAGCAAGCGCAGCAACCGCGATCGCGATACGCCCAATCGTCGTGCGGCTTCCGAGCGATTCCCTCCCGTCAGCTCGAGCATGGCGTGCGCGGCGGCGCGCTGCACTTCCGCGAGGCTCGAGGGGAAGGGCAGGCCGGAGCTGGCGGCGGGCGCGCCCTCCAATCCTTCGAGCGTGAAGCGTCCTGATGGCGACAACAGCAGCGTCCGCTCGATCACATTGCGCAGTTCGCGCACGTTGCCGGGCCAGGCGTGCGCCAACAGGGCGTGTCGGTCCTCCGGAGACAACGAAGGTTTCGGGAGGTTGTATTGCGCGCTGAACTTGCCGAGGAAATGCTCGGCCAACCGGATCACGTCCTCGCCGCGCGCCCGCAGTGGTGGCAGCTCCAGTGTGATGACGTTGAGACGGTAGTACAGATCTTCCCGGAACTGACCGGTACGGATGGCCTGGTCGAGGTGGGCGTTGGTTGCGGCGATGATGCGGACATCGACGGTTCGGGTGGTGGTCGCGCCGAGGCGGCGCACGACCTTCTGCTCCAACGCTCGCAGCAACTTGCTCTGCAGCTCGAGGGCGAGGCTGTTCACCTCGTCCAGAAACAGCGTGCCACCCTCCGCGACTTCGAATAGACCGGGCTTGGCCGCGCGGGCGTCGGTGAAGGCGCCGCGCTCGTGACCGAACAACTCGCTTTCGAGCAGCTGCGGCGGCAGCGCCGCGCAATTCAATTCCACGAACGGCGCGGCGGCGCGGGGGCCACCGTAGTGCAACGCCCGCGCCAGGAGCTCCTTGCCCGTGCCGGTCTCGCCCGCCACCAGCACGGTCGCATCCGCGTGTGGGAGAACCCGGGCGGCGCGCTCCAACGCCGCACGCAGCGCCGGGCTGTCGCCCACGATCTCGCGAAACGTATGTGCTTGCGCCTCGAGCGTTGCGAGCGCGGCGCGACCGCTGGCGGCACGCCGGCGCTCGAGTGCTGCCGTCACGGCACCGCGCAGGGCGTCACGATCGTCGGGAAGCGAGAAATAGTCGGCGGCTCCGGCGGCGACGACCTGCGCTGCCAGGCGGTGCGAAACGCTCGCGCCGACGGCCAGCGGCGCTTCCCGCGGCCCGAGCCGCGCCAGGAGGGGTGCGATCTCGGACTCGGCGCCCCCCGCGGCGACGATGATCGCCAGCGCGTCCGTCGGTGGCGCCACAACCTCGGCGGCGTCGTGGATGGTCAGCGGCACACCCAGCTCGTGGGCGAGGAGCGGCCAGAAGTCGCTGAAGGAATCGCTCAGCCGTAGAACGACGAGCGGTGCATCGGAAGCTGTGCGGCCGGGCACTACACGCTGAGCTCCGAAACGGTCACTAAGGCGGCGACCGGAACCCCGGCCGCCTCGATGTGTGTCCGCCCGCCCTCCTCTCGATCGACGACCGCCAGGACGCCGAGCACCTTCGCGCCGACCTCACGGACCGCATCGATCGCTTCGCGGGCGGAACGGCCGGTGGTGATCACATCCTCGATGATCACGACGGGATCACCCGCGTCGAGGCACCCTTCGATCCTCCGTCCCGCGCCGTGGGTCTTGGGTTGCTTGCGGACCGTAAAGGCATCGAGTCGCTGCCCGGCGAGGCGTGCGGCATGGGCAATGGCGTAGGCAACGGGGTCCGCGCCCAGGGTGAGTCCACCAACGGCGCGCGGGGCCCAGCCACGTGTTTGGAGGGTAGAGAGCCCGAGCATGCCGATGAGGACTAGGCCTTCACCGGCCATGGTTGTGCGCCGAGCGTCGATGTAGTACTTGGACTCCCGTCCCGAGGCGAGGATGAAGTCGCCATGAATCAGGGAGCGCTCGCGCAGCAGGGCCAGTAGCCGGTACTTGTTGTCTGACTCTTTGGCGTTAGTAGTATCGCTCACTACTACTATTCTCGTTTCCCACCCATGAATTTGCGGAAGGTCCCGAGCAGTCCGGACCCCGAGGAAGGCTGGGCGCCGCCCGCCGCGCCGGCCGAGAACTCTTCGGCAAACTCTACGACGGTAACTTGGCGTTGAGCCGGATCGCGACTCAGACCGCGCATGACGGCCGCCTCCAAGGCGGCAGGGAAGCGACGCTCGGGGAGCGCTTCGCTCAGCCGGACCGGCGACTCTTTCAGCAGCTGCTGAAACAGCTCCCGCGGGTTTCGCCCGCTGAACGGATGGTGCCCGGTGAGCATGTAGTAGGCGATCGTCGCCAGGCTGTAGATGTCGGCGCGCGCGTCGACCAGCTCCCCGGAGAGAGCCTCAGGCGCCACGTATTGCAGCGTGCCGACAAAGAACCCCGTGCGCGTGAGGCGCTCCTCGGGCGGCAACTCGGCGTCGCGCGCGATACCGAAATCGAGCAGCTTCGCAACATGGGTTGCGTGGTCGTAGACGATATTCTCGGGCTTCAGATCGCGATGCACGATGCCGACCTGGTGGGCCGCGGCGAGGCCTGCGGCGAGCTGCGTGATGATTTCGGTCGAGAGCGCCGGAGCGACGGGACCGCTTTGGTGTAGGAAGTCCGCGAGCGATTGTCCGCCGGCCCATTCGAGCGCCAGATAGTAGAGGCCGTCCGCCTCGCCGTAATCGTAGGTGCGGACCACACCGGGATGGCGGACGCGCGCGCCGTAGCTCGCTTCGCGCAGGAACCGCTTGACCGCTGTGGGGTCGCCCCGGAGTCGCGGGCGCAATACCTTGAACGCGCAGGAGCCGTGCTCGGGATGCTCGGCGCGGTACACTTCCGCCGTGCCTCCCTCACCCACGCGCTCGAGGAGGCGATAGCCGGCAATGGACCGACCGGCGAGATTCTCATTAGCCATGGGATCGGGCGAAACTAACGTCCGGATTTGAGGTTAGGCAAGTGATGCGACGCGCGGCAATCGGGTTGACATTGGCGAGCTCACTCGCGAGCTGCGGTTCGTGGCAGCGCGTGGGAGCACCGGATCGACCACAGCCGGGCGTGGAGGTGACCAAGCTCTTCGACGCCGCGACCATCTACGATCGCATGGGCCTCTTCGTCACCGGCGCCCCCGTGCCGATGGTCGCCTCGATTCATTATCTCGCCGGCCGCTCTGCCGATTCGACGCTAGCCGTGTTCGCCCTCTCGCTTGCCAATCACGCCCTGACCTTCCGGCACCAGGGTGGCGAATTCGTCGCCCAGTACCACGTCGAAGTGGTGTTCCGTGTGGACTCCGCCGCCCCCGTGCAATTGGTGAGCGACCAGACGGTTCGCGTGCGCAGCTTCCAGGAAACGCTGCGCGCCGACGAGAGCGTTCTGTTCCAGGGATTCCTGACGCTCCATCCCGGCCCCTACATGGCGAGCGTGGCGATTCGCGACCGCAACAGTCCGGGGCTCGCGCGTCGCGAGCGCGCCGATACCGTGCCACGCTTCGTGCCCGGATCGCTGGCCAGGCCGATTCCGGTCTACGAGGCGTCGGCTCGTGGGGGGACCGCGGAACGGCCCAACCTGTTGGTAAACCCGCGAGCGACCCTGCCCTACGGCGCGGACACATTGCGCTTCTATGTGGAGGGGTACGGGCTGCCCCCCGGCACGCGGCTTGCGGCGGAAGCGGTCGACCAGAACGACAATGTGCTGTGGCGCGATACGGTGATGCTCCGGGACACGGCGGGTGTGGCGCAGGGGATCGTGCGCATCGCCGCGACACAGCTGCCGGTCGGGGAGGAAGCGCTCCGGATCGAGACGCTCGGGGGCGGCACCCAGATCCGGACGCCATTTCTGGTGAGCTTCTCCAGCCAATGGGTGATCACGAACTACGCCGAGATGGTGAGCTTGCTGCGCTACTTCGACCGCCAGGATCTGGTGGGGAAGCTGCGCACCGCGCCCCCCGAGCAGCGAGCCCAGGCGTGGCGAGAGTTTTGGACAGGGACCGATCCGGTGCCGCTCACGCCGGAGAACGAAGCGCTGGACGATTACCTGCATCAGGTCCAGATCGCCAACTTCCGCTTCCAGGAGGCCGGGCAGCCGGGATGGCTCACCGATCGCGGGATGGTGTTCATCACGTTGGGGGCGCCGGACGAAGTCCAGGATTTCTCGGGCGCCGTTTCCCGTGGGGGCACCCAGTTCATCCGGTGGGCCTACAACGCGCTGCGTCTGGTACTGGTGTTCCAGGATCAGGCCGGGTTTGGACGGTTCCGGCTCACGCCGAACTCGCGGGCGGACTTCCAGCAGGCGCTCGTGCGCGTGCGCCGATAGCAGTGATGCGCGGCGCCGCCCTCGTGCTGTTGGGCGCCTGCTGGCCATTGGTCGCCTCGTCCCAAACCGCGGCGAGCGCGACGCAACGGGCTGAATCGTTGTGGCTGGCGGGCCGGCCCTGGCATGCCGCCGAGACGCTGCTCGACGCCGCGGCGCGTGCGCCGCGCCAGGATCCCCATTTCATCGTGCAGGGCGCGCGTGCCGAGCTCCAGGCTCGGCGCTACGAGCGCGCGCGCAGCCTCCTGGTGGGCCAGCCGTGGCTTGGCGATTACGCCGGCGGCGACGCGCTGGCGGTGCTGGGTGAGGCCGAGTCGCAGCTCGGGATGCCAGCGCGAGCGGCGGAGCTGTTCGCGGCAGCGCGGGAGCGGACGCACGGAGCCCGCGCGGGCCTGCTCGCGATTCGTGCGGCGCTGGCGTTCGAAGCGGCCGGCCAGATTGACAGCGCGGCCTTCTACTATGCCACCGCCCGCACGGGAGGGCTCGCGGCGATCGAGCCGTGGCTCAGGCTTCGCGAAGCCCGCGTCCGTCGCGATACGGTGGTCGCCCTCCGCCTCCTCACCGGGCTGCCACCGGTGGTCGCCCGGGAGGCGACCGCCGCCCGCGCGGCGGCGTTCCTGGCCGCGGCGGACTCTCACACGGCGCGGCAGGCGTTTCACGAAGCCGGCAAATGGCTGCTCAGCGCCGAGCTCGCGCTCATGTTGGGCGACTCGACGGTCGCACGCGCCGAGCTGTACGACCTGTTCGCTCGCGCACCCGAGTCCGATGATGCCGCTCGCGGCGTCACCCTCGCGCACGGCCCGCTGCCGGCGCGCGCGCCGGGTGAGCGCGTCGCGTTGGCCCGGGCGCTGCGCGCGCACGGAGCGGCGGCGGAGGCGGGGGAGCAAGCGGCCCGAGCGGTCGCGGCGGGAGACACGAGTGGCGCCACGCGAATGCTCGTCGGCGAGTTGAGCGCGACCCTGGGACGCTACCGTGACGCAGAAGCGGCGTATCGGGTCGCTGCGCGCGATGCGGCGTGGACGCCCCTCGCGCTGTACCGGCGTGCCCGCGTGCTGTTGCGGCTCGCCGATCCCGGGGCTTCGGAGGCTCTGGCCGGATTCGCGGAGACCTATCCCGCCGACACTGCGGCTCCCACAGCCCTCTATCTGCTCGGCGACCACCTGGCCGATCGCGGCGACGTGGCCGGGGCGGAGCGGTGGCTGACCGAGCTCACACGCCGCTATCCGGTGGACGCCCGGTCCTCGTTGGCCCGGTTCCGGCTCGCCGCGGCCGCTCGCCGCAGGGGGGCGAGCGACAGCGCGGGACGGTTGTACGCGGTGGAGATCGCGCTGGGCGGGGCGCAACGCGCCGCGGCGCGTTACTGGCTTGCCCGGATGGCGCGCGAGCGCGGCGACAGTGCCGAGGCCGACGCCATGTGGCGGGCGCTGGTGCGTGAGGATTCGATCGGGTACTACGGCGTGCGCGCCCGCCGCATTGCCGGGTTTCCACCGCTTCGGATCGCGCCGGACAGCGCCCTGCCGACCGCGACCGCTGATTCCGGCCTGGCCCGCCTCGACACGCTGCTGCTTGCCGGACTGGACACGGAAGCGGGGCTCGAAGTGCGCGCCCTGCTCGCCCGCGCGCCGCAGTCCATCGACGATCTGCTCGCCTGGAGCGCGGGGCTCTCCACGCGCGGCTGGGGTTCGGCCGCGGTGCGTCTCGGATGGAACGCCGCGCCCCGTGCGCCGAACGACGCGCGCGTGTTGCGGGCCATCTTCCCGTGGCCGCGCCGCGCGGCGCTCGAGGCCGAGGCGCGGGAGTTCGACGTCGACCCGGCGCTGCTCGCCGCCATCGTGCGCCAGGAAAGCACGTTTGATTCCGAAGCGCTGTCGCGCGCGGGGGCGCGCGGGCTCACCCAGCTGATGCCCGGCACCGCGGCGCAAGCCGCCCGCGGCCTGGACGTGTCGCTCGCCCCGGAATGGCTCACGGTCCCGGATCTCAACCTCCATCTCGGGGCTTCTCATCTGGCGGCGCTGCTGCGGCGTTTCCGCGGACGCGTCGAGGTGGCTCTCGCCGCTTACAACGCGGGCGCGGCTCCCGTCGCCCGGTGGGTGGCCCGGCCCGGCGCCGAGGATGCGGACCAATTCATCGAGCAGATCCCGTTTCAGGAGACCCGCGGTTACGTGCGGTCGGTGTTGCGGAACCGCGAGCTGTATCGCGCGCTGTATCAGTCAGAGCGCTGACTCGGGCCCCGCTTGACAAGCCTTTCCGCCCGCTGCCTTTTCATCGCCGCTTTCATCACCCGAAGGTTGTACTTCGCAGGAGGCGGATCGCATGGCACGCGGCAAGGTGAAGTGGTTCAACGACTCGAAGGGCTACGGGTTCATCGAGCAGGACGGTGGTGAGGACGTGTTCGTCCACTTCTCGGCGATTCAAATGGACGGGTTCAAGACGCTCGCCGAGGGCCAGGCCGTGGAATTCGAAGTGAAGAACGGTGACAAGGGGCTGCACGCTTCGAACGTGATGCGCGTCTAGCGCCGTCCCCCTCGCCGACCGTCGCCCCGCCGGAGCCGCTCCGGCGGGGTTGTCGTTTTCTTGGGGTTATCTTCCCGCCTCATGCCGGGCCCCCCACCGGAACGTCTGTTTCTCATCGACGGCTACGCGTTGATCTATCGTGCCTTCTTTGCGATGATCGCGCGGCCGCTCACCACCCAGCGCGGCGAGAACACCTCAGCCGCCTGGGGCGTGACCAATTTCCTGTTGCGACTACGCCAGCGGCACCATCCCGACTACCTGGGCTGGGTGCACGATGTCGGCGAGTCGTTCCGCCACCGCGAGTACCCGGCCTACAAGGCCACCCGGGAGAAGCTGAGCGAGGAGCTGCAGCAGGACTTCAACCGCTCGGTCGAGCGGATCGTGGAGCTGCTGGCCGCGTTTCGCGTGCCGGTGTTTGGCCTGGAAGGATTCGAAGCCGACGATGTGATCGGCACGCTCGCCGTCGCGGCGGCGAGCCGGGGGTTGCAGTCCGTGATCGTCTCCGGCGACAAGGACTTCTACCAGCTCATCGGACCAGGGGTCGCCCTGCTGAACCCCGGGCGCGGCGGCCCCGCTGCGGTCGAGGAAACGTGGGTGGACGAGCGGAACGCCAGTGAGCGGTTCGGGATCGCGCCCGCACAAGTAGTGGACTACTTGGCACTCGTGGGCGACAGCTCGGATAACGTGCCCGGCGTCAAGGGAGTGGGCGAGAAGACGGCCGTCGAGCTGTTGCGCACCTATGGCACGCTCGACGCCATTCTGGCCCACGCCGCGGAGCTGCCAGGGAAGCGGGCCCGCGAGGCGCTGCTGGCTCACACCGACGAGGCGCTTCTGTCGCGCCAGCTGGTCACGATCCGGCGTGACGCGCCGGTCCGCCTGGAGTTGGACGCGCTGCGCGTGTCCGCCGCAGACACGGCCGAGTTGGAGCGGTTGTTCGTCGAGCTCGAATTCCGCTCGCTGATTCCAAAGCTCGCGGAGCTGGGTCCCCAGCCGGGGCCGCCCACGGTGCGGTCGGCCGAGCCGCCGCCGGCGACGGAACGGCCGGCCCAAATCGTGGACGATCCCGCTTACCTCGCCGCCGTCATTGCGGAATGTCGTGCCGCCCCGCTCGTCGCCCTCGACACGGAGACGTCGTCACTGGATCCGCGCCGGGCCGAGCTCATCGGCCTGTCGCTGGCGGTGAGCCCGGATCGTTCCTGGTACCTGCCGTTCGGTCACGTCGCACCCGAGGGACCCCTCGCCGGTGGGGTGGCGCCGCGCAATCTGCCGGCGCTGGCGAGCGAGGCTCTGAACCTCCTGCGGCGACTCCTCGCCGACCCGGCCGTGCCCAAGGCCGGGCATCATGTGAAGTTCGACTGGCTGGTGTTACGGCGCGCGGGCGTCGAGCTGGCGGGCGTGAAATACGATTCCATGCTTGCGGCGTTCGTGCTCGATCCAGGTCGTCGTTCGTTCGCGCTGGACGAGCTGGCGCGCGACCGGCTGGGACGGTGGGTGCGCACGTACGGTGAGGTGGTGGGGCGGGGGCGTGCCCAGCGCGCTTTCGCGGAGGTGCCGCTGGCCGACGCGGCGCGGTACTGCTGCGACGACAGCGAGACGGTGCTGCAGCTGCACGAGGCGCTGGCGGGCGAACTCGCCGACCATCGCTTGCAGCCGCTGCTCGATGGCGTCGAAATGCCGCTGGTCCCGGTGCTGGCGGACATGGAGTGGGCCGGCGTGCTGGTGGACCGCGAGCGGCTCGCCGTGTTGTCGCGGGAATTCGCGGTGGCGCTCGCGGCGATCGAGCGCCGGCTCTACGCGGCGGCGGGAACGGAGTTCAACCTGAACTCCACACCCCAGCTGCGCTCGGTGCTGTTCGGGAGATTACAGCTCCCCATGCTCAAGAAGACCAAGACGGGCCCTTCGACGGACGTCGACGTGCTCGAGCAGCTCGCCGCGATGGGTCACGAAGTGCCGCGGCTCCTGATGGAGTACCGGGAGCTCTCGAAGCTCAAGTCCACCTACGTCGATGCGTTGCCGGCCTACATCAACCCCGAGACCGGCCGCATCCACACCAGCTTCAACCAGGTGGGGGCGGCCACAGGGCGGTTGTCCTCCGCCGACCCGAATCTGCAGAACATCCCGGTCCGCACGGAGCGCGGCGAATCGATCCGGCGGGCGTTCATTGCGGCGCCGGGATTCCAGCTCCTGATCGCGGACTACTCGCAGATCGAGCTGCGCCTGTTGGCGCACTTTTCAGGCGACCCGGCGTTCGTCGAAGCGTTCGAGCGCGGCGGCGATATTCATCGCCAGACAGCGGCGGTCATCTTCGGCGTGGCGCAGGACCAGGTCACCGCCGAAATGCGCGCGCGGGCCAAGACAATCAACTTCGCGACGATCTACGGCCAGGGCGCGTCCGCCTTGGGCCGCCAGCTCGGCATCCCGTTGGACGAGGCGAAAGCGTTCATCCGGCAGTATTTCGAGCGCTTTGCCGGCGTGCGTGCGTGGCTGGACCGGACCGTCGCCGAGGCGCGCCAGAAAGGCTACGTGGAAACGCTGTTCGGCCGGCGCCGCTACATCACCGAATTGAAGGACCGGAACTTCACCGTGCGCGCGTTCGGCGAGCGAACTGCCACCAATTCACCGCTGCAGGGCTCGGCCGCCGATCTGATCAAAGTCGCGATGATTCACCTGCACACCGCGTTGCGGGAGGAGCGGCTCGCCACGCGGCTCCTGTTACAGGTGCATGACGAGCTGGTGCTGGAGGTTCCCGAGCGGGAGTCCGCCCACGCCATGGAACTCGTAAAACGCCACATGGAGAGCGCGGCCATGCTGCGGGTGCCGCTGGTCGTAAGTGTCGGTGTGGGAAGGAATTGGGTGGATGCCAAGGGTTGAGCACAGGTCTTGCACAAACGCCCTGCGCGCGTCACTGTATACGCGGACGCCGGGCTCAAGAGGCCGGCGCGCGCTTTGGTGCCCTGGAGGTCGGACCGTGAAGTCAAACCGTGGTTTCACGCTGATCGAGCTGCTGATCGTGGTGGTGATCATCGGGATTCTCGCGTCCATCGCGATCCCGAAGTTCGCCAACACGAAGGAGAAGGCCTACCTCGCGTCGATGAAATCCGACCTGCGCAATCTCGCCACGGCCCAAGAGGCGTTCCTGTTCGATAGCCTCACCTACACGAGCACCCTGGCGCTGCTCAACTACGCCCCCAGCGCCGGGGTGACGATCACGATCAATTCGGCGACCGGAGGCGGCTGGTCGGCGACGGCGTCCCACAACGTCACGACCAAGCAGTGCTACATGTTCTACGGGAGTGCGGCTCCGCTCGGCTCGGCGACGCAGGAGGGCAAAGTCAGCTGCAGCTAGGCCGGCCCTGGCAGGAATTCACGCGCCGCCGCGAGGGGATGAGCTTTGCCCTCGACGGCGGCGTTTGGCTTCACCGCTGGCGGGTGGGTGGCGAGCCGATGGCCCATCTGGTGAGCGCCGATCAGGCGCGCCTGCTGGCGCTGGGTCGCGCGCTTGGGTTTTCTGACGACTGGCTGCAGTACAAACCGTTGAAGGACCCGCGCACGGGACAACGGATCCCGGCCTGGCATTGGGATGTGTTGGGCAGCCGCCTGAAGTTGCTGGACCCGTAAGGGTCGGCTATTCCGATTTCGGCGCCCGCACGCCGGGCCACCAGTTCCATCGGCCCGCGATGTGCATGATCGCCGGAACGAGCACCATACGAATCAGCGTCGCATCGAGCAGGACCGCCACCGCCAGACCGAACCCCATGAATTGCACCGCGAGCACGCGGGCGAACGCGAACGCACCGAACACGAGGATCATGATCGCGGCGGCGAACGAGATGGTCGACGCCGTCATCGACAGTCCCTCCATGGTGGCGTGGTCGTTACGCCCCGTCTTGTCGAACACCTCCTTCACGCGGGTCAGCAGGAAGACTTCGTAATCCATCGACAGGCCGAAGACGGTCGCGAACACCAGGACCGGCACTACGGAAAAAATCGCCTCGGTCGGGCCCTCGAGACCGAACAGCCCGCCGCCGTATCCGTGCTGGAACACGAGTACCGTCACCCCGAACGCCGCGCCCACCGACAGGCAATTCAACAGCACCGCTTTGAGCGGGACGAGCAGGGACCGGAACGCCACGAACAACATCAGCGCCGTGATGCTGAGCACCAGCAGCACAATGCCCGGGAAGCGGTGCAGCAGCGCGTTCTGGAGATCCACGCTCGAAGCCGCGAATCCGCCGACCAGAACCTGGGCGCCGGCCAGTCCGCGTACGCCATGGGACGCGAGTCGGCGCGCGGAGCGCGCCAGGTCCATCATGCCCGTCAGAGACACGCTGTCGGCGGCGATGACGTCGACCAGCGTGGTTCGATTGTCGTCGCTCAGATAGGCGTCAAAGAACTTCGGGTACCGCGCGCGCACCCCTGCCGGGTCGCTGTAGAACACCGCGAGCTGGAACGACGAGACCACCGGTTTCAGCGAGGCCACGCCCCGCACTTGCTTGACGCGCGGATCACGTCGCAGCGAATCGGAGAGCGCTTTGAGCCCGAACAGCGTCGGACCCTTGATCGCCGATTGCCCGGGCGGCAGCTGCACCACCACCCGGATCGGGAGCATGAGCCCGTTGGCGCCCATGCTGCGGAGCAGGGCCAGTCCCTGGCCCGATTCCGACTTGGGGGGAAACCAGTTGCGTGCCGGGAGGCCGATGCGAATCTGGGTCAACGGCAGCATCAGGAGGCCGACGATGCTGGCTCCGACGGCGATGGCGCGCCAGGGCCGGTGCCCGAGCCAGCGCGCCCATCGCTCCCAGCCCGTCGGCGCATGGATGCGGGCGAGCGGCCGTGCCAGCCAGCGAGGACGGTCGATATTGCGTCCCAGCAGGGTGAGGACGGCGGGGAGAAAAGTAGTGGCGAGCAGCACCGCCGCGGCGACCACCAGCAGCCCGCCGATTCCCACCGACCGGGTTTCGACGAGCGGGGTCGTGATCAACGCGCCGAATCCCACAACCACGATCAGCCCGGACGTCACGACCGCCGACCCGGCCGTGCGGATCGCCCGGATCCCCGCGTCGACCGGGGATAGGCCGCGATTCAGCTCCTCCCGGAAGCGGGTGACGATCAGCAATGAGTAGTCGATGCCAACGCCAAGTCCGACCATTGTCGTGATGTTCAGCACGAACACCGACATGGTCCAGACCTGCGCGAGGACGGTGATCAGACCCAGCGCGGTCGTGATCGCAAGCATCCCCACCATGATCGGGAGCGTGGCCGCGACCAGGGCGCCGAATGCCAGCACGAGTACGAGCAACGTCAACGGCAGGACGCGACGCTCTCCGTCGGCGGTGTCCTCGGCACTGATGGTTCGCACGTCGTGATCGAGGGCGGCGCTGCCCGTGACCTTCACGTCGAAGCCGTCGGAGGTGGGCACACGGCCGAGCGCCGCCCGGATGCTGTCGCGCAGCTCCGGGACGAAGTCCTTCGTGATGTCGCCGGTCTGTTCGCGGGCCAGCGCGGCGAGGAGGAACGTCGTCCGGTGGTCGGGGCTCACGAGCGTGGAATCGCTCACCGTGCGGATCGAGACGACCTGGCGCACGAACGGCGCGCGCTCCGCCGCGGCCGCCAGGGTGTCGAGCACCGCGATGAAGCGACGGTTGTTCACCCGCACCGGGCCCCGGACGACGACCGCGACGAAGTCCGCGAAGGGACTGGGGAAGGCAGCGTCGATCAGATTGGAGGCGCGCGTCGATTCGGTTACCCGGTCCGGGCCGCCGCGGACCGTGAGCACGCGCTGGACGTGCGCTGCCCGCGGCACGAGCAACGCGGCGAGCGCCACCCAGGCCGCGATCACCGCCCAGCGATACCGGATGATGAGGCGGGCGGGGAGCACGATCATTCAGGGTCCAAACACAAGCAGGTCACAATCATAGACCCCACGAGGGGGCAAAGCTAGATTGTGACGGCATGGAGCAGCACCAGCGCACGCGACTGGTCGGATGGCTCATCGCGCTGATGGTCTTGGCCGTCGGTTGGAATCTGATCCTCAGGGTGAGACCGGCGCGCGCGCCGCGCGCGTCTGCCCGGGCGCCGAGTGTCGTGCCCGCCCCCGCGCCGTCGCCGCTGCGCAGTCAGGCCGGTACGCGGATCGCGGTGAGCGATTCCATCGGTCCTGGATATCTGGATCTCCTGGCTCGGGCCGAAATGCGGCGGCGCATCCGGGCCAGCTTCCCCTACACTTATCTCAGCACCATCGTGGCGGCGTCGAGCGACTCGATGCTGCATCGCTGGGACGATCGCGTCGGCCGACCGGTGCGGGTGTCGCTCAGCGCCGACACCGTGGCCGACTTCCAGCCGGCGTTTCTCGACGCCGTCCGCGCGGCGTTCGATCGATGGGAACAGGTCGGGGTCCCCGTGCGGTTCGATCTGCGCGCGGACTCCGCGGATGCCGAGGTCCGGTTCCTGTGGCGACCCCAGTTCGACATCGACCGGACGGGACAGACGGACCTCGAGTGGAACCAGAACGGCCACCTGCGAGCCGGCACGGTCACGATCGCCACCCACGATCCGCTCGGGCATCCACTCGGTCCGGACGACGTCCGCGTGGTGGCGCTGCACGAAATCGGCCATCTGATCGGTCTCGATCATTCTCAGGACTCCACGGACGTGATGTTCGCCAAGACGGTCATGCGCGATCTGTCGGACCGGGACGTCCGTACGGCGAAGCTGTTGTACTCGCTCGCGCCCGGGAGTCTGCGGTAGCTCGCCCGTGAACACGCATCGCGGCATTCTTCCCCTGCTGACGCGTGCCGGGCTTCCCGATGGGGGTACCACGAGCCTGGTCCAACAACTCGACCGACGCGTCCGGGCAGGAGCGCTCGTCGAGCCGCTCGAGGGCGGCGCCGTGCGCTGCGTCGCGTGCGGTCATCGCTGCCTGCTCAAGCCGGGCCGGCGCGGCATCTGCAAAGTGCGCTTCAACCGGGACGGCACGCTGTTCGTTCCAACGGGGTACGTCGCGGCGCTGCAATGCGATCCCACCGAGAAGAAGCCCTTCTTCCATTGCCTCCCCGGCAGCGATACGCTCACCTTCGGCATGCTGGGCTGCGACTTCCACTGTGGGTACTGCCAGAACTGGCTCACGTCGCAGGCGCTCCGTGACGAGGCCGCCGGGGTTTCACCCAGCGATGTGAGCCCCGAGGATCTGGTCACGCTGGCCCGTCGCCACGGCGCCCGCCTGGTCGGGTCGTCCTACAACGAGCCGCTGATCACCGCCGAATGGGCCGTGGACGTCTTTCGGGCGGCCCGCTCGGCCGGACTGAAAACGGCGTTCATCTCCAACGGCAACTGCACGCCCGAGGTGCTCGATTACATCCGGCCGTGGACCGACGCGTACAAGATCGACCTCAAGGCGATGGAAGATCGTCGCTACCGCGAGCTCGGCGGCGTACTGCAACACGTGCTGGACGCGGTGCGGATGGTCCATGAGCGCGGCTTCTGGCTCGAGATCGTCACCCTCGTCGTCCCGGGCTTCAATGACGACGACACGCAGCTCACGCGTGCGGCGGAATTCATCGCGTCCGTCTCCCCCGAGATCCCGTGGCACGTCACGGCGTTTCATCAGGACTACCGCATGACCGAGCCGGACAACACGTCCGCCGCGACGCTCGTACGCGCGTGCGAGATGGGAACGCGCGCCGGCCTGAAGTTCGTCTACGCCGGCAACCTCCCCGGTCGCGTCGGGCGTTGGGAGCATACCTGGTGCCCCGATTGTGGAGACCTGCTGATCGAGCGTCAGGGATACGTGATTCGACGCCAGCGGGTGGGCGCCGATGGTGGCTGTCCTTCCTGCGGGCGACGGATTCCGGGCATTTGGTCCTGACGTCGGTTTTGCTGCTGCAGCTGGGCGCCGCGCCGATGCCGGGACGTGTGCCGGTGCCCCGGTTCGACTCTCTGGTGCAGGCGGCCATCCGGGATGGGGCGTTTCCCGGCGCCGCGCTGGCCGTCGGCACGGCGGACTCGATCCTCTACCTCCACGGCTACGGGCGCCTCACCTGGTCGGCGCGGAGCCCCGCCGTCAGTGCCGACAGCACGCTCTACGATCTCGCCTCGTTGACGAAGGTGATCGCGACGACCACCGCGGCGATGCTGCTCGTGGATCGCGGCGCCGTGGCCATCGACGCACCGGTCGGCCGGTACGTGCCGGAGTTCAACGGGCCGGGCACGGCGCCGATCACCGTGCGCCAGCTGCTGACGCACACGTCCGGCCTGCGCGCCGATCTGACCACCGACTCGATTCGCGGCGCGCCCGACGCCGCCGCGCTGCTGCAGCTGGTGTATCGAGAGACGCCACACGTCCCGCCGGGGACCCGCGTCGTGTACAGTGACGTGAACGCCGTGCTGCTGGGCGAGATCGTCCGGCGCGCCAGCGGAGCGTCCCTCGACGGCTTCACGGCGCGGGAGATCACGGGGCCCCTGGCGTTGACCGAGACACGGTTTCGGCCGCCTCGCGATCTCCTGGGACGTACTGCACCCACGGGCCTGTGGCGTGGGCACGCCGTCGCCGGGGTCGTCAACGACCCCACCGGCGCCAAGCTCGGAGGCGTGGCCGGGAACGCCGGGTTGTTCAGCAGCGCGCGCGACGTGGCGACGTTCGCGCAATTCATGCTGCGGGATGGGCGGACCCCCGACGGTCGGGCGCTGGTGCGGCCCGAAACCGTTCGCGCCTTCACGACGCGCGCGGTCTACTTCGGCGGGGCGACCGAGGGACGCGCCCTTGGCTGGCAGACGTTGCCCACCGGCGAGCGCGTGAGCAGCGCCGGTTCGAGGTTTGGCCCCCGGAGCTTCGGCCATACGGGTTGGACCGGAACGTCCTTGTGGATCGATCCGGATCGTGGCGTGTTCGTGGCATTGCTGACGAACCGGGCGTTCTCGCCCAGGACCCGGCAGTCGTTTGCGCTTCTGAAGCGGCTGCGTGGCGCCCTCGCCGATGCGGCCGCGGCCGCGCTCGATGATCGTCGCTTCTAGCCTCCCGACGCTGATTTACGACGGCGAGTGCGGACTCTGCCAGCGGGCGGTGCAGCGACTCCGTGCGTGGGACCGGGAACAACGGCTCGCCTATCTCCCGTTTCAGGATACGGACGCCGTGCGGCGCTTCGGCATCGGCCTCCCGGCGCTCGCCGCGGCGATGCATCTCGTGTTGCCCGATGGACGGGTGTTCAGCGGCGCCGACGCGGTGCCGGAATTGGGCCGACTGTTGCCGGGAAAGGGCTGGTGGGCCTGGGGATTTGCCGTCCCGGGCGTGCGGCGGTTGGCCCGGCGGATCTACTGCGGCATCGCCCAACGCCGTCGCTGCGCCGTGCGGGGGCTCCCGGCGCGGGTTGCGAGCGGGTAGGTTCGCGCTCTAGAGGAGGTGATTCTGGTGACGATGGAGGAGTTGACGGAGGAGGGGGTGCGGGCCGCGCTGCGGTCCGTGAAGGACCCCGAGCTCAATCTCAACATCATGGATCTGGGGCTCGTCTACGACGTCGACCTGGATGACGGCAACGTGCACCTGCGGATGACGCTCACCTCGCCCGGATGCCCCGCTGGACCGCAGATCATGAACGACATCCACAAGACCGTGCGGCCGCTTCCCGGCGTCAAGGACGTGGATATCGAGATCGTGTGGGAGCCCTACTGGACGCCCGAGAAGATCGAGCCCAAGATCCGGGCGATGATGGGGTTCTAGCCGCCCTGCCGTAGCGCCTGCAGCACCGCATCTCCCAGCACTTCCACCTGCCAGCGGCGTATCCCCTCGACGCCGGCGAGCGCGACGCGATCCGCCGGCCGGGCGCGGGCGATCGCCTCGAGCGTCGTCTTGCCGCACAGCACGCCCGGATCGATCCCGAGCGCCTCCGCCACCTGGTTGCGTGCCACCTTGAGGCGCTCCACGCGCGCCTCGAGCTCGGGATCGCGAGCCTGGCGGGGGCCCCGTTCGCGCACCGGCAGTTCCTGCTCGGGGAGCGCAAGCGCACGGTCGACCGCAGCGATCAGCGCGTGGCCGTGTCGCCGCGCGAGGCTCGCGGGCAAGCCGCGCGTTTCGCTCAGGGCGGCGGGGGAGCGTGGCAGCGCCTGGCTCACGGCCAGCAGGGACTCATTGCCGATGATGCGGAACAGGGCCTTGTCCTGTTCCGCGGCCACGGTCTCGCGCCAGGCGACGAGCTCGCGCAACGCCGCCAGCTGCCGGGGCGACAAGGCCCGTGCCCCCTTGATGCGTTGAAACGGCTCGACCGCGCCCGGTGATCCGTCGCCGGACCAGCGCAGCGCCTCGATCCGGACGCATTCCTCTTCGGCCCACGCCAACCGTCCCAGGGCCACGAGCCGCTCGCGCAGGGCGTCTCGAAGCTCCGGAAGGTGCCGCGTGTCCGCGGCGGCATATGCGAGCATCGCGGGAGTGAGCGGCCGCTGCGACCAGTCGGCTCGCTGGTGCGTCTTTGCGAGCGTGATGCCGAGGTACTTCAGCGCCAGTGCCGCGAGCCCGATCGCGGGCTCTCCGGCGAGCTGCGCCGCGACGCGCGTGTCGAACAGATGCCGGGCACGAAAGCCGTAATCGCGGTCGAGCGTGCGGAGATCGTAGTCGGCATCATGAAACACCTTCTCGACGCTTGGGTTGGCGAGCAGCTCACCCAGGGAAGTCAGATTCGGAACGGCGAGGGGGTCGATGATCACGGTCTCCCGCCGCGTCGAGAGCTGGACCAGGTACACCCGGTCCACGTATCGGTGAAAACTGGCCGCCTCGGTATCGACCGCGAGGAGGGACTCGGAGGACGCGGCCGCTACGAGTTCGCTCAACGCAGCCGGGGAATCGATGTAGCGGTACCCGCTCACTCTTCTCCTTTGCCGAGCAGCTCGAGCCCGCTCGCGATCTCCTCCAATGCCTTGGCGAGGGTCTTGTAGAACTCCGGGTCGGGTGGTTCGGGCGCGCCGCCGAGCGGATCGCCGGCGCACTTGCGGGCGGCCCGGGCGGCGTGACGGATGTAGTCGGTGGCGACGCGCATCGGTTGGCTCTCGGGATGGTGGTGCGAACGAAGATATGGCGGGTTAGGTTGGCGCGCATGAATCGCGTGGAGCACGTGAAGGCGGGCGATGTGCACCTGGCCGTCGCGGTGGCGGGCACGGGAGCCGCGCTGTTGCTCGTGCACGCGTTTCCGCTCGACCGCACCATGTGGCGCCATCAAATGGATGGCATGCCAGGCTGGATGCGCGTCGCGCCCGATTTGCGCGGTGCGGGAGAATCGCAGGTTCCGTCGAGCGGCTACTCCATGACTCGATACGCGGACGACCTGGTGGCTGTGCTCGACGCGGTCGGAGCGCCGCACGCGGTGTGCTGCGGTCTGTCGATGGGCGGTTACATCCTGCTCGAGCTGTGGCGCCGCCACCCGGGAAGGGTCAAGGCGCTGATCCTGTGCGACACGAAGTCCGAGGCGGATACGCCGGAAGGGAAACTTGGGCGAGATGAGCTCGCCGCCATGGCCCGTGACGCGGGAGTCGGGGCGGTGGCGGAGCGCCTGCTGCCGAAACTGGTGGGTCGGACTACCCGCGCGGAGAATCCCGCGCTCGTGGAGGCCATCCGCACCATGGTGCAGCAGTCACCTGTCGCCGGAGTCGTGGGGGCGCTGCAGGCGATGCGCGACCGGCCCGACTCGACGCCACGCTTGGCCGAAGTCGCCGTGCCGACCCTGGTGGCGGTGGGAGCGGAGGACGAGCTCACGCCTCCCGCTGTGGTTCGATCGATGGCGGAGCGCATACCCGGGGCTCGGTACGCGGAGATTCCCGGGGCGGGGCATCTGGCTCCACTGGAGCGCCCGGGGCCATTCAACTCGGCGGTCGCCGAGTTTCTCTCGCAGCTGGGTTGAGCTGCGCTACTTCGCGCCGCGCTCTGCTGAGGGCTTGCCGGGCGGGCTGGCGCTCTGAAAGACGTCGTGGTTTTTCGCGATGTACGACTTGAACTGGGCCGGGACGTCTTCTTCGGGGAAGATGGCCGTCACCGGGCACTCAGGCTCGCAGGCGCCGCAGTCGATGCACTCGTCGGGGTGGATATAGAGCTGGTCCTCTCCCTCGTAGATGCAGTCCACCGGACAGACATCGACGCAGGAGCGGTCTTTGACGTTGATGCACGGCTCGACGATGGTGTACGGCATCGGCTGGTCTCCAAAAAGGCCCACGCGAGAAGGGGAACCTAGAGACTGACCGTTTCGCGTCAAGGCGCGCTCAGCAGTACGCATCGGTATCTTAGAAACGCCCGGGTATCCCGAATCAACTACACTGATCGGCGGACCCGCCGGTCGACCGTGGCTATGACACTCTTCGTCCAAGTTGGGATACCGACGGGTATCTGGTACTGCTCCTGCTGCGGTCCGTTTGGCAATTCTAGATACCGGTTCGTATCTTAGATACCAATGAGTTCAATGCGACAGCGCCGCAAGGCCGAAACCCGGAGCCTGCTGCTGGAGGCTGGACTGAAGGTGTTCGCCGATCGCGGCTTCGATCTCGCGACCCTGGACGATGTTGCCCGGGCCGCCGGGTTCACCAAAGGGGCGATCTACCGGCAGTTCCCCTCCAAGGGGGCGTTCATGCTCGGTCTGTTCGAGCAGTATGCCGCTGTGGCGCGTGCGGGCGCCGGCGCCCGCCAGGCGTCGTGGTTCGTGCCGATCACGCTGCAATTCGCCGCCCAGGCCTACCGGGATCCGTTGCTCCGCCGCCGCTTGGCGGTGGTCCTGGCCGAAGCCCCCGACGGCCGTTCCGCGGATGGCCAGTTGCTGCAGGCGCTGGCGCGCATCTTCCCGGTTCCCGGAGGCCCGAGCTGAGAGCCGGCGAGATCCTGGCCTTGACCGCCGCGTTGTTCGCGGTGGCATTGCTCGTTGGCTGGGGGGTGATCCGCGTCGTGCCGTTCCGTCGCGTACGGCGCGTCCCCGGGCCCAGGCCTCCGCCATCATGGAGACCGCTGATCGCGGAATGTGTGCCGGTCACCTCGAGGCTCAACGAGGACGAGTGGGGCCGGCTGCTCGACCTGGTCGGCCAGTTCCTTCAGAGCAAGGAATTCGAGGGCAGCAGCGGACTCGAAATCACCGAAGCCATGCAGCTGATTGTCGCCGCCCAGGCCTGCCTCTTGATCCTGAACCTCGACGCCGGGTGCTACCCCGGTGTGCGCGTCGTCCTCTTGTATCCCGGCAGCTTCGTGCCGAAACCAGCCGGGCTCGATCACCGGCTGTACACCGGGCCGGTACCGCCGCCGGTTCCGTTGCTGGGGCAGCATGTTCGCGGCGTGGTGGTGTTGTCGTGGGAAACTGTGGCGCGTGGCACGGCGCGGGTCGGGGACGGCGACAACGTCGTGTTGCACGAGTTCGCGCACGAGCTGGACATCGAGAACGGCGATGTTGACGGCGTCCCATTGCTCGAAGCGCCTTCCTCGACGCGGGAGTGGGCGCGCGTGCTGCAGCGTCGCTTCGAGGAGCTCCGTCGCGCGGTCGACGCAGGCGAACCGAGCGTCCTGAATGTCTATGGCGCCACCAGTCGCGCCGAGT
Organism: Gemmatimonadota bacterium; assembly: GCA_041497135.1. Classification (GTDB taxonomy): domain Bacteria; phylum Gemmatimonadota; class Gemmatimonadetes; order Gemmatimonadales; family GWC2-71-9; genus DASTHG01. The sequence goes on along the minus strand of JBGQFX010000004.1, from coordinate 85,267 downwards.
TCTTCGCCGTGGCGACGGAGGCGTTCTTTGAGAAGCCAGCGGAGCTGCTCCGGCACTCTCCGGACCTCTACGCCGAGCTCAAGGGGTTCTATCGGCAGGACCCGGCCGCGCGGGTCGAACTGGGGTCCTAAACCGGCCCCAGCTGTCGCAGATACTCGCGATCCCAGGCGGCCGGCACGCTTTCGCGCGGCGAATACGGACCGGGGTGGTAGCGACTCGAGGCGATTCCGAGCTGGCTGCGCTCGCAGATGTTCCAGTCCTGGCGGTTGGTGCGGTCCCAGAACTCCTCCGCGTCCTGGATGTTGTAACCGGGGGCGGCGGGGGAATCCGGATGCACCATCCATTCGCAGATCACCCGGGTCGCGGTCGGCCCGGTGGGCCACACCGTGTAGTAGACGACGTAGTCGGGGTGCAGGCTCAGCATCATGGTCGGAAACAGCGTGTAATAGAACGCCCGGCGGCGATCGTCCGGCGGCAGATCGCCGAGCAGGAGCCCACAGCTGTTGCCGCTCATCGTGGCGCTCTGGTTCGGCGCCTTGATGTCCATGTAGCCGCCCAGGAACGGTCCTTCCACCAGGTCATTGGCACCACTGGTGTACGGCAGTTTGGTGGAGAGCTCGGGGTGAATCGTCGGGCAGTGCAGGCACTCCGAGTAGTTCTGCATGACCAGTTTCCAGTTGGCGCGCACGTCGTATTCGATGCGCCGCACCGTGACCAGGGTCGGCAGGTTGAAGCGTCGGAACCGGTCCAGCACCGGGGCGTAGACCTCGGCAAAGGGCAGCGGCTCGCGCGCCAGGCATACGAACACGAACCCTTCCCACTCGGCCGTGGCGGCGGCGTGCAGCGGGTAGTCCTTCTTGTCGAACTCCGGGACCTCGTTCATGTGAGGCGCGCCGATCAACCGCCCGTCGAGCCCGTACGTCCAGGCGTGATACGGGCACTGGATCGTCTCGGAGAGATGACCGTGTGCTGCCTCGCACAACCGGGTCCCGCGGTGTCGGCAGATGTTGAAGAACGCGCGTAGCGTCCCCTGCTGGTCGCGCAGCACGATCAGCGACTCCCCGGCGATCTCCACCAGGCGATAGTCGCCACGCCGGGCGAATTCCGCCGCGCGGCCGACCGAAATCCACTGACGGGCGAACAGCCGCTCATGCTCCAGGGCGAGGATCTCCGGCGCCGTGTAGTAGCGGCCGGGCATGGTGTGCGCCCCCTGCCGGTATGATTCGACTGTTTTCAGGAAGCCGGTCATCGACGTCGCTCCTTCACGAGCTCTCGCGCGGCGTTCCGCCCCGCGGCTCCCGCGAGACCGCCACCAGGGTGCGTGCCCGCGCCGCACAGGTATAGTCCCGCGATCGGCGTCTGGTAGCGCGCCCACCCGGCGACGGGTCGCATGAAGAAAATCTGGTCGAGCGTCAACTCGCCGTGGTAGGTGTGTCCCTCGGTGAGTCCAAATCGGCTCTCGAGGTCCTTGGGGGTGACGACGCGGCGGTACAGCACGTGCTTCTTCAGGTTTGGCGCGTATTCCGTCAGCGTCGCTGTGACGAGGTCCGCGAGCCGCTCCCGCGTTGGGGCGTCCCAGGACGCTTTCAGGTGGTACGGGGCGTACTGCACCTGCACCGTCATGATGTGCTTGCCGGGCGGGGCGAGCCTTGGGTCGAGCAGTGTCGGGATACGGGCCTCGAGATATGGATAGCGTGACACCGCGCCGTACTTGGCGTCGTCGTAGGCGCGCTCCAGGTAGTCGAGGCTCGGGGCGATGGTGATCGCCCCGCGCAGCGCGCCGTCCGGCGCCCGCGCGGTGAAGCGCGGCAGCTCGCTCAGCGCGAGCTGAACGGTGGCAGTGGCGCCCCGGTACCTGATGTTGCGCACGGCGCGCACGAATTCCGGATCGAGGTGACTCGCGTCGACCAGCCCGCACATCGTGCGACGGGGATCGGCGGAGGAGACGACCTGGGACACCGCGAGGTGCTCGCCGGTCTCGAGCGCCACCCCCAGCACCCGCCCATCACGCACCACGATCTCCCGCACCGGGGCGGTGGTGCGGATTTCCGCACCAAAGCCTTTCGCCGCGGCCACCAGGGCCTGGCCCAGGTTGCCGACCCCGCCCTTCACGAGATGCGCCGCGCGGATGGCGCCGGCCGGTCGTCCCACGTGGTGGTGGAGCAGGACGAACGCCGTGCCCGCCGAGCGCGGCCCTTGCAGGATGCGGGTGATGCCGCCCGCCCCCACCGCGCCCTTCAAGGCGTCGGCGGCGAACCAGTCGTCGAGCCACTCGGCGACGGACATCGGCGGCACGCGCAGGAATTCCACCATCTCACGCCGCCCCAACCCGCGCAGCCGCCGTCCCAGGCCCAAGAGCGTCATCAGGTCCCCACCACGGGCATTGGGCACGTGGGGAGGTGTGACGGCGTACACGGCCTCGAGCACCCTCGCGAAGCGGGCCAACTGGGCCGTGAACGCCGGCCACGCGCGGGCGTCCTCCGGACTGAAGCGGCCGATCTCTTCGGCGGTCTTGGCCGGATCGCTCCAGAGTGTGAGCGAACGACCGTCGGGCTGGGGACTCCACACCGTGGCATCGGGCAGCACGAGCTCCAGGCCGTGCGCGGCGAGTCCCAGATCCGTCGCGATGTCGGGCAGCAGCCATCCGGCGTCGTGGCCGGCCACGTCGCAGCGGAATCCGGGCGCCATCTCCTCAGTGAGGGCGAGGCCCCCCGGCGTATCCCGCGCCTCGAGCACCAGCACTTTGAGGCCAGCTTTGGCCAGGTAGGCCGCGGTGACGAGCCCGTTCACGCCGCCGCCGATGACGATGAGATCGTGCGTCATCGGCCGTCCGCGAGGATCTGCATGGCGGCGAGGCGCCCCGACGCACCCATGATGCCGCCGCCGGGATGCGTGCCGGAGCCGCATTGATACAGACGGCGAATCGGTGTGCGGTACTTGGCCCAGTGCGGGGCAGGGCGCAGGAAGAAGAGCTGATGCAGCGCCAGCTCGCCCTGGAAAATGTTGCCCTCAGTCAGGCCCGTGATGCGCTCGATGTCGGACGGCGTGATCACCTGCCGGTGCAGGATCGCATGCTTCAAGTTCGGCGCGTATTGTGTCAGGGTCTCGACCACCGCGTCGCCGAACGCCTCGCGTTTGTCGTCCGTCCAGCCGCCGGTCACGTTATAGGGCGCGTACTGCACGAAGATCGACATCACGTGCTTGCCCGGCGGCGCCATGTGCGGATCGATCATCGACGGGATGATGACGTCCATGTACGGGTGCCGGGAGAACTCTCCGTACTTGGCGTCGTCGTACGCCCGCTCCAGGTACTCGATGCTCGGGCTGATGGAGATCGCGCCACGAAGATGCGGGCCCACGCCGGGCATGCAGGTGAAATTTGGCAGCTCGGCCAGGGCCAGGTTCACCTTGCCGGACGAGCCGCGGAACTTGTAGCGGCGGATGTCGGTCGTGAAATCGTCGGGCAGCTGCTCGGCGCCCACGAGCTTCAAGAACGTCTGCCGCGGGTCGAGGCTCGACACGACCGTTCGGGCGCGCAGCTCGTCGCCGTTCTCGAGCACCACGCCCACTGCGCGGCCGCGCTTCATGAGCACGTGACTGACCGCGGCGTCGGTCCGGATCTCCGCGCCGAACCCTCGGGCCGCGCTGGCGATCGCCTCGCTGATGGCGCCCGTGCCGCCCTTGGCGAATCCCCAGGCGCGGAACGACCCGTCGATCTCCCCCATGTAGTGGTGCAGCAGCACGTACGCCGTGCCCGGGGAGCGCGGGCCCAGGAACGTGCCGATGATGCCGCTCGCCGACTTGGTGGCCTTGAGCACGTCGGTCTCGTACCACTCATCCAGGTAGTCGGCCGAGCTCATCGTCATCAGCTTGTAAAGCGCGTGGAATTTTTCGGGTCCGAGGCCGCGGAAGTGCTTGCCCAGGCGCAGCAGTCCCAGCAGGTCCTTGGGGGAGAGCGATGTGGGATCCGGCGGCACCATGCCGATGATCGGCTTGACCGCCTGCGCCATGTGGTGCATCAGGCGGCCGAATTCGATCATCGCTTCGGCGTCCCGCGGCGAATGACGGTAGATCTCCCGTCGCGTCTTGTCGGGGTCTCCCCACACGGCCAGGTAGTCGCCGTTCTCCATCGGCGTGACCGTGCTCTCGAGCGGCAGAATCTCGAGCCCATGGCGCGGCAGATCCAGGTCGCGGATGATCTCCGGCCGCAGCAGACTGACCACGTAGGAAAACACCGAAAACTTGAAGCCGGGATAGATCTCCTCGCTCACCGCGGCGCCGCCGACGCAGTAGCGACGCTCGAGCACCAGCACCCTGCGACCGGCGCGCGCGAGATACGCCGCGGTGATGAGCCCGTTATGTCCGCCGCCGATGATGATGGCGTCGTATTCGGTGGCCACGCTCAGGCTCGCTTCCGATCGGGATTGAAAAACGGCAACGGCCGCACGGTCGCCGTGGCACGGCGCCGCCGGTGCTCGACGGTGACTTCCATGTCCACGACCGTCCCGGGATCCCCGGCCGCTCCTTCCAGGTGCGCGAGCGCGATGTAGCGCTTCAGCAGGGGGGACCAGCAGCCGCTGGTCGCGTACCCGACCTGCAGGCCGCCCACATAGATCGGCACGCTGGCGCGCCACGCGGTGGTCGGGAGCTTGGGTGGCAGTCCGACGTCGGCATACAGCCGCTCGAGCGAGTCCCAGTCGACCTCGATCCCCATGAAGCGCCAGGCGGGGCCGCGCTCGTGCTCGGCGACCAGGGCGTCGTGGCCGTTGAACCGGTTCTTGTCGAGCGCCACGGTCCAGCCCAGGGACAGCTCGAGCGGCGTCGAGGTCTGCGCGTCGATGAGCGCGTGATGGGCCGAGACGTAATCGACTTCGATGAGCAGCAGGCCGGCTTCGTTCCGCACCAGGTCGAGCGCCAGCATGCCCGCGGGTGTGATGCCGTACGAAGTGCCCACCTCGATCAGCGCGTCCCACACCGCGAGGGCGCGCGTCGCGTCGGCCCAGACCTCGTAGCCCAGGTCGCCGGTGTACCCGGTTCGCGAGATGGTGACCGGCACGCCGCGGATCTTCCCGGCGGTGAGACGGAAGTACTTGAGTCCGGTGAGCTCCTGCCCGCTGGCGAGCTCGAGAATGGCGCGGGCGTTCGGCCCCTGGAGCGACAGTGCGGCGGTCTTCTCGGAGACGTCGTCGATGGTGACATCCAGCCCGGGGGAATTGAGATGCAGCCAGCGCATGGTCGGATCGGCCGCGGTCATGCGGAACGTCGTGTCGTCGAGCCGGGACACGGTGCCGTCGTCGATCACTTTGCCGCGAGCGTCGCACCACGGCGTGTAGAGCACCTGACCGATTTTGCATTTGGTCACGTCGCGCGTGACGACGCGGTCCAGCAGCCGCATGGAGTCGCGGCCGCGGATCAAGTACTTGTACAGCGGCGAGACGTCGAACAACGCGGCCGCACTTCGCACCGCGTGGTACTCGCGCTCGTGGCTGAGCTCGTAGGAGCTCGCGACTACGAAGCCGGCCCAGCGCCGCCAGGCCTGCCCCTCCATCAGGGCGGCCGTGCGCGGATGAAACGGAGTTTCCCGGAGCATCTATCCCCGAAAGCCCAGCGCCGCCGAGACGCGGCTCGCGGCGGCGTGGACTGCTCGGCCCAGCGCCTCGACGCGCGTGGTCGGAATCCGTTGCCGGGGGCCGCCCAGGCTGATCGCTGCCACGGGACGCCCGTCGTGATCGCGCACCGCCGCGCCCACCGCTACGTAGCCGCGCTCCAGCTCTTCGGCGGCCACGGCGAACCCCTTGCGGCGCACCCGGTCGAACTCGCGCTCGAGCGCGGGCGCGGAAACGATGGTGCGGTCTGTATGACGGGAGAGGCGGGCGCGCAAGTATTCGCGCCGGCGGGCGTCGGGGAGCAGGGCGAGGAACGCCTTGCCGGTGGAGGTGGCATGAATCGGCCAGCGCATCCCCACCTCGGGGGCGGCGCTGAGCAGCGCGCCACCCGCGACCTCGTCCAGAATCAGCATGTCGCCACCGACGGGGACCTCCAGGGTGGCCGTTTCACCGTTCGCGGCCGCGAGCGCGTGCAGCTCCGGGGCGGCGACGGCGCGGAGATCGCTGGCGCGGGCGGCCCGGGCCCCGAGCGCGATGGCCTCGGGACCGAGGCGGTAGTGCTCGCCGGCGTCGCGCACCACCATGCCTTCCCGTTCCAGGGTGGCCAGCAGCCGGTGGGCCGTGGCCTTGTGGAGGTGCGCGGCGCGGGCGAGGTCGGTGAGCCGCCATTCCGGCCGCGCGTCGGAGAACACCTTGAGGAGGCTTACCGCCCGCGCCACGGCCTGGGTGCCGGGCACCGCGCGCACGGCGATCACGCCGTGAGACTGAGTTTCATGATGTGAGACAAGAGAACCCGCGCTGCGAACCCTGTCAAGGCGCCTGGCGGGTCCCTGCCATCAGGCGCACCAGCTCCGCATTGGTCATGGGCTGCCAGCCGTGCGGTTTCATGGGCCGACCGTAAGTCACCGAGCCCGCATAGTACGGCGCGGTCCGGTGCTCGAGAAAGTCCTCGAGCCGATAGACGGCCAGGTTCAAGTAAAAGCTGTCCATGTCGCCGACGTAGAGGTGGATCTTGCCCACGAGCTGCGACCCGATCGAGGGCCAGTTGCGCTCGAGGTAATCGCGCAGGTCGTAATCGTGCGCTTTCATCCATTGCGCCACGTCGTGGTGCATCGTGCCTGTACGATTGTCCCACAGGTCGGCCGCGTACCCGTCCGCACCCATGGGGCCCCACACCGCCTCCCAGGCGTCGAACTGCTCACCGGAGCGGCCGTGACTGCCGAGCACGGCCTCAAGCTGGCTCTCCTGACGCACCGACACCACCGGCATCCCGGTCCGCTCACGCTCGGTGGGGATCTCCGAGGTGATCCACTCGTTGCGCGCCACCACGAATGCGCTCGTGTCTTCGTACACGTTGCCCAGCTGATAGGACCGGAAGTCCACCGGGTCCGGGTAGAGCGACCACACGCCGCCGAAGAAATCGGGATGGTATACCTGCAGCGCCAGCGCTTCCCAGCCACCGGTCGATCCGCCGGTCAGAAACCGGGCCCCCGGTTCCCGCCGCAGCCGGAAATGCGCTTCCAGGTAGGGAATCAGCTCGGTGAGCAGCGCGTCGCCGTAGGGGCCGCAGTTGGGTGAGTTCACGGCATACGAATCGTCGTAATACGGCGTCGGGTGCTGAAAGGTGATCGCGACCATGCGGGGGAAGCTGTCCGAAACCCAGGCCTTGTAGAATTCGAATCCCGGCTCTTCCGCGCTGACCTCGAGTCGCGCCGCGCGCTGCTCAAGGCTCTCGGGGACGCTGTCGGTCGAGAAGCCGAACGGCGGTCGCAGGTTGAAATGGTCCTGGACATAGATCGCCGGATACGAGCGCCTCGCGTCCTCGTCGTAGCCCCGGGACAAAAGCACCGTCGCCCCGAGATAGATAGGCCGCCCCCAGAACGCCGTCAGCAGCGCGCTCTGAATCTTCACGTGCTTCACCCACTTCGTGTCGGGCGGCAACGCGATCGGGGGCAGCGCGCGCGCGACCGACAACCGGATCGTGTAGCCGGCGGCCGGATCGAGGTGGGCTCGGCGAACGTCGCTCACCAGGTTGCCGGGCGACGTGTTCCAGTGCTGGCCCTCCCACTGGTCATCGTGCAGCCAGAGTACGCGCCCATCGGCCCGCGGGAAGCGCGAATAGACGCTGACCAGCGCCTGCACGTAGTAGTCGCCCGCCGGCAGCTCCCGGAGACTCCGCACGGGGAACCCGAGCGTGGATGCGTCGATGACGGCCGGTGTCCCGGGCGCCAATTGCACAGCGTCCGTGCCGAAGAATGGGACGCTCGAGTCGTAGCTGCCTGCCTGGAGTCGTGGCTCGGGGAGGCTGTCGCGGGTGATGATCACGAACACCCGCCCGGTCGCGGGCTCGGCCCGCAGCGTAGCGGGAATGGTGACCTCGAACCGTGGCGAGGTGCGCTGGGCCTCGATCGATACCGTGACCGCGAGCGTGAGTATGACCGACAGCGAAGGGATTTTCGATCCGAACATTGGGGCAAGGGCTCCGCGAGGAGTGAGATCTCAAAGTTGCGCATGAAGGCTGAGACCGGCCATGAGAGGAAAAACAGGCGCCCCGACTAGAGCCGCCGGGGCGTCGGTTCGTTGTTGGACCGTGCGAGGTCAGCCAGCGGGTACTTCCTCTCGGCTAGGCTCCTTCCCATACTGCCGCTCGATCTCCCGCGTGATGTGCATCGAGCAGAACTTCGGCCCGCACATGGCGCAAAACTCCGCCGACTTGAAGTACTCGGCTGGGAGCGCTTCGTCGTGCAGCTCGCGGGCCCGCGCCGGATCGAGACTCAGGCGGAATTGCTCGTTCCAGTCGAACGCGTAGCGCGCGCGGGACAGGGCGTCGTCCTGGTCGCGGGCGCCCGCCCGGCCGCGCGCGATGTCCGCCGCGTGGGCCGCGATCTTGTAGGCGATCACGCCCTCGCGCACTTCCTCCGCATTGGGGAGACCGAGGTGCTCCTTGCGGGTCACGTAGCACAGCATGTCGGCCCCGTACCAGCCGATCATCGCGGCGCCGATGGCGGACGTGATGTGGTCGTACCCGGGAGCGACGTCCGTCACCAGGGGTCCGAGCGTGTAGAACGGCGCCTCGTGACAGATCTCCTTCTCCTTCCGCACATTGATCTCGATCAGATGCATCGGGATGTGCCCGGGACCCTCGATCATCACCTGGACGTCCTGGGCCCAGGCCTTCTCGGTCAACTCCCCCAGCACCTGTAGCTCGGCGAACTGCGCCCGATCGTTGGCGTCGGCGAGCGAGCCCGGCCGCAAACCGTCGCCCAGGGAGAGCGTGACGTCGTAACGGCGCGCGATTTCGAGGACGCGGTCGAAATGCGTGTAGAAGGGGTTCTGTGCATGATGCGCCGACATCCAGTAGGCGTGCAGGCTGCCGCCGCGACTCACGATCCCGGTGACGCGGCCCAGCGCCAGCGGGACGTGTTCGCGCAACACGCCTGCATGGAGCGTCATGTAGTCCACACCCTGCTGCGCCTGGTGCTCCACCATGTCGAGCAGGTCGTCGGCGGTGAGATCCTCGACTTTTCCGACCTGGGTCACCGCCTGATAGATCGGAACCGTGCCGATCGGCACCGGCGAGGCGTCGAGGATCGCCTGGCGGATCGCGTCGATGTCGCCGCCGGTCGAGAGATCCATGACTGTGTCGGCGCCGAAGTGCACCGCGTGGTGCAGCTTCTCCAGCTCGCCGTCGATCCCGGAGGTGACCGCGGAGTTGCCGATATTGGCGTTGATCTTGACCCGGGTGACCTTGCCGATCCCCATCGGATCGAGACGTTTGGCCAGGTGATGGACATTGGCTGGAATGACGAGCCGGCCCCGCGCGACTTCGTCGCGCACGAGCTCCGGGGCCAAGTCTTCCCGCTCCGCGACGCGCTGCATCGGGGTCGTGACGTGGCCCGCTCGGGCGAGGTACATCTGGGTATTACAGGTCATGGCGACTCCCTTCGCCGGCATTACCCGGATCAGGTCCAAAGGGTGTGATCTCAGCCCGCCCCGTGCGACTGGCGGGCACCCCCGTCCACCGCGAATCTAATCACGATTCCCCGAGGAGCGAGCATTGTGAGGCGATCGCTACCATGCTTCGTACTGCTCGCGTGTGCGTCCGCTGGCCCCTCACCCACCGTTCGGAACTCAGTGGACGAGCTCGGCACGCTGGAGCACGACGTCGCCCGGCTGGTCAACGAGCACCGGAGCGGTCGTCATCTCACCACCCTCACGCTGGATACCGCCGTGGCATCCATCGCCCGGGCCCACAGTATCGCAATGGCGCAGGGTCGCGCCCCGCTGGGACACGACGGATTCGCCGAGCGTGCGAAACGGGTCGAAGCGTTCCTGACATTCAAGGAAATCGCGGAAAACGTCGCGCTGAACGACTACACAGAGGTGCGAACCGTCCGCGTGGCCGTGGACGGTTGGCTGCGTAGCCCGCCTCACCGGGAAAACATCGAAGGCGCGTTCGACATCACGGGCGTGGGGATCGCCCGGTCAGGGGATGGGACGTTCTACTTCACGCAGTTGTTCGTGGCTACTGCGCGCGGTCCTTGATCGTGTAGGTCGTATACATCCCGGCGGTCATGTGGTCGTTGACGTGGCAGTGCAGCATCCACACACCGGGATTGCGGGCCACCATGTCTGCCACCTTCATGCTGCCGGGGAGCAGCTCCACCACGTCGACGTAGCTCCCGCCCATCAGGAGCTTCGCCCCGTGCCAGTGCGGCGTGTGGAGATCCACTTCCGAGCCGAGGTCCGTGATGTACCAGCGGACGCGATCCCCTTTGTTCATCTCCAGCCCGCGCAGATTGCCGAAGAACAAGCCGTTGACGGCGTGTTTCAGGTTCCCCTCGGCGTCCCTGGGCCGGGTCGTGGGCGCGTTCTCGTTGAACACCATCCAGAACGTCACGAACTCGCGGTCCACGTCCGTAGGGATGGCGGTCTCCGGATCCGCTCGCGCAGGATCGGCGACGATGATCACGCCCTCGAGACCGAAGGTGATCTCCTGCTCGGGATGAACGTGAGAGTGGTACAACCAGACCTTGGTGGAGGGCTCACCCGGGAGGGGGGCACTTTCACGACCGGCGAGCCACGCGTAGGTGAACTGCCCGCGCGGCGGGATGCTGTCCCCGCCGCCGCGCGGCGGATTGTATGCCGCCCCCTCGTTTTCGGGGTTATAGCGTACGCCGTGCGGGTGGATGGACAACGGAACGCCGGTGGCGTTGCGAAACACGACGCGGATCGTGTCACCCTCGATGCCGCGCAGCAGGGGTCCCAGGATGCCGAGCCAGGGCGGTGGGGGTGTGGGCGTGGTGAACGTCGAATCGGTGTAGCCGACGTAGTGCAGTTTCGGATAGGCCAGGGAGTCGCCCCAGGGACTGGGGAGTGGCTGACCCATCACTGAATCGTAGCGGAGCGGTGCGTAGCTCCACCGCACCGGCTCGGCGCGGACATAGTAGATCCGGGTGCGCGGCCGATACCGCACACCGCCGTGACAGCCGAGTGCGCCGGCAAGCAGCGCCAGCAGCAGACTACGGGGAATTGGCGAGCGCTTCGTCAGGTGCTTCGCGGAGATGCGGCGGACCGTATCGCTCCAGCGGGTCGTGGTGTTTGGCCCATTCGTGCCGGTAGGCGAAGGGGTCGAGGCCCACGGCCCGGTCGAGCGCCAGGATGCCGTCCAGGTGATCGATCTCGTGCTGCAGCAGCTCCGCCATCGGGCCTTCGCACTCGAGCGTGTGCGGCTTCCCGCGCAGGTCGAGGTAGCTCACGCTGATACGGTAGGCGCGGTTGACGCGCACCAGCAAATCGGGAAACGAGAAGCAGTCGTCCCAGACCTCGAAGTCCTCCGAGCCCACGTCGGTGACTTCGGGATTCACGAGCGTCATGCGCTGCTTGACCCCTTCGATATCGACGACAACCACCCGCACCGGCGCACCGATCTGCGGCGCCGCCAGCGCTCGACCCATGCCGTGCTGCTTCTTGGCGGTCTTGAGAGTGTCGCGCAGATCGTCGGCTACCAGACGCACCGCGGCGGACGCCGGGCGCTCCACGCGCCGGCACCGCGCCCGTAGCATCGGGTCACCCAGCTGGCGAATGCGGCGGATGGCCATAGGGGGGGCTAATTCTGGTGTTTTCAGCGAATGACGCAACTGGCAAGCCGGGTACCACTGCGTAACTCGCTGTGGCATCAGAGCGTAGGTCCTCCAGGACCGTTCCTCCCGGCGCCGTCGATTGCTCCCCGGCGGAAGGCGCGATAGTGTACTCGCCCCGATGCCTCTCGCCGGTGTGATCCTCGCGGGTGGCCGATCAGCCCGCATGGGCACCCCGAAGGCACTACTCGATTTTCGGGGTGAGCCGTTCGTCGTGCGCATTCTGGAAGCCCTCGAAGCTCTGGATCTGAAGACGCGGGTCGTCGTACTCGGGCCCGATGCAGCCCGGATCCGTCCGGTCGTCGCGTCGCACCAGTGTTTGGTGGTGGAGAATCCAGACGCCGAGGCGGGTCCAATCGCGTCGCTGCGCTGCGCGCTGGCGGCGCTGGAGCCGATCCGTCCGCCCGCGGCGCTGGTCTGGCCGGTCGATGTTCCTCATGTGCACCTGTCGACGGTCGAGCGGCTGGTCGAAGCGTACCGGCGCATGCGCGCTCCGGTCACGGTGCCGACGTTCGCCGGGCGGCGCGGCCACCCGGTCATCTGGGATCAGTGCCTGTTCGACGAGCTGCGCACGAGCGAGGCCGCCACGCGCGAGGGCGCCCGGGCCGTGCTCCATGCGCATGCCGCTGAAGTGCTTCCAGTGCCCGTCGACGATCCCGCCGTAGGCGATTTCATCAATACTCCAGCCGATTACGAGCGCTTGATCCGCGACATCAACCGGGACGCCTACTAGCCCGGCCTTCATAGTTAATTCACAGTAAATTTTTGAATCAAGGTTCAAATTTCCTCCGTCCGAGGACACCCATGCCTATTGCCACGACCCGCCGTTCTCCCTCGCGTCGCTCCGCCCACGTCCGGGCCAAGCGGGAGCGCCGCCGCACCGAGATCCTGCATGCCGCCCTCCGGGCGTTTCGCAGCGGCGGGTACCACGCCACCACGCTCGACGACATCGCCTTGCAGCTCGGTGTCCGCAAGACGGCGTTGTACCACTACTTCCCCGACAAGGAAGCGATGCTGTACGCCTGCCATCGGGAAGGCCTGGAGGAGGTCGCCGGGATCATCGCCGCCGCGCGACGGCGCGACTCCTATGCGGAGCAGCTGGCGCACGCGATCTGCGAGCACGTGCGAGTGATGACCGATACGCTCGAGGGCTCTTCGCTGGCGTTCGAGGTCACCGCGCTCTCGACGCGTCATCAGGCGGAGGTAATCGCGGCCCGGGATCGCTACGAGCAGGCGCTCCGCGACATCGTGCGCCGGGGCATCGCGGCTGGGGAGTTTCGCTCCGTCGACGCGAAGCTCGCCGTCTTTGCGATTCTCGGCGCCATCAACTGGATCGCTCGCTGGTACTCGCCCCACGGGTCGGTGCACCCGCCCGAGCTGGGCGCTCAGTTCGCCGACCATCTCGTTCGAGGCCTGCTCGCCGCATGACCACGACCGCTGCTCCCTCGCGCGCCGCCGGGCGCCACTTCGTTTCGCGCCCGCCCGACAGTTTCGGCTTCCGCGAGATCCTCTATGCGAAGGCTGACGGGATCGCCCGCATCACGATCAACCGGCCGCAGGCCTACAACGCCTACTCGACCGCCGCGTTGGAGGAGCTCGCCACCGCGTTCCGCGATGCCAGCTTCGACGACGCGGTGGGGGTGATCGTCCTCACCGGCGCCGGCGACCGGGCATTCTGCACCGGGGGCGACGTGAAGGAATACGCCGACGCCTACGTCGGCACGCCGCGCGACTACTGGAAATACATGGCGCTGTTCCGCGCCTACATCGAGAGCATCCTCAACACCGGAAAACCGGTGATCGCGCGCATCAACGGCATGGCGGTCGGGGGAGGCAACGAGAGTCAGCTGGCATGTGATCTCTCGGTCATCGCCCAGCACGCCTCGCTGCAACAGGTGGGTACGCACGTTGGCTCGGTCGCCTGCGGCGGCGCGACGCAGTGGCTGCCGATCGTGGTCGGCGACCGCCGCGCACGCGAAATGTTGTTCCTGAACGAGCCGGTGCCGGCCGGGCAGGCGCTCGCCTGGGGGCTCGTGAACCGGGTCGCGCCCTCGGTGCGGAAGGACGACACGTGGGTCGAAACCGCGACCCCGGAGCAGATCGCCCTGGCGCAGAAAGAGCGGGACGGGTACCGCATCGATCTGTCCCGGCTCGACGCGACCGTGGACGATCTCGCGCACCGGCTGCTCGCGTCCTTCCCGGAATGTGCGCGCTACACCAAACAGCAGACGAACTTCTGGAAGGATCTCGCCTGGCATCAGACGGTGCGGCACGCGCAGGACTGGCTGTCGTTGCACTACGCGTGCTGGGAGCCGGTGGAAGGGATGCGGGCCTTCGCCGAGAAGCGCCCGGCGCGCTTTGCGCTGCTGCGCGAGCGTGCGGCGCAGGGCGGCTCTTCCGAGGCGCCCTGGGGTGCCCCCGTGCGCGACTGCCGGTCCTGCGGGGCGGCGAATCTCCCCGCGGCCCATACCCACTGCGGGTTGTGCGGCACACCGCTCTCGTGACGGGCGCCGCCCGTGGCATCGGACGGGCGGTCGTCACGGCGCTGGCCGACACGGCCTGGGTCGCGGCTCTCGACCGCGACTTCCCGGCTGGACCGGGGGACGCCGCGGCGACGTTCACCGGCGACGTGCGGGACAGTACCACGGTCCGGGAAACGGTCGATCGGATCGTCCAGGAGCGCAACGGGCTCGACTGGGTGGTGTGCGCCGCCGGCATCGTCCGGGATCGGGTGAGCTGGAAGATGACCGACGCCGAGTGGGAGGAGGTGCTCGACGTGAACCTCACCGGCGGCTTCAAGATCGTGCGCGCGGCCGCTCCCGCGCTGCGGCAGTCCGGCGGCGGCCGGGTGGTATTCCTGTCATCCATCAACGGCCTGCGCGGCAGCTTTGGACAGGCGAACTACGCCGCGGCCAAAGCCGGCCTGCTGGGACTGGCCCGCGCGTTGGCGTTGGAACTCGCCAGGGACCGCGTCACGGTGAATGTCGTGGCCCCGGGGTTCATCGATACGCCGATGACGAGCAAGCTCCCGCAGGCGATCCGCGATCGGGCCATCGCCCGGACGCCGCTGGGCCGGTCCGGCACGCCGGAGGAGGTCGCGGCCCTGGTCCGGTTCCTCTGCAGTGACGCGGCGGGTTTCATCACCGGCGCCGTAGTGCCGATCGATGGTGGTCAGCTGCTGGGCGGCGGAGCGATGGAGCAATGACCGAGGCGACCGCGGTGGAGGCGGGCATCGGGCGGATCGTTCTCGACAATCCGCCGCTCAACATCCTGACGGGCGACGTGCTGCGCCGACTGGAGACGGAGCTGCGCGCGCTGGCGGAGCAGTCCGACCTTCGCGTCCTGTTGCTCACTGCCACGGGGAAGCACTTCTCGGCGGGAGCGGATGTCGGCGAGCACCTCCCGCCGCATCATCTGAGCCTGATCCCGCTGTTTCTCGACACCGTCGCTGCGCTGGATGCATTCCCCGTCCCCGTCGTGGCCGCTGTCCGGGGGAAATGCCTGGGTGGGGCATTCGAGCTGATTCAGGCGGCGGACCTGATCGTCGCGGGCGAGGGAGCAAGCTTCGGGCAGCCGGAGATCGTACTCGGCGTGTTTCCCCCCGCCGCGTGCGTGCTGCTCCCCGAGCGCCTTCCACCGGCGCTCGTGTCCCGGATCATCTACCAGGGCGAATCGATCACCGCGGCCGAAGCCCTGCGGGGCGGCTTGGCGGCGCGTGTCGTGCCAGATGAGACGGTGGACGAAGCGGCGCTGGAAGAGGCCCGGCGCATCACGCGCCACAGCGCGGTGGCGCTGCGGGGAGCGAAGCGCGCGCTGCGGGGCTCGAGCGGGGCCGCCCGCGCCGCGGCGCTCCGCGAGGCCGGCCACATCTACTTGCACGAGCTGATGGAAACGCACGACGCGGTCGAAGGGCTGCGCGCGTTCACCGAGAAGCGTCGGCCCGTCTGGAGGCATGAATGACGGTGTTCGCGGAATGGCGTGGACAGCCGCTCGAGGAAATCCTGTTCCACTGCCGCGAGCTGGTGGAGGACACCGACTTCCCGACAGTGCGTCGCTGGCGCGAGGGTGGCGGCAAGGTGGTCGGGCATTTCCAGGTCTATTTCCCGGAGGAGATCGCTCACGCCGGCGGTCTGTTGCCGTTCAAGGTGCGGGGAGCCCCGGTCGAGCCGACCAAGGCCGACTCGCACTTCGGTTCCTACCTGTGCTCCATCATCAAGACCTCGCTGGAGCTCGCGCTGTCGGGGCGGGTGGAGCTCGATCTCTTCGTCACGCACCCGATCTGCGATGCCGCGCGCAACCTGGCGGGGGTGTGGGGGCGTAATGTCACCTACCCCTGCCGGATTCTCTATCTGCCCCAGAACCCGAACTCCGGCTTCGCGGCCCGGTACCTGCGTGACGAATACGATCGAATACGAGTGCTGTGCGAGGAGCTGGCCGGCCGGGCCATTACCGATGAGGATCTGCGCCGCTCGATCGCCGTCTTCAACGAGAACCGCGCCCTGCTGCGCCGGCTCTACGCACTGAAGCGCGAGCACCCGTGGCTGGTTCCGGTCGACGAGGCCTACGTGCTCGTGGCGATCGGCGGCTGCGTGCCGCGCGAGGAGCACAACGAGCTGCTGCGAGCGGTCCTGCCGCTGCTCGAGACCCGTGCGCTGCCGCGCCGGGACAAGATCCGGGTGATTCTGGAGGGCGGATTCTGCGAGCAGCCGCCGCTCGACCTGCTGCGGGCGATCGCCCGCTCCTGCTACGTCGTCGACGACGACCTGCTGATCGGCTTGCGCTGGCTCGTGGCGGACGTGCCCACGGACCGCGATCCGTTGCAGGCCCTGGCGGAAAGCTACATCGACCGCTCCGCGCACAGTCCCGTGCAGCATGATCTCACGAAGCCCAAGGAGCGGATGCTGCTGGAGCGCCTCGAAGGCGCCGGCGCGGAGGCGGCCATCCTGATGGCGGCCAAGATGTGCGAGCCGGGACTCGAGGAGCTGGTGGTGCACACTCGCGCACTCGATGGCCATGGCGTGCGGTACTTCGTGAGCGAATTCGAGGAGAACATGACGAGCTTCGATGCGCTGGAGATCCAGCTCGAGACGTTCGTCGAGAACCTGGTGTTCGACTGAGGCGACCATGACGGACGCGACGCGGGAGACGGGCATCGTCGGGCGCGGCAACGATGTGGGCGCGCGATTGTTCCGGCAGTGGTTCGAAGGGTTGACGGTGGCGGCGGACGAGGGCCGGGGTGCGGCGTATGTGTTCGTGATGGGCAGCCTGTGCGAGCTGCTGCGGGTATTCGACTTCCCCATCGTGTTCCCCGAGATCAACTCGCTCCAGGCCGCGGTGCGCCGCGTGGCGCACGAGTACCTGAACGAGGCCGAGAACTACGGGTTCTCGCCCGACATCTGCGGGTACGTGAAGGCCGACGTCGCGACCCAGCTGCGGGGCGGAGCGCACCCGATGGGGAAGATCCCGAAACCCGCCCTCGCCGTCGCCACTAACGCCTGCAACACCTACATCAAGTGGGGCGAGATCTGGGAGCGGATGTACCACATGCCGCTGTTCACGCTCGACATCCCGGGCTCGCGCGGCGCCGGCCTCGCCTCCCCGCAGGGCAGTGAAGACTTCGAGCGCGACCGTCGTTATGTCGAGGCCCAGCTCGTGGAGCTGATCGCCCTGTGCGAGCGGGTGTCGGGCCGCAAGTTCGACGTGGACCGGCTGCGTGAGCATCTCGGCTGGGCCAACGAGTTGAGCCTGGGTTGGAAGCGCGTGCTGGAATTGAACCGGAGCCGGCCCGCCGTTTTCAACGCCCTATCCGACGGGACGATTTACCTGGGTGTCGCCAACGGCTTCCGCGGTGCACCAGAGGGCGCGGCGTTCTTTCGCGACCTGGTCGAAGAAATGGCGTACAAGGCTGAACACGGCATCGGCACGCCGGTCGAGGAGAAGTGGCGTCTGATCTTCGTCGGCGTGCCGTGCTACCCCATTTTCCGTCGCTTTTCCGAGCTGTTTAGCGACTGGGGCGGCGTGTTCGTCAACTCTACGTACCTCTGGTTCGCCTCGGGCGGCGCGAACCTCGGCTTCACCTATGATCTGCGGCGTCCGCTCGAGAGCCTGGCCGAAGGAGTCCTGCTCGGCGTGCGCGACGCGATGGACAGCATGTTCTTCCAGACCCAGGCGCTCGCCCGGATGATCGACGATCATGCTGCGGACGGCATCGTCTATCACCCGGTCAAGAGCTGTCGGACCGTTTCGACCGGGCTCGCGGACTCGCGACGGGCGCTCATGGCGATCCGCGACATCCCCAGCCTGTTCGTGGAATCCGACATGATGGACCGGCGCGTGGTGTCGGAGGCTCAGATGAAGAACCGGATCGACGCCTTCTTCGAAGGCCTCGCGGCGCGGCGCCAACAGGCAGCCGCGGCAACCGTGTAACGCGGGAGGACGCCATGGCCTACGCGGCGGGCGTGGACGTGGGATCCACACAAACCAAGGCGGTGCTGATCGACGAGGCCCGGCGGATCGTGGGTCGTTCGCTGACCGACACGGGCGCAAACGTCATGCGTGCGGCCGAGACCGCGTTCCACGAGGCGCTGAGCGACGGCGGCGTGCCCGAGGAGGAGGTCGAGTTCGTTGTCGGGACCGGGTACGGCCGTTACAAGGTGACGTTCGGCAACACGCAGGTCACCGAGATCAGCTGCCACGCCCGGGGCGCCGTTCACATGTTCCCGAACACGCGGACGGTGCTCGACATGGGCGGGCAGGACACGAAGGCAATTCGCGTTCAGCCGAGCGGGGAGATCGTGGACTTCTGCATGAACGACAAGTGCGCCGCGGGGACGGGGCGGTTCCTCGGTGCCGCCGCGGTGGCGCTCGAGCTCCCGCTGGCTGAGCTCGGGCCCACGGCGCTCCGGGGGGAGCGCGCCGTCAAGATCAGCACCACCTGCACCGTCTTCGCCGAGTCGGAGGTGCTGTCGTGGCTCGGGAAAGGAAAAAAGATCGAAGACATCCTGCTCGGCGTGCACGAGTCCATCGGCGCGCGCTCGATCGGACTGTTGCGGCGCGTGGGGATCGAGAGCGAGGTCACCTTCACCGGTGGCGTGACCAAGAACCGGGCGATGGTCGAGACGCTGAACAAACGCCTCGGCCTGCAGGTCAACGTCAGCGACGAATCGCACTACATCGGGGCCCTCGGCGCGGCGCTGTTCGCGCTCGACCGCATTGTCGGGGCCCGCGCTCCGGTGCCGACCGGGCGGGAAACCGCATGAGCCACACCGCCGGCGTCGACATCGGATCGACCTACACCAAGGCCGTCGTCGTGAACGAAGACGGCACGATGCTCGGCCGGGCCATGGAGCTGACCGGATTCAAACTGACCCAGGCCGCCGAGCGGGCGCTGGCCGCGGCGATCGAGGCAGCGGGGCTCGCGCGGGACAGGATCGCCTACGTCGTGGCGACGGGTTTCGGTCGGCACCAGACCGGGATCGGTGATGCGGCCGTGACGGACCTGACCGCGGCGGCACGCGGCGCGACGCACGTCTTTCCCAATACGCGCACCATCCTCGACGTCGGCGGGCAGACGATGAAGGCGAGCCGGCTGGGCGCGGACGCCAAGGTCCAGAGCTTCCGCCTGAACGACAAGTGTGCCGCCGGAACCGGCGCCTTTCTGGAGAAGACCGCCCGGTACATGGGATATCGCACCGACGAGATCGGGCCCCTCGTCGCGACGTCGAAGGCGCCGGTGACCATTTCCGGCGTGTGCGCCGTGTTCGCCGAGTCGGAGGTCATCAACCAGCTCTCCGAGGGCGCCGCCCCGGCCGACATCATGCACGGAGCCTTCGTCTCGCTGGTGGACCGCTCGGTCCAGCTGATGAAGCGGGTGCGGATGGAGCCTGAGTTCACGCTGGTCGGCGGGATCCTGCGCTTCGAGCGGATGATCCAGGTGATGCAGAACGCGCTCGGGGCGCGCGTGAACGTTCTCCCGGGCGACATGGTCCAGTACACCTCGGCGTTCGGTGCCGCGCTGCTCGGCCAGCGCCGCCTGCTCCGGCTCGCAGCCGAAGAAGCCGCGCATGGCGCCTGAGTTCTGGGAACGTCGCTTCGTGGCCGATCCCCAGCGGGCCCAGGAAGCGGCCGAGGTGTACCGCCGGGCCGGGTTCGATGTCCGCGTGGAGACGGAGATCCCCGAAGGGCTGCGCGATGAGTGCACCGATTGTGCGCTGGTGAAGGCGGGGTTCTTCCGGGTGATCTACACGCGCCGGACCGGGAGCGATGACCAATGAAGGCCGCCGTGTTCCACGGCGGCGGCAAGCCGCTCACCATCGAGGACGTGCCAACGCCCGAGCCCCGGCCGGGTGAAATCGTGATCCGCGTCGCCGCCTGCGGTCTGTGCCATACCGATCTGCATTACCTCGATCACGGCGTTCCGACGTTCAAGGCCCCGCCCATCGTGCTGGGGCACGAGGCGGCCGGGACAGTAGCGCGGAGCGGCGCGGGCGTCAGCGGCTTCAAGGAGGGGGACCGGGTCCTGGCGCCGTCTGTCTGGTCGTGCGGCCGGTGCCGCTTCTGTCGGGCAGGTCGGGAGAATCTGTGCAGCGAGCTCGTGATGCCGGGGAATCACACCGACGGGGCATTCGCGGAGTTCCTCGCCGTACCGGCCAAGGAGCTCGTGGCGGTGCCGGCGGCGATCCCGCTCGAGCGCGCGTGCATCATCGCCGATGCGGTTTCGACACCCTACCATGCCGTGAAGCACCGCGGCCGCGTCCGTGCTGGCGATACCGTGGCGGTGGTCGGCTGCGGGGGCGTGGGCCTGAACGTCGTGCAATGTGCGGCCGTAGCCGGGGCTACCGTCGTCGCCGTCGATCTCAACGACGCGCGGCTCGAGCTCGCGAAGCGCCTCGGCGCGCGTTACGCGATCAACGCCGCAACGACCGAACGCGTCGACAAGGAGATCCGCAAGCTCACCGGCGGCGGCGTGGACGTCGCCTTCGAGGTCGTTGGCAATCCCAAGACGATCGATCTCGCCTTCAACCTCATTCGCAAGGGCGGCCGGCTGGTCGTGATCGGTTTTTCACAGGACCCGGTTCCGATCAACGTCGGCAAGCTGATGTTCTACGAGCTGGACCTGGTGGGGAGCCTGGGGTGTGGCGCCGGCGAATACCCGGAGATCGTGGCACTGGTCGAATCCGGTCGGCTGACCCTGGACCTGATCGTCAGTGGAACGTTCCCGCTCGACAAGATCAACGAGGGGTTCGACCGCTTGCGCCGCGGCGAAGGTGTGCGGTGGGTGGTGACGCCGTGAGTGCCGATCCCATCCGCCGGTTCGAGGAGGAGCATGAAGTGGCGCTCGCCGCGCTCGAGCGACTCGAGCGGGCGGGCGAAGCGCTGCGGGGCCCCGAACCTCCCGAGCCGTATTTCGCGATCGCTCGCGACGTGCACGGATTGCTCTGCGGCGCCGTGCGGCAGCACAATGAGGATGAAGAGCGAGCCCTATTCCCCGTGCTGGGAGAAGATGCCCCACTCGGTCCGTTTCTCGAGGAGCACGAGATCCTCTGGAGGATGGAAGCGGACCTCGCCGGTGCCCTCGACCGGAAGGACCGTGCTCGGGTTGCCGGCCTGGCGCTCGAGATCGTGGACCTGCTTCGGACCCACATTCGTCGTGAGAACGAGGTGCTCTTCCCCATGGCGCGGGCGTTGCTCGGCGCCGAGGGGCTCGCCACAGTCGCCATGAGACTCAACATTTGAGCGTAGGCAGGCTGCAAGTCATTACCGCAACAACTAGTTACGTATTCACCAACAAATCATTTGATTTAGTTGACAATCACAGTTCCCCGCCGTACGTTCGCCGATAATGATTAATCCACCATCGGTCCTCGCCGCCCATAAGGGCCTGCGAGGCGACATCCTGCTCGAGCTGAAACACGAGCAACCACTCACGGCGAAGCAGCTCGCGGGAAAGATGCGCGTCTCGCCCAACGCCGTGCGCCATCATCTGAAGGAGCTCGAAGCCGAGGCCCTCGTGACCTACGGTCGTGAGCAGCGTGGCGTCGGCGCGCCGACCTTCGCCTATTCCCTTTCACCTCAGGGCGAAGCCATGTTCCCCAAGCGTTATGAGCAGACGCTCACCGATCTGCTCGAACGCGTAGCGGAGAAGCAGGGGCGTCCGGCGGCCGTCGGCATGTTCGAGGACCTCTATGCCGATCTCACCCGCAAGCTGCAGGTGGAGCTGGACGGCGTCGCGCCGGCACGGCGCCTCGACGCGGTCGCCCGTGTCATGAACGAAGCGGGCTACATGGCCGAGGTCGACTCCGCGGGCGGTGAATTCCGGCTCGCCGAGCACAACTGCGCCATTCGCGCCGTGGCCGAGCGCTTCCCGGAAGTGTGCGCGGCGGAAGCGAAGTTCCTCCAAGCGGTGCTCGCCGCGACGGTCGAGCGCCAGGCGCACATCATGAACGGGTGCAACGCGTGCGAGTACGCGATCACGTTCGGCGCCACACACGGTGAGCCGGTATGACCTCGATCGAAACACAAGTCCTGCAGCCGTACAAGTACGGCTTCACAACCGACATCGATGCCGACATCGTCCCACCGGGTCTGTCCGAGGACGTGATCCGGCTCATCTCGACCAAGAAGGGCGAGCCGGAGTGGATGCTCGAGTGGCGGCTCAAGGCCTACCGCCACTGGCTCACCATGATCGAGCCGACGTGGGCGAACGTGAAGTACGGCCCCATCGACTACCAGGCGATCAGCTACTATGCGGCGCCGAAGCAGCTCCCCAGGCTCGACAGCCTGGACCAGGTGGACCCCAAGCTGCTCGAGACCTTCGACAAGCTCGGGATCCCGATCGCCGAGCAGAAACGGCTCGCCGGCGTCGCGGTCGATGCGGTGTTCGATTCCGTCTCCGTGGCCACGACGTTCCGGGCCGAGCTGGCGAAATACGGCGTCATCTTCTGCCCCATGTCGGAAGCGATCCGGGAGCATCCGGAGCTGGTGCGGCAATATCTGGGCTCCGTGGTCCCGACCAACGACAACTTCTTCGCCGCCCTCAACTCGGCCGTTTTCACCGACGGGTCGTTTGCCTTTATCCCGAAGGGTGTGCGCTGCCCGCTGGAGCTGTCCACGTACTTCCGCATCAACGCCTCGTCCACGGGCCAGTTCGAGCGCACCCTCATCGTCGCCGAGGAAGGGAGCCACGTTTCCTACCTCGAGGGCTGCTCCGCCCCGACCCGCGATGAAAACCAGCTGCATGCCGCGGTGGTGGAGCTCGTGGCGCTGGACAACGCGCAGATCAAGTACTCGACCATCCAGAACTGGTACCCAGGCGACGCCGAGGGCAAAGGCGGGATTTACAACTTCGTCACCAAGCGCGGCGCCTGTCGCGGCATGAACTCCAAGATCTCCTGGACCCAGGTCGAGACCGGCTCGGCGATCACGTGGAAGTACCCAGGATGTCTTCTCCAGGGCGACGGGTCGATCGGGGAATTCTATTCCGTCGCGGTGACCAACCACCGCCAGCAGGCCGACACCGGCACCAAGATGATCCACATCGGCAAGAACACGAAGAGCACCATCGTGTCGAAGGGGATCTCGGCGGGCCACGGCCAGAACACGTATCGCGGCCTCGTGAAGATCATGAAGGGCGCCGAAGGGGCGCGCAATTATTCGCAGTGTGACTCGATGCTGATCGGCAGCGAGTGCGGCGCCCATACGTTCCCTTATATCGACGTCCGCAACAGCACAGCGATCATGGAGCACGAAGCCTCCACCTCCAAGATCGGCGAAGACCAGATCTTCTACTGTAAGCAGCGCGGCCTCTCCGCCGAGGACGCGGTGTCGATGATCGTCAACGGTTTCTGCAAGGAAGTGTTCAAGGAACTCCCCATGGAATTCGCCGTCGAAGCCCAGAACCTGCTCGGGATCTCGTTGGAGGGCAGCGTCGGATGACCGCGAAACCGCCGATGCTCGAGATTCGAGATCTGCATGCCTCCGTGGAAGGCAATGAGATCCTCCGCGGCGTGAGCCTCACGGTGCGCACCGGTGAGGTGCACGCCATCATGGGCCCCAACGGCTCGGGGAAGAGCACCCTGGCGCAGGTCCTGGCCGGTCATCCTGCCTACATGGTGACCGCGGGCTCGGTCCATTATGACGGCAAGGATCTCCTGGACATGGATCCCGAAGAGCGGGCGCGCGAAGGCGTGTTTCTGGCGTTTCAGTACCCGGTCTCGATCCGCGGCATCACGAACAGCTACTTCCTCCGCTCCGCGGTGAACGCGATTCGCAAGCACAAAGGGCTCCCCGAGCTCGACCCGCTGGATTTCCTCCAGGTGCTCGAGGACAAGCTCAAGGCCATCGGGTGGGACGACAGCTTCATGAACCGGGCCGTGAACGAGGGCTTCTCGGGCGGCGAAAAGAAGCGCAACGAGATCCTGCAGCTCGCCGTGCTGGAGCCTAGGCTCGCGATTCTCGACGAGACCGACTCGGGACTCGACATCGATGCGCTGAAAACGGTTGCCGAAGCGGTGAACCGGCTGCGAGGCCCCGATCGCTCGTTTGTCGTCGTGACCCACTATCAGCGGTTGCTCAACTACATCGTCCCCGACTACGTCCACGTGCTGGCCGAGGGCCGCATTGTGAAGTCCGGTGGCAAGGAGCTGGCGCTGGCCCTCGAGGAGAAGGGCTACGACTGGTTGAAGCCGGCCTCGGTGGGAACGGCGGCGTGACCGGGCACTTCGTCGAGCAGTATCGAGCGTTCGCGGCCAACGGAGCCTCGGGTGCGCCAGAATGGTTGCGGAGTCTGCGTGAGCGGGCGATCGCCCGGTTCGCCGAGGTGGGCTTCCCCTCAACGCGCCTCGAGCAGTGGCGCTTCACCAATGTTCAGCCGATCGCCGAGACCCGATTCACGCTGAGCGGCGCGCACTGGGACGCCGGGCCTGTCCCGGCCGGCGCGACGGTGACCACGTTGGGGGAAGCGATACAGCGGTGGCCGGACCTCGTCCGCGCCCACCTGGCCCGCTACGCGCCGGTCGAGGCGAATCCGTTTACCGCCCTCGCCACGGCATTCCTGGCCGACGGCCTGCTCGTCCACGTTCCCGCGGGCATGGTGATCGCCGAGCCGATCCAGCTGAACTGCCGCATCCCGCCCGGCGCCGCACGGCCGATGGCCCACCCGCGGCTGCTCATCGTGTTGGAGCGCGCCGCGCAGGCCAAGGTCGTCGAGGTCTATGACGGCGCCTCGGGTGTGTCGCTGACGAACGCGGTCACCGAAGTTGTCCTGCAGGACGGTGCCCACCTCGAGCTGTGTCGCGAGCAGCGCGACGATGCGCAGAGCTACCACATCGCCACCACGCAATCGCATCAGGGACGCGACAGCCGGCTCGTCTTCACGACGGTCGCGCTCGGCGCGGCGCTGTCGCGCCACGACATCAATGCGGTGTTGGACGGCAGTGGCGCGTTTCTCATCCTGAACGGGCTGTCGGTGTTGGGGCAGCGGCAGCACGTCGATCATCATACGACCATCGAGCATGCACGCGCGCACTGCGAGAGTCACGAGTACTTCAACGGCATCTTCGATGGCGAGTCCCGCGGTGTCTTCAACGGCCGCATCATCGTGCGCCCCGGTGCCCAGCGCACGGACTCGAAGCAGACCAACAACAACCTGCTGCTCTCCGAGACGGCGCGTGCCGACAGCCAGCCACAGCTCGAGATCTACGCCGATGACGTGAAGTGTACGCACGGCTCCACCGTGGGCCCGCTCGATCCGACCGCTCTCTTCTACTTGCGCAGCCGCGGCCTGGGGGCCGCTGCGGCGCGCGGGCTTCTCACCTATGGATTCGGCGCGGAGATTCTGGACCGCATCGCCATTCCGGGCGTGCGCCGGCGGTTGGATCGCGTGATTCGCGACCGCCTCGGGGTCCCGGAGCTGCTCGCTACGTGACCACCACCACGCGCCCCGCGCTCGACGTCGCCCAGATCCGGGCGGAGTTCCCCATCCTCGCCACGACAGTGCGCGGCTGGCCGCTCGTCTACCTCGACAACGCCGCCACCAGTCAGAAGCCTCGGGTGATGATCGAGGCGGTGCGGCGCTACTACACGACCCAGAACGCCAACGTCCATCGCGGCGTGTATGCCTTGAGCGAGCAGGCGACCGCGGCCTACGAGGGGGTGCGGGAGAAGGCGCGAGCCCTGGTGAACGCCCGGGCCGTTCATGAGATCATTTTCGTGCGCGGAACCACTGAAGGTGTCAATCTCGTGGCCTCGAGCTGGGGGAGGACCAATCTTCGTCCCGGCGACGAAGTGCTGGTTTCGGCCATGGAGCACCATTCCAACATCGTGCCGTGGCAGATGGTGTGTGACGCAGTGGGCGCCTCGCTCCGGGTGATCCCCATGAACCAGCGGGGCGAGCTGCTGCTCGAGGAGCTCGAGCGGCTGCTCCAGGGGCCGGTGAAGCTCGTCGCGGTGGCCCACATCTCCAACTCGCTCGGCACGATCAACCCGGTGGTGGAGATGACGCGGCTCGCGCACGCGCGCGGCGCCCTCGTACTGGTGGACGGGGCCCAGGGGGCCCCGCACCTCCCGATCGATGTGCAGGCGTTGGGTGCCGATTTCTACACGGTGTCGGGCCACAAGATGTACGGACCCACGGGGATTGGGCTGCTGTACGGCCGGCAGGAACTGCTCGACACGATGCCGCCCTACCAGGGCGGAGGCGACATGATCAAGTCCGTGACGTTTGCGCGGACCACCTTCGCCGATCCGCCCGCCCGCTTCGAAGCGGGCACGCCGCACATCGCCGGTGCCATCGGTCTGGGCGCGGCGATCGACTACCTCCATGGGCTCGATCGCGAGGCGGTGGAAGCGCACGAGCAGGAGCTGCTCGAGTACGCGACGGCGAGCCTCGCCGCGATTCCGGGCGTGCGACTCGTGGGTACGGCGGCGCGGAAGGCCGCCGTGGTTTCGTTCGTGGTGGATGGCGTTCATGCCCACGATGTCGGCACGATCCTGGACCAGGACGGCGTGGCGATCCGCACCGGGCATCACTGCGCGCAGCCGGTGATGGACTTTTTCGGCGTGCCGGCCACGGCCCGCGCCTCGTTCGCGTGTTACAACACGCGCGAGGAAGTCGATGCCCTCGTGGCCGCGGTGCGGAAAGTCCGCACGGTGTTCGCCTGATGGCCGATCTCTCGGACCTCTACCAGCAGCTCATCGTCGAGCACAATCGCGCCCCCCGCAACTTCAAGCAGCTCGCCCATCCCACTCGCCGCGCCGAAGGGGCCAACCCGCTGTGCGGCGACCAGATCAGTCTCGAGGTGGAGCTGGACGGCGATCGCATTGCGGACGTGGGTTTTCAGGGCTCCGGGTGCGCGATTTCCCAGGCATCCGCTTCCCTGCTCACCGGCGCGGTACTGGGGAAGACCAAGACGGAAGCGGAGGCGCTGTTCCGGGAAGTTCACACGATGCTGACGTCCGGTCCGGGGGTCCCGGTAGATGCCTCGAAGCTCGGTAAGCTCGCGGCGCTGGGCGGTGTGCGGCAATTCCCGGTTCGCGTGAAGTGCGCCAGCCTGCCCTGGCACACGCTCCGAGCGGCGCTCCAGGCGGCGGCGGAGCCGGTCACGACCGAGTAGCTTTCTTTCCGTCTCACCACGGAATCCATGAGCACACCCATCCTCATCGTCGATCGTGTGACCAAGCGTTTCTCCGGTCACACGGCGGTAGATGGTTTGTCCCTCACCGTACCGGCCGGTGTGATCTACGGATTGCTCGGGCCGAACGGCGCCGGCAAGAGCACCACCATCCGGATGATCATGAACATCTACATACCGGACGGCGGGACCGTGCGCCTGTTCGGGGACGGCGCGCATGGCGGCGACCAGTCGTCGCGGATTGGATACCTCCCGGAGGAGCGTGGGCTGTATCCCAAGATGCGAGTCCTCGACGTCCTGCTGTTCCTGGCAGAAATGAAAGGCATGGATCGCCGCGCGGCGCGTGCCAAGGCACTCAGCTGGCTCGACCGGCTCGGCCTGCACGACTGGCGCCTGCGCAAAGTGAATGAACTGTCGAAGGGGATGCAGCAGAAAGTGCAGTTCATCTCGACCATCCTCCATGATCCCGACTTGGTCGTGATGGATGAGGCGTTCTCCGGTCTCGATCCGGTCAACGCCCAGACCCTGAAGGATACCCTGTTCGACCTGCGGTCACGCGGCAAAACCATTCTGCTCTCCACCCACATCATGGAGCAGGCCGAGAAGATCTGTGATCACGTGGCGATCATCGCCCGGGGCAAGAAACTCGTCGACGGCTCGATGGCAGATATCAAACGGACCCACGGCGGTCGGCACGTCCTAGTGGGGTTCGACGGGGCGAGCGGCGACGCGGCGCGGATCTTCGCCGACCGGCGGCTCGTGGCGAAGCACGACGGATCGGCACAGTATGCCGAGCTCGAGCTGGCACCCGATGCGGATGCTCAGGAAATCCTCAAGGCACTGATCGGCTCCGGAGCGCGCCTGTCCCGCTTTGAGCTGGCGGAGCCGTCGCTCAACAAGATCTTCATCGACCTCGTGGGACCCGAGGCGGCGAGGGCCGCGGCCCAGCCCGGATCGGAGGTCGCCCGTGCATAAGATCTGGGCGGTGATCCGGCGCGAGTTTGTCGAGCGGGTACGCCAGAAACTGTTCTGGGTCATGGCGCTGCTCGGCCCGGTGTTCTTCGGAGCGATATTCCTGCTGCCGACGCTGCTGATGAGCAAGAGCGGCGTCAAGCACATCGCCGTCGTGGACGGGACCACCACGTCCCTGGGCGCCGTGGCCACCAGGAAGCTGGATTCCACCAAAGTGTTCCAGGCGGTCCGAGTGATCGCCGGCCCGAACGTGCTCGACTCACTCACCGCCCGGGTGGACCAGAAGGAGCTGGACGGCTTCCTCATCATCAACGACTCCCTGGTGCTGGGCAAGGCGGAGTACCGGGCTTCCAACGTCTCTTCGTTCACCGCGCAGGCCACGCTGGAGAACTCTCTCTCCACGCTGGTCAACCGCGTCCGCCTCGAGCAAGAGGGTGTGGACCCGAGAGTCGTAGACCGTGCCCAAGTACGACTCGCCCTCGAGACGCACAAGATCTCCGGCGGAAAACTGACCGGCGAGAACGCCGCCCAGTCATTCTCGCTCGCCTATTTCATGGGGATCATTCTCTACATGGCGATCCTGCTCTACGGGATCAACGTGATGAGCTCCGTGCTCG
Source organism: Gemmatimonadota bacterium (assembly GCA_041497135.1). Classification (GTDB taxonomy): domain Bacteria; phylum Gemmatimonadota; class Gemmatimonadetes; order Gemmatimonadales; family GWC2-71-9; genus DASTHG01. Next base: position 56,303 of record JBGQFX010000004.1, on the reverse strand, counting down.
AGGAGAAGACGACCAGAATCGTCGAGGTCCTGGTCTCTTCACTGAAGCCGTTTCAGCTGATGCTGGGAAAGGTGATTGGCGTGGGCGCGGTTTCCCTGTTCCAGTTCGTGATCTGGGGGATTTCGGGTCGGCTCATCTTCTCGCAACGGTCGCGACTCCTCTCTGACGATCTGCAGGGGACCGAACAGGTATTCCAGATCCCCCACGTGACTCTCGCGACGGGTGGGGTGTTCCTGGCGTATTTCATGGGCGGCTTCATGCTCTACTCGGCGATGTTCGCCGCGGTCGGGGCCATGTCCTCGAACGAGCAGGAAGCCCGCCAGGCGCAGCAGCCGGTGTCGATGCTGCTCGTCCTGAGCTTCATCAGCATGTTCGCGATGCTGAACGATCCAGGTTCGACCTTTGCCGTCACCCTGTCGCTGGTGCCGTTCACCGCGCCGATCGCCATGCCAGTCCGGTGGGCCGCGGGGAGTTTGCCGTTAAGCGAGGTGGCGCTCTCGCTCGCGATCTTGTTCGTGTCGATCATCATCGTCACCTGGATCGCATCCCGGATTTATCGGGTCGGGATTCTGATGACGTGAAAACGGCCAAACCTGAAGGAACTGGTCAGATGGGTTCGAGCCGCATAGTAGACGGATAGACTAGGCGGGCAGACGTCGAGGCAGACGCCAAGCCGCCGAGCCGCAGAAAAAAGGCACGGACCGGGTGATTCCGGTACCGTGCCTTTTCGCTTCCCTCCTACCTTGTTTCGCATGTCCCACTATAAGACTCTGAAAGCCTGGCAGCATGCACAGCGGCTCGCCATTGAATGCTCGAGGACCGCCCGCAATTTCCCCGACTACGAACAGGGTGCCTTGGCCGATCAGCTCCGCCGCGCGTGCTACAGTGTTCCGCTGAATATCGCGGAAGGGAATACGCGACATGGTGCGCGAGAATGTCGTCGGTACCTGGATACGGCTCGAAGCTCGTTGGCAGAGGTCGAGACGATCATCGAGATGGCGAAGGAATTGGAGTACGTCAGTCCGGCTGAGTTTGGCCGCTTGGAGGCCCTCGCGGATGAAACGGGCAAAACGCTGTTTGGCCTGTTGCGGAAGATCAGCGGCCTTGCGACACGTAATCCTCGCCCCTAACCCCTCGACGTCCACTCGGCGGCTCGACGGCTCGGCGTCTCCCTAGGCGTCTCGGCGTCGCCTATCTTTGGCGCATGCCTTACGACTATGACGTCGTCGTTGTCGGTGGCGGCCACGCCGGCACCGAAGCCGCCACCATGTCCTCCCGGCTCGGCGCCCGCACCCTGCTGCTCACCTCCAACCTCGACACGATCGGCCAGATGTCGTGCAATCCCGCGATCGGCGGGATCGCCAAGGGTACCGTCGTCCGGGAAGTCGACGCGTTGGGCGGCGTGATGGGCCGGGCCGCCGATCGCGCCACGATCCAGTTCCGCATGCTGAACCGATCCAAGGGACCGGCCGTGTGGGCGCCACGCGCGCAGTGCGACCGGACTTTGTATCGTCGCGCCGTTCGCACGATTCTCGAAGAACGTCCCAATCTGTCGCTCGTCCAGGGAATGGCGGCCCGACTGCTGCTCGAGCGCGATCAGGTGCGCGGCGTCGAGACTGTCGACGGTCGGCGTTTCACCGCCCGCGCGGTCGTGATCACTGCGGGGACGTTTCTGCGCGGCAGAATCCACATCGGCACTGACACCCAGATCCCGGCCGGTCGCGCCGGTGACCAGCCATCAGTGGAAATGGCACAAGCTATTGAAGCGCTTGGACTTACAGTATCGCGCTTCAAGACCGGCACCCCACCTCGCGTGGATGGACGGAGTGTCGATTGGTCCCGGCTGACCCGACAGGACGGGGAGGAGGAGGAATTCCATCGCTTCTCCTTCTTCGAGCGGGCGCAGAAGCCGCGCCAGGTCCCGTGCTGGATCACCTGGGCCGGGGAGCCGTTGAAGGAGATCATTCGCGCCCATTTGCAGGATTCCGCGCTGTACGGTGGGGCCATCAGTGGAAGGGGACCGCGCTATTGTCCGTCGATCGAGGACAAGATCGTCAAGTTCCCCAATGCCGCGACGCATCAGATTTTCCTCGAGCCGGAGGGGTTGGACACACACGAGCTGTATGTGAACGGGCTGTCAACTTCCCTGCCGGTCCCGGTTCAACTGGAGTTCCTGCACGCGGTGCCCGGGCTCGAGCGCGCGCACATGACGCGCGCCGGGTACGCCATCGAGTACGATTACTACCCGCCCGATCAACTCACTCCCTGGCTCGAGACCAAGGCTGTAGAACGGTTGTTCTTCGCCGGTCAGATCAACGGCACGACCGGTTACGAGGAGGCAGCCGGGCAAGGGATCGTCGCAGGCATCAATGCAGTGCGGCGATGCCGTGGCGAAGAGCCCGTGGTTTTCGGGCGCGATGATGCCTACATCGGTGTTCTGGTGGACGACCTGGTGACGCGCGGCGTGGACGAGCCGTATCGCTTGTTCACCTCTCGGGCGGAATTCCGCCTGCTGCTACGGCAGGACAATGCCCTGCGACGACTGTACGGGCTGGCAGAGACGCTCGGACTCTTGAGCGATGTCGAGCGACGCCTGGCCGGCGAACGGCTCGCCATGGAGCAGCGCGTCCATGAGCTGGCTATGGGAACGTCCGTCACGCCGTCACAAGCGGCGGGCGCGCTGCGCGAAGATCCGGAGCTCGACTCTCCCGAGCGGATCGCGACGCTGGCTAGCAGGCCGCATGTGCCGTTGCGAGCCCTGCTGGATGCTGTTGGTGCTCCCGCCGATCTCGATCTAGCTGCGGTTCTCTCGGTGGACATCGACCTGAAGTACCGCGGTTACATCGCGCGTGAGCGCCAGGCGGCGGATCGGCTCGCGGAGTTGGCGTCGTTCGTGCTCCCGCTGGATCTGCCGTATGCGGAACTGGCGAGTCTCTCGACCGAGGCGCGGCAAAAACTCGATCGCATCCGCCCCGGATCGCTCTCGCAGGCGTCTCGAGTTCCCGGTATTTCCGCCAGTGATCTTCACAACCTCGTGATGGAGACCATCCGCTGGAGAAAGCGACTCGCCTAGAGTGTTCAAGCGATAGTGTTTCACGTGAAACTCTCGTTGTTTCACGTGAAATCCCCTTGGTTTCACGTGAAACGTTCGTTCTTTCGCTCGCCGAGATCACGCATTAGATTAGGCCACAACGTTTTACGCTATTTCATATGTAACTCTTTATAATACAATAGGTTACATGAAAAGTCGTGTCATCGCGATCGCCAACCAAAAAGGCGGAGTCGGCAAGACCACGACGGCCGTAAACCTGGCCGCTTCGCTCGCGGCCGCCGAGCGAAAAACACTTCTCGTCGATGCCGATCCCCAGGGTAACGCGACCAGTGGCGTGGGAATCGATCGTGCCGCATTGGAGAGCTCGCTCTACAACGTGCTGCTCGACGGTCAGCGAATGGCGGACGCACGCGTTCGCGCCGTCCACTTTCCCTTCCTCGACGTCGTTCCGGCAACGCAGGATCTCGTCGGTGCCGAGCTGGAGCTCGTCAATCGGGACAATCGTGAGACCATGCTGCGGAGCGCACTGCGGGACGTCGCCGCTCAGTACCAGTACATCATCATCGACTGCCCGCCTTCGCTCGGCCTGTTGACGCTGAACGTGCTGACTGCCGCCGACGGCGTCCTGATCCCGATCCAGTGCGAATACTACGCGCTGGAGGGGCTGTCGCAGCTCTTGAATACCATCAAGCTGGTGCAGCGCAACTTCAACCCCGCGCTCGCGATCGACGGCGTCCTGCTGACGATGTACGACGCGCGGCTCAATCTCTCGAAGCAGGTCGGGGATGAGGCCAAGGAGTACTTCGGCCCGCGCATGTTCAGCGTCACCATTCCGCGCAACGTTCGCCTGGCCGAAGCCCCGAGCTTCGGCAAGCCGATTCTGCTGTACGACGTCCAGTCGGTGGGGGCCAAGAGCTATCTCGCCGTCGCTCAGGAGCTGATCCGGCGGGTGGAGCGTGGGGCTCCCTCCCCTGCCCTTCCCGCTGCATTGCCCGCTCAACCGGAGGTGCCCGCATGACTGAGACCGCCGCTGGTCGCCGCCGCCTCGGCCGGGGGCTCGAGGCCCTGCTGGGCCCGACGCGCGAGGAGGCTCAGCGCGAAGGCAGCCTGGTCGAGCTGCCGATCCAGGACATCCGTCCCAACCCCCTGCAGCCGCGACGAGACGTGGATCCGGCCGCGCTCGAAGAGCTGAAATCCTCGATCAAGCGGGCGGGGCTGCTCCAGCCGGTCGTCGTGAGACCAGCGCCGGGTGGACAGGGCGTGTTCGAATTGATCGCCGGCGAGCGTCGCCTGCGCGCGTGCCAGGCGCTCGGGTGGGAAAAGATCCCGGCGGTGCGCCGCGACGTCGACGACCGAACCGTCCTGACGCTGGCACTGATCGAGAACCTGCAACGCGACGATCTCTCACCGGTGGATGAAGCGCGCGGTTACGAACGGTTGATCGCCGAATTCGAGCTGACGCAGCAGGACGTCGCGGACGCCGTCGGGCGTGACCGCTCCACGGTCGCGAACGCGCTCCGACTGTTGAAGCTCCCGGACTCGGTGCTACAGATGCTGCACGACGCGCAGCTGAGCGTGGGTCACGCCCGGGCGCTGCTCGCGCTCGATGACGCGCGCACGGCCACCACCCTTGCCCGCGAGGCGGTGGCGCAGGGTCTCTCGGTGCGGGAAATCGAGGACCGTGTCCGCGGCGGTCGCGCGCCGGAACGCCGCCCGCGCTCGAGGCGGGGTTTGCCCCCGGCTCCCGAAGTGCGTCGCGTCGAGGATGCCTTGCGGCGTCGCCTCGGCACCGACGTCCGGGTCAATTTGCGCGCCAAAGGAAAAGGACAGATTCATGTCGCGTTCTACTCCAACGACGATCTCGCGCGGATCCTCGAGCTGGTTCTGGGCGCGCCATTCGACGGATGAAGCCTCGCAGTGTCACGATCCTCGTCCATCTGGACGGGGACATCGGCTCGAAGCAATACCGGGTTCCGCTCTGGGCCGTCACGGCAGGGAAGTGGGGCGCGCTGGTCGTGGGGCTCCTCGTGGTGTTGTTCTTCGCGTTTGCGGGGCCCATCTCCCGATCCGCGGCCCGTGTGCCGGGGCTCGAGCGCGAAGTGTCGCGTCTGCAGGAGGAGAATGGCCGCGTTCAGCAACTGGCCGCCGCGCTGAACCGCGCCGAAGCCAACTACCAGTCGTTGCGGCAGCTGCTGGGCGGGCGGGCGGCCCCGCGCGACAGCGGCTCGGCATCTCCGGATGTGATGCGCGCGGCGCCGATCAGGGCCGCGCTCGCGGGCACACGCCGCTACGAGGCCGGTCTCTCCTTGCCGAGGCACTGGCCGCTTGATGTGCCAGGCTTTGTGACCCGCGGCCGCAGTGGCGAAGCGAACGACGGTGGGGGCGAAACCCATGAGGGAGTCGACATCGCGGTTCCGATCGGTACGCCGGTACGGTCAGCCGGTGGGTCGACAGTAGAAGCCGCCGGGCCGGATCCTGACTATGGCCTGTTCGTCCTCTTGCGACATCCAGGCGGATATGAAACCATGTACGGTCACGCGTCACGGCTCCTGGTCCGGGAAGGCGATACCGTGTCGGCCGGCCAGGTGATCGCGTTGACGGGAAGCTCCGGTCGCTCGACGGCGCCGCACCTGCACTTTGAGATCCGGCGTGAGGGTCAGTCGCTCGACCCGCTCACGTTCGTATTCGTAAAGGAGGGGAACTAGCGATGGCCATTTTCACCGAGAAAACCGGCGTTCCAGCAGGCGAGTTGGGACTCTCGATTATTGGCTCGGGCATGCGGGTGGTCGGAGACATCAGCGCCGAGGGTGTGGTGAAGATCGAGGGCACGGTGGTGGGGACTGTTCAAGCGGGCCGGCAAGTCCTGGTAGCCAAGGGCGGGCTGGTGGAAGGTGACGTCGTGACTCGAGAGGCCATAGTCGGCGGCGAGGTTCGGGGGGGGATTCAGGCCGGTGAGCGTGTGGAGCTGCAAACCACGAGCGTCGTGCACGGGGACATCGCCACCCGCCGCCTGCTGGTCCAGGAGGGCGGGGAGATCAACGGTGTCCTGCGCATGAGCGGAGAAGTACTGGAGGCTGCGCCCGTGGCTGCTAAACGCTAGCGGCAGTTCAACTTGTCCACAGCTTGTCTACGCGGTCGTGTGGATTGCGTAATCCATTGCAACAGCGATACTTGAATTGCTTCAGCCGCACAATGGGACCCCTGTGATGTGTAGATAATGTCATGATATTGTTGTAATACTGTCTTAGCGCGTTGACACTCACAGGCTCTCCAGAATGAACCTCCTAGATCTCGCTCGCTACTGCGACGATTACCTGAGAATCGACGAAGTGGGCGACTACCCTGAAGCGCTCAATGGCCTTCAGGTCGGCAGCGGCGGCACCGTACACCGCATCGCGGCGGCTGTCGATTTATGCGCTGCGACAGTGCGGATGGCGGCGGAGCAGGGGGCAGATCTGCTGATCGTCCACCACGGGTTGTTCTGGGGCGGTGTGCGGCCCCTCGTCGGGCCGCAGCTCGAACGGGTCAGTGGACTGATCCGCCACGGCATCGCGCTGTACGGGGCTCATCTCCCGCTCGATTGTCACCCGGAAGTCGGGAATGCGGCTCTGTTGGCCCGCATGCTCGGCGTGACTGTTCGGGGGGCCTTCGGTGCGTGGCGCGAACAGCCGGTCGGTGTATGGGGTGAGCTGGAGCTGGATCGGGAAGGATTCGAGCACCGCTTGACCACGGCTCTGGGCCACCCGGCGAAAGCGATGCGGTTCGGCCCGGAGACAGTGCGCCGGGTGGGGATCGTCACCGGCGCCGGCGGTTCCTTCATCCGACAGGCAGCCGTAGAGGGGCTGGACACGTACGTCACCGGTGAAGGAACGCATCACACCTACTTCGACGCCGAAGAGCTGGGGCTGAACGTCTATTATGGCGGCCATTACGCCACCGAGACGTTCGGCGTGCGAGCGCTCGCCGAGCACCTCGGCACGAAGTTCGGAATTCCCTGGGTTTTTCTCGATCATCCGACGGGTCTGTGACCGCGGGCAGAGTCCTCGCGATCCTCTCGGCTGCGGAGCTGTGCGCCATGGCGCCGTGGTTCAGCGCTTCAGCGGTCGCGCCGACCCTCGCCCAGCTGTGGCATCTGGACTCGGCCGGAACGGCAGGCCTCACCGTATCGGTTCAACTGGGATTCGTGATGGGAGCGCTCGTATCCGCGATGCTCACGCTGGCGGACGTGTGGTCGGCGCGGCGTCTGGTCGCCGGCTCGGCGGTCCTGGCCGGTCTCGCCACCGCGGGGGTGGCGTTCTCGACGTCATCGACCGTCGGGATCGGACTCCGGTTCTTCACCGGTGCCGCGCTCGCCGGGGTCTACCCGCCGGGCATGAAGATCGCAGCCGGCTGGTTTCGCGAGGGGCGTGGGTGGGCCATCGGTATTCTCGTTGGTGCGTTGACGTTCGGCTCCGCCACCCCGCACCTGGTCCGCTCGCTCGTGCCTCCGGACCAGTGGCGCACCGTGCTCATGATGGCCGCGTTGTCGGCGTGGGTAGGAGCGGCGCTGGTGCTGCTCGTGCCGTCGGAGGGTCCCTATGCAGCGCCGTCCGCGCGGTTTTCGTGGTCGGCGGTCCCAACCTTACTGCGTGACCGTGCCGTGCTGCTCGCCAACCTGGGCTATCTGGGTCACATGTGGGAGCTGTATGCGATGTGGACCTGGATGGCGGCATTCGTCGCGGCGAGCGAGCTCACCCGGCTCAGCCCCGTCGCCGACGATCATCGTGCGGTCGCCGCTTTCGTGACCTTCGGCGTCATCGGCAGCGGAGCGGTAGGCTGTTGGCTCGGAGGCAAGTACGCGGATCGTTTCGGGCGCACGACGATTACGAGCGTTGCGATGATCGTCTCGGGATGCTGTTGCGTGTTCGTGGGAACGCTATTCGGCCGGCCGCTCTGGGTGATGGGGCCGTTGCTGCTCGTCTGGGGGATCGCGGCGGTGGCGGACTCCGCCCAGTTCTCCACGGCGGTGAGCGAGCTGGCGCCGCGAGACTACGTCGGCACGGCGCTCACCTTGCAGACGAGTCTGGGATTCCTGCTCACCACGGTGACCATCTCGCTGCTGCCGCTTGTGGCCTCTGGCATCGGGTGGCGATGGAGCATGAGCGTATTGGCCATCGGGCCGGCCCTCGGCGTGTGGGCGATGCGCGCGTTACGCGTCCGCCCGGAGGCCTTACGGTTGGCGGGGGGCCGGCGCTGACGGCTACGGGACGACCAACAGGCCGACCTCGCCCCCGAATTCATCCTTGATGCGCGTCACACCGGCCGGCACCATCCACTCTCCGCCGTCGAGTCGAATGTTGAACCGGTAGGTTCCCCGCCCCAGGGGAACGGACACGGCCCATGTTCCCGTCGTGTCCGACGTGAGGATCACCGGATTCCAGTCGGTGAAATCTCCCGTGACTTCGACCAGTTTCGCCCCTGCGGCGCGAATCACCAGTGTCCGCCTCTCGACGCTCGCCGAAGGCGGATCATCGCGGTCGGGTGAACCGTGAACAGGAACGGCGATCTGCCGCGCTGGCATCGTCGCGGTGGTTCGACGAGGCCAAGTCTTGATCCGAAGACCGAGTCCAACGTAGCGGCCCGACACACTGCCGCGGATCGGGTCGGTGGGATACCGTCCACCGGAGAGGATGATGGAAAGCCAGGCACCGAGGGCCAGGGCGCCGCTCGCTTCGCCGTAAACACCGTGTCCCGCGCCATTGCTCCGGCTGCGCACACCCAGGGACCCCTCGAGGGACAGACGGCCGCGTTCATAATGACCGGCGCTCTCGAAGTCCACGTAGGCCGTGTCGCCGACGCCGGTCGTCGTCAGGCTGACGAGCCAGGTAGCGCCGATGCGTTGCGTCCAGGCACCGGCGGCGAGTGCCCTGACCGGTCGCTGGTTGGTACCGAACGACGTCGTCCCGAGGGTCGCTCCGACCCACACGCCTTGCCGATCGCCCACCAGATGCAGCCGGGGACCCAGCAGCAGATGAGAGAAGCCGGCGAACTCCGCGTAGCGGCTGGAGCCGGCATTCCCCGTGAGCTCGACCCGCAGGCGACCCAGGGGGCCGGAAAAGACCGACCCGCTCGCGTTGGCCTGCAGGCTGAGATTGCCGCTTTCAAACCGGAGCAGCGTACCCCTGGCGGTGATGTACAGCCGAGGGCGCTCAATTCGGAACATGGGTGAGACGGAAGCGGCTGCACTCGGAAGGAATCCATCGTAGCGAACATCGCTCACGCCGACGTCCACTGCGGCAGTGACCTGCGCGTGCAGAGCGGACGGCCCAGCGGTTGCCGCGCAGGCGGCCACGACAGCGGCCGCCGGCGCGCCGAACTTCACGGTCAGGGTCTCCGGCTGGGGCCCGGAGTGACGTCGCGCAGCGCGGCGTTGACGCGGATTGCGGCGGCGGCGGCGGGGGGCGCGCCGAGGGCGATGTCACGCTCCACGGCGCGGCGGAAATCGACGATCTGGTCGTCGCGGGCCAAGGCGGCGAGGGCGAGAACGGCCGCCGCCGCGGAATCGGGCGGTACGCCGCTCGTGACGAGATCCGTGACGGCCGCCAGCGAGACGGTCAGCCCCACGCCTCTGCGCCGACGCAGCCGGGTGAGGTCGGTCGGCCGCACGCCCGCACGAAGCGCGCTCGCCGCCGCGACGAGCTCGGCGGGTGCCGAGGCAGGGCCGAGAGCCGTCCTGGCGATCCCGAGCTCGTCCGCGAGCAGCCGTACGGCCGCGACGATGCGCGCCGGTGCGGCGCGCTTTGCCGCTCCCTCGAGGGCACGCTGCACCAAGGGCTCGGCTGGCAGGCCAACGGCCCGAGCGGAGTCGATCACCGCGTCGAGCGCTGCCACCGTCGCCGAATCAAGCCGGCGCTGGAGCCGAGGATCCTGGGCCGCGACGGCACGCGGGCTCAAAGCGGCGCTGAGCCAGAGAACGATGAGCCAGTGCCAGGGTCGCATGAGATTCATCCTCCCACCGTGACGATGGAGCTCGGGGTCCCGAAGTCGTCGGGCGCGCGCGGTGCCGAGGGATCGGCGAGCCACCGGGAGCCGTCGACGAGGAATGCGTACCGATGGCGACCGGCAGGCAGCGGGATGGTCACGCTCCAGATGCCGCCACTTCGTACCGGCCGCATCGGCGTGGTGGTTGCGTCCCAGTCATTGAAGTCCCCCACCACCGAGACGGACGCGGCGCTCGGCGCGACGAGGATGAACTGCACGACCGTCGTATCCGTGCCTGGGCGGGTCGCGGGCGCCGCCGCACGGGATCCGAGCCACACGGCGAGCCCCGCCAGCACAGCGACGGCGCCGGCGGCAGCGAGCGGCGTGATGGCCAGGTCCCGGGGGCGGCGCAGCCACTCCCACCCTCGGGCGAGCCAGTCCAGGCCGCGCGAAGTCCGGGCGACGCGAACCATCACCCGGGCGTCGAGCGTCGGATCCATCTCGATCGGCGCCCGCAGCCGCTCGACCACCCGCTCCAGTACGTCGTCGTCGCGCTCAAACACGTTCCACCTCGGTCAGCAGGGCACGCAGCCGTTCGCAGGCGCGCTTGACACGCATCTTGAGAGCGGACACTCCCGCCCCGGTGTACCGCGCCATCTCGTCGTACTCCATGTCTTCCACGTGCTTCAACAGAAACGCCTCGCGCAGCACCGGCGCGAGGCGACCCAGCGCCCAGCGAACCGTCTCATCCCAATCCGCCCGGTCGGTGGCCTCGACGGCCGGAGTGCGCGCGAGCGATACATCGTCCCGGACGAACAGCCGGTGCCGCCGGGTCGCCCGACGCCCGGCGGTACGGCAACGGTTGACGAGGATGCCGAACAGCCAGGGGCCGAATCGGTCCTCTTCGCAGCGGACCAACGAGCGGTAGGCCCGCACGAAGGCGTCTTGCACGACCTCTTCCGCGTCTTCACGATCGCCCAGCATGTGCACGGCGTAGCGTCCGAGCCGGTCGCGATAGCGTGCGACCAGCACGGCAAAGGCGGCGGTGTCACCCGCGCGTACCCGGCGCACGATCTCCGCATCGCTCATCCGCTTGATGGTATACCCACCGGCCAGGTCTGCGGGTCACCTTGGGGTGGGGGGGTGGTGTGACGTGTCAGGCGACACTTGGGGTATTGGCTTCCGAACGTCACGCACATCGGGAGTACTCGAAATGCATCGCCTGCTCACGATTACGGCCGTCCTGCTGGGTAGCCTCGCCGCCTGCTATCAGGACGACACCCTGCAGGGGCTGGCCATCGCCCCGACCAAGATACTGTTGACCGACGATCCGTTCCCGTTCGATTCGGTCGGCAGCGTCAACCTGTACGTGGGTCGCATCGAGGCAAGCTCGCAATTCGATACCTCGGGTGCGGGAAACTGGGTGGAAGTCGCGGCGCCCCGGAAGGTCTTCGACCTGTTGACGCTGCAGCAGGGGACGACGGCATTCGTCGGCCAGAGCATTCTCGACGCGGGACAATACGCGGCGATTCGCATGACGATCGACGTGGGCAAGTCCTCCATCAAGTATCCCGACGGCTCCGACGCCGTGGTGCATTGGCCGGGATCGGGCCAGGGCGAGATCACGATCTACGCGCTCGTGGAGGAGCCGCTCGCCGTGGTGGCGACCGGAGCGGAAATCGTGATCGATTTCGACGTGGGCCGGAGCTTCCTGTACCGTCTGTTCGGCGTGAAGGAGTTCCACATGGTGCCGGTGCTGCGCGCCGTGAACAGCGCCGCGACGGGAACGATCGAGGGGATAGTGACCGCCACCGCCAACCAGGGTCCTCCGTATCCCGTGGGGAACGCCAACGTCACCGTGTATGGAGGCGATCCGAATGCCCTCTCGGGAAGTTGGTACGTCGTGGCGACCGGGCATACCGAGGGGCAGGGTCACTACAAGGTCGGGTTCTTGCTAGCCGGCGCCTACATCGTGCGCATCGAGCAACCGATCATCCCGGCATTTGCCGCGGTGACGATGCCGAATGTGTTTGTGACCGTGGGGAACGTGACGTCGCTGAACGTGCAGTTGCCGCGGGCCGGCGCCGGGCTGCACATCACCGGGACGACCACCGTCGGCGTCGGCGGCACCACACTGCTGCATGCCGCGCTGTCCGATTCGATCGGGAACGCCGTGAGTACCGCCATCACATGGGTGAGCCGCGACTCTTCCATCGCAAGCCCCGTGGATTCGGCCGTGGGCGACACGCTCGGCCAGACCCAGTTCGTGCTGGGCGTGCAGCAGGGCTCGGCGTGGATCGTCGCCACGAGCGGGGCACTCGCGGATTCCGTTCTCATCGAGGTCGTGTCGCAACCGAATCCCAACCAGGTCGCCAGTGTGACGGTATCCCCGCCGACGCTCGACCTCGTGGTGGGCGACAGCACGTTCCTCGTCGCGGAACTGCGCGATTCCGTCGGTAACGTGCTGGCGAACCGGCAAATCTCATGGTTCGCGGCGGATTCGTCCGGTGTGGTGGATCTGTTGTTAGCCATCGGGCCGACCGCCGTGCTCAAGGCGCGGCATGTCGGCAGCACCGTGATTCGAGCGCTGAGTGAAGGGAAGAGCGGGAGCGCGACCGTCACCGTTCGCTGACGACGGAAGAACGCCCCCCACGATTAGCTTTCGGGCGCAGTGCCCGACCATCACGATCCATCCGGCGGTTTCCGCAACCCGTGGGCCAAGGCGTCGCTCGACGCGCGCATCGGCGGGTTGTTGCGCTGGTGGTTCGTGGACCGTCTGCGCCACCCGCCTCCGCCGGACCCTGACCCGTCGGTCTTCCCGTTCGCAGAGCCGCGCTTCGTGCTGCCCCGCGCTCAGGACGATCTGCTGACGATCACGTGGGTCGGTCATTCCACGTTTCTCATCCAACTCGGCGGCGTGAACCTGCTTACCGACCCGATCTGGAGCGATCGCGCCTCACCCATTCCGGGGATCGGACCGAAACGACGGGTCGGCCCCGGGATTCGGTTCGACGACTTGCCGCCGATCGATCTCGTGCTCCAGTCTCACGACCATTACGACCACCTGGACGACCTCACGGTATGCCGCATCGAGGCGACGAACCCCGGTGCGCGCTGGCTGGTGCCGCTTGGCCTGACGTCGTTCCTGCGGCGGCGCGGCGTGCACGAGATCACGGAGCTCGATTGGTGGCAGGAGACGACGCACGGCGCGCTCACGATTGGTTGCACGCCGGCGCAGCATTTCAGCGGGCGGACTCCATGGCAGCGCAATCGGACGTTGTGGTGCGGCTGGAGCGTCCGCACACCGGCGCGACGCGTGTTCTTTGCGGGGGACACGGGCTACCACCCGGAATTCGCGGCGATCGCCGGCCGGTTCGGACCGTTCGACGTCGCGCTGCTGCCGATCGGCGCCTACGATCCCCGCTGGTTCATGCGTCCGGTCCACATGGACCCCGAGGAGGCGGTGCAGGCGGCACACGATCTGGGGGGCCCGCTGGTGATTCCGATGCATTGGGGAACCTTCAAGCTCACCGACGAGCCGCTGGACGAGCCGCCGCAGAGAGCGAGAGACACGTGGAGAGCGTCAGGATTGGCGCCGGAACGGTTCCATCAAATGATGCATGGGGAGACGCTGGTACTGTGAACCACGCTATCAGCTGTCGGCTATCAGCCTTTCAGCGGCACAACGAACCGGACGGTCACACTCTCCGCCGTCTGCGGTGATACGGTGCAGTAACAATCCTGGCCCAGAATCCGCTTCACGCCGAGCACTTCGGCTTCGGCGATACCGGCCACGTCCCGGAACGTGATCTCGAGCGTCTGGCCGTCGATCACGCGGTAGCTCACCGGACGCCCGAGCAGGCGGTGGTGCGGATCGATGCGCGTGAGGCCCTGGTCGAGCTGGCGTTGGATGTCGTCGACGCGCGCGGCGGTCATGTCGCGACCCGGTTGGCGCGCACGGCGGCCGCGTTGCGGCGTATCCCAACCGGCCCGGGCCGCTCGAACGGCGTGTCTGCGTAACGCGCCTCGAATTCGGCGGCGTCGAGCTCATGCAGCTGGTCGAGGTCTGGGTCGGCGAGCGCCGCCCGCGGTGCGAGCTCGGGGTCCCGGGTCGGTTCGGCGAACCGAACGTTCCAGGGACACACGTCCTGACACACGTCACACCCGAACAGCCACTCGCCGACCTGGCCCCTCTGCTGGCTCGTAAACGCGCCGCGGGACTCGATCGTGAGGTAGGAAATGCAGCGGCGCGCATCGAGGATGTGCGGGGCGACGAACGCATCGGTCGGGCAGGCATCGAGACAGGCGCGGCAGGTGCCGCAGCGGTCCGCCTCAAAGGGAGGATCGGGAACGAAGTCGGCATCAGTGAAGACGGTCCCGATGAAGGTGAACGAGCCGATCTCTGGATCGATCAACATCGTGTTCTTGCCGATCCATCCGAGCCCGGCGCGCCGAGCCAGTTCCCGCTCCGGAACAGGGCCTGCGTCGACGTAGCAGCGCGTGCGCGCTCCCGGTGCCAGGTCCTTGACCGCGTCCGCCAGACGCTCGAGTCGGGTGGACAACACGCGATGATAGTCGGCGGACCAGGCGTATTGCGCTACCCGTGGCGTCGTGCCGGGCCCGATCGGACCGTGCCAGTAGTTGGTGAGCGTGACGACCGCGACTGCGGCATCGGGCATGATGCGTCGCGGATTCTGTCGCCTGGTCGCTTGTCGATGCAAATACGTCATCGTGCCCGCGTACCCGGCGGCGAGCCAGCGCTGGAGCTCGGCCGCTTGGACATCTGGCTCGAGCGACGCGACGCCTATTGCATTGAAGCCCAACGCGAGGGCGCGGCGTTTCAGCTCGAGGCTGTCCGGTCGGGTCGGGCTCACAGGTGCATGACTTCGCGCCGCCAGCGCGCGAATCTGACTACATCCTCGACCGGGGGCACCGCGTCCTCGTCGCCGTAGGCGGTGAACATGCGCCAGCGCATATACTCCGGGGGCGGCAGCGGAAGGAATGGCGGCTGTCGGTACCAGTCCCGCCGGCGAAAGCTCCAGGCGAGCCGCACGAGATCGAGTGCGAGTCGCGGACTCGTGAGCGCGCGCAGCGCCAGCCTGGTATAGAGCGACGTCCAACTCGCCGGAGTCTGCATGGCTTCTGTATATTCCGCGCCTATGACGCTTGCAAGCGGCGTCGCACTCGGATCCGAGCCGCACCCGCTGGTCCGCTACCGGGCCGAGTTCCCGATCTTCCGGGACCGGATCTACCTCAACACCTGCTCGCTCGGCGCGCTGGGGGACCGGGCCCGGCGCAAGGTAGCCGAGTTTCTCGACGTCTGGCAGGCGCGGGGGGCGGCCGCCTGGTACGATGTGTGGTGGGCAGCGCTGGCGGAGCTGCGGTCGCGCTACGGAGGTGTGATTGGGGCGGGCGCTTCCCAAATCGCACTGGCGCCGAGCGTCTCCGTCGCGGTCAGCGCGGTGGCGAGCGCGCTCGATTACGCGCGGCGTCCCAAGGTCGTCGTCACCGCGCTCGATTTTCCGACGGTGGTTTACCAGTGGCTCGCCAAGCGGCCACAGGGCGTGGAGGTGGTGGTCGTGGAGAGCCCCGACGGGGTGACCGTCCCGGTCGAGGCGATCGCCCGGGCCGTGGACGAGCGCACCGCGCTGGTCGCGACATCGCACGTCTACTTCACGACCGGGGCGATCCAGGACATCGCCGCCGTGGCCCAGGTGGCGCATGCCCGAGGCGCCCGGTGCCTGATCGACGCCTATCAGTCGGTGGGGCAGGTGCCGGTGAACGCCCCGACAACCGGTGTGGACTTCCTCGTGGCGGGTGGGCTGAAATGGCTGCTCGGCGGGACCGGCATCGTATTCTGCTATGTGCGCGAGGGATTGGCGCGCGAGCTGTCGCCCAGCGTCGCGGGGTGGTTCGGTCACCGCGATCAGTTCGCGTTCGAGCCACGCGCGCTCGAATTCCACGACGATGCCCGTCGCTTCGAGCTGGGGACGCCGGCTCTGGCCGCGATCTACACGCAGCTGGGCGGCCTCGAGTACATCGAAGAAATCGGCGTGCCGGCGATCCGGCGGGTGACGGCCGGTCTCACCGAGGATCTCGTGGCGCGGGCGCGGGAAGCCGGGTTCCGACCGCGGGTGGCCGCGACCGGCGAGGCGCGCTCGGCGATCGTCATGTTGCCCGCGGCCGATCCGGCGGCCGCGGTGCGGCACCTCGCGGCCGGGGGCATCGTAGCGGACGCGCGTCCGGGTCACGTCCGCCTCTCTCCTTTCTTCTACAACGTTCAGGACGACCATGTCGCAGCACTCGAGCAGCTCGCCACGCACCGCGGTCACTGAAGACGAACGGCTGCTCACAGCGGCTCCGTCGCAGGAGCGGCGGACCTTCGTGCACACCGATCCCTGGCGGGTGCTGCGGATCATGGGGGAGTTCGTCGAAGGATTCGACACGCTCTCCGACGTGCGCTTTGCGGTGTCGATCTTCGGATCGGCGCGCACCCGCAGCGACGACCCCTACTACAACAAGGCCGTGGAGACGGCCCGGCTCCTGGCCCGGCAGGGCTTTCCGATCATCACCGGTGGCGGGCCGGGAATCATGGAGGCGGCGAACCGCGGCGCGCAGGAAGGCAACGGGCTCTCGATCGGCTGCAACATCGAGCTGCCATTCGAGCAAGGGACGAATCCCTACGTGGAGCGGTCGATCAATTTTCGCTACTTCTTTGTCCGCAAGACCATGTTCGTGAAGTACGCGACGGCGTTCATCGTGTTTCCCGGCGGGTTCGGCACCATGGATGAGCTGTTCGAGGCCCTGACCTTGATTCAGACTGGCAAGGTGAAGCATTTCCCCGTGGTCCTCTTCGGGGTGGAATACTGGAGCGGGCTGCGCGAATGGCTGGCGGGGCGGGTGGTCGGCGAGGGGAAGATCGACGGGAAGGATCTAAACCTGTTTCACGTGACCGACGATCCGGCGGAGGCGGTTGCGTTGGTCGTCAAAGCGCGCGAGGAGCGGAAGCAGTCGCACTCCCGCAACAAGGCGGTCTGATGGCGACCTCGCCGTTTCTGCGCGGGACCCGCATCGATCCGCGCGGCATCACCGGACGCGAGACGGTCGCCGACCTAATCGACAACGCGTTCCTTGCCTACAATGCGGGGCGTCTCGCGGAAGCGTGCCGTCTGTACGCCGACCGGATGCTCGCGGCCGACGTCACCGTGGGGATGAGCCTCACCGGCGCCATGACCCCCGCCGGCCTCGGCATGAGCACCATCATCCCGCTGATGGAGGTCGGATTCATCGACTGGATCGTTTCCACCGGGGCCAATCTGTACCACGACGCCCACTTCGGTCTCGGGCTCGCGATGCATCGCGGCTCGCCGTTCGCCGACGACGTGGAGCTGCGCGCAGCCGGCGTGGTGCGCATCTACGACATCTTCTTCGACTACAACGTGCTGTTGTCGACCGACGCCTACATCCGCGACGTCTCGGCCCGGCCGGAGTTCCAGCGGGCCATGAGCACCGCCGAATACCACTATCGGCTCGGTGGGTTCGTCCGCGAGCGGGAGAAGGCGCTCGGCCTGTCGCGTCGCTCGGTGCTCTCGGTGGCCCACGAATGCGGTGTACCGATCTACACCTCGAGTCCCGGCGATTCGTCGATCGGGATGAACGTGGCGGAGCAGGCATTGGCGGGCTCGCTGCTGCGCTTCGACGTGAGCGCCGACGTGAACGAGACTTCGGCGATCGTGTTTCACGCCAAGAGGCACGACGGGAAGAGCGGTGTGCTGCTCATCGGCGGCGGCAGTCCCAAGAACTTCGTGCTGCAGACCGAGCCCCAGATTCAAGAAGTACTGGGCATCAGCGAGAAGGGTCACGACTACTATCTGCAAATCACCGACGCGCGTCCCGATACGGGAGGCCTCTCGGGTGCGACGCCGGCCGAGGCAGTCAGCTGGGGCAAGGTGGACCCGGACAAATTGCCGGGCACGGTGGTGTGCTACTGCGACAATTCGGTCGCCTTCCCGCTCCTGGCGGCGTACGCGCTCGCGCGCCACGCACCCCGGCCGCTCAAGCGGCTGTACGACCGGCGCGAGACGATGATGACCCAGCTGCACGAGGCTTACATCGCGGCCAAGCCCGAGCGTGACACCCGCGCCCGACGAGCGACCGGCGGCCGCGCCGTCTGACGCGGGCGGACTGGCGGGTGGGTCCCGGGCGTACGCGGTGTACGCCCTGGGACTGCTCACGCTGATCAACTTCTTCAACTACGCCGACCGCAACGTCGTCTTCGCGGTGTTCGAGCCGCTCAAGCGCGACCTGCAGCTGTCCGATCTGCAGCTCGGCTGGATCGGCTCCGCCTACATCATCGTGCTGTCGCTCGCCGCGCTTCCCCTGGGCGTGCTGGGCGATTTGCGGACGCGCCGCGGCGTGATCGCCTGGGGGGTGGGGTTGTGGAGCCTGTTCACCTCGTTGGGCGGCGCGGTGCGCGGGTTCTGGCAGCTGTTCGTCTGCCGGGCAATGGTCGGCGTGGGCGAGGCGGGGTATGGCCCCGTGTCGCAGGCGCTCATCACCGAATATTTCCGCGAGAAGCGCCGCGCGCTGGCGCTCGGGGTCTACTCGGTGGGGATGGCGTTGGGGGGCGTGGCGGGCGTCTGGCTCGGCGGGCTCCTGGCCGAAGCCTACGGATGGCGCTTCGCCTTCCTGTGGCTCGGCGTGCCGGGCTTCGTGCTCGCGGTGCTCGCCTCGCAGCTGCGCGAGCCGCAGCGTCGCCCGCCGACTCCGATCCTCACGACGCTGCGCCGTTTCACGACCACCGGCCTGCGCACCGCGCTGCACTATTCGGCGCCGCTGCTCTGGCTCGCGGCGCTGGGCGCCGTCATCGGTGGGACCCTCGCCCTCACCCGCGTCCTGACGGCCGACATGGGCGCCGCCCTGTTCGGCGCGTTCATCGGTCTGGGAGTGGTATGGACCGTGGCACGCCTCGCTCCCGTGGCCCTGCGGCGCAGGTCCGCGGCGGGTGAAGTGGCGGCCACCGCCTTCGAGGAGTTCGTCGCAGCGGCCACCACGGTGCTCCGCGTGCCCACGTTGATCTGGGTGTTCGTCGGCGGCGCGCTGGTCACCTTCGCCGTGAATGGGTTGATTGCATGGGCGGCCAGCTTCATGCAGCGCGTGCACGGTTTCTCCGTAAGCGACGTGGGGCGTGAGTTCGGCATCTGGGGGCTCTCGGGAGGAGCCCTGGGGGCGCTGGTCGGTGGGCGCTTCGCCGACCGGCTGTTCGAGCGCTGGCCGGGCGGCCGGATCGCGGTCTCCGGGGCGGGGTTCCTGCTCGGCGCGCCGGTGGCGGTCATGTTGATTCTGAGCGACAATCTGAGGCTGTTCGTGCCGCTTGTCTTCGGGACGTATTTTTTCTATACGTGGTACAATGGACCCCTGTCAGCGGTGATCTTCGACGTCGTGCCTGCCGCGGTGCGCTCGTCGGTGATGGGGGCGTTCCTGCTGTTCTCGCACCTGGCCGGCGACGCGGTCGCCCCGCCCCTCATCGGGTACCTGTCCGATCGACTGCAGATGGTGTGGCACCTGTCGCCGGATCAAGCGCTGCGTCGCGCGATGCTGCTGCTGCCGGCGGTGGGTCTCGTGGGAGGGGTCGTGATCCTGCTCGGATTGCGGACGGTGCGCGCGGATATGGCCAGGGTGAGTAGCCTATGAGCGCCCGCGGCTGGTGGCGCAACGTAATGCGGCGGCGGCGCGAAGTCCCAAAGCCCGAGCTCCGCTGCCCCCGCTGCAAGGCGGAAGTCGAGCGGTTCTGGTACGACTGTCCGAATTGCGGCAAGGACCTCGTGTGGGGGGACGTGCAGCGCGAGACCGGCGCCGAGTGCCGGTATTGCCGCTGGATCGTTTCCGACAGTCATTCGTTCTGTCCCTGGTGCGGCCGCGACGTCGCCGATCGCGATTCGAGCCCCGAGCCGCTCAAGAAGCCCAAAGGGTTCAAGTACGAGCGCCGCTGCCGCCGTTGTCACGGCGGCCAGCAGTACCCGATGCAGTGGTGTCCGTGGTGCGGGCGGGCCCAGAAGTGGAAGTACGAGCGGTTTGAAAACGACTGCCCGCACTGCGACCGTGGCGTGGACGACTGGATGGAAACGTGCCCGTGGTGCGGGGAGGACGCGACCGGCCGAGACCTGGTACGCCAGGCGCTGCGACGTGTGCGCCGGTTGCTGATCGTCTCGCGCGTCAAGGATTGGGACTACCGGATCCTGCTGCGTCCCGGCGTGTCCGGGGTCTCCCCGAACGCTCCCAAAGTGATCGAAATCGATCGCCGCTACGTGACCGGGAAGCGGCGTCGCGACGAGATCTCGTGGAACCTGCTCACCGGTCTGATTCTCCACGAGCTGGGGCATTCGTTCCTGTACCACAACTGGAGCTGGACTCGCACCGGGCGGTTCCGGCGGGCGTTTGGCGAAGTGCGGATGGCGTATCGGGTGGCGGACGAGCACTGGGTGGATTTCGAGCGGCGTCGGGTGGCGACGACCATGGTCGACCACGTGAGCCGCTACGCCGGGACGCATCCGCAGGAGGATTTCGCGGAAACGTTCCGCTTCTACGTAAGTCGTCGGGGACGGCTGCGGGAGTTGTTCGGCGAATTCGGCCGCAAACGAAAAGGGGTCAGCGTGTTCGAGAAATTCCTGGTGTTGCACGACTACGTGCGCAGCCTGCGGGGTTGGCGTTGAACCCGGGCGACACGGATCTCCGCGCATTGGTCGCCCGGCGGTGGAGAGTGGCGTTGTCGCTCACGGCCGCGATGGTGGTCCTCTACTTCGGCTTCATCGCGCTGATCGCCTTCCGCAAGCCGCTGCTCGGCCACCTGCTGGCTCCGGGGTTGTCGCTGGGGATCCTGCTCGGCGCGCTCGTCATCGTTTGCTCGTGGCTGCTCACGTGGGTGTACGTCCGCTGGGCGAACAACCGCTACGACGCCGAGCTGCATCGGCTGAAGCAATGACATCGACCAGCATCGGCGAGCCGAACGGCGTCGCGATCGCCTTCTTCTGCCTGTTCATCGCCGTCACCCTCGGGATCACCTATTGGGCCGCGCGGCGGACGCGTACCACGGAGCAGTTCTACGCGGCCGGCCGGACCATTCGCCCGGGTCAGAACGGGCTCGCGCTCGCCGGCGACTACATGAGCGCGGCGTCGTTTCTCGGCATCGCGGGATTGGTCTCCACCACGGGCTTCGACGGGCTGATCTACTCGACCGGGTGGCTGGTGGGATGGCCGATCGTGTTGTTCCTCATCGCCGAGCCGCTCCGGAACCTGGGCAAGTACACGTTCGCCGACGTGGTCGCGGCGCGCTTGTCACAGGCACCGGTACGGCTGGCGGCCGCGCTCGGCACGCTGGCCACGGTATCGCTCTACCTCATCGCCCAGATGGTGGGGGCGGGCGGGCTGATCAAGCTGATGTTCGGCTTGAGCTACGAGACTGCGATCGTCATCGTCGGCCTGGCGATGATCGCGTACGTGCTGTTCGGCGGCATGATCGCGACGACGTGGGTGCAGATCGTGAAGGCCGTGCTGCTCCTGACCGGCGCCGCGATTCTCACGACGCTCGTCCTGCTGCGGTTCAAGATGAACCCCGCTGCGCTGTTCGCGGCCGCGGCGGCGCGGTACGGCGACGCGGTCCTGGCCCCCGGTCGCCTGGTCGCGAAGCCGCTCGACGCCATTTCGCTCGGGCTGGCGCTGATGTTCGGGACCGCCGGTCTGCCGCACATCCTGATGCGGTTTTACACGGTCCCCGATGCCAAAGCGGCGCGCAAGTCGGTGTTCTACGCCACGGGCGTGATCGGCGTGTTCTACCTCATGACGTTCGTGCTCGGTTTCGGGGCGATGGTGCTGGTGGGACCGGAGGCGATCCGGCACGTCGAGCCGGGCGGCAACATGGCGGCGCCGCTCCTGGCCGAGTTCCTGGGTGGACGGGCGTTTCTCGGGTTCATCGCCGCCGTGGCGTTCGCGACGATTCTCGCGGTGGTGGCCGGGCTCACTTTGTCAGGCGCCGCCGCACTGTCCCACGATCTCTGGGTGCACGTGATCCGGCGCGGGCATGTAAGCGCCAAGGAGCAGCTCCGGGTGGCGCGCATCGCGACAGTGGGGCTGGGCGCGCTCGCCGTGGTCCTGGGGGTCACGTTCAAGGGGCAGAACGTGGCGTTCATGGTGGGCCTCGCCTTCGCGATCGCGGCGAGCGCGAACTTTCCGGCCCTCTTGCTCGCGATCTCTTGGCGCGGCTACACGACCGCCGGCGCCGTCACGAGCATGGTGCTCGGGACCGTGTCGACGCTGGTGCTCATCTGGCTCTCGCCCACGGTGCAGGTGGACGTACTCAAACACGCCGCCGCGTGGTTCCCGCTCAAGAATCCAGCGCTGGTGACGATGCCGCTCTCGTTCGCTGCCGGCATCCTGGTCTCCCTCCTCAGGCCGCGACGCGAGGAGGCGGCAGGCTTTGCCCGCACCGAGCGTCAGATGCACCTCGGCGCGCTGGAGCACGAAGGCTAGACCTCCTCGGGCGGGACGACCGGCGTAAACGGCTTCTTGTGCTGGACGGCGAAGTAATACACGACACCGATCAGCAGGATGACCGCGAACACCGTCCACAGCACCGGCGTGCGATCGAGGAAGCCGAGGTGGAAGTTCAAGAGCTGCGCTGAGCCCACGACCGTCTCCACCGGTCTTGGATTACAGCAGGCCCGGGGATAGGCGAAGTTGATCAGCATGGCGCCGCCCCAGGTGAGCCCGAGGACGTTGACGACCACTCCCCACTTGCCGAGGGAGAATGGGGCTTTGGACCGCGGCCAGCCCTTGAGACGGGCCCGCAGGATGGCCAGGTTGCCGAGGAAGTAGCTGAGATAAATCATCCCCGTGGCCGCGATGGCAATGTAGGCCGCGCCGGCGTACTGGAGCAGGGGAACCGCAGCGAGCAGACCGACCGCGTAGCACGCCCAGACCGGCGTGTGGTGCGACGGGCTGACCTTGGCGAGCAGCGCCGAGAACGGCAGCTGGTTGTCGCGCGCCATGCCGAACATCAGGCGGATCGTCGACGTCATGATCGAGAGGCAGCACACGAAGATCGCGGCGGACACGACCAGCAGGTAGATTGTCGCGAACGCGGGTGAGAACGCGGACTCGATGATCTGGCCAGGGCCCATGCCCTTGGCGATCGCGTCCTTCAGGTCCGGGATCGCCATCAGGGTGCCCCACAGGAAAATCACGCCGATGATGAACGCGCCGATGATCGACGCGAGCACCGCTTTCGGCGCCTCGCGCCTCGGGTCTCGCGTCTCCTCCGCCAGCGTCGAAGCGGTGTCGAACCCGTAGATCACGAACAGGCTCATGAACATCGCGGCCATGAACGCGCCGAACGTGACCGTCTGGCCGCCGGTGTTGAAGACGACGCCCACGCCCTGCCGGTTGTGCAGCACGGCCAGGATGACGGCGAACACGACCATCCCCAAGATCTCGAACAGCACGCCGGTGTTGTTGACGATCGCCACCAGCTTCACGCCGTACACGTTCATCACGGTGATGACGATGAGGGTGAGGATCGCGATCAGGCGCTGGTTGGCGAGCGTGTTCTCCATCGCCCAGCCCATGCCGTTGAGCATCGGGATGAGCGCCAGCGGTAAGGTGACCACTACTGCGGTCACGGTGATCACGCCGGCGGCCAGGTAGATCCAGCCCGTGAACCAGGCGTAGCGCGGCCCCGCCAAATATTTGGTCCACTGAAACACGGATCCGGCGACGGGGAAGTGGCTCGATAGCTCGGCGAAGTTGAGGGCGATGAACAATTGACCGAGGAAGACGATGGGCCAGGTCCAGAAGAACGCCGCGCCGATGAACGACAACCCGAGCGCGTACAGCGTGAAGATGCCGGTGGATGGGGAGATGTAGCTGAAGGCAACCGCGAACGAGCTGAAGGTCCCGAGGGCGCGCTTCAGCTCCTGCTTGTAGCCGAACTTGGCCAAATCGGCTGCATCACGAGCGCTGTCGGCCTGTTTCGAGGCTGCGGGGTCCATCGACACCTCCCAATGATCGTGACGGCGAGGGGATACCGAGGCAGCGAAGCGGCGGATACGCTACGCGTCGGCAAGCAGGCTGTCCAGAGCGGGGGTTGCGGGGTAAGTTGGCCGCGATGTCCGATCGGCTGCCGTCGCTGCTCGCTCGTCTCACCCCATTGCTCGGTGCGCCGCTCGGTGCGCCGGAGGTTCTGGGCGGCGGCATCACCAATCACAACTATCGCATCCGGTTGGGCGATGGGGACTATGTTGTCCGGGTCACCGACCCGGACTCGGCGTTTCTCGGCATCGATCGCGCGGCTGAGCACGCCGCATCCCTGACGGCGGCACAGCTTGGCGTTGGACCCGAAGTGTCCGCTTTTCTCCCTGACGCGGGTTGCCTGGTGACGCGCTTCATTCCCGGTCGGCCGGTACCCCCGGAGGATCTGCGCACGGCCGCGTGCATCGCGCTGGTCGCGCGCGCGGTGCGGACGTTCCACGACGGCCCGGCCATTCCATCCACGTTCGACGCCTTCCGGGTCGTCGAGGCGTATGCCCGGACCGCGCAAGAGCACGGGGCCGATCTCCCGGCCGCGTACACCGCCGCGCGTCGCGTGGCCTCCGCGATCGAGCCCGCGCTCCAAGGTGCCGAGCACGTTCCGGTCCCCTGCCACAACGACCTCCTGAACGCGAACCTGATCCACGACGGCCAGACCGTCCGCATCGTGGATTGGGAATACGCCGGGATGGGCGATCGTTACTTCGATCTCGGCAACCTGTCGATCAACAACGGCTTTTCGGAAGCGGACGATGAGCGGCTGCTGATGGCGTATTTCGGCGCCGCGCCGCCGCCTCGGCAGTCCAGCCTGGCCCTGATGCGCATCATGTCCGACTTCCGCGAGGCCATGTGGGGCGTCGTGCAGTCGGTCGTGTCGAAGATCGAGTTCGACTTCCAGGAATACTCGGCCCGGCATTTCGCCCGGCTGCAGGAGAGTGCGGCCGACTCCCGCTTCGCGCACTGGTTGCGCGACGCGCCCGAGCGGTGACGCCCAGATCCTTTCTTTGCGTCCCAATGGGAGGCACCATGCGTCCGATCTTCGCCACCGTTCCCCTTGTGCTCGCGCTCGCGTCCCCCGCGTGGGCGCAGCAGCCGGCGCGTGCCCACGTGGAGGTGGCGACCATCGCCCCACGTGCGGAAGACGTCGCCACGCTCGACGGCATCCTCAAGGCGTTCTACGACGTCATTTCGGGGCCCGCGGGGGCGCCGCGGCAATGGTCGCGTGACCGCTCGCTCTACATTCCGAACGTGCGCTTCGTCTCGCTCTCGAAGGACAGCGCCGGCGCGATTCACGCCAATGTGGTCGACCACCAGACCTATGTCGATCAGGCCAACGACTACTTCGTACACGAGGGCTTCTTCGAGCAGGAGATTCACCGCACGACGCACCGGTTCGGGAACATCGTGCACGTGTTCAGCACCTACGACATGCGCCAGCGCGCCGACGGTCCCAGTATCGGTCGGGGCATCAACAGCGTCGAGCTGTTCTGGGATGGCGCGCGGTGGTGGATTTCCGGGGCGCAGTGGGACGACGAGCGCCCCGACAATCCCATCCCGCCGGAGTATCTCCCCGCCCCGTGACCCCGACGCTGGCGGAGCGGAGGCGCTACTACCGCGCGGCGCTCCACTTTGCCCGGCTCTCGCGCACGGTGATCCGGCGCCGGGTGGCCCAAGGGTTTCGCACCCGGCTCAAGCCCGACGCGAGCTTCGTGACCAACGTGGATCTCGCCGTCGAGCGGGCGCTCCGTGGCGCGATCGGGCGGGCCTTTCCGAGTCACGGGATCATCGGCGAGGAGTTGCCCGCCGTGCGTCCCGACGCGGACTTCCAGTGGATCCTGGACCCGATCGACGGCACCACGAGCCTGACGCACGGGATCCCGTTCTACGGCACCATCATCGGGTTGCAGCATCGCGGGCGGCCGCTGATCGGGGTCATCGATCTGCCCGCGCTCGATCGCTGCTACAGCGCCGGGCGGGGCCTCGGCGCCTGGTGCGACGGGCGCCGATTGCGCGTGCGCGACGTGCCGCGGCACGCGGTATCGCGCGAAGTGATCTCCGCCGGAGATCGCGCCCGCTTCGTGCAATGCGGCGCCGGCCAGCGGTTCGATCGGCTGATGCGCGAGCATGCCCTGGTCCGCGGATACATCGACTGTATCGCGCACGTGTTCGCCGCGGAGGGATGGATCGGCGCCTTCGTGGACTACGGCCTCAGGCTGTGGGACATCGCGGCGACCCAACTCTTGATCGAGGAGGCGGGCGGTCGCTACGTGCAATCCTACCGGTCGCGTGGTCCGGAACCCAGACTGTACGGCATCATCGGCGGCAAGCCGACGGTGGTGCGCCAGATGGAACGCCTGTTCAGGGCGAAGCGCTAACGACCTGGCTGCGCCTCCCCACCTCGCTCAGGAATTCGCGCGACTTGCGCACCTCTTCCAGGTAGGCCCCGATTTCGTCGTCTTCGCGGGTCGAGCTCCACCCCAGGAGCTCCGCCATTTTGTGCGCGACGTTCGCCGCGACGCCCGCGCCATGCTGCGGGTCCTCATAAAAGAGGTGCAGCCGGCGGATCAGAACGTCACTCACCCGCAGCGCCATCTCCCGCTCGACCGCGTACACCACTTCCGCCCGGATCTCCGGCCGTCCGGCCACGAGCGGGCCGCCCAGCACCTTGTTTTTCGAGACGAGATTCAGAATTGCGGCCGATTCGGTACCGTAGCTGTCCACCAGATGGCGCGCCGTGACGGCCGGCA
Source organism: Gemmatimonadota bacterium (assembly GCA_041497135.1). Taxonomy (GTDB): domain Bacteria; phylum Gemmatimonadota; class Gemmatimonadetes; order Gemmatimonadales; family GWC2-71-9; genus DASTHG01. The sequence continues at coordinate 29,465 of JBGQFX010000004.1, read as the reverse complement.
GCTCCTTCATTCGCACCGACTGCATCATGACGTCGAGCGCCGCGATCTCGCCGCCGGGCAGCGGCAGCTGGTCCGTGGCGGGACGGGGCGGGAGCGACCGACCGTCCTGCTGGCGCAGTCGCTTGGCCACCAGATCGACCACGTCTTTTCCCATCACCCGGAAGGTGGTCAGTTTGCCGCCGGCGATGGTGATCAGTCCGCTGGGGCTCTCCAGGATGCGATGCTCGCGCGAGACTTTGCCGGCCGGGAGCGAGCGGTCGGGGGCGAGCAGGGGGCGCAGTCCCGCCCACGTGGCGAGCACGTCGTTCGGGGTCAGCCGGGCACGTGGGAACACCGCGTTCGCCGAGCGCAGCAGGTAGATGACGTCCTCACCGGTCGCCCGGACATCCTCGGGCAGCACGGCCTCATCCGTCTCGGTCGTGCCGATGAAGGCGAGGTCGTTCCACGGCAGCACGAACATCACCCGTCCGTCGATCGGCGAGGAGATGGTGATGGCGTCATGCAATCCCAGGCGCTCGCGCCGCACGATGGCGTGAGCGCCCTTGGACATCCGCAGCAGCGGCTTCGCCCCGGCATCGTCGAGGCGGCGCACCCGATCCACCCAGGGGCCGGTGGCGTTCACCACGGTGAGCGCGCGCACCAGGCTCTCCTGACCGGTGAGGCTGTCGCGGATGATCGCGCCGACGACGCGGCCTTCGGCCCGGATGAAGCTCGTGACGGCGGCGTAGTTCGCCGCCAGCGCGCCCGCTTGCGCGGCGCTGCGCACGGTGGCGATGACGAGCCGGGCGTCGTCGGTCTGCGCGTCCCAGTAGAGCGCCGCCCCGCGCAGATCCCGGTCGCGCAGTCCCGGCTCGGCGGCGAGGGCCTTGGCGGGGGACAGCCAGCGGTGCCAGTGCACGTTGCGAAATGCCGCGAGTGCGTCGTAGAGCCACATGCCCGCTCGCAGCTTCCAGGGCGGGACGCGGCCACCTCGGTAGAGAGGAAACAGAAAGCGCATCGGGCGCACGAGGTGGGGCGCGATGCGCAGCAACGTGCGGCGCTCGCGGCTGGCCTCGAACACCAGCCGGAAATCGTACGCTTCGAGGTAGCGCAGGCCTCCGTGGATGAGGCGCGAGGAGCGGGAGCTGGTGCCGGCACCGAAGTCACCCGCCTCGACCAGCGCGGTGCGAAATCCACGCAGCGCAGCGTCGCGTGCGACGGCGGCGCCGGTGATGCCCCCACCGATGATCAGCAGGTCCACCGGTTGCGTCTGCATCGACTCCAGCGCCGCGGCGCGAGAGCGATAGGAGAATGGCGCCTCGCCCGCCATCTAGGGATGCACCGCAGTGCCGGCGAGCGGCGGCGACGAGCCTTCGGAGCCGCCGCAGGCCACTGTGAGTGGCAGCACCAACATCGCGGTCAGATGTTCGCGTCGTGGGTTCACGCTCGGCGCACCAACTCCCTTCCGGTTCCGGAGAGTGGTAGGTTCCCTCTCCGTGCGAGAGACGTCGTGGAGGAAAATGTAATGTCGCTCCTCAATGGGCGGCGCGTGGCGGTCATCGCGGGCTGCCGCACGCCGTTCTGCAAGGCGGGTACCGTCCTGAAGGAGGCCCGCGCCGTGGATCTCGCCCGCTACGCCGCGCGCGAGCTGCTCGAGCGGACCAACCTGTCACCCGGCGCCGTGAACGAGGTGATCTTCGGGCAGGTGGTCCCCTCCGCGCTGGTCCCGAACATCGCCCGCGAAGTCAGCCTGTTGCCCCAGTTCCCGAAAGAGATCCCGGCGTTCTCCGTCAATCGTGCCTGTGCCTCGGCCAATCAGGCCATCACGGCAGCCCACGACCAGATCGCCTTGGGTCATGCGGACGTCATTCTCGCCGGTGGAGCGGAGTCGCTTTCGGACATTCCGATCCTCGCTTCGCGGCGTCTGGCCGACATCCTGGTCACCGCCAGCAAGGCGCGGACCCTGGGGGCCCGGATCGCCACGTTCGCGAAGATCCGTCTGCGCGATCTCATCCCGGTGGCTCCGGCCATCGCCGAGCCGTCGACCGGGGAGTCCATGGGGCAATCGGCCGAGACAATGGCGAAGCAGAATCACATCAGCCGTGAGGAGCAGGATCGCTGGGCCCTCCGCAGCCACCAGATGGCCGCTCAGGGGACCGCCGACGGCCGGCTCACGGACGAGATCGCCCCGTGGCTGCCCGTGCGTCCCGGTGTCGACATCGTCGCGAAGGACAACGGCATCCGGATCGACTCCTCGCTCGAGCAGATGGCGCAGCTCCGTCCGGTGTTCGACCGGCGCTACGGCACCGTCACGGCGGCCAACGCGTCGCCGCTGACTGATGGGGCCTCGGCGGTGCTGCTGATGTCGGAGGACGCCGCGCGGGCGCACGGCTACGAGCCGCTGGCGTACATCCGGTCCTACGCGGTCGCGGCCGTCGATCCCGGGTGGCAGCTGCTGCAGGCGCCGGTCTGGGCCGTGCCGAAAGCGCTCGAGCGCGCCGGGATCGAATGGAAGGACCTGGGGCTGATCGAAATTCACGAAGCGTTCGCGTCGCAGGTGTTGTCCAATCTGCAGGGATTCGCGGCTAAGGGTTGGGAGATCAACGAGGCGATCATCAACGTAATGGGCGGATCCATCGCGATCGGGCATCCGTTCGGGGCGACCGGCGGGCGCCTGGTCACGACTCTGGCCAACGAGATGCGGCGCCGCAACGTGCAATTCGGGTTGATTTCGGTCTGCGCGCAGGGCGGCATGGCCTCGGCGGTCGTGTTGGAGCGCCGCTGATGCCATCCATCACGTGGGACGTGCGGGACGGCATCGCCGTGGTCACGCTCAACAAGACGGACAGCCCCGTCAACGTCATTTCGCAGTCGGTGAAGGACGAAGTGTACGCGATGCTCACCGCGCTGGAGCGGGACGCGCGGGTGCGGGCGGTCGCGTTCTTCTCCGGGAAGAAGGACAATTTCATCGCCGGCGCCGATATCGAGGAGTTCGTCACGCTCAAGACCGCGGCGGAAGCAGAGCAGCTGTCGCGTGATGGACAGGCGATGCTGGACCGCGTGGCCGCGTTTCCGAAGCCGATCGCGGTCGGGATTCACGGCTCGTGCCTGGGGGGCGGACTCGAGTTCGCGCTCGCCTGCCACTATCGCGTCGCCACGGACCATCCCAAGACGCAGCTCGGCCTCCCAGAGATCCAGCTCGGTATCCTCCCCGGGGCCGGTGGGTGCCAGCGGCTGCCGCGGTTGATCGGCGCCCGGGCGGCGCTCGACATCATTCTGGCCGGCAAGAGTGAGCGCGCGCCGAAGGCATTCCGGCTCGGTCTGGTGGACGAGCTGGTCCCCCCGGCGATTCTCCAGGACATCACCATCGCCGCGGCCAAGCGCTTGGCGGACCGCGGCCCGATGCGGCGCAAGCGGCAGGGCGGCCTCCTGGGCCTGCTGCTCGACGGCAATCCGATCGGCCGCCTGCTCGTGTTCCGCGCCGCCAGGAAACAGGTCCTCGCGCAAACCAAGGGAAACTATCCGGCGCCGCTCGCCGCACTGGAAGCCGTGCGCCACGGGCTCGGTCACGGTCTGCAGGCGGGCCTGCAGCGCGAAGCGCAGCTCTTCGGGCAGCTCGCGGTGAGCGACGTGTCGCGCAAGCTGGTCCAGATTTTCTTCGCCACGACGGCGCTGAAAAAGGACAGGGGCGCCGCCGACGCTCCGCCACCGGTCGAGGTCAAACGTCTGGCCATCGTCGGGACCGGATTCATGGGTGCGGGGATCGCCGGCACGGCCGTGGTGCAGGCCGGCGTGGACGTCCGCATGAAGGATGCCGATCTGCCCCGCGTCGCCAAAGGAATTGCCACGGCGCGGGCGATCGTGGACGAGCGGCTCACCCGCCGACGGCTCACCAAGTTCGAGCACGCGCGCCTCGTGGCGCTGCTCTCGGGCGGCGCCGACTACGCCGGCTTCGGCGCGGCGGAGCTCGTGATCGAGGCGGTGTTCGAGGAGCTGACGGTCAAGCAGCAGGTGCTCAAAGAGTGCGAAGCGGCGTTGCCCGCGAGCGCGGTCTTCGCGACCAACACGTCGACCATTCCCATCGCGCGCATCGCCGAAGCGGCCCGGCGACCGGAGCAGGTCATCGGCATGCACTTCTTTTCGCCCGTGGCCCGGATGCCGCTGCTCGAGGTGATCCCTTCCTCCCGCACAGCGCCACAGGCCATCAGCACCGCCGTGGCATTCGGTCGCCGCATGGGCAAGACGGCCATCGTCGTGAAGGACACCCCGGGATTCTGGGTCAACCGGATTCTCGGCCCCTACATGAACGAGGCGGCCCACTTGCTGCTCTCGGGCGTGGGACCCGCCGACATCGATCGCGCCATGGTGCAGTTCGGCTTTCCGGTCGGTCCGATCACGCTGCTCGACGAGGTCGGGCTCGACGTAGCACAGCATGCCGGAGAGGTGTTGCAAACGGCATTCGGGGAGCGGCTCGCTCCGCCGGCGGCATTGGCCGCGCTGGTCAAGGACGGCCGCCTCGGCCGCAAGGCGGAGAAGGGGTTCTTCGTCTACACCAAGGGCAAGAAGGGCGGCGTGGATGAGGCCATCTACCCGCTGCTCGGCGTACAACCGAACGGCGGCATTCCCAGCGCCGAAATCGTGCAGCGCCTGACCTGCGCCATGTTGAACGAAGCCGCGCGGGCGGTGGGGGAAGGGGTGGTGCGCAGCCCGCGCGACGGTGACATCGGGGCAATTTTCGGTTTCGGATTTCCCCCATTCCGCGGTGGCCCGCTCCGGTATCTCGACGACCTCGGGGCCGACCGCGTCTACGCGGACTTGCAGCGCCTTGCCGAACGACTGGGGGCTCGCTTCGCGCCGTGCGAAGTCATCGTGGAGCAGGCGCGGGCTCGCACGCGGTTCTATTCCTGAATGCTGCGCGCCAGTCTGCTGTGGCTCAGCGAGCGCCCGCGGCTGAACCGGTTCGTCCGCCGCAACCGCCTCGCCAGCCGCTTCGCCTCGCGGTTCGTGGCGGGTGAGACCGTGGACACGGCCATGGCGGCGCTGCGCGATCTCAGTGTCGCTCATATTTCCGCCAGTCTCGATCTGCTGGGCGAATCGGTCTACCAGCCCGACGAAGCGCGCGCTGCCCGGAATGTCTACCTGCAGCTGCTCGACCGCATTCACGCGGCGGGCGCCGAGGCGAACGTGTCGGTGAAGCTCACCCAGATGGGGTTCGACATCGACGAACGGCTCTGTGTCGAAAACCTGCGCGCGATCATCGGTCGCGCGCGAACGCGCGGCTCCTTTGTCCGGCTCGATATGGAGGGTTCGGCGTACACGCAACGGACGCTCGATCTCTTCACCCGTACGTTCTATCCGGAGTTCGGCAACGCCACGGGCGTCGTTTTGCAGTCCTACCTGCGTCGTAGCGGCGATGACGTCGACGCGATGATCGCGCTCGGCGCGCGGGTGCGGCTCTGCAAGGGAGCCTACCAGGAACCGCCCGATGTGGCGTTCCCGGACAAGCGCGATGTGGACGCGAACTACGTCGCCTGCATGGAGCGCCTGCTGGACCGGGGGAACTATCCCGGCTTGGCGACGCACGATGAGCGCCTCATCACTCACGCAAAGGCGTTCGCCAAGGGACGTGGGATCGAGCCGTCGCGCTTCGAGTTTCAGATGCTGTACGGCGTGCGGCGCGATCTGCAGCACGAGCTGCGCGCCGCGGGATACAACCTGCGGGTGTACGTGCCGTTCGGCAGTCGGTGGTACCCCTACCTCATGCGCCGCCTCGCCGAGCGACCGGCGAACATCGGATTCATTCTGAGCAACGTGGTCAAGGAGTCGCTACGGCGACGCTGAGCGAGGACGCCACGCTGGGCGGCTACGAGCGCGTCCACCAGCGTCCTCCGGCGTTCAGCGGCTCCGATGGCGCGGCCTACACGGTCGCGACGCTCGTGGATGACGATCCGGACCCCGCGGGACGCTTCGGCGCCGCGTTGCTGTTCGTGCGCTGGTCGACGAGCGGTGAGCGGGCGGTTGGCCATCTCGAGACCGAATACCTGGCCTTCGGGTCGAGCCCTGACGAAGCCGTCGCGCCGTTGCTCGGTCTGTCGCTCGGCGCAGTGAAGTCCCATCTCGATCGCTGCATCGCGGCCGGGAGCGGGAACCCTGCAGGACATGGCCAGGGGGCGGCCGGCGAATGACCACCGGCATCGTTCTGGCCCGTGCGGGGAGCAGCTTCCGCGTACACACGCCGGCGGGAGAGATGACCGCTGTGCTGCGCGGCAAACTGAAGCTGGCGGACGACGATCGGGTGGTGGCCGGCGACGTGGTGGAATTGACGCTGCACGGCGACGGTCCCGCCACCATCGAGCGGGTGCACACGCGTCGCAGCGTGCTGGCGCGCCGGCGCGCGAGCGGCCAAGGCGGAGCTCGACGGGCCCAGCCGATCGCCGCCAACGTCGACCAGGTGGTCGTGGTCGCGGCGGCGCGCGATCCGGAGCCTAACCCGCGCATGCTCGACCGGTTCCTCGTCATCGCCGAAGCGAACGGACTTCCCGCCGCCGTGGTGGTGAACAAGGTAGAGCTGGATCGTGGGCCGGCCGAACAGCTCAAGCGCCGTTACGCCCGCGCCGGCTATCAGGTGTTGGCGACGTCGGTGAAGGCGCCGGAGGGTCTGCCGGCGTTGCGCGATTTGTTGCGTGGCCGTGAGTCGGTATTCACGGGAGCGTCCGGCGTCGGGAAGTCGAGCCTCTTGAACGCGCTCGAGCCCGGCCTGAAGCTGCGTATCGGTGCCATCAACGAGAAGTGGCGCACCGGCACCCACACCACGCGCGCCGCCGAGCTGGTGCCGCTGGCGGTGGGCGGCTACGTCGTGGACACGCCTGGAATGCGGGAGGTGGGCGCGTGGGGCATCGCTGCTGAAGAGCTGGGCGCCTGCTTTCCCGAGTTTCGCCCGTATCTCGACACCTGTCGCTTCGATAACTGCCGGCATCTGGCCGAGCCGGGGTGTGGCGTGCGGCAGGCGGCGGCCGCGGGAGAGCTGGAGCCCGACCGCCTGGTCTCCTACGAGCGGATCTACGAAGAGATCAGTGTTCCTTCCTGGTCCAGCGGTCGGCGTCGCGAATCGTGACTTTCTTCATCATTCGATCGAACGCCTGGTCGAGATCGATGCCCTGCGAGTTGGCGAGGCAGATCGTGACGAACAGCACGTCTGCCAGCTCCAGGGCGAGGTCACCCTCGGCTTCGTCGGGCCGCTTCGGCTTCTCCCCGAAGCGATGATTGACCTCGCGGGCCACCTCACCGACCTCCTCGATCAGCCGGGCGAGAATCGCGAGCGGAGCAAAATAGCCTTCCTTATATTGACTGATCCACCGATCCACCGTCGTTTGCGCTTCACGAAACGCCACGGGAGTCTCCGTCGCTAGATGGGCACCACAACGCCGCTCGTCACGCCGTTCCTGGGGGAGCGCTATGCCGACGCGAGCGCGCTCTCGCGGCTGATCGCGCCTCCGTACGACGTGATTTCTCCGGAGGAGCGCCGCCGCTACGCGGCCGTCGATCCGCACAATATCGTGCATCTGATTCTGCCGGAAGCCGCAGGGGACGTGAACCGGTACCAGGCCGCCGCCCAGCTGCTCGCTTCGTGGCGTGCGGCGGGCGTGTTCGCGGCGGATGCCACGCCCGGGGTGTACGTGGTGGCCCAGGCATTCGCGACGCCGGCGGGAGAGCGGCGCACGCGCGTGGGCATGTTCGTGGCGGTGGCGGCGGAGCCCTACGAAACGCGGCGTGTCCTGCCGCACGAGAAGACGCACCGTGGACCCAAGCTGGATCGTCTGGAGCTGCTGCGGGCCACGCGCACCAACCTCGAGTCGATCTTCCTGCTGGCCCCTGATGCGGATGGCACGATCGCCGGCCGGCTGCGGGCGATCAGCGAGGGCGCCCGCCCCGCCGATGCGACCGCCGACCTGGCCGGAGTCCAGATCCGGTTGTGGCGGGTGAGCGGTCTCGACGCCGAGCAGCTGACAGCGCCCTTGTCCGCCGGTCCGCTCTACATTGCCGACGGCCATCACCGCTACGAGACGGCGGTCGCTTACGCGAGCGAAAACCGGGCGGCACAGCGGCTGCTCGGCTTCGTGGTGTCGGCGCGCGACGCCGGGTTGGTCGTCCTGCCCACCCACCGCGTCATCTACGCCACCGGGCGGGACGTAACCACGCTCGAGCCCGGATGGCGCAAGTATTTCGAGGTGACGCCCGTGGCATCGAGCGCGGACCGGGTGGCGCTGCTCGCTCAAGCGGGACGCGAACGGACGGCCTGTGTGGTCGCCCTGGCGGGCGGGGAGAGGGATCGCTTGCTCGTGCTGCGGCCGGATGCGCCACTGCATGAGCTTCCCGAGCTGGGGCGCACGCCGTCGGTGCGCGGTCTCGACGTGGCGATCGTGGAGCGGCTGGTGGTTCAGGAAATCCTCGCGGCCGGCAAGTCCACGCCGACCTTGACCTACACCCCCGATCCCGCGGCCGCGCTGCAGGTGGCCCACAGCGGCAAGGCGCTCGCCGCGGTCTTGACGAATCCGACGAAGGTGGAGCAGGTGTTCGCCGTGGCGGACGCCGGCGACGTGATGCCGCCCAAGTCGACGTATTTCATTCCGAAGGTGCCGAGCGGCTTGGTGCTGCGAACGGTGGGCGGATAGGTCCCATGCCTCGTCCCCGCGACCGCATCCTCGCGAATCTCGAGACCATCTTTCGCGAAGCCTACGACCGCGCTAAGACCGCGGGAGACGAGCGTCGCATGCTCGACCTCGACGCCGCCTACCAGCGCGAGCAGCTGTTGCTCGAAGTGCTGCTCGACATCCGCGACACCCTGGCCGCCCCACCTGGCGCCGCCCCAGGCGTCGACCCGCTCGCAGCGCTCGAAACGATCCGTCGCGTCGCCAAGCTGCGCTGAGGAGGAGAATCTCGCGTGCACCGCTCGCTTGCCCCCGGTCTGTGTGTCCTGCTGTTCGCCGCCTGCGGTCCCAAGGCCGATACGGTCATCGTGGATGGCATCGTCTGGACCGGCCTCTCCACGGGCCAGGGTCGACCGGGAGCGGTCGCGATCCGCGGAGACAAGATCATCGCCGTCGGGGATTCGGTGGACATCGCCCGCTACATGGGGGCGGGAACGCAGGTGATCGACGCGCGCGGTGGCCTCGTGATGCCCGGCTTGGCCGACGGGCATACCCATTTCATCGGAGGCGGCTTCCAGCTGGCCTCGCTCGAGTTGCGAGACGCCACCACGCCACAGGAGTTCGTGCGCCGCATCGCGGCCTACACCCGGCGCCTGCGGCCCGGCGAGTGGATCACGGGGGGCGACTGGGACCACACCCTGTGGCCGGGACAGCCACTGCCGCGTCGTGAGTGGATCGACTCGGTGACGCCGAACAACCCGGTTTTTATCGAACGGCTGGATGGCCACGAGGCGCTGGCGAACAGCGCCGCGCTCGCGGCGGCGGGTATCACGAAGGCGACGCCGACGCCGCCTGGCGGAGAGATCCTGCGCGACGTGCGCACCGGTGAGCCGACGGGGATATTCAAGGACGGAGCGCTGGGGCTCGTGGGACACGTGGTTCCAGCGCCTGGTGCGGAACAGACCGACTCCGCGCTTGCCCGCGCGCTGGCCTATGCCGCGTCACTTGGTCTCACCGCGACGGCACATATGTCGGCCTCCTGGGCGGAACTCGCGAGTTACCACCGGCTCGAGAAGGCCGGGCGCATGACGCTGCGTGTCTACCTCTATCTTCCGCTCGACGACTGGCGCGCCGTTGCCGACACGATCCGCACGTCGGGCCGTGACGACGACTGGGTGCGGATCGCCGGTCTCAAGCAATACATGGACGGCTCGGCCGGATCGCGAACGGCGTTCTTCTTCGACGCCTTCGCCGACTCGGCCGGTTATCACGGGCTGCTGCGCAACCCCGAACAGCGCATGCGCACCTGGATCGGCGACGCCGACTCCGCCGGGCTGCAAGTCGCCGTGCATGCGATCGGCGACCGCTCGAATGCCATTCTGTTGGCCATCTATGACAGCGTCGCCAAAGCGCATGGGACGCGTGACCGACGCTTCCGCGACGAGCACGCCCAGCATCTGCGCCCTGAGGACATACCCGGGTTCGGCACGCTGCGCATCGTCCCATCCATGCAGCCCGCACATCTGATCGACGACGGCCGCTGGGTGGTGCAGCGCATCGGTCCGGAGCGCATCAAGACGACGTACGCATTCCGTACCCTGCTCGACACGGACGCTCCCCTCGCCTTTGGGTCCGATTGGCCTGTCGCGTCCCTCGACCCGATGCTGGGGGTGGCCGCCGCGGTCACGCGCCGCACATCCGATGGCAAGAACCCCGGTGGTTGGGTCCCGGAGCAGAAGATCACGCTGGAAGAAGCGTTGCGCGCATACACAGCGGGAAACGCGTGGGCGGTATTCGCGGATCAGCAGTGGGGAACGCTCGCGCCGGGACGGTTTGCCGACGTCGTGGTTGTGGACCACAACCTGTTCACGATGGCGCCGGAGTCACTTGCCACCGCGCGGGTCTCCGTGACGATCGTCGGCGGGAAGATCGTCTACCGGAAAAGCTGATAGCCGATAGCCGATAGCCAGTACCTATCCCGAGTACTCTAACCCCGACTCTTGCAGTGTCAGCGCCTGCGCGTCTGGATTCTCCACCCCTGCCTCCACGACCTCGCCCAGGACCAGTGTGTGATCGCCCGCCGGCAGTGAGGCGATCGCCCGGCATTCGACCCAGCCCAGCGCATCGGCGAGCACCGGCGTTTTGGATACCGGCGCCGGCTTCGTCCTGATCCCCTTGAGCTTGCTGGGCGCCTGGTCGGAAGAGCGTCCGAGCTTGCCAGCCAGGTCACGCTGTCCGGCGGCGAGCAGGCTCACGCCGAAGTAGTGCGCGTCCCGGATCATCTCGATCGTCTTGGACGTATTCTCCACCGCGATCGCGATCATTGGGGGCTCGAACGCCGCCTGGGTCACCCAGTTCGCGGTCATGCCGTGCTCTTCGCCGCTCGCGGCGACCGTCACGACATAGAGACCATAGGGAAAATGGCGCAGCACGGTCTGTTTGGCGGCGTCGTCCATCCGGGCACCTCGAGGGCATGAGTTTGGGGAGTGTCCCCGGAATCTGGCGCCGGTTCCGGCGATGGACAACTTGGCTTCCGCGGCTCTCCGGCCCTACTTTTCCACCATGCCCGCCCGCACCCGTCCGCGCGCCGAGGCGCGTGCCGCCCGACCGCTCGCCAAGGCCGAGCTGCTCGACATGTATCGCTTGATGCTCCTGTCCCGCAAGCTCGACGACAAGGAGATTCAGCTCAAGCGGCAAAACAAGATCTTTTTTCAGATCTCAGGCGCCGGACACGAAGCCGTCCTGGTCGCGGCCGGCAAAGTGCTCAAGCCCACCTACGACTGGTTCTATCCGTATTACCGGGACCGCGCCCTCTGTCTGACCATCGGCATGACCCCGACGGAGATGCTGCTCTCGGCCGTCGGCGCGGCCGACGATCCCAATTCCGGCGGGCGCCAGATGCCGTCCCATTGGGGCCACAAGGCGCTGAACATCGTCAGTCAATCAAGCCCCACCGGCACCCAGTTCCTGCAGGCCGTGGGGTGCGCCGAAGCGTGGCTGCGCTACAGTCAGGTGGAGGGACTCACTGACCGGCCGACGCACGGCGACGAAATCGCGTATTGCTCCGCGGGTGACGGTACGACGAGTGAAGGCGAATTCTGGGAAGCGCTCAATACGGCCAGCAATCTCAAGTTGCCCGTGCTGTTTCTGATCGAGGACAACGGCTACGCCATCTCGGTGCCGGTCGAGGTGCAGACGGCGGGCGGCTCGATATCGGCGTTGGTCGCCAACTTCCCCGATCTCCTGATCGAGGAGGTTGACGGCTGCGATCCCGTAGCGTCCTACGCCGCCCTCGCCAACGCGGCCGCGCACTGCCGCGCGCGGCGCGGGCCGGCCCTGGTTCACGCCCACGTGACGCGTCCGTACTCTCATTCGCTGTCCGACGACGAAGTCGTGTACCGGCCGCCCGTGGAACGGCAGGAGGAAGCCCGGCGGGACTGCGTCGTCACGTTCCCCGAGCGGTTGATCGCCGAAGGCGTCGCAACGGCCGCGGAGCTCGAGACGATCAAACAACAGGTCGAGGAGGAGATTCAGGTCGCGGCCGACGTGGCGCTCGCCGCGCCACAGCCGCGCCCCGAGTCCGCGCTGACGTTTGTGTACTCGGCGGACGTCGATCCCACTTCGGAGCAGTTCGACACCGAGGACGACCCCCACTTCACCGGCGAGCCCACCACCATGGTGGACCTGCTCAACGCCTGCATGAAAGACGAGATGACGCGCGATCCGCGCATCCTCGTCTTCGGCGAAGACGTGGCCGACGTCAGTCGCGAGCGGTACCTGAAGGACGTGAAAGGGAAGGGCGGCGTCTTCAAGGTCACCTGGGGGCTGCAGCGCGAGTTCGGCGGGCATCGCGTGTACAACTCTCCCCTGGCCGAGGCGAATATCATCGGGCGGGCGATCGGACTGGCTACCCGGGGCCTGAAGCCGGTCGTCGAGATTCAGTTTTTCGACTACATCTGGCCGGCCTATCACCAGCTGCGCAACGAGCTTGCGACGATGCGCTGGCGCTCCAACAACGCGTTCTCGAGCCCCGTCGTCGTCCGCGTCACCTACGGCGGATATCTGAAGGGTGGCGCCGTCTATCACTCGCAGACCGGAGCCGTGGTGTTCACGTCCGTCCCCGGGCTGCGTGTCGTCTGCCCCGCCACCGCACTGGACGCCAACGGCCTGCTGCGCACCGCCATCCGCTGCGATGACCCGGTGCTGTTCCTCGAGCACAAGCACCTCTATCGGCAGACCTACAACAAGGCGCCGAATCCGGGCCCCAACTTCATGATCCCGCTGGGCAAGGCGAAGGTCGTGAAGCAGGGGAAAGACCTGACCGTGGTCACCTACGGCGCCGTGGTGCAGCGCACCCTCGTCGCCGCCAAGCAGGTCGAAGAGCAGGACGGCGTCAGTGTCGAAGTGGTCGACCTGCGCAGTCTCTCACCTGTCGATTGGGAGACGATCGCGACCTCGGTGCAGAAGACCAACAAGGTGATCGTGGCCTACGAGGATTCGCTCTCCTGGGGCTACGGCGCCGAGATCGCTGCTCGGCTGGCGGACGAGTGCTTCCCCTGGCTCGACGCCCCCGTGAAACGCGTCGCCTCGACCGACACGTTCGTGGCCTACGCTCCGGATCTCGAGGACTTCATTCTCCCGCAGGCGGAGGATCTCGCGCAGGCGATGCGCGAGCTGCATGCGTTTTAGGCCGGTTCTCGGCTACAGCCTGCTGTTCTTCCTCTCCGGGGCCACCGGGCTCGTGTACGAGCTGCTATGGGTCCGGCTCCTGTATCAATCGTTCGGCTCGACCATTCAGTCGGTCACGACCGTCGTCGCGGCCTACATGGGCGGCCTCGGCCTGGGGGCCTGGCTGCTGGGTCGCCGCGTGGACCGACATCCGCGCCCGGCGGCGCTCTACGGCCGGCTCGAAATCCTGATCGGCCTGTTTGGTCTCGTGTCGCCGTTGGTGCTGTGGCTCGCCCAACAGGCCTATATCGCGCTCGCCCACGGGCTGCCGCCGGGCTCAGGCGTGAGCGTCGCCTTGCGCTTCGGACTCGCTGGGTTAGTGCTGCTCATTCCCACCACGCTGATGGGCGGCACGCTCCCGGTTCTGACCCGGGCCTTCACCGCCGCCGATCGCGGCCGGCTGCGGGCGTCGCTCGGTCGGCTCTATGGACTCAACACCCTCGGCGCCTGCGTCGGCACGGCCATAGCGGGCTTTTTCCTGATCGAGTACGTCGGGATCCGCGTCAGCCTTTGGGGCACGGCGATCGTGAACCTGGTGATTGGCCTGGTGGCGCTCCGCCTCCCGGATCCCGCGCCGGCCCCGGCCGATTCCGCACGCGGGCCCGGTGAGGGGGAGAGCTCCACGGCGATGTTTTCCACCCCACCGGCTCTGCGATCGCTCGCTATCGTGCTCCTCGCCCTCACGGCGTTCGCTTCGCTGCTCGACGAGATCGCCTGGACGCGCATCCTGGTCATGGTCGTGGGCGGATCGACCTACGCGTTTACGCTGGTGCTGTTGTGCTTCCTGCTGGGGATCGGCATCGGCAGCTCGCTCGTGGCCCGCCGCAGAGCGGCGTCCGGCGAAACCGCGGCGTCGGCGGCGCTCGCCCAGGGAGTGACCGCCGCGGGCGCGGCGATCATCCTCTTCTTCTTCAACTGGTTGCCGGCTTACATCGTGTGGGTGTTTCAGATCCCCAACCTGGATGCCGGCCCGCGTCTCGCGTTGATGGGGGGGGCCGTGGCGGCGGTCGTCCTGCTCCCGGCCGTGGGAATGGGGATGACGTTCCCGCTGCTGACCGACCTGGTCGCCCGCTCCGGGGAGGCGCGCGGCAGCGACGTCGGTCGCTCCTACCTCCTGAACACCGTGGGCAGCATTCTCGGCGCGACTCTCACCGGGTTCGTGCTGGTGACCTGGCTCGGCAGCGATGCCAGTCTGCGGGTAGGCCTGGCAATCAACGTGCTCGCCGCGCTGGCCCTCGCGGCGCTCGCCGCCCGTGGAGTCGCCGAGGGATCCGCCGACCACGCACGATTGCGGACGCGGGTGCTCGGTGGCGGGCTGCTCGCGATCGTCGGCCTGGCCGCGGTGGTCGCCGCACCGCGTTGGAGCGCGCGGCTCATCGACCTGGGGCCCACGATCTACGGTCGCGGGAACATGAGTCCGGGGGAGCGACGGGCGTTTTTGAACCACGCGGGCGCCCGGCCGCTGGCGTTTGTCGAAGGTCGCAATACGACCGTGTCGGTGTGGGAATCCACCGTCGGCCGCACCCTCAAGGTGACCGGCAAGGTGGATGCATCGGATTACGGCGACATGGATACCCAGACGATGCTGGGGCTCGCGCCGGTTGCGGCGCGGCCCCACGCACGTTCCGCGCTCGTGATCGGTTTCGGCAGCGGGGTGACGACCGCCGTCATGGCGGCGGCGCCGGGAATGGAGCGAGTGCGCGTCGTTGAGTTGGAGCAGGCGGTGCTCGACGTGGCTCCGTTGTTCCGGCACGTGAACGAAGACGTCCTGGCGAGACACAACGTGCAGGCCATCGCCGACGATGCGCGCAGCGCGTTGCAGCTCTCGCCGGAGCAGTTCGACGTGATCGTATCGGAGCCCAGCAATCCGTGGGTGGCGGGCGTCGCCACCCTGTACACTCCGGAGTTCTATCACATCGTCCGACGCCGACTCTCGGACGACGGCGTGTTCTGCCAGTGGGTGCAGCTGTATCAGCTGCCGCTCTCCGTGGTGGCGGGCATCGTCCGCAACGTGCGCAGCGTGTTCCCTCACGTCGCGGTCTGGGCCGGCGGGGCGTACGACCTTATGGTGCTGGGATCGGCGCGGCCGCTCGTGCCCGATACCGTGTGGGTTACGACTCTGCTGGGACCGGGTGGGGCCCTGCAACGTGCCGGACACGAGTACCTCGGGCTCGACACGCCGCTGGCCTACTTCGATCGTCAGGTGCTGGGAGAACAGGGGGTGGAGCGGCTCGAGAGTCGTGCGACCCTGGCCCACTCCGACAACCGCCCCGAGCTCGAATTCGTCGCGGCGCGGCGGTTTCTGGACAGCCATGGAGTGGCCAGCATCATCGATTCGCTGGCCGTCATCCAGGCGCCCGTCGAAGCGGCGGACCACCTCCCGCCGTTGCGCCTGGCCCGGTCTCTTTCGGTCCGGCTCGGGGATCCGGCCGGCCTACCCTTCGTCCGCGCTGCGCAGGCGGCGCAACCGCACGAGCCGTTCTGGCGCCTGAGTTTGTCCGCGATCGGCATCATTCTGGGAGACACCACGCTGGCCGACTCGCTGTTGCCGGAGGTGCTCGGCCACAACGATGCTCGGGCCCTGCTGCTCGCCGGGACGATCGCGCTCGCTCGCCATCAATCCGGACCGGCTCGGGACTTGTTGCGGCGCGCACTGGCAGCAGGGGCGGATACTGCCCGCGCCCACGCGGCTCTGGCGGAGCTCGCCGCAAGGGACAGCCTCTGGCCGGCGGTGATCGCGGAAACACGGGTGGCGCTTCGAGCGACCCGCAACACACTGCGCTCGCCGTTTCCGCGCGATCTCTTGAGCACGCCGCTCGCGCAGCTGGCGCTGGAGGGTCCGCCGGTGGCGGCCGACAGCGTTCTCGTGGAGACGATTCGGGTTCGGCCCAGCTGGGCCCGACTGTATGAGCTGCGGGCGGTCGCGGCGCTACGCGAGCACGCCTGTGACGTGGCGGCCGATCAGTTCCTGATGTTGTTGGAGTTCGGTTTGAGCCGGGAGGATGGTCCGAGTCTCGTGGCTCAGTGCCGCCGGGAGGTGGCGTTGATTCGGTCGGAACGCCCTTAGGGCGGCCCCCCCAGCACTTCCCGGATCTCGCCCGCCGCTTCGATGGCGTGATCCACGTCGCGTGAGAGGGCCCGCGCCTGCTGCGTGGCCTGGGTCAGATCGCCGAGCACGGCTGCGACGCCGGCCGACTTGAGCCGCAGCAGGTCGAACCGCATCGTCTGCATCGCCAACACGCACGACTCGAGCTGGTCTTCGATCTGCTGGCGACGTTGCAGCAGGTCGCCCAGGGCCTGGCGCTGGCGCTCGAGCAAACCCACCTGGCGCTGCCGTTCCGGCGAGTCGGGTTGCCCCTTCAGTCCCGAGAGTCGCAGGTCCAGTCGATCGAGCGCGCCTTCCTCGACGCCCCCGCTCAAAGCATGCAGCGTACGGGCCAGCTCTTCGGCGCGCTTGAGCAACCCGTTGGCCGTCGCCGACACGTCGGGCAACAGGTTCAGTTCGGACTTGGGTAGCCGCTCCACCACGCGCATGATCGCGTCATAGTCGGTGCGGACCTGTTGCACGCGCTCCGCTTGGCGTCCGAATTCGCCGGTGGTAGGCGCTTGCAGCTCGCCGCGCTTCCCGGGGGCTGCGAGGCCGAGGCGCACGTCCGCCGCGTCGGCGGCGACCGGGCGATTCATGACGTCGCGCCAGGAATAGCCCGCCTGCCAGAGTCGCAGGAATTGCGGCACGACACCGAACGCTCCCCACATCAAGATCGGCCAGTACGACCAGTTCAAGCCGCCGCCATTAATCAAGTCGAGCAGCAGTAAACCCGCGCTGACGGAGGCCCAGGAGACCACGTTGCCGCGTGTCTTGCGAACGATCTCGGGCTCACCGGATGCCGCCGCGGCCAACTCCTTCTTGGATTTGGGGCGGGCACGGCGCGGGACGTTGGGACTGCGCGGGATCCCGACTGATGGCACGGGGGGAAGCGGGGGCAGGCCGGCCGGGCTGCGCCGACTCGCCCCGATCGAGGACCGCCGCGGCCGGTACGAAGGCGACGAGCGCGACTCGAGGGCGCGCCGCAGGGCATCGGCGGTCGGCCAACGGCTGTCCGGCTCCTTCTCGAGACACCGCATCACGCAGCCGGCGAGGTCCTCGGGGCAGTCGGGGACCTTGTCGACCAGGTAGGGGGCCGCCTCGGTGATCTGCTTGATGAGGATGCCGGGAACGGTCGGCGCCTGGAACGGAAGCTCCGCCGACAGCATCTGGTAGCCGACCACGCCGAGGCTGTAGAGATCGGAGCGCCCATCGATTTCCCGGTCGCCGGCGGCCTGTTCCGGGCTCATGTAGTGCGGTGTCCCGATCGCCACGCCGGTGCCCGTGAGCCCACCGGAGGACGACGAGGACAATGCCTTGGCGATGCCGAAATCGGTCACCATGACCCGGCCCCGGCTGCCTTCGAGCATGATGTTGTCGGGCTTCACGTCCCGATGGATGATCCCGAGGGCGTGCGCGGCGCCAAGCGCATCGGCGGTCTCGATCAGAATGCGCCGGGATTCTTCCGCCGGCAGCCGGCCCCGTCGCTTCAAGCGGGCAGACAACGGCTCGCCGTCGATGAAGGCCATCACGAAGTAGACCAGGCCATCCGGACCCTCGCCCACGCTGTGAATTGGGACGATGTTCGGATGCGTCAGCCGCGCGGACGTCTCCGCTTCCCGCAGGAAGCGCAAGCGCACTTCCTCGCGGAAGGCGAGGTCGGGCGGGAGTACCTTGATCGCCACCTGCCGTTTCAGGCGCTCGTCCTTGGCCTGAAACACCACACCCATCCCACCACGCCCGATTTCACCTTCGAGCGTGTAGGAGCCTCCCAGCGCCTGATTCAGCCGTCCGGACAGCGACCGATCGGGGCTAGTCATTGCAGGTTGAATCGCATGGCGGCCATAGATTTAGCCCCGTTGGAAGAGCCGTGCAACCTGTCGAGCCGTCAAGACTTAGATCAGCATCCGCCAACCTGACCGATGTCTCGCTGATTGCTGGCGTCGCATTTGTCAGTCTGTGCCCAATTGGCGGTGCCAAGTGGAACGTTGCCGCACGACTCTGTGTTTCACTAGTGGCACGCGCAATGCGTTGGCGGCGCGCGCAGCCTCAACCTTCTGGAGTGAATCGAAATGTCTGACCGTCTGACGCTCCCCGTCTTGCCGTTGCGGGAGCTCGTCTTGTTCCCGGGAGTGACCACCGTCATCGGAGTCGGCCGGCCGGCCACACTGCGCGCCGTGGAGGCCGTCCTCAAGACTGAGGGGCGGCTCGTGTTCGCGGTATCGCAGCGCGACAACCTGGACCAGGTGACGCCGAACCTGTTGTACACGATGGGAACGGTGGCGCGCATCGGTCAGGTACAACGCGGCCTGAACGGCGTGCAGGTGTTGCTCCACGGCGAACGCCGCGGCATGGCGGTCCACTACACCGAGACCGATGGCTACCTGAGCACCGTCGTGCGCGATGCGCCCGATCTCCCTCCACTGAACGAGCAGGATCCCAGCTTCCTGGGCTTGCACCGCGAGGTGCGGACCCGGGCGGCCGAGCTCGGCCAGAAGTCTGGGCTGCCCGAGGAAGTGGTGAAGCAGGTGCTGGAGGGCGTCACCGATGCGGGCCGGCTCGCGGACCTCGTGGCCGGACATATCGAGCTGAAACCGGCGGATCGACAGAGCCTGCTCGAGACCCTGGCCGTCGAAGAGCGGTTGCGCCGCGTGTTGGTCGCGGTGCAGCGCCAGATCGGTGTGCTCGAGGCCCAGGAGGAAATCAAGTCCCAGGTTCAAGAAGAGCTGGGCGAGCGGCAGCGCGAGATGTTCCTGCGCGAACAAATGAAGGCAATCCGCAAGGAGCTGGGCGAGGAGACCGAGGCCGGTGAAGTGGACGAGCTGCGCGAGCGGCTCGCGGCGCTGGAGTTGCCCGAAGCGGCGCGTAAGGAAGTAGACCGTGAGCTGGCCCGGCTCGAGCGTGCCGGCCGCGAATCGATGGAAAGCCAGGTGATCCGCACCTACCTCGAGACGGTCGCCGAGCTGCCTTGGAGCAAGCGGGCGGAGGAGTCCCTCGACCTGAAGCGGGCCGAGGCGATTCTGGAAGAGGATCACTACGGGTTGCAGGACGTGAAGGATCAGGTGCTGGAATTCCTGGCCGTGCGTCAGTTGCGCCAGCGCAAAACTCCGGCCCCGGATGTCGAGTCGAAGTCGAAGCCGGCACAGGATTCCGAATCGAAGGGGTCCATTCTTCTGTTCGTTGGTCCGCCGGGAGTCGGTAAGACGTCCATCGCCAAGTCCATTGCCCGGGCGATGGGGCGGCCCTACGTGCGCATTTCTTTGGGTGGGGCACGCGACGAGGCGGATATCCGTGGCCACCGGCGCACCTATGTCGGCGCGATGCCTGGCCGCATCATCCAGGGGATGAAGCAGGCGGGAGCGAAGAACCCCGTCTTTCTGCTCGATGAAGTGGACAAACTGGGGATCTCGTTCCAGGGAGACCCGGCCGCCGCCCTGCTGGAGGTACTGGACCCGGCCCAGAACGACTCGTTCACCGACCACTACATGGGTGTGCCGTTCGACCTTTCCGAGGTCCTGTTCATCGCCACCGCGAATTTCCTTCAGAACATCCCGGGCCCGCTGCTCGATCGGCTCGAGACGGTCAACTTCGCGGGCTATACGGAGCGCGAAAAGCTGGAGATTGCGAAGCGGTATCTCGTGCCCCGGCAGCTCGTCGAAAACGGGTTGAGTGCGGCACAGCTCGCCCTCACCGACGACGGCCTTGCCGAGATCATCTCGAGCTACACACGGGAATCCGGGGTGCGTCAGCTGGAACGCGAGATCGGGAAGCTCGGACGCAAGGTGGCCAGAAAGATCGCTGACGGGACCGTGCAGCACTTCACGGTCGACCGCAAGGACGTGGACGACCTGCTCGGCCGCCCCAAAGTCCATCCGGAGCGCAAAGCGGGGGAAGACCAGATCGGCGTAGCGACCGGCATGTACTACACGCCCGTCGGCGGGGACATCATGTTCGTGGAGACGAGCGTGATGCGCGGCAAGGGCGAGTTGGTGCTCACGGGTCAGCTCGGCGACGTCATGAAGGAATCGGCCCGCGCGGCCTTGACCTATGCCAAGTCGCACGCCGCCCGCCTCGGCATCAGCGAGCAGAGCCTGACAGACGTCGACCTGCACGTTCACGTACCGGCAGGGGCGATCCCGAAAGACGGGCCCTCGGCCGGTGTGACCATGGCGACGGCCATGGTGTCGGCGCTGTCCAGGCGTCCGGTCCGACATGACCTCGCCATGACGGGGGAGATTACTCTGCGCGGGCGTGTGCTACCAATCGGTGGGGTGAAGGAGAAGGTCCTCGGCGCCGTGCGAGCGGGGATCCGCACGATCGTCCTGCCGAAGGAGAACGAGGCCGACCTGGAAGACCTGCCCGAGGACGTTCGCCAGTCGCTGGACGTCCATGTGGTCGAGGACCTGGGCGAAGTGCTGTCCCTGGCGCTCCGCGGGGCAAGATTCGAGGCCGGGCAGCTCGTCTTCGAGGGTCCGGCGCCAATCGAGCCCAAGATGGTGTCGAAGAACTAGATGGGTGATCAGGCCTTCACGCCGTTCACCACCAGTTCCACTGCCGCTCGCTTCCACCGCTCACGCAACGTCGATTCATCGGCGCCGAGCGGTGGGGCGCTTGCGGCGATCAGGGATTCGAGCCGCAGGTAACCGATCATCAGGACGAGGGCCTGAGCGGCGGCAAGGTGTGGGTCCAAGTCATCACGGACCTGGCCCAGTCCCTGACCTTCCGCCAGCAAGACTACGAGCCGTCGAATCGCCGGCGCGAACGGCGCCGCGTCGACCCGCTCGGCGTGCCCGAGCAGCGTGACCAGATCGGGATGGTCCGCCAGGAATTCGAACTGGGCCGACAGGACGACGTGGAGTCGCGCGAGTGGGCGGCCCGAGGCGGCGGGAATCGTCGTGAGCGCACTTTCCAGCTCACTTACGCCGCGTTTCAAAACCGTCTGAAAAAGCCCGCGCTTGGAGTGGTAGTAGTAAAACAACAGCTGCTTGTTGACGCCGGCAGCTTTCGCTATGCGGTCCATTCTGGCGCCTGAATAGCCCCGTCTGGAAAACTCCTCTCGCGCCGCTGCCACGATACGTAACGCCCTGTGATTGCTGAGCTTAGGCTCCACCAAATAATCCTCAACCAAACGGTTGATAGAACATACTACCCATCCTCACTCGTCACCAGGGTAGTGCCGTGGCCACGTTCTGGGGTGGTCCAGGCAACCCCTGTCGTAGAAAGGCGAGGAACGTGCGGTTGAATGCTTCAGGAGCCTCCTCCGGAAGCGCATGCCCGGCGCCGGGGACGAGTACGAATGCCCCACGGGGAAGCTCCGCAACCAATGCCTCGCCCACCGATGGGGGAATCAGCCGATCCCCGCTCCCCCACATTACGAGCGTCGGGGCGGCGATCGAGTCGATCCGCCCCCGCAGCAGGTCGAAGCGGAATTGGCGCAATACCCCGCGCAGCGCTCGCCCGGCACCGGGCTCCGCCAACGGTGCGTAGTACTGATCCACGTCCTGGTCGGTCACGTGTGACGGGTCGGCGTACAGCATCTTCAGAATACCGGCCGTCGCCCCGCGCCCGCGGAATCCGTCGAATAGCGCACCGACCATCGGCCAGCGGGCCACTCGCAGCATGAACGGCCACCGCACGCCCAGCCCGGCCGCGTCCACCAGCACGAGTCCGCGGACCCGGTCGGGCCGGGTCAACGCAGCCTCGGCGGCGATGGCGCCGCCCATCGAGTGGCCCACCAGCACGGCCTCCCCTATCTGCAGCGAGTCCAACAACTCGAACAACAGGTCGACGTAGGCGGCGTTCGAGTAACCGGCGGCAGGCTTGTCTGAAGAGCCGAACCCGCGGTTGTCGAACGCGATCACGCGGAAGCCCCCTTGCACGAGCGGCAGGATCGTATGGCGCCACGAGTAGATGGACGCCGCCAGTCCGTGGATCAGAACCACAGCCGGGCCCGTGCCCGTGTCGACGTAGCGGATCCGGCTGCCATCCACCATGGCGTACTTGGCCGTGAGAGAGGTGCCGGCGGGATACCGCTGCGCCGGCGCGATCGGGTCGGTTCGACAGGCGCCAAGCCAGGAACCAACGCAGATCGCCAGGATCCCGAAGCGCCGTCTCACGCCGGTCCAAGAGCGAGTCGAGCAAGCCCCGCGATCAACGGATGCGAGCTCCACAATCCAAGGAGAACACCGTCGCTTGCGGCCGCCGTCAGAGTGTGCACTCCGTCTACGAGGAGCAAAGTCGGATGGTCGGTCGGTGCGGCGGGGAATACCAGCCCCTGGGTGTCGCCGGGGTCGCCGGCGATGCGGATCTGCAGGGTTGCTCGAGCCGAGGCCCGACGCCAGGCGGGAAGTGTGGGCTGCCACAACTCTGCGGTCAGCACGCCGTCCACCGTGCGCTCGGCACGCGCCACGATTTGCTGGACGACAGTGGCGACCGCCCGGGCGCCTTCGAGCGACCGCGTGACAGGCTCGACCGGCTGGCGAATGTCCGCCAGTGCCCGACTGAGCCGCTCCAGTCGCTCACTCTGCTCGGCCGCGAGCTGAATGAGCAGTACTTGAGGGTCGATGGCCCGGTAGCGCGCCGGGCGACCAGATGTTCGAACGGCCGCGCGGCGCCGTACCAGGCCTTCCAATGCGGCGTACGCGTTGGCTCTCGCAAACCCGGCCGCGCGCGCCGCGGCATACCCGGTCGAGGGCCCCAAGCCCAATAGAGTCGAGTACACTCTGGACTCGGTGGGCGTGAAACCGAATGGAGTCAAATCGATCGGTGAGGTAGTAATAACTGCTACTACTACTATCAACCCGGCGGCCGCGCAAGCCGTCTAGACCACTTCGATTGGGATCCCCATGAGGCGCGCGATCAGCGCCAGGCGAAACGTGATGTCGGTCTGGCGTTGCGCTGGGCTCTTGCCCGGTCCTTCGAGGGGGAACCAGTGCGTCACGATCGGACTGGTGGTCTTGGGCAAGGCGCGGAGGTTCTTCGGGCTCCAGATCCCCTTGTCGTTGGTCTCACTGAACAGCCGGGCCAGCGACCTGCTGGCGCTGGGAATTTGCCGGACAATGCCGAGCCGGGCCAGGATCTCGAGCCAATACACCGCGAATGGAACGTCGGGGACGTGGCCCTGCGCATCCGATCGCAGCGGGTCGCCCAGCAGCTCGAAGGTCGGTTTCAGGAACTTCTTCCCGGCCAGGATGAAGAAGGCCCGCTTGGGGGCCGGATTGCTGAAGTAGGTCGCGAGCCGCTCCACGAACCCGGCCCGTTCCCGCTGCACCGCGGGCAGGAGCGCGAGTACTTCCATGCCAAAAATAGTTGGGGGGGTGGCCCGGGGATCGAGAATCGTCTTTCCCGACTGCTTGCGGAACGGCTTCTCGATCAGCTCACTCCGGAGGTACAAGGAGATGTCGCTCGCCACCTTGTGCGCCGCCCCGCGCAAACGGGGATCCTCGACGTGCCCGGCGCGGGCCAGAGCGGCCGCCGCGGCCTCGCGATGCATGTTGCGAGCCCAGACCCCCAATCCTGGATCTGCCTTCGCCGGCCGCTGGAACTCCACGAGTAAGGCGGGATCCTGGTCCCGGGACAACAACCGGAACAGAAATCGGTCGGCCAGCTTGAAGGGGCGCTGGTCTGCCGGCCAGCCGAGCTCCAACAGGCGCCGGTACTGGAAGACCGTGCCGGTCTCTTTCCACCCGTAGACCTTCGATGGTCCATATCCGAGCAGATTGCCACCCCACAGCCCCGTGTCCTTCTGTTTCCGCGCAATCGCCACGGCGCCCCGATCGGCCAGGACGGCAGCCTGCAGCGCCGCAACGCGCTCCGGGTCGCGCGCGTGAGCGGGAACGACCTCGGTGAGCGCACGAAACTGGATGGACGGGCTCCCCGCCTCGTACAGCCAGGTCAGGGGCAGTCGATGGGTACCGGGGAGTTCCAGTGTGTGCGCTCCGCTGGGCAGCGGGTATTGGACGGCGAGCGGCAAGGAAAGCGGGCGCAAACTTATCGGGGAAGGCTTTCCGAGGCCAGCCCCCTGCAGCACGAGATACAGCCTGCTGCAGTTAAAGGGTTTAGGGCGTCCTCAAGACGGACAGCGGACCACGTCGATGGTGCCGCGACCGATTCGGTCGGCTTCGCTCGAGAGGACGAGGGTGGAATCGTCCCGGAAAGTGATCGCCTCCCCCGCGCGCTCCAGTCCGGCCACGGAGCAGCGCGGGTGTAGACCGGGGATGAGTCGGCCATCCGCCCCGGCCCGGAAAAAATAGATGTCGACATAGGTCCGAACGACAACCATCGCCCCGTCGGCTCGCACGGCCGCACCGGTCACCAGGCGTCCCCGCGATCGATCGATCGCGATCGGGAGGGTCTGCACCAGCTCAGCCGTGGCCACTCGGTCCGGTTGCCACGCCGTGTGGCTGATGCGATACAAGCGCGCCTTTCCGCTGCGACCCTTGGACACGAGGTACACCGCCGTGTCACGCGGCGAGACATAGAGGGCTTCGACGTCGTGCGAGCCGTCGGGGTAGCGGAGCTTCAGCGCGAGCGCGGCGGCCGTGAAGCGCTGCGTGTCCGCCGCGACGAGCGGCGGGTCTGGTTCGGGCACGGCGTAGATCGTGACGCTCGCCCGTCGCTCCTGGTTGTCACCAGTGTCGCCAATGTACAGGCAGTCACCAGGGCGGCGCGGGCACGGTCCCAGCGCCAGATCTTCCCAATCGACGGCCTTCGCCCCCGACACGTGGATCGCACCACGATCGCTGCCCCGCAGGTCGGTCGCGTAGAGATAGGGGCCGTCTCCGGAATCGTTGTGCGTCCACAAAATGCCCGGTCGCGAGCGGCTGACCGCCACTCCCGAGCTCTCCGTCAGGCGCGGGCTCTTGAACGGAGCGGTATGCTTGACCGTGGCTGGGGCCGCGGCTTGCAACAACAACAGCAACACGAGCATGGCCCGAACGAAACGCGCTTGATCGGCCTCGGGCAAGGGGCGATCTTGTCCATATGACCGACGGCTTGAAGCGACGCGCGATCAAGAAGCTCCCCGATCGCGTCCGGCTCCGGGGGCGGGTGCTCTTGCTCGCCGAAGACGCCGCCCTGGTGCGTCGGCAGCTGGATGGAGAAGACATATCGTGGGCCCCCTCGATCAAGCTCCGTGACAACATCTCTACCGACGAGATCACCCCCGCCTATATCTGCTACTACTACGACGAGACGCTGGGGGAATTCCCGTATCTCGGCCTGAAATGCGGGGAGGAATTCCCCGTCACGCGGGGCGCGGTGAAGCGTGGCGGCTTCGTCGTCTCGGTCAGCGGCAAGCGACGCGGCAAGGGCTCGTCGCGCGAGCAGTCGCCCTACGCCGAGATGTGCGCCGGAATCAAGCTTGTCGTGGCCCTGAATATCGAGCGTATCTACAAGGAAAACTGCCAGAACCTGGGTGTGCTGACGACGACCGACTTCTCGATTATCGAGAAACTTCGGCGCGGTGAGGACATCCCGCTGACGCGGTTCACCGAGGGCGAAGGGGAGATCACCCGCGGCATCATCGAATTTGGAGGCCTGTTCGCTTACAATGTGGCGCGCCTGCAGGGTGCGGTGCGCGTGTCCCCGCCGACCACACCGTCCCGACCCATGACGTTGGGGGAGAAGATCCTCGCCCGGCACTGGGTGGTGGATCTCGCGACGGGCGCCGTGGGCGTCCCGGCGGTTCAGCCCGGTGACGAGGGGTTCGTCGCCACGGACATCCGCTTCAGTCACGAGTACGTGACGCCCATGGCCGCGATCTTCTTCGAGCAGCTGGTCGGCGCGGACGAGCGGGTCAACGATCCCGGATCGGTGCTGTTCTTCCGCGACCATCTCACCTTCCTGGGCGAGGCGATGACGCCCGAACGGATCAAGGAAGGGTTGCTGGACGTGGCACTCCAGCTCGAGAAGAAACAACGGGAATTCGCCGGGAAGCAGGGCGTCAAGCTGTACGGCGAGCTGCAGCGCCTGGGCGTGCACGGCTCCGAGGCGATCTGCCACTCCAAGATCCTCGAGGCGCATGCGCTCCCCGGCCAGGTGATTATCGGCTCCGACTCCCACACACCGCACGCCGGCGCGGTCGGGTGCGTCGCGTTCGGCGTTGGCACGACGGCGATCTTCAACTCGTGGATCACCAGGGATGTTCGTGTAACGGTGCCGGAGACGGTGCGGGTCGTGGTGCACGGGCGGAAGCCGGACAACGTGACGGCGAAGGACTTCATGCTCGAGATCCTGCGCCATCCCTACGTCAAGAACGGCCAGGCGATCGGGAAGCTGGTGGAATACGGCGGCGATGCGATCGAGGCGCTGTCGGTGGACGAGCGCGCCACGATGACCAACATGACGGCCGAGGTCGGGGGCTTCACGGGGTACGTGGCGCCCGACGCCCAGACCGTGGCGTACCTGATGGAGTATCGCGGCCTGTCTCGCGGCGACGCCGAGCGAATGTGTGCCGGCCTGGCGAGCGATCCCGACGCCCGCTACTGCGAGATCATCGACATCGACGCGGCGACGATCCGGCCCATGGTGGCCCTGCCCGGCGATCCGGGCAACGGACTCCATATCGACGAGCTGCCCGCACGAGTGAACGTCGAAATCGCTTACGCCGGGTCGTGTACCGCCGGCAAGAAGGCGGACATGGACATGTACGCCCGGGTTTTGAAAGAAGCGGCGGATCGGGGGAAGCAGGTGGCGCCGGGCGTGCGCTTTTTCATCCAGTGCGGCTCACAGGACGTGAAACGGTATTGCGCAGAGCGGGGATACCTGGACGTATTCCAGCGCGTGGGGGCGCAGTTCCTCGAGCCGTCCTGCGGAGCCTGTATCAACGCGGGGCCGGGCGTGTCACGCACCAAGGACGAGGTGACGATCAGCGCCATCAACCGGAACTTCCCCGGTCGCTCCGGACCGGGTCAGCTCTATCTCGCCAATCCCTACACGGTGGCTGCCTCGGCGATCGCGGGGTTCATCACGGAGTGGGAACCCGAGGGCGTACCGGCCGCCACGCACTAGCGCCCGCCTGTCAGGGTGCTCCCTCCACGCGCAGATGCACTCCTTCCACGCCTGCCGAGAAGTCGACCGCGGCCGTGACCGTCGTCGCTGAATCCGGGACCAGCTTCGCCGTGGTGTGATAATCGCCGACGATCGTCCCGCGAGAGCGGGCGATCGTGAACCCCCCACCCAAGTCGGCGCGGGTCGCGCTGCCGAACGTCGCGTTGGTGATGTGGATGGCGCCGGCTCGCGCGCGCCAGGTCTGGATGCTCGAATCGGGCGCCTGCGCGATGATCCAGGCCGTCCCTGACCCCAGGAGGTTCACCGCGAACGCTTCGCTGAGTGAATCGTCGATCGGTGGAGCCAGACCCGCTCCCACCACCAGCAAGACCGTATCCACCGTCCCCGTGGTCGCGTCGTAGCCGCGCCAGGCGAGCGTGCCGAAGACCCCCGCCGAGAGAGCGCCCGCGACCACTTCGAGCTGAAACGCCGCGACCTTCGTCGTATCGCCCGGGGCGTTCGGCACCGGCGTGGCCTGATCGATGAATGGCAACACGAACCCGGACAGGGTGGAGAACAGGCTGTCGCTGCCGAAGGACAGCGCGAGCGCCTGCTGCACCGCGGCCTTCTCGCCCACGGACACCACGTTGAGCGTCGGCGCCGTGCCGCTGTCGGTGCAGGCGGTCAGCGCGAGCAGGAGGAAACCAACGGAAGACCTGGTCACGACGAGCTCCCCTGAAAGGCGGGCGGGACCGTCGTGCTATTCGCCCCCCGACACAGGGAGCCGGCCCGCGCCCGAACGATAGGGGGGGAGGGCGGCTCTTTGGTAGACGCTGCGGGGGTTCCACAGCACCCAGGAGTCGATCCCGGCGTCCTGGGCGGCGCGAATCTGCGCTTGGATCTCGGCGGGTGTGTAGCGCGGCAACCGACGTCCCAATGTGAACGCCTGCAGGTACGGCCGGATCTGGGTCGAGTTTTCGCTCCCCGTCCGGGCCAAGGCATCCGCGAGGGCGAGCCGCACGACGCTGTAGGGATGCGCGTTGGGAGTCTGAAATCCGAACGCGCCGCGTGTGTAATGGCTGGGATAAACCATGGGCAGGAGGACGTCCGCGACGTCCATGAAATCCTCCCACACCTGACCGATGCCCAGGTCGGTGGTCACGGAGGCGGTGAGGCCGAAGACGTCGAAGGTGACCGGGACGCCGAGCGGCTTGACCAGACCGGCGAGCAGGCGTACCTGCCGGCGCACCGCGTCACGCGGAGACTCTCCGACCCGCCGGGCGGGGAAGATCGCCGTCGCCATCCGGTCCCGGGGCTCGTCAGGGAGACGGACGTAGTCGAACTGGACCTCCGCGAATCCGAGCCCCACGGCCTCGCGCGCCAGCTCACCGGCGTAGACCCAGACCGAATCGTTGTAGGTGTCGACCCACGCGCTGCCGATCCGGTCGCGCCACAACCCGCCCTCGCGCGCGCGCACCGACCAGGCGGGGCGCCGCTCGGCGAGCAGTGGGTCTTTCGCGACCACGATGCGGGCGATCGCGTACACGCCGTGGGCGTGGAGCGTGTCGAGCCGGGCCTGCACGTCGTTAGTGCGGGCGCACCGGTCCGCACCGATCGCCCGCGCCGTCGGAACGCGCGACCGGTACAGCAGGCAACCCGTGTCGTCCTTCACATCCACGACCAGCGCGTTCACGTCGGTCGAATCGACCAATCGCACCAGCTGCCACAAGCGGCTCGAGCCGAACGCCCACGCGTTGACGTACAGCGCCTTCACGGCATTCGGTCGCGTGAATTGATACTCCCGCCGCTTCGCGAATCGGATCTCGATGCCGATCAGGGAGGCGCGACTCTGGTCCGCCGGCGCGAGCAGACGCTCGGGTGGGATCTGTGCAACAAGGCCGCGTCTCGATCCGAGCGCGGCCCCAAACGCGAACAGAACAGCCAATCGCCACCGCATAGGGGGGGTTCACAATAGGAAACCAGCCCCTCCCCGACAAGCGGCCTAGATCACATTTCCTTAGTGCAGTTGCAAGCTG
>JBGQFX010000003.1:0-127995 GCA_041497135.1 Gemmatimonadota bacterium | reverse complement strand
ATCGGTCATCGGTCATCGGTCATCGGTCATCGGTCATCAGCCATCAGGTACACTCGGAGACCAATCATGTCGCGCAGACTTGCAGCCGTACTCTTGGCCCTGAGCGGTGTGGCGTCCCTGTCGCTCGCGGATCTCTCTGCCCAGGCGAGGGCCGGTAGCGGCGGGCGGACCCGGACCTATTACATCGCCGCCGATGAGGTGAATTGGGACTACGTGCCGGGCGCTCGTGACGAGATCGCCGACCATCCGTTCGCCGAGTCGGCGTTCGTGAAGAACGGGCCGCCGCAGCCGGTGAGCACGGCGTACAAGAAGGTGCTGTACCGCGAGTACACCGACAGCACGTTTGCCACGCTGAAGCCGCGGGCGGCCGAGTGGGAGCATCTGGGATTCCTGGGCCCGCTGATCCGGGGCGTAGTGGGTGACACGCTGCGCATCGTGTTTCGCAACAACGGCCATCGACCCTACAGCGTGCATCCGCACGGCGTGTTCTACAACAAGGACTCCGAAGGGGCGCCCTACGGCGACGGGACGTCGGGAAGTGACAGGCTGGACGACGGCGTCCCTCCCGGCGACACCCACGTGTACGTGTGGCAGGTGCGGGAGCGGGCCGGCCCCGGACCGGGTGACGGCAGCTCAGTCATGTGGATGTACCACTCCCACACCGACGAGACGCGGGACATCAATTCCGGTCTGATCGGCGTCATGATCATTACCGGGCGCGGCATGGCCCGTCCGGATGGATCTCCGAAAGACGTCGATCGCGAGATCGTGGCGTCGTTCGACCAGGTGCACGAAGAAGACAACTGGCTCGTCGACGAGAATCTTCCCATGGCGCTGCTCCAGGCGGGGCCGATCGCCAACCCGTCCCAGCGGCAGAACATCTATCCGTGGTTCGTGACGTTCACAATCAACGGCTACGCGCACGGCAGCATGCCGCTCTCCGCGCTGACGCTGCACGTCGGACAGCGGGTGCGGTGGTACATCATGAGCTCGACCAACGATTTCGATTTTCACTCGCCGCACTGGCACGGGAACACCCTCACCATCGGGCATATGCGGACCGATGTGGCGTTCATCGGCCCGATGCAAATGCTGGTGGGAGACATGGTGCCGGACGATCCGGGCACCTGGCTGTTCCATTGTCATGTGACGTTCCACAACGCGGCGGGGATGGCCGTGCGCTATGCGGTGGTGCCGTAGAGCACTTCCTTCAGTGCTGCCACCGCACCGTCGAGCTCCGCTTCGGTATTGTAGTAGTGAGGCGAGAGCCGTAGCACCGACGAGGCGCCCTTCGCGTCCATGTCGATCACGCCGCCCGACCGATGCGCGGAGCTGGTGTTGATGCCCCGCGCCCTCAGCGCCAGCTTCACGTCGGCGGCGTCGCGCCCGTCCATGGCGATAGTGACGATGGCGCAGCGCTCGCGTCCGCGATCGAGCACGCGCACGCCAGGGAGCGCGAATAGCCGCTCGCGCAGCATCCCGGCCAGCTGCCGCGCCCGCGCGTACCCTTCCGCCCCCACGGCAAGCGCATAGCGCGCCGCCTCGCCCAGGCCCAAGACCAGCGCGTAGGGAAACTCCCAGTTTTCGAAGCGTCGGGCGTCCTCGGCCAGCCGAAACGCGTCCGGGTCGGTCCAGTCCGCCCCGTGCATGTCCACCAGGAGCGGATAGAGACCCCGCTCCAGGGCGCGATCTGACACATACAGGAAGCCGATGCCCCGTGGCCCCCGCAGGAACTTCCGGGCGGTGGCCGCCAGGAAGTCGCACCGCAGCGTCTCCACGTCCACCGGGATTTGACCCACACTCTGGCAGGCGTCGAGGAGGTAGGGAACGCCGAGCTGCGCGCACACCGCGCCAACCTCGGCCACCGCCTGCACCAGCCCCGAGTTGGTAGGGACCCAGCTCACCGCCACCAGCTTGCAGCGCGGATCGGATGCCAGGCGCCGCACGTCCTCGGGGTCCACGCCGCCTTCGGGGAGATCGGCGGCCCGGCGGACGTCCACGCCGAGGCGCCGCGCCAGCGACAGGAACATCAGCTGGTTCGAGGGATAGTCGGCGCGCGTCGTGACGATCACGTCGCCGGGATGGAAGTCGAAGGCCGACAGGGCCTGCGCAAAGGCGACAGTGGCGTTCTCGACCACGGCGATGTTGCGGGCCGCGGCGCCAGTCAGTCGGGCCACGGCCTCGTAGGTCGCACGCACCCGCGGCTGCGCCTCGTCGGCGGCTTCGTATCCGCCGATCGCCGCTTCGCGCTGCAGATGTTGCGTGATGGTGTCGAGCACCGGCTGGGGCATCAGACCGGCACCGGCGTTGTTCAAGTGCACCCGGGTGGCGCACCCGGGAGTTTCGGTGCGCCACCGGGCCAGGTCGACAGGGTCGGTCAGCGGCTTCGTCTCGCCGGCGTGGGCGCCGGAGGTGGCGGCAACGGAATGTTGCTGTTCCACATGAGCGTCGCGTACCGCCACGTGCCACCGATCTGGCGCAATTCGCCTACCCACTTACCGGTATCGGCGATGGCGGTTACTCCGGCCGGGGCGTTGGGGCCGGGGGTCAGGGCCAGGTCGTACACGCCGCGCGACACGGCGAGCGGACCATTGGCCGTCACCTGGTCGACCGAGATGTGGACCGTCCACTGGCCCATGCTGAACAGCTGATTGTGAAACGCGACGATGGCGTCGTGGCCCATGGCCGGCGGCGCGTTGGGTGGGAGTTGATAGCCGCGATCGGTGAATTCGCCGGCGAGGGAATCGGCTTGGGCAGCGGTGACCCAGCGCTCCCAGTTTCTCGCCATCGCGTCGATCTGTGGCCGCGCCGCGGCCGCTTCCCGCTCCATACGGGTCTGCGCCTGCTCCGGGGTTTCGGGTTTTGGCGTGCAGCCCACCACGCTCAAGAGGGTAGCGGCACCGAGGATCACGACAGCTCGCATATGGCCTCCATGAAAGGTTTCCATCGCCTGCGTTTCCACGTACCCCTGATGCGTAATTCGGGTGACACGCCGACCCTGCTCGACCGGCAACATGGGAGGTGCTTGCCCGCGTTCGCTCCGCCGCCGTTCTGGGAATCGATGCCTACCTGGTCGATGTCGAGACCGACATCGCCAACGGCCTGCCCACGTTCGCGACCGTCGGCCTCCCCCAAGGGGCGGTGAAAGAAGGACGGGAGCGCGTGTACGCGGCCATCGCGAACACGGGCTACACGTTCCCCCTGAAACGCATCACTGTCAATCTTGCCCCGGCGGACGTTCGCAAGGACGGCTCGGCGTTCGACCTGCCGATCGCCGTCGGAATTCTCGCCGCCACCGAGCAGATCGCGACCGAGCGACTCTCGCGCGTGGTGGTCCTGGGCGAGCTCGGACTGGAGGGCGCGATCCGGCCCGTGCGAGGTGCGCTGCCGGTGGCGCTCGCGGCGCGCGCGGCCGGCGTGGAGGCGCTGGTGCTGCCGAAGGAAAACCTCGCCGAGGCCGGGGTCGTATCCGGGCTCCGGGTGCTCGGCGCACAGAATCTGGCCGAGCTGGCCGACTTCCTCGACGGTCGCGCGGAGCTGGCCACGGCGGACGTCGATGTGTCGCGTTTGTTCGCCGAGCGAGCCAAGGACGACGTGGACTTCGCCGAGGTGAAGGGGCAACCGCATGCCAAGCGGGCGCTCGAGGTGGCGGCGGCGGGGGCGCACAACGTGCTGATGGTGGGACC
The DNA here is from genome assembly GCA_041497135.1 of Gemmatimonadota bacterium. GTDB lineage: Bacteria > Gemmatimonadota > Gemmatimonadetes > Gemmatimonadales > GWC2-71-9 > DASTHG01. The sequence continues at coordinate 124,309 of JBGQFX010000003.1, read as the reverse complement.
GCCCGGGTCGGGGAAGACGATGCTCGCGCGCCGCCTGCCGACGATCCTCCCCCGCATGAGCCTGGAGGAGGCGCTCGAGACGACAAAAATCCATTCGGTGGCGGGCGTGCTGCCGTTGGGGGAGTCGCTCGTCGCCCGGCGCCCGTTTCGCGCCCCGCACCATACGATCTCGGATGCCGGCCTAATCGGCGGCGGATCCTATCCGCGGCCCGGCGAAGTGAGCCTCGCCCACGGCGGCGTGCTGTTCCTGGACGAGCTACCGGAGTTCCGCAAGAACGTGCTCGAGGTGCTGCGTCAGCCGCTCGAGGATGGCATCGTCACCATCGCGCGGGCGGCGATGAGCCTCACCTACCCGGCGCGTTTCATGCTCGCGGCCGCGATGAACCCGTGTCCGTGCGGCTGGTTCGGCGACCCGCAACACAGTTGCTCGTGCGGCAGTCTGGGCGTGCAACGGTATCTGGCCCGGGTCTCAGGACCATTGCTCGATCGCATCGACATCCATCTGGAAGTGCCGACGGTGCGCTATCAAGCGCTGGTGGAGCAGGGGAGCGGCGAGCCGAGCGCAGCGGTCCAGGAGCGAGTGGACCGGGCGAGGGTGCAACAGCGTGAGCGGTTTGCGTCACGCTCGGGGATCTACGCCAATGCCCACATGGCGCCGCGCGACATTCGAACATTCTGTCGCGTGTCGGACGGCGCGGACGCGCTGCTGCGAACCGCGATTACCCGTCTTGGTCTCTCGGCGCGAGGCTATCACCGCGTCCTGAAGATCGCCCGGACGATTGCCGATCTGGACGGCAGCGCGGCATTGCACCCCAAGCACGTGAGCGAGGCGATCCAGTATCGCAGCCTGGATCGGCGGGGGATCGCATAGTCGATCGTATTCGAGATGGTGTGAGCACCGGCGCGCGCGTGGTTCCTGGCTTGAAAAGCCGGGCTCGGCGACGCTGGCGCAGCGGCACGCTCTGAAGAGCGCACCTGCCGGGCGTCCTTCAGGACGCCGCGCGAGTCCCGACGGACGTCAAAGGTGAAGGCGACGTCCTGCCAGCGAGCCTCCGCACACAGCGACAGGCTGAGGGTGACCCAGTCCTCCAGCCGCCAGCCACGCGCGCCCCGGCGCTGGTGACTACCAATTGCCGGCGCGTCACGACTCGACCACGGCCTCGCCGTTCAAGAGTCGCCGCAGCCGCTGGCGGGAGATGTTGAGTCGCCGGGCGGCCTCGCTGCGGTTGCCGCCGCACTGCTCCACCATCGAGCGCGCCGCCGCCACGGCGATCTCATCGAGGGACGCGGAGAACGGGTACGCACCGTTGGCGAGCTCGGGCGTCGAGGTCCCCAGCTCCAGCTCGGCCACGCTCAGCTCCCCCGGCGGGGAGAGCAGCAGCGCCCGCTCCACCGCGTTCTTGAGCTCCCGCACGTTCCCCGGCCACTGGTGCGCCAGGAGCGCGCGGCGCGCCTCCACACCGAGTGGTGGCGCCGGCACGGCGTGCTGCGCCGCCAAGCGCTGGAGGAACTTGTGCGCGATGAGGATGACGTCATCGCCGCGCTCGCGGAGCGGCGGCAGCGAGAGTGTGATGACGCTCAGGCGGAAGTAGAAGTCCTCCCTGAATTTCCCAGCCGCGATCAGTTCCCGCAGGTTTTCGTGCGTTGCGGCGATGATCCGCACGTCCACGGTGCGCGACCTGGTGGCCCCGACGCGGCGGACTTCCTTGTCTTCCAGGACCCGCAGCAGCTTGGCCTGCAAGTCCACCCGGAGCATGTCGATCTCGTCCAGGAATAGCGTACCGCCGTCGGCGACCTCGAACAGGCCCGGCTTGGCCACGTGGGCGTCGGTGAAGGCGCCCCGCTCGTGGCCGAACAGCTCGGATTCGATGAGGTTGGGCGGGAGCGCGGAGCAGTTCACGGTGACGAACGCCGCGGCACGGCGCCGCCCGCCTTGATGGATCGCTCGCGCCAGCAGCTCCTTGCCGGTCCCCGTTTCGCCGATGATCAGCGTCGTCGCGTCGGCGTGCGGCAGCACCCGGGCCGCCCGCGCCAGCGCCGTCTTGAGGGCCGCACTCTCGCCGACGAGTCCGGCAAAGGCCGCAGCGGCCGCCTCGGGCATCGCCCCGACGTCGTGCTCGAACGACTCACGGTGGCGCGTCACCGCCCACCGCAGTGTGTTGCGCAGCAGCTCGAGGTCTTCCGGGAGCGCGAAATAGTCCTTCGCGCCGCGTCCCACCAGCTGGGCCGCGATCCGCCGGCCCGGGTCCGAGCCCACCGCCAGCACCGGCGTGGCCACCGGCACCTCGTGGGTCTCGAGCCACTGAAAGGCCTCGCGCTCGACGCCTCCTGCGGCAAGCACCACCGCGGCCGCCTCCCGAGGGACCACCCTGCCGTTGCCGGCCTCGGCCACGCGCACCTTGACCCCAAGGTCGCCGGCCAGTTGCGGCCAGAGATCCGCGAAGGAGTCTGACAGGTTCACGATCAGGATGGCCAAATCAGGCACCGACCCCTCCGGGTCCAGTAGGTGGTCCGAATCGAACCACCTGTGCACAAGTCGTACCAAGTGAGGTCGTCAGGATCGATTTGGCTAACTGACGTCGCGACATGGAGTTGCTCGAAAACCGATCGCTGGCCCCCTTGTTGCCTTTGGCCTGGAGTGCGGCAAGTCGTGCTGAGTCCAACGCGGCAAATGAGGGGAGACTTCGGTGAGCGCTGCATATCGGATCGCGTCCCACGGCGCGGATACACCCGCCTCGGCGATGGCGTTCTTCGCCGATGCGATCCGGACCGTCGAGCAGGCATTGCAGGAACGCGACCCCTGCACCGGCAGCCACTCGGTGCGGGTGCGCCGCTACGCGACGGCCATCGCCCAGGAGCTCCACCTCTCGGCCCGCGAGCAGCTGGAGATTCTCATCGGCGCCGAGTTGCACGACATCGGCAAGATCGGCGTGTCGGACGAGGTGTTGCGCAAGGAGGGCAGGCTGTCGGCCGAAGAGCTCAGGGAGGTGCAGGCGCATCCCGTCATCGGCGAGCGGATCCTTCGGCCGCTCTTGCACACCCATCAGACCGTGATGGCCATTGTCCGGTGGCACCACGAGCGGATCGACGGGAAGGGCTACCCCGATGGCCTGGAGGGCGACCAGATCCCACTGGCCGCTCGGATCGTCGCGGTGGCGGACGCGTTCGACGCGATGACCAGCGCCCGCCCGTACTGGCCGGCGCGGTCCATCGGGGATGCCATCGAAGAGCTCCGCAGAGTGTGCGGGACTCAGCTCGACACTGACTGCGTCCGCGCCTTCCTGCATGCGCTGCGTCGCGAGCCGCGACTCTGGGGCGGCGCTACGGCGGCGAAGGTTGGCGTGCGGGCCCTCACCTTGGTGCTGGCCACCCACCTGCTGGTGCGAGAGCCGGCGGATGCGAGGCGCCCACCGGTGCCCGGATCGCGTCCGGCGGAGCGGGGGCCGCCATGGAAGGACCGGGTCAGGCCGCTGGGCCTGGTACGAAAACGACCAGGCTTGGTACGAGGCAACCCAGAGTTGACACCGGCATGCTTCGATGCAAGTGGTGCCACGCCAGATGGTTAGGCAGAAGCGGCCAGTGCGGCACCAAAGATGCCATTACGAGGAGTCGAGAACGACTTCGTCGGGCTTTCGGGAGCCACGGCAGGCTTCCAGGCCCGGTGCCAAGAGGAGATTCACCGAGGGGGCGTCAAATGCGTAACCGATTCCTGTTGTTTGGCACCATCGGCGTGTGCATTGCGCTCGCCTCGTGCACCGACGTGGTCGGCCTGCCAGGAAGCGCGCCCGCGATGGAGTTCGGCGTGGCCAAGGCCTCGCTCAGCATTCTGTCGGGCACGAGCTCCATCAACGTGCTGTCGGAGAGCCCGACCGCCCCTCCGCTCGAGGTGTATGGCCTCGAGTTCTGGGTCGTCCAGGGCGCCGGAAAGACGGTTCTCGTCAACTATCGGCCAGGCTCGACCAGCGTCGCGAAGCGCTTCATGCGGCTGGTGATCCCCAAGGGGACGCAACTGTACCGGCCAGACGGTTCGCGCGTGGCGAACGGTGATTCCGTTCGTGTTACGGTCACCATCGATAGGCAGCAGCTGCTGGTCACCTTCGGGCCTAACGGCCTCGTGTTCGGCAGCTCCAAGCCGACCCTGCGGATCTACTATGCGAACGCCAATCTCGACGTGAATGCCAAAGGGCAGGTCGACCAGCTCGACACGGACCTCATCCAGAGCCTCCTGGTGATCTCGTATCGGTCCCAGGCGGGCGACCCATGGAGCATCCCGAGCGACCAGGCGAAGTCGCGCGACGACAAGTATATCGAGATTAGTGTACCGCACTTTTCCGACTACGCTGTTTCCTGGTAGGAGTGGCGGATGGATACCCCCATGCTCATGGACCTCCGAACCGTTGAGCAGCTGGCGACCGAGGGGCGGCACGCGGAGTTGGTCGCGTACGTCGAGGGGCGCCAGGACTTTGTGGAGGTGCTCGATGGGTCGCCGACGCTCGCCCTGCTGTACGGGACGGCGCACGCACGACTCGGCCGGCTTGCCGAGGGTGACCGTTGGGTGGCACTGGCGCTGCAGCGCGCTCAGGAGCGCGGCGACCGAGCCATCGAGGTCAGAGCCGTCAACGTGCGGGGCGCCATCGCGCTCGAGGGCGGGCGTCTAGACGACGCGTCGGAGCACTTCCGGCGGGCGCTGGACGAGGCCGGAAAGTTAGGCGACCACGCCACGATGGGTCGCTGTTCGAATAATCTCGGCATCATCGCCAGCGTGCGCGGCGATCATACCTCGGCGGTGGGCTCCTACACCATGGCGCAGGCCGCTTTCCAGCGTGCCGGCCACCGGCGCGGCATCGTGGAAACGCACCACAACCTCGCCATCGCCCATCGCGAGCAGGGACAGCTCGATCGTGCGCTCGCGGAGGAAGAGCGCGCGGTGGAGGTTGCCCACGAAGTGGGTGACCCGGGGCTGGCAGCTCAGTCGCTGGCGGGGCGCGCTGAGATCCGCGCCACCATGGGCGACGCGGCTATGGCCAGGCGCGAGGCCGAGACCGCGCTGGCCGTCCATCGCGAGCTGAGAGACGTGGTGAGGGAGGCGGAGGACCTGCGTGTGCTCGCCCTGGCGCGTGCCGCCGGCGGCGAGACGGCCGAATCGTTGCGCCTGCTGCGCGAGGTCATCGAGAGCGCGCGGGCGCACGCGCGGCCACTGCTGGCCGCGACGGCCGAACGTGACCTGGCGCGGGTGCTCGAGCGTGCGGGGATGCGCGAGGAGGCCCTCCAGTCGGCCGCCGTCGCCCGCGACGAGTTCGCCGAGCTTGGCGCGGTCGGCGAACGACAGAAGCTCGAACAATGGCTGGCAGCTTGGGGAGCCCGGTGAGCGCCGGGCTCTTCCGCTAACGAGGTCGTCCGACCCTTCTCACTTCGCCAGGAGCCCGGTCTCCACCGCGAACCGGGTGAGGCCTGCTCTGACGTACCCGAGTATCGTGGCTGGGTCGGGTTCGCGGGCCACAGATCACGTGTACCTAGCGGAAGTTCTCCGGACAGTTCGGTGTCGCCGGGGGAGCGGCTTCTGTCCTCTCGAAGTGACATGGCGAAAAGGCAACGCAGGGGTGTCCCTGCGGCTGGTTCGGCGACCCGCAACACAGCTGCTCCTGCGGCAGTCTGGGCGTGCAACGCTCTAGCCCGGGTTTCAGGACCCTTGCTCGATCGCATCGACATCCATTTGGAAGTGCCGACGGTGCGCTATCAGGCGCTGGTGGAGCAGGGCGGGGGCGAGCCGAGTGAGGCGATCCGGGAGCGGGTCGACCGGGCGCGGGTCGTGCAGCGGGAGCGATTCGCGGCCCGGCCCGGGGTCTACGCCAACGCCCACATGGCGCCGCGCGATATCCGCACGTTCTGTCGCGTGTCGGACGGCGCGGACGCGCTATTGCGAACCGCGATTACCCGTCTTGGTCTCTCGGCGCGAGGCTATCACCGCGTACTGAAGATCGCCCGGACGATTGCCGATCTGGACGGCAGCGCGGCATTGCACCCTAAGCATGTCAGCGAGGCGATCCAGTATCGGAGTCTGGACCGAAGAGGGGTTTCATAGGGATAGACCGACATGGCGGGCACATGTTTGCATGTGTCGCGTTCCCGCTAGTCGTTGACGGAAAAAAGCTCTAGGGCGTAGGCCCCCCGGGTCCATCTTCGGATGCAAACTCGTGCTCAACGCGCTTCTGGGAGGTCCGTATGGCACCGCTTCGTCTCTTCTGCGTCTTCGCCACGTTCTCCATGTTCGCCATGGTTCTTAGAGCCCAGACCTTGTTGTCATGGGCGGAGAAGCCCCCCCTCCACGACACAGTCACCGTTCGCACATTTGCCAATGGCAACATCAGGGGAATCGCCACGGGTAGTGACACCAGCGTCAGTACCGCGAATGGTTCCGTCGGAGTCAGTATGGAATGGTCCCGCGTCACTCTGGCAGGTGTCATCAACGTTGCAACCTCGGCGAAGAGATTGACCGCTGACTTCGGCCAGTCCCTTCTTAGTCCAGCCAGTGGCACGGGGTTCAAATCCGGAGTCCTGGAAGTCCGATTCGCGAATTACCTCCATTCATTTCTTGGACCGTTGGGCCTTCACATATACGCCAGTGCGTCATCTAGCACGTGGAGATCGAACGTCGATACCACTCACTCCAGCAATGCTGCTGTCACCGGTCTTGGTGTCCTTCTCTACAGGCAAGTGGCAGCGGCTCAAGGTGACAATAAGGTGTCCTTTGGACTAGAGGCAGGCGGCAGTATCAGGCACCTCAGCGGGGATATTGTTGAAGACAAGCCGTTGCGCACGGAGTTGCTCGGTTCAGCCGCTCGCACGTTCGGAGGACTTGAAGGGGGAATGACGATCGCCGTCAACAAGGTCACGGCTGCGGTTCAGCTGTACTACTACTGGCCTCGGAAAGTAGCAGGCGTCAGTAGAGTCCAGATCACTACTGGTGTCAGTCTGCAGGCCGATCTCTTTTCATTCAAGAGCAGCCCTGAGGATCGGTAAGCGCAGCAATTGACCTCGTTACTGGACGGCGCGGCATGTACAGCGCGGCATTCGGGGGAAATGTGAACCCGAAGGTGTTCGAGGAACGCGCGAACCGGGCGAGGAACTCGATCAAGCACCAGGACAAGGGGGGGTCCTTCCACGGTCACGCTCGATCCACGAGAACAGGCTGTAGACTTACTCAACCGGGCAGTAACGAACCATTGGCGACTAGAGCAATCTCTAATGCCGGCGAAGGAGCGATTCACGCCACAGCAACGGGTAGGGAAGGATCCGGCGCGCGGCGGCGCAGATCGAACATGTAAGGTCATCTCGGTTCAGGTTCCATGTTGCTGAGGCTTTTGCGGCGATCCCGGTACTCACCTAGCAAGCCTTCAACTCTTGGCTCCGGGGCAAGCAAGCAACGAGGAGTCTTGACCATGGCTGGTGGTGCTACTCTGTTGGAGATGGGCGTCTCATTGGTGGTTGGCGGCCTCGTCGGGTATTGGTGGAGTCGGAGAGAGCCTAGACCGGCGCGGGGTCTGACTAGTGCCGTTCCACCTTGATTCGCCACATGCCGAAAGCAGCGTAGGCAGGCCGACAGCCATTACGGATTCCGATGACTTGGCGCGAATAGTTGGAACGGCACTAGCGCAGCGCGACGATCCGCCACCCCATGGGACCCTGCCGCAGCGTGGCCTGCCAGCTCACCGCTCGGCTGCCCGCCGTTCCGCCCTGCATGTCCGTGTAGTCGTAGGACCCGGAAAAGCTCGCCTGCATCTCCGCCGGGCCGGTGCGGTTGGCGTCCGTCGCCCGGAGCTGCATCGACACGTCGCGAATGCCCATGAACAACTGCCCCCATTCCTGGGCCTGCGCCTCGGTCATGCGGGGGAAGACGACCCGAATTCGCGGCAGGCTCTTGGCGCTGAAGGCATCCGCGAACTCCGCTGCCACCTGCTCGGCTTCCCCCCGCAGTCCCTGACCGCCCCCGCCCCCGCCTCCGCCACCGCGCCGCGGGCGCCCCTGGGCGGCAACCGCCGCCGAGTTCCACCGCTCGATCGCCGACGCCAGCCGCGCGGTCGCCTCGCCGTACTTGCCATCGCGCGCCAGGGCCTCCGCGGCGGCGGCATCGGCGTCACCGGCCGAAAGCTCCTGCGTCGTCGCACCCGCCGAGGTGGCTCGCACGCGACGCGCAATGGCCCGAGCGGCCTCGATGGCGTACGCGGTTTTTGACCCGGGGTTGGACCGGACGGTTGCGGACGTGGTCGATCGCGTTTCGGATGGGGTACTCGGCTGATCCGGTGCAGTCGCGGGGGCGCTGCTCAGCCGGACGGTCTCCGCGGGAGAGCGCTCGACCACCTTGACCGTCTCCACTGGCGCCGCGGCGCCCGGGGGCGACGCCGGCGGTTGGGACGGCGTGCCACGGCCCAGCACCAGCCAGGCGGCGACGCCGCCCAGTGCGAGTACCGGAAGCGCCCACAAGAGCGGCGAACGGGCGCGCTTGACGGGGACTGCGGCCGGAGGGGTTCCGGTGCGAGTGGCCGGACGCCGGTCCTTGGGCGTCGTGGTGCGGGTCGCCGGTGGCGGTGCCGCGCGGTTGGTCGGGACCGGGCTCATCGGCGTCCGGATCGTCTCGGCAGGACTCGCTGCTCGGCCGCCCGCCAACTCCACCAGCTGGGCGCGGATCGGGTCGTCGTGACCGATCGGGGCTCCACCCAGCTCGCCCGCGGCCGTTTCGATGTCGGGCCAGCGCTCCTCCGGCTCCTTCTCGATCATGCGCATCACCGTCGCGGCGACCTCGGGTGGGCAGTCGGGACGCAAGTCGGTGATCGGCGGCGGCGTTTCGTGCACGTGGGCGAACAGCAACCCGATCGTCGTCTCCGCCCGGAACGGGACCTGGCCACTGAGCATTTCGTACGCCACGATGCCCAGGGAGTATTGATCCGAGGCACCGGACATCTCGCGTTTCGCGGCGCACTGCTCGGGACTCATGTATGAGGGAGTGCCGATCGTGGCGCCGGTTTGGGTCAACCCTTGCGACTCCGCAACCTTGGCGATGCCGAAGTCGGTGACCACGGCCCAGCCGTCGGCGTCGATCATGATGTTGGCAGGCTTGATGTCGCGATGCACGACGCCCCGGCGGTGGGCGTAGCCGAGCGCGGAACTCACCTGATAGAGAATCGTCTGTACCAGCGGGATCGGCATCTGTCCCAGCTGATGCACGATCGACTCGAGCGACCGGCCTTCGACGAACTTCATGGCGAAGTAGACGATCTCGGGACTTTCCCGCACGGCGTAAATCGGGATGATGTGGGGATGACTGAGCGAAGCAGCGGTGCGGGCCTCGCGCTTGAAGCGCTCGACCATCCCGGCCGTGCTGAACAGAGCGGGCGCCATGACTTTGATCGCCACCTTGCGATCGAGCGCGATGTCGTGCGCCAGATACACCGACGCCATGCCGCCGTGCCCCAGCTCGCCTTTGACCTCGTATTCGCCGATGGTGGCGCGCCGCAGCGCGTCGACCAGGCTCCCCTGGGTGACGCCCATGACGGTAGCGACCTGGCCTTGCTGGCCGGACACGTCGGCGCCGCAGTTGGAGCAGGCACGGGCTCCAGGGGAAACGGGCGTGCCGCAGCGTGAGCAGGTAGCCGTCGGGCCGGTCATGGATTCAATATATTCTCCCGATCTCCTGAGGAGGATCGCGACGTGGTGGTGAAGTCGGCGTGGACGCGGGTCGCCTTGGCGACCGTGGGCATGGTGCTCCTGGTCACAACGGTTGGTCAGGGGCAGGGGCAGGGGCAATCGCTCACGCCGGATCAGGCGCTTGCCAGGGAGATCCTGGCCGAGCTGATCGGAATCAATACGACAGCGGAGCACGGCAGCACGACCCCGGCCGCTCTGGCCGTGGCCCGGCGCCTCAGCGCCGCCGGATTCCCGGCGGCCGACGTGCAGGTCGTGGGTCCGGAGCGCAACCGGAACGTGGTGGCCCGGCTGCGGGGCACGGGAAAGCGGCGGCCGATCCTGCTGCTCGCCCATTTGGATGTGGTGGAAGCGTTGCCGTCCGACTGGTCGCTCGATCCCTTCACCCTGACGGAGCGCGACGGCTACTTCTACGGCCGCGGCACGAGCGACATCAAGGACATGGCGGCCATCTTCGTGGCCACGCTGATCCGGCTCAAGCGCGAATATGTCGTTCCCGACCGCGACATCATCCTGGCGCTCGAGGCGGGCGAAGAAACCGACGCGGCGGGCATCCGCTGGTTGCTGGCCAACCGCCGCGACTTGATCGACGCCGAGTACTGCATCAACGGTGACGCGGGAGACCCGCTGGAGCAGCACGGGCGTCCGGTGCTTCGGGCAGTGCAGGCGAGCGAGAAGGTGTATCACGACGTCCGGTTCGAGGTACACAATCCCGGCGGGCACAGCTCGCTGCCGGTCCCGGACAACGCCATTTACCGGCTGGCGGCCGCGCTCGAACGCCTCGCCGGGTTCCAGTTCCCGGTGAGCTTGAATGACGTGACCCGGGCGTACTTCGAGCGCATGGCGCCCACCCAGCCCGCGGACGTGGCTGCCGACATGCGGGCGCTGCTGCGCGATCTCCCCGATTCGGCGGCGGCGGCGCGACTTTCGGCACGCTCACCGCTGTTCAACTCCATCTTGCGCACGACGTGTGTCGCGACCCGACTCGAGGCCGGGCACGCGAACAACGCGCTGCCGCAGACGGCCCGCGCGGTGGTCAATTGCCGCATGCTGCCGCAAGACCCGCCCGAGCGCGTCGAGCAGATGCTCCGGTCCGTGGTGGCGGACACGGCGGTCGCGGTGATTCCGATCGATACGGCGAGGCCGTCGCCACCGTCACCGATCGCGCCCGACGTGTTCGCGCCACTCGAGCGCGTCACACACCAGATGTGGCCAGGCGTACCAGTCATCCCTAACATGGAGACCGGAGCGTCCGACGGCATCTACCTGCGCAACGCCGGCATACCGGTGTACGGCGTGTCCGGCGTCCTCCTGGACGTCGATGACATCCGGGCGCATGGCCGCGACGAGCGCATCGGCGTGCGGGAGTACTACGCCGGTCTCGAGTTCACCTATCGCTTCGTGAAGGCGCTCGTGGCGCCATGAGAGCCTGGCTTGAGCACACCCTTGGGCTGAGTCTGGCGCTGCAGGACCGGCTCGTGGCCACGCTGCTCATCGTGGGCGGATTGTGGCTGGTGCAGCGCGTGATACTGGCCCTCGTGTATCGCGGCGCGCAGGACCCGCGGGTTCGCTACAAGTGGCGCAAGACCATCACCTACTTCGCGCTGCTCGTCGGCCTGCTGCTCGTCGGGCACACCTGGATCGTGCGCGTCGGCTCTCTGGCGACGTTCCTCGGTCTCTTCACCGCCGGCCTGGCCATCTCGTTGAAGGACATCGTGCAGAATCTGGCGGGGTGGGCCTTCATCGTCTGGAGCCGCCCGTTCGATGTGGGGGACCGCGTGCAGGTCGGCTCTCATGCCGGTGACGTCATCGACCTGCACCTGTTCCAATTCACGCTGAACGAGATCGGCAACTGGGTCGATGCTGATCAGAGCACCGGGCGCATCATCCACGTGCCCAACGGCAAGGTGTTGTCGGAGCCGGTCGTCAACTACGACAAGGGATTCCGCTACATCTGGAGCGAGATCCCCGTCACCGTGACCTTCGAGAGCAACTGGAAGAAAGCCAAGCAGATTCTCGAGCGCATCGCGGCGCAGCACGCCGAGCAGCTGACCGACCAGGTCGAGAAAGAGCTGCTCGAGGCGTCACGACAGTACTTGATCGCCTACACCAAGCTGACGCCGATCGTGTACGTGCGCGTGATGGACCACGGCATCTGCTTGACGATCCGCTACCTCATCCGATCGCGGTTCCGGCGCGGCAGCGAGAACGCCATCTGGCAGGAGGTGCTGGACGCATTCGCCGCCGAGCCGGACATCGACTTCGCCTATCCGACGGCGCGGCACCTGGTCGAAGGGAAGGGGAAAGGCAGTTAGCGAGCGATCAGGCGCCCTCCAAACGGGTCAGCACGTCCTTCGTATCCACCACCGTGGCGAACTCCCCATGGAGATCGGCCAAAGCGACGTCGTGCAGCAGCTGGGCGGACCACACGCGGCCGTCCGGGCCGGTGTTGTCGAAGGTCCCGGTGGCGTCGGACACCACGTACGTGTCGAACCCGAGATTGCCGGCCATCCGCACCGTGGTCGAGACGCAGTAATTGGTCTGCAGCCCCGTCACGACCAGCGTCCTTAGGCCTCGAGCGCGGAGATCGTTCTCGAGCGTCGTCCCGATGAACGCGCTGTTGACGGACTTCTGAACGATCGGTTCGTCCGGGAGCGGCCGTACGTCCTCCTTGATTTCGACGCCCGGCTGGTTGGGGCGCAGCGGGGAGTCCTGGAGGCGCGACACATGCTGCACGAAGATCACGGGCCGTTTGGTCCGGCGCCACGCGTCGAGCAGGCGAGCGATGTTGGCTTCGAGATCCGGCGTGGTCCGGTGCAGCTTCTCGTTGTAGCCGTCGAATCCCTTCTGGACGTCCACCACGAGCAGGACCGCGTTCGCGGGCAGGACGCTCATGCGCCCCCCGCGCCCACGGGGTGGGCGCGCCGCTCGGCGTGGACCGCGCGCCCCAGGTCGACCACGGTGCGGACCAGAAGATCGAAGTCCTCGCGCCGGCTGCGCTGATTGGTGTTGGCGACGCGGATCGCGAATTTCCCGTCCAGCACCGTATGCGATGGCAGGGCGACCCCGCTCTCCTGGAGGCGCCACAGGATCTCCTGATTCACCGCATTGAGGCTCTCGACATCCAGCCCTGGGGCCGTATACCGGAAACAACAGATGTTCAGCGGAGCCGGCGCCAGGCGCTCCATCGACGGCTCGGCGTCCACGAGCGCCACCAGGTGGCGAATGTGGTCCACGTTCTGGGCGATCAGCCGGCCGATTTCGTCGACGCCGTGGGTCTTGAACGCCATCCACACCTTCAGCGCACGGAAGCCACGCGACAGCTGCAAGCCCAGATCGGCGAAGAGCACGCCACCCGCCGCCGCGCCTCGGGCCGTCGCGCCGAGGTAGCTCGGTGCCACGGCGAAGGTGTCGCGGTGTACGTCGCGGTGGCGGACCAGGGCGCATCCCACCTCGAAGGGCAGATATCCCCACTTGTGCAAGTCGAACGCCACCGAATCGGCCGCCTCGATGCCCCGCACCAGGTCCTTGAGTGCCGGCACGAGCACGACGAGCGCGCCAAACGCGCCGTCGACGTGGAACCACAGCCCTTCGGCCCGGCACAGCTCGGCCAGCGCCTCGAGATCGTCCGTCGCCCCTGTGTTCACCGTGCCGGCGTTTCCGACAACACAGATGGGCCGCCGTCCCAGGCGGCGATCTTCGGCGATGGCCGCGCGCAGTTCGTCGACACGGATGCGATACTCGGCGTCCACCGGAATCAGCCGCAGCTGGCGTCGCCCCATCCCCATCAGCTCCACGGCTTTGCGCACCGAGCTGTGCACCTCGGTCGAGGCGTAGACGATGAGGGGCGGGGCGCCGTCGCCCATGCCCTGTTCCCGGACGTCGAACCCGGCTTTGGCCTGACGCGCCACGGCCAACGCCACGAGATTCGCCATCGAACCGCCGGAGAGGAGCAGGCCGCTCGAGTCGGCGGGGAAGCCCATCAGCTCGGCGAGCCAGGCGATAACCCGCTCTTCAACGTAGCGCGCGCCCTCCTGAATCCCCGCGGCCTGGGGGTTCATTCCCGAAGCGAGCATGTCCGCGAGCATCGCCAGCGGCGTGCCGGTGCCGATCACCCACCCCCAGAACCTGGGGTGAATGTTGCCGGGAGGATAAGGCAGTACGTCGCGCTGGAACTGTGCGTACACCTCGCCCGCCGGGCGACCCTGGTGCGGCACCGGCTCGGCCAGCCGCCGCTTCACATCCTCGGGGAACGGCTGCCACACTGGCCGCTCGCGTACGCTCTCCAGATAGTCGAACATGTCGTCCATCATGCGGTGGCCGAGCAGGCGCAGCTCGGTCCAGTCGGCGGGATCGAGCGTGATGTCGTTCACGCGGCCTCCGGGTGCTGGACGGAAGGCGTTTTCGGTCTTCGGTCATCGGTAGTCGACTTGGCTTCTCCCGATGACCGTTTACCGATGACCGATGACGTCCTATGGGCCACCTGGATCCACACCACTGCCGCCAGAATCAGCGCGATCGCGACCATCATGCGGCCGGTGATTGGCTCGCTGAGGAACAGCCAGCCGAGCAGCACGGCGATGACCGGGTTCACGTACGCATAGGTTCCGACGATAGTCGCTGGGGCGTGTCGCAACGCGTACCCGTAGGCGCTGTAGCCCACAATCGAGCCGAACACGACGAGGTAGCCCAGTGCCACGGCACCGCGCGCGTGCAAGTGCCAGGCCCCCCATTCACCCAGACCCGTCCCGATGAGTGAGACGACCGTGCCCCCGGCCAACATCTGAATCGCGGCGGTCATGTAGGGGCTCGACTCGGTCGGGTTCCGCTTGGCGTAGATGGAGCCGAGCGACCAGAAGGCGCTGGCGCAGGTCAGCGCGATCGGACCGCGGAGGTCGGCCGCCAGAATCTCGCGTGGGTTGGCGCCGATGAGCAACGCGGTGCCGAGGAACCCCACCAGCAGTCCGATGATCACGCGCCAGCCCAGCGAGCCCGAGCCCCCGGGGGTGACGGAATCGAAGAAGGCCATCCACAGCGCCACCGTGACGACGAACACGCTCGCCACACCGGAGGGGGTGTATTGTTCGGCCCACACGACGAAGGCGTTCCCACCCGTCAGGAGCAGCACACCCGCGATTGCGGCCCGGCGCCAGTCCGAAGCCCTTCGGGGCAGGCGATCGCCGAACAACAGGGCGCCGACGAGGAGCACTGCTCCGGCCGCCACGAAGCGCAGCCCGGCGAACAGGAACGGCGGGAGCACGCCGACCCCGACCTTGATGGCCAAGTAGGTCGAGCCCCAGAAGACACAGACGAGCAGCCAGGCGAACAGCGCCTTCCCGCGCAGACCGGCCATCAGTCGAGATCCTCGGCCATGAGTCCCGGCTTCTCGAACACCGTGGACAAGACGATCGTGGTGCGGGTGTTGAACGACCGCTGCCCCGTCGACATGTTGCGCAGGATATTCTGCACACCCTCGAGATCGGTTGCGACCACCTTCATGATGTAGCAGTCCTCACCGGCGACGTGATGGCATTCGAGCACGCCCGGATGTTTGGCCATCTCGCGCATGCGGGGCTCGTCGCCGACGTAGTTCGAATTGCCATATCGAACCGAAACGAAGGCCGTCACCGGGTACCCCAGCTTGGAACGATCCAGATGCGCGCCGTATCCGGTGATGTAGCCGCTTTCCTCGAGCCGTTTCACCCGCTCCATGATCGCGGGACGCGACAGCCCGATCTCGTCGGCGATCCCTTGATAGCTGGACCGGCCATCGACTGCGAGCAGGCGCAGAATCCTGCGATCCGTGGCGTCGAGGGCAGGTTTGGCGGTCATTTCGTAACCTCTTTCCTAACGAATGGTTTGACGATTCGTAGACAAATGCAGCCACTCTGTTAACGCAAGTACAATATATTCGGTTTCCACCGACGAACCATCCGGTTCTGTCGGGCGAACTGTCCTTGAGTCAGGACACCTCCGATGAGTACTTTGCGGCCGATGAACCAGCTAGCGGAGTTGCGACGCGTCGTCGGGGATCTGCCTTCGGCGTTGCTGGGCTACTCAGGCGGCGTCGACTCCGCCTTGCTAGCGGTCGTGCTGCGTCAGGAGCTGGGCGCCGACCGGATGCTCGCCGCCATCGGACGCAGCGCGTCGTATCCGGCCGTGCAATGGGAGCAGGCGCGCATGCTCGCCGCCCGGTTCGATATTCCGATGGTCGAAGTCGAGACCCGCGAGCTCGACGATCCGCGCTATCTCGCGAACCCCACCAATCGCTGCTTCTTCTGCAAGAGCGAGTTGTGGCTACGACTCGGCGCGCTGGCGCGAGAGCGTGGCTTCGCGGTCGTGTGCGACGGCACCAATGCCGACGATCTGCGCGAGCATCGCCCCGGCCACGCGGCCGGCGTGGCCGCCGCCATTCGGTCGCCGCTCTCGGAGGCGCGTCTGTCCAAGGGGGATGTTCGAGCTGCGGCCCGCGACCTGGGGATCCACAACTGGAACGCCCCGGCTGCCCCGTGTCTGTCGAGCCGGGTTCAATACGGCGTGCCGATCACCCCCCGGCGTCTGCAACAAGTCGAGCAAGCCGAAGCGTTGCTGCGCCGGATGGGAGTGAAAGGCGACCTGCGGGTCCGCCATGACGGCGAGCGGGCCCGGATCGAGGTCGAACCGGACTGGATCCCGTGGATCGAATCGCAGCTTCGGGAGATCCGCGAGCAGCTCCAGGCCATCGGTTTCGCGGCTGTCGACGTGGATCCACGCGGTTACCGGCGCGGCAGCCTCATTCTCGATCACGCCGAGCCGTGAGGCTGTTCGTCGCCCTCACGCCGCCGCGCGACGTGCAGCAGACCGTGTGGGACGCCTTCGCCCCGTTGCGCGCCCGATCCTACCCCGTGAAGTGGGTCCCCCCGGGCGGGATCCATGTCACGCTGAAGTTCCTGGGGGAGGTCGAGGAGGGGCGTCAATCGGAGCTCGTCCGCGCCCTGGAGGAAGCGGTGACCGGGGCTCGAACGGTCACGCTGGTCGTGAGCGGCGCCGGTGTGTTCCCGGATCCGCTGCGCCCGCGGGTCTTGTGGGCCGGGATCGCGCCCGATCCGGCGATCGAGCTCCTGGCGGACCGGGTCGAGCGAGTGTTCGCCCCGTTGGGGTTCCCGACCGAGGCTCGCGCCTTTCGTCCCCACCTCACGCTCGGGCGCGTGGCGCGGCATGCCCGCCCGCGGGATTTCGCCGGCATGGCCGGGGTCCTGGAAATGCTGCCGGTCGAGGCGAGCGCCGTCGTAGATGGTGTGGAACTGGTGCAGAGCGTGCTCCGTCCCGATGGGGCGGGGTATGAAAGGGTACATCGTGAACGGCTGTCTTAGAGGGTTGTTCCGGCTGGTCGCCTTCGTGCTGTTGGTGGTGGGGGTGGCGCTCGCGTGGTGGTATCGCGCGCCGCTTTCCCACGCCATCGGCCGCCTCGTGGGACGCCGTGACACGGCATTGCCGCCGGTGGCGGCCGACTCGATCGGTGCGCCGACTCCAGCCGCGCTGGTCTCGGCCCAGGAAAAACTCCAGGCGCTGGGCCGGCCGCGCGGCCCCGATTCCGTCCTCTTGAACGCCAACGAGACGGCCGCGCTGGTGGGAAGCGGCATCGACTGGACGGTGCGGCGCTCGTTCGATTCGCTCCGGGTGGAGCTCCTGGAAGGAACCCTGGCCGTGCATGCCCGACTGGACACGAGACTCATCCCGCAAGATGCGCTGGGCCCATTGCGCGGGCTCCTGGCCGAGCGCGAGCCGCTGCGCATTGCGGGTCCGATCGAGATCGGGCGCCCGGGGATTGCCCGGTGGACGGTGCGGGAGCTCAGCCTGCGTGGCTTCCCATTTCCATCGCCCGCGGTCCGGTCGTTGGCGCGCCAGGCGGCGGGAGCGGATTCGACCGGGTCGGTGGCGATCCGCGTCGACGCGGCGATCGCCGATGTCCGGGTGCATCCGGCCGGCGTCGTGCTGTACCGGAAACGTCGCGCATGACCCGGCGCGTCCTCGTGGTGGACGATGAAAAGGGCGTGCGCGAAGCCCTGAAACAGCTATTGGAATTCGAGGCCATCGAGGTGCAGACCTGCGCCTCGGGTTTGGATGCACTCCAGGCGTACACCGAGTTTCGCCCGCACCTCGTGTTCCTGGACGTCAAGATGCAGGGATTGGACGGCCTCGAGGTGCTCAAGCGAATGCGCGAGCAGGATGCCCACGCCCAGGTCGTAATGATCTCCGGCCACGGCACCATCCAGACCGCCGTCGAAGCCACCCAGCTCGGCGCTTACGATTTTCTCGAGAAGCCGCTCGACACCGATCGCATCCTGTTGACGCTCCGGAATGCGCTGCAGCACGTGGAGCTTGCTGTCGAGAATGTCCGGTTGCGCGCCGAGGTCGAGGCAAGCTACCAGATCGTCGGGTCCTCCAAGGCGATCAAGGCGGTCATCGAGCGTATCGAAAAGGTGGCGCCGACGCCGGCGCGCGTCCTCATCACGGGTGAAAATGGCACCGGCAAGGAGCTTGTCGCCCGGGCGATCCACGACCTGAGCACGCGCGCGCGGCGGCCGTTCGTGGAGGTCAACTGCGCCGCGATTCCGTCCGAGCTGATCGAGAGCGAGCTGTTCGGTCACCTGAAGGGCAGCTTCACCGGGGCGGTGGCGGACCGTCCGGGCAAGTTCGAGCTCGCCGACGGCGGGACGCTGTTTCTGGACGAGATCGGGGACATGAGCCTCTCGGCCCAGGCCAAAGTGTTGCGGGCGCTGCAGGAAGGTGTGATCTCCCGCATCGGGTCGGGCAAGCCGCTGCAGATCGACGTACGCGTCGTCGCGGCGACCAATAAGACGCTGGAGCAGGAAATTGGCGCGGGGCGGTTTCGCGAGGATCTCCTGTACCGTTTGAACGTCGTACCGATCGAGGTGCCGCCCCTGCGCGCGCGCCGCAGCGACATTCCCCAGCTGGTGCGCCATTTCACGGAGCAGTTGTCGAGCACGGGCCGGGCTGGATTGAAGCCGAGGGAGTTCGAGCCTGGGGCGCTCAAGCTGCTGGCCGCGCACGATTGGCCCGGCAATATTCGCGAGCTCCGTAATGCCGTCGAACGTCTGCTCATCCTCGCGTCCGGGGACACGGTGGTGGAGGCGGATGTCGAGCGGCTGGTCGGAGATGGCGGCCGCACCGTTGCGGCGGGAGAAGCGGCGGCGAGTGGATCGATCCTGCGAGCCGGGACGTTCGAGGAGTTCAAGCAGGCGGCGGAGCGGGCCTATCTCCAGGCCAAGCTGAAGGAGCACGACTGGAATGTGAGCGAAACCGCGCGTACGTTGGCGATGCCACGCAGCAACCTGTACAAGAAAATCGAGCGCTACCGGCTGGCGCGGGAGAGCTAGGTGTCCGAGAAGAAGGGTCAGGAGCGCGACTGGGACAAGGAGTTGGCGGAAGTCGACCGCCTGCTGAACCAACTGCCGACGCATCAGGCGGACCAGGCGGCGGCCGCCGCGTCGCCGAAACGCCCGGCGGCGGCGGCTCCGGCCGGGGCGGCCGCGCCCCAGGCGGCGTCCGGCCGCCAATGGCTGGGGACGTGGGCGCGCGTCGCGCTCGGCTTGCTGATCGGCATCGGAATGACCCAGTGGCCATACACGCACGGATGCGGCCTCAAGCTGTTCATCTACCTGGGCGGCGTGCTTACGGTGGTCGTGGCCGGTGTGTGGAGCAGCCTGTCCTCGTGGAAGCGGCGGTTGGGCGTGGCGCACGTGCTGTCGCAGGGGCTCGTGATCTGGGGGCTGATCCTCGCCGCCCGCGAGATCCTGCCCAGAATACACTACGCAAGAGAAGCGGCGACCTGGTTTTGTCCGTAAAAAGGCTGTGCGTGGTGAGTGGTGCGTGGTATTATCCCGTGAACGATTGAGTGACGGCTACGGCGGTTCGCTGCCGTAGCCGTTTCAGCCAACCTGGACCGTCGTGTACCACGCACCACGTACCACGCCTTATCCTCGAAGGACTCATGACCCAGAACTTTCAGAACTTCATCGCCGGCGAGTGGGTCGCACCCTCCACCGGCAATTACTTCGAGAACCGCAACCCGGCGGACTGGAACGACGTGATTGGTTGCTTCCCGCGTTCCGGTTCCGAGGATGCGCAGCGCGCGATTGCCTCGGCCAAGCGCGGCTTCGCCCAATGGTCCAAGACGCCGGCGCCGCTCCGGGGCGCGGTGTTGCAGCGCGTGGGCGAGCTGTTGGTCCAGAAGAAGGAAGTCATCGCGCGGGCCATGACGCGCGAAATGGGAAAGGTGCTGGCCGAGGCGCGGGGCGACGTGCAGGAAGGGATCGACACGGCCTTCTATGCGGCGAGCGAGGGCCGCCGTCTGTTCGGACGCGTGGTGCCGTCCGAGCTGCGCAACAAGTGGGCGATGTCCTACCGCCGGCCGATCGGGGTGGCGGGGATTATCACGCCGTTCAACTTCCCAATGGCGATCCCGACCTGGAAAATGTTCCCCGCGCTCTTGTGCGGGAACGCCGTGATTTTCAAACCCGCCGAGGACGTGCCGCACACGGGGCACCTGCTGGTCGAGGTTCTGTTGGAGGCGGGCCTGCCTCCGGAAGTGATTCAGCTGCTCCACGGGCAGGGATCCGTCGTCGGCCGGGCGGTCATCGAGCACCCCGACGTGCCGGTGATCTCCTTCACGGGCTCGACCGAAACGGGCTCGGTCATCGGGGCGACCTGCGGCCGCCTGCACAAGCGGCTGTCGCTGGAAATGGGCGGCAAGAACGCCATGATCGTGATGGACGACGCCGATCTGGATCTGGCGCTGGATGGCGTGCTCTGGGGTGCGTTCGGGACCACCGGACAGCGTTGCACGGCTACGAGCCGGCTCATTCTGCACGAGAAGATCCACGACCGCTTCCTCAAGATGCTCGGCGATCGCGCCGGGAAGCTGCGCCTGGGGCCGGGTCTGGAGGATACGACCGAGGTGGGACCGCTGATTCACGAGGAGTCGCGCGAGAAGGTGGACAGCTACGTCGGCATCGGAAAGCAGGAAGGCGCGACGGTGTTGGTGGGCGGAGCGACGGCCACCGGTGGGGCGCTCGACCGCGGCTGGTTCTACCAGCCCACCGTGCTGGCGGGCGTGAAGCCGGGCATGCGGGTCGAGCAAGAAGAGATCTTCGGCCCGGTGTTGTCGGCGATCAAGGTGGGCTCTCTCGACGAAGCCGTGACCGTGAACAACGACGTCCTCTACGGGCTCTCGAGCTCGCTCTACACCCGCGACGTCAACGCCGCGTTCCGCGCCATGAGCGATCTGGACAATGGCATCACCTACATCAACGCTCCCACGATCGGGGCCGAAGCGCACCTGCCGTTCGGCGGCGTGAAGCAGACCGGCAATGGTCATCGCGAAGGGGGCTGGGAAGTGTACGACTTCTATTCCGAGACCAAGGTCTGTTACGTCGATTACTCCGGGCAGCTGCAGCGCGCGCAGATCGACACGTACGAATGATTGGGGATTGGGGATTGCGGAATGCGGGTTGGTCGTGAGAGTTCGATCGCGGTCTTTCCAGGAGAATCAGCGATCAGCAATCCGCAATCCACAATCGTTTCATTTGGGGTGTAGCTCAATCGGCAGAGCGCCCGGCTGTTAACCGGGAGGTTGGAGGTTCGAATCCTCCCGCCCCAGTGCGTGAATCGATGCTGCGGCGCGATGTTCCGATGACGCCGCGCAGCGGGCTCCGCATTAGTGTCTGCTCGTGGAATACGAGAGTCTCGTCGTGTTGCTCGCCGCCCGGTCTGCGCCCCCTGACGGCGACGCGCTCGAATCGCTCGCAGATATTCGCATCGTCTGGCTTCGTCTCGAGCGGGAGGGACGGTCGGTGTGCCTGGCCGCCCGGGTGCGTCACGGCGATCCGCCAGACGACTTTCGAGTCCGCGTCCGGGGGTGGGCGGCGGCCCGGGGGTGGGCCGTGACTGTTGCGCCTGCCGCCCCTCCCTTGTAAAGTGAATCACATGCATAACTTGGCGGGCCCCGTGGGAGAGCCGGACGCGAACGCGACGTCCGGGGAGCCCGCCACCCCGGAACGGGGACGCTCCAGATTGACCCGCTGGTTCGACAGCTGGATGCGGTCGCTGGGCATGGCATTGGTGCTGTTCCTCATCATCAAGACTTTCTTCTTCGAAGCGTTTCAGATCGCCAGCGGGAGCATGACGCGCACGCTGCTCACCGGCGACTTTCTCTTCGTCAACAAGCTGCTGTACGGCGCGCAGATCCCCGGGACGAGCGCGCGCCTTCCGGGCTTCCGCGAGCCGCGTCGTAGTGACGTGATCGTGTTCGCCTATCCGCGCGATCCCAACCAGGACTACGTAAAACGGGTGATCGGGACGCCGGGCGACACGGTGGAGATGCGGAACGGCCGGGTGAGGGTCAATGGGGCGCCGTTGATCGAGCCGTATGTGCAGCGCATCGATCCTGCCAACGACGTCATGAACGCCGAGTTCGAGTGGCAGCGGCCGTACTACCTGACCGACTCATTTCAGGATCGACGGGACTACCACCCGAGCCGGGACACGTGGGGGCCCTTGGTCGTCCCGGCGGACAAGTACTTCGTGCTGGGCGACAACCGGGATGACTCGTCCGACTCCCGCTATTGGGGCTTCGTGGACGCGACGGCCGTGAAAGGCCGGACGCTGCTCGTCTACTTCAGCTACGATCGGGACGCGCACGACGCGCTGCCCTGGTTGACCGATATTCGCTGGAGCCGGCTCGGGTCCCTGATCCACTGATCCGGGCGTATGCCCGCCCTTGGAGGAACGGGGGCGGGAACCGTTGTTATGGAGGGGTGGCGAATCCATGCGATTGAACACGGCGAAGCGCGTCTCGTTCGATGAGGGATCGCTCGATCAGTACTTGCGCGAGATCAGTCAGTATCCGCTGATCACCCGGGAGGACGAGGTGGACCTAGCGCAGCGGATCCGCCTTAACGACGGAGAGGCGCTGGACAAGCTGGTGCGCTCGAATCTCCGGTTCGTCGTGAGCGTGGCCAAGAAGTACCAGAACCAGGGGGTGTCGCTCTCGGACCTCATCAACGAGGGCAACCTCGGCTTGATCCGCGCGGCCCACAAGTTCGACGAGACCAAGGGCATCAAGTTCATCAGCTACGCCGTGTGGTGGATCCGGCAGGCGATCCTCCAGGCGCTGGCCGAGCAATCCCGCATCGTGCGGGTCCCGCTCAATCGCGCCGGCACCTTGCACCGCATCGGCAAACGCTCGTCCATGCTGCTCCAGGAGCTGGGACGCGAGCCGACCGTGGAAGAGATCGCCGAGGGCATGGACATTTCCCAGGAAGAGGTCGCGAAGACGCTGTCCATCTCCCAGGCGCACCTGTCGCTCGATGCGCCGCTCACGCCCGGTGAAGACAACAAGCTGCTCGACTACCTCCCCGACACCCAGAATCCCGGTCCCGACGACCAGATCTTCGAGCACGCGCTCACGGAATCGATTGAAGGCGTCCTGTCGACCCTGAAGGACCGCGAGGCCAGGATCCTCCGCCTCTATTTCGGGCTGGAAGGACAGGAGCCGATGACGCTGGAGGAAATCGGCTCGTTGCTCGGCATCACGCGCGAGCGGGTGCGGCAGATCAAGGAAAAAGCCCTGGCACGGCTGCGCCACGTGTCGCGGGCCCGGGCCCTGGAGAGCTTCCTGTCCTGAACGGCAGCCCGTTACTTTGCTGCCATGGCCTCTCTTGCTTCCTTCGACATCTCGACCGGCGCCGATCTCCAGGAAGTAGACAACGGCGTCAACCAGGCGACCAAAGAGGTCGCGCAGCGCTACGACTTTAAGGGGTCGAAATGCGCCATCGCGTTCGACCGCACCACAGCGACCCTCACGCTGACGGCCGACGACGACTTCAGGATGAAAGCGCTGTTCGACATCCTGCAGTCCAAGCTCATCAAGCGCGGCGTGCCTGTGAAAAACCTGGAGCTGGGAGCGGTTACGCCGGCGGCCGGCGACACCGTGCGGCGCGAGATCAAGCTGACCCAGGGAATCGATCAGGAGAAAGCCAAAGCGATCGTCAAGGCGATCAAGGACCAGAAGTTCAAGAAGGCACAGGCTTCGATTCAGGGTGAAGAGATCCGGGTACAGTCGCCTTCCAAGGACGATTTGCAGGAAGTGATCGCCTTTCTCCGCACGCAGGACTTCGGCATCGAGCTCAAGTTCGGGAACTACCGCGGATGAAGCTGGGCGTCGTGTCGCTCGGCTGTGACAAGGCGACGGTTGATTCCGAGCGTCTCGTGGGCGAGTTGGTGGGCCACGGAGCTGTCCTCACGCCCGATCTGCCCAGCGCCGACGTGGTGCTCATCAACACCTGCGGGTTCATCGACGCCGCCAAGCAGGAGTCGATCAACGCCATGCTCGACGCCGCCCGGCTCAAGCAGACGGGCGATGTGAAGGCCGTGGTGGCCGTCGGGTGCCTGGTGCAGCGCTACAAAGACGAGCTGAAGTCGGAGCTGCCCGAGGTGGACCTGTTTCTCGGGTTTTCCGATCTGCATCATCTCGTGCCCGAGCTCGCCAGCCGGGGCTTGATCGCGGATCCCGTCGCCGGGCATCCCGGGGTGCGACAGTTCCTGGGTGGGCCCACCCACGTGCGTTACCTCAAGATCTCCGAAGGGTGCGACCACACCTGCGCCTTCTGCGCCATCCCCCTGATGCGCGGTAAGCACCGTTCCGAGCCGATCGAGCGGCTGGTGCGTGAGGCACAGGCGCTCGAAGCCCAGGGCGCGAAAGAGATCAACCTCGTGGCCCAGGACCTGGGCCACTACGGGCGCGATCTGGGGCGCCAGGGACCGAAGCTCCCCGAGCTGCTCGAGGCATTGCTGGCCGAGACATCGGTGCCGTGGTTCCGCCTCCTGTACGTATACTCGGCCGGTCTCACGGACCGTCTGGTCGACGTCATGGCACGCGAGCCGAGGATCGTCTCGTATCTGGACATGCCGATCCAGCATGCGAGCGACCGCATGCTCGAGCGCATGCGCCGTCCGGAACGTCAGGCGACGCTCCGGGAGAAGCTGCGCTGGCTGCGCGACACCATCCCGGATGTGGCGATCCGGACCACGTGTCTGGTCGGGTTTCCGGGTGAGGGCGAGGAGGACTATCGCGAGCTGCTCGGCTTCCTCGAGGAAGCGCAATTCGACAGGCTGGGGGCGTTCGCGTATTCTCCCCAGGAGGGGACTCGGGCCGTCCAGTATCCCGACGACGTGCCCGACGCGGTGAAGCGAGAGCGCCTCGAAGAGCTGCTCGAAGTCCAGCGCGCCATCTCCGCCGAGCGCCTGGCCCGGTTCGTGGGCCGCGAGGTGCCGGTGCTCGTCGACCGGGTTGCCGATCCGCTCGACGCGGGCAGCGAGGAGGCGGGGGTCACGCACGTGGGCCGGGTGGCGTGGCAGGCGGACGATGTGGACGGGGTCACGTATCTGGAGCAGGGCGGTTGGGCGCAAGCGGGCAGTTTCGTCCGCGCCCGACTGACGGGCAGCGAGGACTACGACTTCCGGGCGGTGGCACTCGCATGAGACGATCGGCGCCCCAGTTGACTTGGGCGTCCCGGGCACGGCTCGGGACGCCCTTTTGGTGGGGGGGGGCGGTCGTCGTCGGGCTGGTGGGGTGTCCGAAGCCCCAGCCGCCCGCGTTGGGACCGGAGCCTGAACTGCGGGTCGGGCTGTCGGTAGGCGCGGCGAGCATTCGATTGGGCGGCGACGGGGAGCTGTTCGTGACCGACGACGGCGATGGGACCCCGGTCGGTGCGGTACGGCCCGGGACCGTGTGGACCGTCTTGCCGGATTCGGGCGGCGGTCTGGTGCTGGTGCGGCCGGACGGGACCCGTACCGAACGCCACGACGGCATCTCGGCGGTGAGCGTCACCGAGGGCCGCCTGGCGATGGTGAGTGGGCGGCGGTACCGCGGCCGGGTGAATCTGATGCGCGACCGGACCGGCCTCACGTTGATCAACCGCGTCCCGCTCGAGAGCTACCTCGCCGGCGTCCTGGCCCAGGAGATGGGTCCGCGTCGCTCCGAGGAGCGCGAGGCGCTGCTGGCGCAGGCGGTGGTGGCGCGCACCTTCGCGCTCCGCAACCGGGGGCGGTGGGAGGCCCAGGGGTACGATGCGACCGCCGATACGCGCGACCAGGTGTATGTCGGGGCGGACGGGGAGACGCCGCAGGTCTGGGACGCCGTTCGCGCCACCGCCGGTGAGGTCGTGCGCTTTGAGGGTCGGCTGATCGAAGCCTACTATCACGCCAGCTGCGGCGGCCGCACCGCGGCGGTCGAAGACGTGTTTCGATCTGCACTGCGCCAACCCTATCTGCGATCGGTCTCCGACCGGGCGCGCGACGGCCACGCGTACTGCGAGCGGTCGCCGCGGTTCCAGTGGCGCGAGGAGTGGGATGCCTCGACGCTGCGCGCTATATTGACGCGAACGCTCACGGCGGTGATGACCGTCGGTGGCGACGGCCTGCAACCGATCACTGATGTACAGGTCGCGCGCACGACGGCGTCGGGGCGAGTGGCCGAGCTCCGCATCGTGTTTGCGCACGGGGACGTCCGGATCGCCGGCCCCGACGTCCGGACGGTGTTGCGGCCCGCACCGGATCGAATGCTCTCGAGTACGGGGTTCCGTCTGCTCGTCACGAAGGACGGTCCCCTTGTGGGTCGGCTCACCGCCCAGGGCGTCGGGGCGGGGCACGGGGTCGGGTTCTGCCAGTGGGGCGCGATCGGGCGCGCCCACGCCGGGCAGCGCTACCGCGACATTCTCGCCACCTACTTCCCGGGGACCACGGTTGGCCGACTGTATTGAGGAGGCTCGGCGCGGCCGCGTCGCCGCTCTCCGCACCGCGACGCTGCTGCTCGCCGTCGCGGGGCCGGTCCGCACCCTCGTCGCCCAGGGCGTGTTGTCGCAGTTCACCTACGACGAGCTGCGGGTGTCCGGTCTCCAGGTGGACGTGGGCTCCGTCGCGACCAAGGATCTGCGGGGCGCGCTGGTGTGGGGCCTGCGCCTGGATGCCGGGTATCTGGCGCCGCACGTCCGCCTTCTGCTTGGGGTCAGTCGGACCGGCTCGCGGTTCACCGACCGGGCGGTGGCGCGGCTGAATCGCACCCTGCTCGCGCTGGTGAACGATCCCGACTCGAATGCGACCATCGATGTCGGCCGGGTCCGGCTATCCGACATCATCGTGGACCTCGATCTGCAGTACGTCTTCAACGACGGGCGGCCGGTCACCATGGCGGCCGGTCTGGGGGCGGGCGTGCATTTCCGTAACGGCACCGGCCGGGCCATCGACCGCACGTTCATCGAGGACGCCCTGGACGGCGTCGCGCCGTCGCTCAACGGCACGCTGGCCGTCGGGGTGGCCCTGGCATCCTCGTGGCGGCTCACCGCCGAGCTGCGCGGCGCCCTGCTGAGCGACTATTCGACGGCGGGAGCGCGGCTGGGGTTCCAGTACCGGTTCGGCGCGCCGCGGAGGGGTCTGTGAGTGATCCCGTCCGCGTGGCGGTCATCGGCGCCGGCGGCGTGGCGCAGGTCGCGCATCTCCCCGTGCTGCGCAAGATCACCGCGGTGGAGATCGCTGCGATCTGCGACAACGATCTCCCCAAGGCTCAGGCCCTCGCCGCTCGCTTCGAGGTGCGCGACACCTACGACGATATCGAGGAAGTGCTGCGCTACGCGAAGCCGGATGCCGTGGTGATCTGCACGCCCAACCATCTGCACGAGATCCATGTCGTCGCCGCGCTGTCCGCGGGCGTCCACGTGTTGTGCGAGCGCCCGCTCGCGTTGAGCCTCGAGGGCGTGGAGCGCGTGCTCCAGGCGAGCGAGCGGTATGGCAAGCGTGTGATGGTGGCGATGAACCACCGCTTTCGCGCCGACGTACAGGCCGTGCGCGGCTTTCTGGCGGGCGGGGAGCTGGGGACGATCGACATGATCCGCTGCGGCTGGTTCACGTTCCAGCCCAGCCATACCCGGCAGCAGCTGGGCTGGCGGTTGCGCCGCGCCCAGGCGGGCGGCGGGGCCATGCTCGATCTCGGTCTGCCCTTGATCGATCTCGGGTTGTGGCTCGCCGGGTGGCCGATTCCGAAACGGATTACGGCGCACCTGGTGGGCGGAGGGCGCGAGACGGTCGAGGAGATGGGGATGGCCCTCATCGTGTGCGAGAACGGGCTGACCATCGGGGTGGCCGTCAGCTGGCGCCATCTTGGCCGCGGCGAGCGATTCTGGTTCGAGATGGTCGGCAAGAAGGGCACGGCCGATATCGCTCCGCTGCGTGTGTACAAAGAGGTGCATGGGGTGCCCACCGACGTCACGCCGACCGGGGCCAGCGGTCGCGAGACCCCGTTCATCCAGTCGTATCGCGCCGAATGGACGTATTTCCTGGCGGTGATCCGGGGCGACGTCAACGCGCCACCACCCAAGGACCAGCTGCTGGTGCAGCGGGTGATCGAGGCCGTCTACCGCTCCGCCGACGAAGGGCGCGACATCCTGTTGTGAGCGGCCGTGCCTGGCTGCTCGTCGCGCTGGGCGCCATCGCGCTCGTCGCCAGCTATCCGCCGTTTCGCCTTCCGTTACTGAGCTTCGTCGCCGTCGTGCCGGCCGTCCTGCTGCTCCAGGACGCCGCCGGCGACCCGACGCGCGCCTTCCGCTGGGGGTTCCGCTACGGCCTGGCGGCCAACGGCGCAGTGCTCTACTGGATCGTCGTCGCGCTGTGGCACTTCACGCCGCTCGCCGCCCTCGGCTACGTGCTCACCGTGCTGTGCCTCGGCGTATTCACCGGCGGGCTGTTCTGGTTCGTGACTCGCGCCCGGATCGCCTATCCCAGGCTGCCGCTCGCTGTCGCTTTTCCGGTGGCGTGGACCGCGCTGGAATGGGCGGTGGGCCACCTGGGCGATGTGGCCTTCCCCTGGCTCGGATTGGGCACCTCCCTCTCCGATGCCCCGGTGCTGGTGCAATGGGCCGACCTGGCGGGCGCGCGTGGTGTGACGCTGTGGCTGGTCTGGTGCAATGTGATGGTTGGCGGGGCCTTGGGTGTGTGGGGACGGTGGGGAGCGGTGGGGAAGCGACTCGCTCCCGTGATCGCCACTATCCTGCTCGCCGCCGGCTATGGGGTATGGCGGCAGCGAACGATGGTGTTGCGCGAGCTGGGGACAGTCAGCCTGGTGCAGCCGAACATCGGATTTCACGAAAAGTGGATTCCCGAGCGCGCCGATAGCGAAGTGGCGACCCTGCTCGCCCTGTCGCGCCAGGCGACCGCGGTCGCGAAACCCGATCTCGTGATCTGGCCGGAAGCGGCGCTGCCGTATTACCTGACGCTGCGTCCCGATTGGCAGGCGGCCATTGGACGGTTTGCGAGCGAGGCCCGCGCGGCGGTGCTCACGGGGGGATTGCACTTCACGGTCCTGGAGGGCGAGCGCACCCAGACCTTCAACGCCGCGTTCCTGTTCGATTCGCTGGGTCAGTGGCAACCCTACCCCATCTACAAAAAACACTATCTCGTGCCCGTGGTCGAGCGCGTGCCGTTCGTGCCGGTGCGCTGGTTCCGCGCTCTGCCCGGGCTGGGGCGCTGGTCCGGCGGGTTCGGTCGCGGGCGCGACTTGCCGCTCTACAGGACGTCGATCGGGCGCTTCGGCGTCATCGTGTGCTTCGAGTCCGTTTTTGAAGACCTCCCGCGCCGGTATCGCCGAGCCGGGGCGGACTTCCTCGTGAACATCACCAACGATGCGTGGTATGGCCGCACGGCTGCCCCGTATCAACACGCTGCGCACCTCATTATGCGCGCCATCGAGACACGCATGGGCGTGGCGCGGGCGGCGAACGATGGAACCTCGGAATTCATCGACCCGCTGGGTCGCATCTCCCAGCCGAGCCAGCGGCAGACCCAAACCGTCGTCACGGGGCTCCTGCGCACCAGCGACGCGCGATCGCTCTACGTGCGGCTCGGGGATTGGATCGGCCTGCTCACGGTCCTGGCGACGCTGGCCCTGGCCGGCGCGCTAGTGATGCGGCAATGGCGTCGCAGCCCCTGAGGGTCGGGGTCGACGTCGGCGGCACGTTCACCGACCTCGTCGCCACGGGGGCGGATGGCACGTTCGAGATCCGGAAGGTGCTGTCCACGCCTGACGATCCTGCCACGGCGGTGTTCGGGGCCGTGGACCGGCTGTCCCGGTCCCAACGCATCGCCTCGCTTATCCTGGGCACCACGATCGCGACCAACGCCCTGCTCGAGCGTCGGGGGGCTCGCGTGATACTGGTCACGACCGCGGGATTTGAGGACCTGCTGTGGCTGCGCCGCCAGGACCGCGCCTCGCTGTACGATCTGAGTCGCGATCACCCACCGCCACTGCCGCAGCGGGCGGATGTGATCGGCGTCGCTGAGCGGATGGGGCCCCAGGGTGTGGTCGCTTCGCTCGCGGGCGACGAGATCGAGCGGGTGGTCGATACGATCCGTGAGCGGCGCCCGGAATCGATCGCCGTCGCCCTGCTGTTCGCTCACCTCCACGCTGACCACGAGCAGGCACTGGCGGAGGCGTTGCGCGGCGCCTTCCCGGGTGTCCCGGTGGTCGCGAGTCACGACGTCCTTCCCGTGTTTCGCGAGTACGAGCGGTTTTCCACGACGACCGCGGAAGCCTATCTGCGGCCCTTGGTGTCCGGGCACCTCCGCGCGGCGGCCGAGCAGGCCCGTGCGCGGGGCATCACTGAGTTTCGGGTGCTCACGTCCGGAGGGGGCTCTCTTTCGGTCGATGCGGCCAGCCGATCAGCGGCGGCGCTCGCTCTGTCGGGGCCTGCGGGGGGCGTCGTCGGCGCGAGACTTGTGGGAGCGGCCGTCGGCTACCGTGACCTCCTGACGCTCGACATGGGCGGGACGAGCGCCGATGCGAGTCTGGTGCAGCAGGGAGAGGCGCGGCGGGAGGGAGCGGCCGTGGTCGGCGGCATCCCGCTCGCTCTCCCGTCGGTGCTGATCGAGACGGTGAGTGCGGGCGGGGGCAGCGTGGCGTGGGTCGATGCGGCGGGAACGTTGAAGGTCGGGCCGCGCAGCGCGGGCGCCCGTCCTGGACCCGCGTGTTTCGGGCGCGGCGGCACTGAGCCAACGGTTACCGATGCCTGCCTGGCGCTCGGTTGGCTGGATCAGGCCTGGTCGCTGGCGGACGGCGTGCGACTCGATCCGGGCGCGGCGGAGCGGGCGCTGCAGTCGCTCGCGCAGCGGCTCGGTATGGACGTTGGGGGAGTCGTGGCGGGAGTGGTGGAAGTGGCCACGGCGGTGATGGCCCGGGCCCTGAAGCGGGTGAGCGTGGCGCGCGGCGTGGACCCTCGGAGGCTGGCGCTCATACCGTTCGGCGGGGCCGGGCCGTTGTTCGGCTGCGCGCTCGCCGACCTGCTGGGCATGCGGACCGTGATCGTCCCGCCGCATCCGGGCGTCCTGTCCGCGCTCGGAGTCGCGGCGGCACCCGAGCGGGCGGAGCTGGTGGCCTCCCTGCCGGGCCCGGCCGTGCCGGACCGCCACTTGCTGCACGCGCAGTACGCCGATCTCGAACAGCAGGCGGAACGCATGCTGCCAGGCGGGGCCATCCAGCGTTATGCCGATGCCCGCTTCGCCGGGCAGGGTTATGAGATCACGGTGCCGCTGACGAACGGTGAGCTCGATGGCCTCGAAGCCGACTTTCGCGCCGCGCACCGCTCCCGGTTTGGTCACGAAGGCGCGGGAGGAGCGATGGAAATCGTCAGCGTGCGAGTCGTGATCGAGCGCGCCGTCCCCCGATCGGAGCCGACGCGACGCAGCGGAATGGGACGACCCACCCCCGGGCGACGGCGCGTGACCATTCGGGGGGCCACCGTCGACGCCCAGGTATGGCCGCTGGGCGAGCTGCCGGCCCGACTGCGAATCGCGGGGCCGGCGATCCTGGCCGGACCCGACGCCACGGCGCTGATCGAGCCGGGTTGGCGCGGAGTGGTGGATGACTCGGGCGCAGTCATCGTGGAGCGCGCATGACGCTCGACCCGATTACCCGGGAAGTGATGGCGCATGCCTTCGCGGGAATCGCCGAGGAGATGGGCCTCGTGCTGATCCACTCGGCAGTGTCCCCCAACATTCGGGAGCGGCGCGACGCGTCCGCCGCGCTGTTCGACGCCGCGGGCGACATGATCGCCCAGGCCGCCCATATCCCCGTGCACCTGGGCGCCCTCACCGACGCCGTGGCCGCCGTGCGGGCGGAGCAGCCTCGTCCCGGCGAGCTGTACATCGTGAACGATCCGTATGCCGGGGGCTCACATCTCCCGGATCTCACGCTCGTGGGGGTGATCCGCACGGCGGATGGCGTCGGCGGGTTCAGCGTGGTCCGAGCCCATCATTCTGACGTGGGCGGGGCGACGCCGGGGAGCATGCCCGCGGGGGCGCGCGAGCTCTATGCCGAAGGCATCGTGGTTCCCCCGGTGCCCCTCACTCCGGATGTCGAGCGGGTGCTGCTCGCCAACGTCCGCACGCCTGCCGTGCGGCGCGCCGATCTCGCCGCGCAGCGCGCGGCCGTGGAGCGAGGGGCGGAATCGCTGTGGACGCTGGCGGCCCGTCATGGGTGGGCATTCGTGAACGCCGCCGCCAGGGATCTGATGGACGATGCCGAGCGGCGCACACGGGCGATCCTGGCGCGGCTGCCGTCCGGCACGGCCTCCGCTACCGACTGGCTTGAGGGGGATGGGATCACCGACGGGGACATTCCCATCACGGTCAGCGTGGAGATCCGGAACGGTACGTTGCACGCCGACTTCACGGGTACCGCCCCTGCGGTGGCCGGCAACGTCAACTGCCCTCTCGCGGTGACCCGTTCGGCCGTGCTGTTCGCCGTGCAGACGCTCATCGGTGCCGACACGCCGATGAATGCCGGCGTGACGCGAGCGGTGCGGGTGACGGCACCCCCGGGGTGTCTGGTGAACGCGCGACGGCCGCGCGCCGTGGCAGCGGGAAACGTGGAGACGTCTCAGCGAGTCGCCGACGTCGTCTTCCGGGCGCTCGCGAACTTGGGGGTGGCGGTTCCCGCGCAGGGCCAGGGTACGATGAACAACGTCACGTTCGGCGCGGGTGCGACGGCCGATCGAGGCGAATGGACCTACTACGAAACGCTCGGGGGCGGACAGGGCGGCGGCCCGGCAGGGCGGGGTCCGTCCGGAGTGCACGTCGGGATGTCGAACACGCGCAATACGCCGATCGAGGTGCTCGAGACGGAATACCCGGTGCGGGTGCGACGCTACCAGCTGCGCACCGGCAGCGCCGGGTCAGGGAAGCACGCGGGCGGAGACGGCGTAATCCGGGAGTACGAGATACTGGCTGCCGCGGAAGCCAGCATATTGAGCGAGCGACGCCGTCATGTGCCGCGAGGGGCAGCGGGAGGCCGCGACGGCGCGCCGGGGCGCAATCTCCTGAACGGATCGCCGGTCTCCGCCAAGGAGAACCTGCGACTCAACGCCGGCGATGTGCTTCGCATCGAGACGCCGGGAGGTGGCGGTTGGGGCGTCGACTCTGAACTGGAGGGACGATGAACTACGTTCTCGTGGCGGTGCTCGGTCTCGTGGCGGGAGTCGTGTCCGGGCTGTTCGGCGTCGGCGGCGCGATCGTGGTTGTTCCCGGACTCGTGCTGCTGGCCAAACTGCCGCAGCATACGGCGAACGGCACATCGCTGGCCGCGCTGCTGCTCCCGGTCGGATTGTTGGGCTTTTTGCAGTATTACAAGCGCGGCCAGGTCAGCCTCCCCTATGCGGCGATCGTCGCGGCTGGTCTTTTCGTGGGAGCCCTCGTCGGGGCGAAGCTGGCCGGTTCGGTTCCGGATGCCTCACTGCGGCGGGCCTTCGGGGCTTTCCTCCTTCTCGTAGCCGGCAGGTTGTTGTTCTTCTAGAACGAGACTGGAAGGACGTGACCTCATCGTGACCGGGCTTACAGCCCCGGTCAGCCCTTCGCGGCACATTGACATGATGATCGACGCTCCCGATTTCTTCGCGGCCCTCCGCGCCGGCGGCATCGAGCAGGTCCGTGACCGGCTCGCTCAGCAGCCCGGATTGCTCCACGCCCGACACGAGGGAGGGACGGCGCTCCACTTCGCCGCTCTCGATAACGACCGCGCGATGGCGGTCCTGCTGCTGGACGCCGGCGCCGACTTGAACGCCAGGGACGACACCTATCAGATGACCCCGATCGGCTGGGCCAACGAAGAGGGTCACGAAGCGATGGTGCGCTTTCTCTACGATCGTGGCGCCGACATCGATCTCCATCAGGCGGCCGCCTACGGCCTGATCGATCACGTGCGGGATCTCGTGAAGCGGACGCGCCGTCAAGTCAACGCCGTCATGGGCGGGTGGACACCGCTACAGCTCGCGACCTTGTGGGGTCATCCCGACGTGGTGGAGCTGCTGTTGTCGCGTGGGGGCGATCCCTTGGTGCGCGACCCCTTCGGCCGGACGACGATCGAGATCGCCCGCGCGCAGGTGACGACGGAAGGGGGCAGCACGCCGCTGGTCCGCCAGGAGCGTCGCCTGGAGATCGTGGCGGCATGCTCGGCCATCGCCGATCTGCTGATGCGCCGCAATTCTCCGGCGTGAGCGGACGCCGTGCGCGTAGCGTTTGGGCTCGTCGCCGAAAGCACAGCCTAGAGTATCTTCTGGCCGGACGATATCGCTTCTTCGGGGGCCTGTATGAAGTGGACACCAGGTGGAGTCAGCCAGAACGTTGAGGACCGGCGCGGCGAAGGCGGCGGCGGCTTCCGTGGTGGGTTCGCCGAGACGGCGAGCGGCCCGTTCTACTGCCCCGGCGATCACAAGGTCTATATCGATCTCGGGTTCTACCAGGAACTGAAGGACCGCTATGGCGCGCCCGGCGACTTCGCCCAGGCCTATGTCCTGGCGCACGAGATCGGGCACCACGTGCAGTGGCTGCTGGGGACCGAGGAGCAGGTGCGGCGCGCGCAGCGGTCGCGGCCGTCGCGCGAGAACGATCTCTCGGTGCGACTCGAGTTGCAGGCCGACTGCTATGCGGGCGTGTGGGCGCACGAGGCCGATCGCGAGGGCATTCTCGAGGTGGGGGATGTCGATGAGGGCCTCAACGCCGCCGCCGCTGTGGGAGACGACCGGTTGCAGCGCAAGTCGAGCGGTTATGTAAACCCCGAGAGCTTCACCCACGGCTCGTCGGCGGAGCGGGTGGCCTGGTTCCGCCGCGGCTACTCGAGCGGGCGGCCGGACGCCTGCGACACGTTCTCGGGGCCGGTCGACCGGTAGCAGATCGCGCATGGCGGTTCACCGATTGTCCGGCATCCCCGGGTTCGCGATCGATCAGATCGCCGCCCGGGCCGGTGCAGATCCCGACGTGCTCCGCCTGGAGAACCTCGATACCGATCTGCCGCCGCCTGCCGCGGCGATTGCCGCCACCCATGCGGCACTCGAGGACGACGCCGCCAACAGCTACCTGCCGTTCACCGGTGCGGCCCCGTTAAGGGAGCGCGTGGCGCACCGGCTCGAGCGGCACACGGGCCAGCCCTACGGCCCGGATCAGGTCGTGATCACGGCCGGCGGCACGGAAGGGATGCTCGATGCCCTGCTCGCCACCACCGACCCCGGGGACGAGGTCGTGCTCACCGATCCCACCTACGCCGGCATGATCAATCGGGTGAGGCTGATCGGTGCCCGACCGCGCCTGGTGCCGCTTGCGATCCAGGAAGGCGCTTGGCGGCTCGATATCGCCGCCCTGCGGGCTGCCGTGGGTACCCGGACCCGCGTCCTGTTTCTCATGAACCCGTCGATTCCATCCGGCGCGGTGCTCGACGCCCTGGAATGGGAGGCGGTGGCCGCGGTGTGTCGCGAGCACGATCTGTGGCTGCTTTACAACGCCGCGATGGAGCGCATCCTGTTTGACGGGCGCAGCCTCGTTCATCCGGCGGCCCTGCCCGGAATGGCCTCGCGCACGATCGTGGTCGGGTCGATGTCCAAGGAGTACCGCATGATCGGATGGCGGACCGGATGGGTGGCCGGGCCGAGGGATATCATGGCGGACGTTGCACGGGTCCATCTGTACAACGTGGTCACGGCTACCGGGATCGCGCAGGCGGCTGCGGCGGCGGCGCTCGAATTGCCCGATGGGGACCTGGCGGCGTGCGTGGCGGAGTGGCAGCGTCGGCGCGACGTCGTGATCGATCAACTGCGGGAGTGGTCGCTCGTTCCCGCAGCCGGCGGATGGTCCATGCTGCTGGACGTCGGTGCGCGGGGGTACGATTCGTTCGCGGCGTCCACGCGCCTGCTCGAGCGCGGACGGGTGGCGGCCACACCGATGCGGGATTGGGGAGAACGCAACGGCGATCGCTTCGTGCGATTGGTCTTCAGCAACGAACCCGTGGAACGACTGATGTCACTGGGGGCGCGCGTCCGGCACGCCCTCTGACGGGTCAGGTCCCCGTGGTTTCGAACACCTTTGCCTCGATGAACAGCCGGAATAGCTCGGTATCGAGCTGACCGCGGTCGACGAATTCCTTGGTCAGGATGTCCAGGGCGCGCTCGGGCGCCACGGCCGGCTTGTAGGGCCGATCTTGGGCGGTCAGCGCGTCGTAGATATCGCTGATCGTCATCATGCGCGTTTGAATCGGAATCGCGTCACCCGAAATGTGCTGTGGATATCCGGTGCCGTCCAACTTCTCGTGATGACCGTAGGCGATGATCGGGATCTGCCGCAGCTCACGGGTCCAGGGGATTTCCTGCAGGAACTTGTACGTATGTTTGACGTGGCTCTCGATCTCGATTCGCTCGGCCTCATCCAGGCTGCCCTTGCGGATCGTCAGGAACCGGACTTCGTCCGAGGTGAGGAGCGGCTGCTGGTCGCCGGCCAGACCCTCGTAGGTGTGTTCCGCGATTGCCTTGAGCTCCTCGAAGCTCCCTTCTGGCAGCATGGTGGGCTCGTTCGCCTTGAGCACCACGGCGAGGAACCGATCCAGCTCGGCGATCTCCTTCGTGTGTGCAGCCTGCCAGGCGGCCAGGGCCTCCTCGTACCCCTCGCGCCCCTTCGTCTCCAGGTACTCGGCGCGACCGCGCCAGTGCTCGCTTTCGAGCGAGCGCCGGATGAATGCGTGCCGCTGCCTGATCATTTCGAGATCGGGGGGATACAGCTTCTTCGCCTTGACGAGCACCTGCTCGCGGACCCCGACTTTTCCAAAATCGTGCAGGTAGCCGGCGTAGCGGATCTCGCGGAGCTGTTCGTCCGTGAAGCGGACCTGGCGATACGGGCCGGCGTCGGCGCGATCCACCACCTTCGCCAGGTTTACGGTGTAGCCCGCTACCCGACCACTGTGCCCGAAGGTCGTGGGGTCGCGCTGTTCGATCGCCGTGACGGCTGCCTGCACGAAGCCCTCGAACAACCGCTCGATATCTTCGTACAGCCGGCTGTTCTCGATCGACACCGCGGCCTGGCCGGCCATGGCGGTCACCAGCTCGACCGTCCGCTTCGAGAACGGCACGACCTGCCGGTCGACATCCTCGGCGGTCGTGAGCAGCGCGTCGAAGTCACGCTTGCGGTTGATGAGCTGCAAGACGCCGATGATGATCTCCTTGTGATCCTTCATCGGAATCACGAGCATTGACTTGGTGCGGTACTTGTAGCGCTCGTCGAACGAGCGGTTGATCGTATATTCCACGTCCGGCGGCAGGAAGTACGCGTCGTCGATCACCAGAGTCTCCCCCGTCGTGGCCGCGTAACCGGCGAGGCTGGTCCGGTCCAGGGGGATCGTGAAGGTGACAAAGGGCACATTGGGCAAGGAGTAACTCACCGTCAGGCGGAAGCGCAGCCGCTTCACGCCGTGCTCGTTGGGCTCAACGAGATAGAGACTCCCGCCATCCGACTGCGTGATCCGCTGTGCCTGCTCGAGGATCATCTTGAGCACCTTCTCCAACTCGCGTTCGCTTCCCAGCGCCACGCCGATCCGGGTCAGCTCACCGATTTCTCGGCTGCGCAGCGCCGCCTCGGCGCGGGCCCGGGCGGTTTCGGCGCGGGCCGCCGCTTCGCGGTACCCCGCCCGGATCGCCACGAGCAGCTGTCGCGCACCGGCGGGCTCGGGCAGAAATGCCGTGAGCAGCTCGGTGGGTAGGGTCTCGGGCACGTCCCTTTCGCCGGCGCGCCCCAGCGCCACCACCGCGCCGCCGGCGTCGACGAAACCGCGTAAGGCGTCGAGGGGGAACGCAGTGCGGCTCTCGGGGTCGAGCAGAAAGACCGTAGGTTGATCGTTGGGGACCAGCTCCCGTGCGGCGTGGATGGCGCGCGCTTCGACGCGAGCGGCCTCGAGTGCCGGGGCGAGCGGGGCCGGGGACCACGCTGCGGCGTGGAGCAGGAGGTAGCTCACGGATGAGCCGAGTCGGCGGGAAGCGGCTTGACCCCGGTCAGGACGCGATAGGGCCGACGCGAGATCTCCTCCGCCAGATGGTTCAGCTGGCGGGTGAGCTGGGTGAGATTGGCGACCGCGGTCCGGACGTCTTCCCGGTTCTCGGTGGTCATCTCGCTCGCCCGGGCGGCCAGCGAATCGACGCGCAGCAGAATGCGGTTGGACAGGGTGAGGGCGGTGGAGACGGAATCGGCCAGCCCGGGGTCGAGGCGCTGCACCAGTTTGGCGACCCGGTCCATGGTGGTGGACACGTCCGCCAGAGTCCGCTCGATGCTCGGCCGGACGTCCTTGAGCACGCCGTTGGCGTCCGCCAAAATGCCATCGACGTGTTGCAGCGTCTCGTGCGTCCGGTGCAGGACTTCCTCAACCTCTTTGGAGAGGTGTTGCGCGACCTCGGCGACCTGGTCGATCACGGACGCCTTGCGGTCCGAGTCGATCGTGTCCCCCACGGCCAGCAGCCGGCCGGTGCGGCGGCTCGAATCGGGCAGCACGAGCCGGATCAGGACCGTGGGCGAAATCTGACTCGCGGGCTCGAGCTGTCCGCGCGTGCCCATGGGCAGCTGGAGGCTCGCGCCGCTGGGGAACCGTCCGATCACCGAGAGCCGGGCGACGAACGTGACCGTGCGCGTCGTAGAATCGACCCGCGGTGAGACACTGGCGACGCGACCGACCTCGAGGCCCTGGAGCAGCACCTTGCTGTCGGCCGAGAGCCCTTCGGCGTTGGCGGTGCGGAGGTACAGGTTGTAGCGCCGCTCGCCCCACCCGCTGGTGGCGAGCAAGGCGCCGATCACGACCGCGATGGCCCCCACGATGAAGAGACCGACGATGAAATCCTGGCGGGTGGTGTCCACCTCGTCCTCGGGTCAGACCGTTTCCAGCTCGAGCGAGCCGGCGCGAGTGAGCCGGTACAGGCGGTCACAGCGCCGCTGCACCACCGCCGGAAGCTCCTGGCCGGTGATGAGGATCGTGCGCCGCGCCCCTTCGGCGGTCTCGCCACCGCGGGCCACTTCCAAGAGCTCCGCGGCTGCCCGTGCGGTTACGCCGTCGAATGGCTGCTCCAGCAGGAGCAGCCCCGGATCGAACGCGATGGCGCGCGCCAAGGCCGCGCGTCGGCACTCTTCTTCGTTGGCCTGCGCCGGTCGCCGGTCGGCGGCGCCGCCCAATCGCACCGCTACGACGATCACGTTGACCCGGCCATCGATGTCGCGCGGGCTCGCCGTGCTGCCGAAGCGCAACGGCAAGGCGATGTTGTCGCGGAGCGTGAGATTCTGCAGTAGTCCGTCGCCCGCGGGAAGGTAGCCCACGCGCCGCCGGAAGGCCAAGCGCTCGCGGTCGGCCAGGCCGGCGATGTCCGTGTCGAACACCAGCACCCGGCCGGCGGGCGGTGTCCCGAGGCCGAGGGCATACGCCCCGAGCCGGTCCACGCCGCTCGCCTCGTCGCCCAACACGGCCACCGTCTGGTGGGTGGCGACGCTGAGCGTAAATGGCGTGCGCGTCCGGGAATTGAGCGGGACCGCTTCGAATACGAGCGGGGCGGTCACGCGCTCAGCCGAGCAGCACGAACAGGGCGGAGCAGAGAAACACGCCCACGATCGAAGCGACTGTGGCGCGGCTGACGGCGACGGGGACGTCGGTCGCCGCGCGTCGGACGGAGAGGCCGAAGTAACTCGGCACGATGCCCACGATCAATCCGAGGGCCAGCGCCTTCGCCACGCTGAGCCACACGTCGCGGGCCGAGAGGGAGTGCAGCACGATCTCCGCGTACCGACTGCCGGTCATGCCGTTGACGGCCGCGGCCGCGAACCCGGCCGTGATGGCGACGACGTCGAACAGGATGAGCAGGGAGAACAGGCTGGCCACGGCGCCGATGAAGCGCGGGAGCACCAGGTATTGACGCGGGTCGATGCCCATCCCTTCCAGCGCCCGCACCTCGCCCATCACCGTATTCGTCGCGAGCTCGGCGGCGATAGCTGTACCCGATCGGCCCACGATCGCGAGCGCCGTGATCAGCGGACCCAGCTCCCGGACGATGGCGACCACCATGAGGGTGCCGATCAGCCCCGTGGCGCCGATCTGGCCCAGCTCGCGCACCGCCTGCGAGATCACCAGGAACGACAGGATCCCCGACAACAGGACGACCAGGCCGATCGCGTGCACGGCGGTGAATCGGATCTGGTTCAGGGTGACCCGCAGCACGACGGCCCGGCCGGCGCGCGGCAGCCGCGCCGCGGCGCGGGCGCCGCCAAAGCTGAAGCGCGCCAGCGCTCCCAACAGGGAGAGCCAGCGCGCCATCCAGCTCCCGAGACGAGCGATCGGGTTGGTCACTGCACGGTCGTCAGCCCTGCAACCGCCGCAGACCTTCCGAGGCCTCGGTGTATTGCGGGAACACGCTGAGGGCCCGGTTATAGTACTCGATCGCCTTGTCCCGCTGCCCGCGATCCTGATACAAGAGCGCGCGGCTGTAGTACGTGAGCGCCTCGGTGGGCACCTGGCGGTTCATCCGCTGCTCCGAAACCTGACGGGGCAGGGCCGGCAGGTTGAGGTCCTTGTTGAGCGCGGCGGCGATGGTGCGCACCAGATCGAACAGGTGCTCGCGCTGCATCGTGGCTTTCTCGGTCTTGATGATCTCCGACGTCTCGACGTTCACCACGCGCACGTCCACACGGAAATCGCCGTACAGGTCGATGAAATCCCCCATCACGGCGTAGCGGGCGCCCACCAGCTTGCCGATCTTGGACGCCGTCTGCGCATCGACCCGTCCGGAGGCGCCGAGATTCTGCTCGTCCACGAGGTGCTGGATGTTCTCCCGCTCGACCACGCGCAGCGCGGGGTTCGCGGCCAGCTCGGAAATCAACATCCCGGCCATGCCGCGCTCGAGCGCGTCGTAGTCCTCTTTCTGCTGCCCGTACGAGCCGCCGTTGGTGAACGCAAACACGGCGACGCCGGGCCGGGGATCCTGACCGCCGCCTTGCGCGGCCAGCGCCGGCAGGCCGGCCATGAGCGTGAGACCCACCAGGGCAACGATTGAACGCAAACGCATAGCCTACCCTCGATCTAAAGAGACAGTTGCATGCCTTCCTGTGCCGCAACGACCTCCAACGAACCCCGCCGTGCCGCGGCGCGGCGCGCCGCGCTCAACACTGCATCCAGGGCTCCGTCGTCGTGCTCCGGCTCGTGGTGGAACATCACCAGCCGCTTGACGCCCGCCTCCGCGGCCAGCTCCACCGCTTCCTCGTACGAGGAATGCCCCCACCCGCGGTGCGTCTCGAGCTCCGCCGGGGTGTACATCGCGTCGTGAATCAAGAGATCCACGCCCGACAGAAACCGGATCAAGTCTTGGCGCCAGCTCGGCGGAATGTCGTAGCTGCCACCCGGACCGAGCTCGTTGTCGGTCACGTAGGCCATGCTCCGGCCGCCCATCGTCGGCACCAACCGATACGCCAACGTCGTCCCAGGATGCCGGAGCTGCATGGCCCGGACCCGGAACGGTCCCACCGTGAATTCCCCGCCCGCCTGCACCTCTTGCACCGACAGGGTCGCCGCAACCGCCGTGAGCGGCACCGGGAACACCGCTGGATCCATCTGCAGGTGCAGGATCGCATCGAGCGATGTCGGGCCCTGCTTGGAACCCCAGATCCGCACCGAGTTGCCCGCCGCGAAGAACGGCTTGAAGTAGGGCAACCCCTGAATGTGATCCCAATGCGTGTGCGACAGCAGAATCTCCGCCTTCACGGCGCCGTTCGGCTGCTCCACAAGCGTCGCGCCCAAGCCGCGGATCCCCGTCCCGGCATCGAGAATCACCAACTGCTCGCCGGGTCCCTGCAGGGCGACGCAGGAGGTGTTCCCGCCGTAGCGCGCGGTGTTGGCCCCGGGGGTCGGGATCGAGCCCCGCGTCCCCCAGAAGGTCACCGTGTAGGCCATGCGTTCAGGCACGCCGAGTCCTGAGCTAAGTTACGGAAAATCTGTGTGGTAGGACAAGTTGGCCGCTCACCGGTGGCCCGTGACCCCGCTCACGAGGGCTACGACCGGCCGGCCGCGGATTCCAGCGCGGACCGGTCACGGATCACAATGTCGCGTCGGGAGACCTCGATGAAGCCTTTGTCGACGAGCTCCCGCATCGTACGGCTGACGGTCTCGCGACTGGAGCCGATCATCTGCGCGATGGTGTGGTGAGTGAGGCGCCGCGTGATGCGCTCGGCGCCTGCTTCCTCGGCGAGGTCGAGCAGCAGCCGGGCCACGCGACCGTTGACGTCGAGCAACACCAGGCTGCCGACTTTCTCGTCGACGCGGCGCAGCCGCCGCGTCAGCTCGCGCAACATCGCCAGAGCGATCCCGGGCGTCTGCATCAGCAGGCCCTGGAAGTCCTCGCGTCGCAGTACCAACAGGCTCGAGTCGCCCATGGCGATGACATGCGCCGAGCGCGGCTCGTCGTCGATCAGGGCCATCTCGCCGAAAAAGTCGCCCTCCCCGAGCACGGAGAGAATCACCTCGCGCCCGTCTTCCCCGATCAGGACGACCTTGACCTGACCCTGCTTGACGACGTACAGCGCGTCCCCGGGGTCGTCCTCGAACAGGATGACCGAGTTCTTGGGGTAAGCGCGTTCCCGGGCCACCTCGAGCACCCGCTGCAAATCGGTGGGGCCGAGCTGGCTGAACAGTGGGACTTTTTGAAGGGTAGCTTCGACCGACACGCTCGAACTCCCCTCGCGGGAACGTGTTGTGATGCGCAAGCTTATTGCCAGGGGGCTGCGGTGTCAATTCGCCCCGCGGTGGGCGAACCGTCGTCAACTCACTGCGCCGGTTGTGCTTCCGATTGCCCCAGGTCGACGGGTGGACCACAGCACGGCGGTGCAGAGGACGAATAGCCCGAACACCCATCGGCGGGGAATCGGGACGCGGGTTGGCGTCCTCGAAATCGGCGCCTCGGATGCCGGCTGCGCAGCGGCGTGAAGCGCCGAGGCGTCGAGCCGCTTGGCGGCCTGGCGACTGCGCCACGCCGAGGGTCCTTGGACGAAAAACGCGGTTCCTCGTGCACTGCCGAGCTGATGCCAGCCGGTTTCCCGGGGCCAATAGACACCCCGCCACGTGTCGGGTGTCAGAGGATCACGGGCCAGAAACACCGTATCCGGGATCCCCGACGGAGGCGTGACGATGGCCACCGTTTGATCGACCGATCCCAGGGCACGGACCACCAGGGGATGGTTCACGAGCCACGGTCCGGCAGTCTCCACCTCAAGTCGGTCAACTGATGTGCCGGCGGTCAGGGCCGAGGGCGGTGCCGGTGAGTTGAACGAAGTCACGACGTTCCACGATTGACTCCCGTGCAGGTTGGTAGCGGCGCGTCCGGCGCCGGACTTCCGTGCTGCTGATATGCCGCGTCCTGAGAGGGGATGCAAGACGCGGCGGAATCGTTGCGCAGGGCATGGGTTCGCGGCGAGGTGTTGTAAGTGCGCGCCAGCGGGTCATTTCGCGGCGGCGCCCGATCTCGCGTGGGCCGCGCCGAACCTGACCCGGACACTAGGGGGGCGAATCCTGACGGAGCGCTACCCGGGGTTCCTGGCCGGAATCGGCGTTGCCGCCGCTGGTTCGCCCATCGGCTTTCCCCAAGTCACTGCGGCGACTATATTTCCGCGCTTCACGTCAACGTGTTTCGTTCACCGAGGATGACTGCTGTGAAACAGGG
Source organism: Gemmatimonadota bacterium (assembly GCA_041497135.1). Classification (GTDB taxonomy): domain Bacteria; phylum Gemmatimonadota; class Gemmatimonadetes; order Gemmatimonadales; family GWC2-71-9; genus DASTHG01. The sequence goes on along the minus strand of JBGQFX010000003.1, from coordinate 80,519 downwards.
AATTCACCCCCCGTACCGCCGTGCGACGGTTGGGTGCGCGTGCGGCAATACGTTCGAGACCCGGTCCACCACACCGGCAATTCACGTGGAAATCTGCGCGCGCTGCCACCCCTATTATACCGGGAAGCAGAAGCTGATCGACACCGCCGGTCGGGTGGAGCGCTTCCGCCAGAAGTACCGCACGGAGAAAGCGGCGGCGAGCTAAGGTTCATGGAGGCCCGACTCCGCCAGGCGCTCGCGCGGGCGGAGGAGGTCGCCCGGCTGCTGGCTGACCCCGAAACCGCGCGACAACCGGCCCAGCTGAAGCAGCTGGGCCGCGAGCACGCTCGGCTCGAATCCATCCGCCAAACGCACGATCGCCTGTCCCGGCTCGAGGGCGAGCTCGGGCAGGCCAGGGAGCTGGTCGCCGATCACGATCCCGAGTTGTCCCAGCTGGCTCGACACGACGTCGAACGGCTCCGCCCCGAGATCGAGCGGCTCGAGCGCCAGCTCGCCGACCTCCTCGTACCGCCTGATCCGCTCGACGACCGCGATGCCATCGTGGAGGTCCGCGCCGGCACCGGTGGCGACGAGGCCGCGTTGTTCGCGGCCGACCTGGTCCGCATGTACACGCGATTCTGCGAGCGTCGGGGATGGAAGGTCGAAATGCTCGCCTTGAGCGAAGGCGCACTGGGCGGTCTCAAAGAGGCGATCTTCGCCGCGCGCGGCCCCAAGGCCTACGGCACCTTGCGCTACGAGTCGGGCGTGCACCGTGTGCAACGAGTGCCGGAAACCGAGGCGCAGGGCCGCATTCACACGTCGGCTGCCACCGTGGCGGTGTTGCCGGAGGCCGAAGACGTCGACGTCAAGATCGAAGACAAAGAGCTGCGGATCGACGTGTTTCGCTCCTCCGGACCCGGCGGCCAGAGCGTCAACACCACCGATAGCGCGGTCCGCGTGACACACGTCCCGACGGGACTCGTGGTGCAGTGCCAGGACCAGAAATCGCAGCTCCAGAACAAGATCAAGGCCTTGGAAATCCTTCGCTCCCGGCTGCTGGACCGGATGATCGCCGAGCAGGAGGCGGAGCGGGCCCGGTCGCGCCGGGCCCAGGTGGGCACCGGTGATCGCTCGGCCAAGGTCCGGACTTACAACTTCCCGCAGAACCGAGTCACCGATCATCGCATCGGCTATACCGCTCACGACCTGTCGGACGTGCTCGATGGGCACCTCGACGAGCTCATCGGTGCGCTGCGGCTCGCCGGGGAACGGGAGCGCCTCAGTGCCTGAGGCGTTGCTGGGGGCGGAGCTCGACGCCGCGGCGGCCACGCTCGCCCGCGTCGGCATGTGCGAGCCGCGTCGCGAAGCCGCAGCCCTGTGGGGAGCGTGCACGGAAGTCTCGCCCGGCGAGGCCTGGCTCCAGCGCGATCGGCCCGCACCGCCCGACTCCCTGGACCGGTTTCGGGGCGCCGTCCGGCGGCGCGCCCGTGGGGAGCCGTTTGCGTACGCGGTCGGCCAGGTGGCGTTTCGGACGTTGTCGCTCGCTTTGGACCGCCGCGCTCTGATCCCACGTCCCGAGACCGAAGGGCTGGTTGAGCACGTGCTGCAATGGGCGGGGGAAGCGGAAAGGGGGAAGGGGATTGTCGCCGACATCGGGACTGGAAGCGGCTGCATCGCTCTTGCCCTGGCGACCGAGGGGAGCTTCGAGCGCGTCATCGCCGTCGATAGCTCCGTCGAAGCCGCCGCCCTCGCGGTGGAGAATGTGCAGCGGGTGCGGCCGCGTGTTCCTGTGGAGGTACGGGTGGGCGACCTGCTCGAGCCGATCGGTGAAGAGCGTTGTCGGGCGATCGTCGCCAATCCACCGTATCTCACCGATCTGGAGTGGGAGGCGCTGGATCCGGCGGTGCGGGAATTCGAGCCCCGGAGCGCGCTCGCGAGCGGGCCCGACGGGCTCACCGCGACGCGGGCGTTGCTCCAGAACGCGGGTCGCGTACTCGAGCCGGGCGGGCTGCTCGCGCTCGAGGTCGACGAGCGACGCGCCGAGGCGGTGCGGGCCCTGGCGTTGACCGCCGGCTGGCCGCGGCTCGACATCTATCGGGATCTCTTTGGCCGCCCGCGCTATGTGCTGGCGTGCTCATCGGAGGACGCGTGATCGACGAAAAAGCCCAGGATCTCGGCCGCCTCATCGGCCAGACCGAGGAGTACAAGACCTTGAAACGGGCCAGCGAACGGTTGCGGGAAGACGCCGAATGCCAGCGACTGCTCGGGGACATGGAGCGATTGGCCGGCGAGATCGAGGGGGCAGGTCGCAGCGGCAAGGAGCCCACGGCAGAGCAAACGGAGCGTTATGATGCGGCCGTCCAAAGCATTCAAGTGAGCCCGGTGTATCAGCAGATGGCCGCTGCGCAGGCGAATTTCGAGAAGGTGATGGCCAAGGTGAACGCCCGGATCTACGAAGGCATTCAGAAGGGCGCGGCCAGCCCGATCATTACGCTGGGCTGAGGGAGATGGGTATTTTCGTGGTGATCGAGGGCCCCGACGGCGCGGGGAAGTCGACGTTGGTCCGGGGCCTCGGTGCGCGGCTGCTCGTCGACGGGTTGCAGGTGTTGACGGTGCGGGAGCCCGGGGGCACCCCCGTGGCGGAAGCGGCGCGCAAGGTGGCGCTGCGCTCACGGCACGAGTTGTCGGCCGCTGCCGAGTTGTTTCTCATTCTGGCGGCCAGAGCAGATCTGGTGTCGCGCGTTATCCGCCCGGCGCTCGAGGCCGGGCAGGTCGTGCTGGCGGATCGCTTTGATCTGTCCACGCGCGCCTACCAGGTGGCCGGGCGCGGGCTTCCGGCGGCGGATGTGGACGCCGCCCTGCGCCTGGCCACCGAAGGTCTGGTGCCTGATCTCACTTTGGTGCTGGACGTACCGGTAGAGATCGGGCGAGAGCGCCAACGCCGGGCCCGAAAACTGCAGGATCGGTTCGAACGGGAAGGGGACGCGTTTCACGATCGGGTGCTGGCCGCCTATCGGGCCGCGACCGGTCCGGGCGTGGTACACGTTGATGCGACGGGATCGAAGAAGATGGTGCAGGAGACGGCCTGGCGGGCCCTGCAGGCCGTGGCGGCACCGACAACGCGGGGAGTCTCATGAATCGCAAGTGGCTGCTGGTATCCGCCATGGCGGGTGTGGCGCTCGTGACCGGGGGCTGGCTGTTGCAGCGCGACTCCAGCCCGCAAGGCAGCGTCTATCAGCAGGCTCGCCTGTTCGACGACGTACTGTCGCGGGTGGCCGACTTTTATGTCGACTCGCTCGACGAGCGCCGGTTGTATCAGATGGCGATAGACGGGCTGCTCGACCAGCTGCACGATCCCTATTCGACCTTTCTGAAGCCCGATGACTTTCATGCGTTGACCGAGCAGACCAGCGGGGAGTACGGTGGGCTCGGCATCCAGATCGACGTCCGCAATGGTTGGATCACCGTCATTGCGCCGCTGCCCGATACCCCCGCCGAGCGGGCCGGTGTGCAATCGGGCGACGAGATCGTCGCGCTGGACGGTCGCTCCACGGAGAACTGGAAGAACGACCAGGCGGTGAAAGAGCTGCGGGGCATGCCGGGTACGACGGTCGAGGTCAAGATCCGCCGTGCTGGCGTCGAGGAGCCGATCACTTTCAAGCTCACGCGCGCGAAGATCCACATTCGCTCGGTGCAGGCCGCCCTGCTGCTGGACGATCACGTCGGCTACATCTCCATGAACCCGGTGAGCCAGGGCTCCGCGGAAGAAGTCGCCGCGGCGATCGACAGCCTGACGCGGCTCGGCATGAAGTCGCTCGTCTTCGACCTGCGCAACAACCCCGGCGGCCTGCTGTCACAGGGGATCGCTGTGAGCGACCTGTTCCTCGATCCGGGGCAGGAAGTCGTGGCCACACGGGGGCGCGCGCCCGATGCGACGCACGCGTACCGGGATGCGCGGGTGCAGCGCTGGCCCAAGCTCCCGATTGTCACGCTCGTGAACGGCGGATCGGCGAGCGCGGCGGAGATCATCGCCGGAGCACTGCAGGACCACGATCGCGCGCTGGTCGTTGGAACGCCCACGTTCGGCAAGGGGCTGGTGCAGTCGCTCTACCAGCTCGCGCCGGAGACCGCCCTCAAGCTCACGACCGCCCGCTGGTATACGCCGAGTGGCCGGACCATTCAGCGCGCGAGTCGGAGCGAGGAGGATCAGATCGCGGCGGTGTCAGCGGCGGCACAGGGAAAAGACACCGTGACCGACAGCGCGCCGGTGTTTCATACCGACGCGGGTCGCGCTGTACGTGGCGGCGGCGGCATTCGCCCTGACATTTTCTCCGCCCCGGACACGTTCACGACGGCCGAGCGCGGGTTCATGCGGGTGTTGGGGAGCAGCGTTCCGGCGTTCCGGGACGTATTGACGGCCTTTGCGCTGGAGCTCAAGTCGCGCCATGCCGTGGCATCGGAAAACTTCGTCGTCACCCCGACGATTGTCGAGGAAGTGTTGTCGCGGCTGCGGCAGCGGTCCGTGCCCGTGCCCGTGCCGGACAGCGTGGTGATGGGGGCGCGAAGCCTCATCGCCGACGAGCTGGGGTACGAGACGGTCCGGTACACATTCGGCCGGGCTGCCGAGGTGCGTCGCCGGATGCATCAGGATCACCAGGTAATGGAAGCGACGGGTCTCGCGCGGCGGGCTCGCTCGCCGCAAGACTTGATCGCCCTTGCCGGGCCGGGCGCACCGACGAAGAGTCCGTGACTTCGGCGCCGGGACCAGCCCCCCGGGCTCCCTTGGGGGTGATCGGTCCCGGTCGCGCGGGAACCGGTCTCGCGCTCGCCTGGGCGCGGGCCGGCTACCCGGTACGACTCCACGGACGGCGGGCGAAGGGAGTCCCGTCTCCGTTGACGCTGACGGTCGGTCCTGCGGGCGAGCCCCCGCCGTGGCTCGCGCAAGTGTCCGTCGTGATCCTTGCCGTTCCCGACGACGCGATTCCTCTCCTGGCAGACGCATTGGCTGCTTCCGGTGGCGTTCGCGCCGAACAGGTAGTGCTTCATCTATCTGGCTCGTGTGGCCACGAAGTGCTGCAAGGGCTCGCCTCGAGCGGCGCCGCGCTGGGTTCACTACACCCGCTGCAGACGCTCGTCGAGCCGGATCGTGCGCCGCTCCACTTGCGGGGGGCGTGGGCGGCGGTGGAGGGGATGCCGCGGGCGGTCGAGATTGCCGAGCGCCTCGCCCGCGCCGTTGGGCTCAGGCCGTTCCGGGTCCGGCCGGAGGACAAGGCGCTGTACCACGCCGGCGCGGTCTTCGCGTCGAACTACTTCGTGGTCGTCGAAGCGGTGGCGGAGCAGCTGCTCAGGCAGGCGGGCTTGTCCGAAGCCGATGCGTGGGCGGCCCTGCGGCCGCTGGTTCGCGGTACGCTCGACAATCTGGTGCGGGAGGGGCCCCTGAAGGCGTTGACGGGGCCGGTGCTGCGAGGGGACGCCGAAACGGTCGCCCGGCACCTGGCTGCGCTGCCCGAAGCGGTGGCGGGGCTGTATCGGGGGCTGAGTACTGCCGCCCTGGATCTGGCGCGCCGCCGCGGTCTGGACGAAGCGAGGGCGGCACGGGTGGTGTTGGCGCTGACTACTGATCCACCACCGTCACGCCGGCGGGAACCGCGAACCTGAACTCCCGCGACGGCACGGCGACGTTCACCTGCAGGCTGCGCAACAGAATCACCCGCTGTTGACCGCTCGCTTCCGAGATCTCGATGCTCCGAACCAAACCGTCATCTCGCCCTACCGACACCACAGCCGCGCTGTAGGGAAGCGACGTATCGCGCGGGGTGAGGGCGACGACGTCGACCCATCCCGCGGCCGTCGAATCGCCGCGCACGTACCGCGCGCTATAGCGTTCCCGGGGCCGCTCCACGAATTGACTGATCAGGTTGGGACCGGTCGTCCCGGTGTCCGGGATATGGCCTCGGATCACCTGTCCGGGTGTCGTGCTCGGCGTATAGAGCCACAGATAGCGCCCGTCCGCCACGATGCGGTCTCCGGCGGGGTCGCTGAACCGCATCGCGAAACGACTGGGCCGCTGCTGAAACAACCGGCCGCGCGTCGTGTCGGGGTCACCGATCATCGGATTCGTGATCACCTGCACGAAGTCCGCGGCGAGGGTGCGCACGCCCTGGAACGACGAACTGGCGTGGTCGAGGATGAGCCAGGGATCGACGGATTGGCGGATGGGCGGATGGACGGATGTGAATGACGCCGCACACAGTAGGATACTGCACCGAGTCACGATCCGCCCATCGGCCCATCCGCCCATCCGCCTACGCTCCTACCGGAGCTGGCTCTGCGATGCGACGCCCGATTACCTCCGCGATCACGCGCACTTCCCGCATCAGCTGGGAGAACTGCTCGGGATACAGCGATTGGGCCCCGTCGGATCGTGCCTCCTCGGGGTTGGGATGCACCTCGACCATGATGCCGTCGGCGCCGGCGGCGACCGCCGCCCGCGCCATGGGGATCACTTTGTCGCGCAACCCGGTGCCGTGGGAAGGGTCAGCGATGATCGGCAGATGCGACAATTTCTGCACTACCGGGATGGCGCTCAGGTCGAACAGATTGCGCGTCGAGGGGTCGAAGCCACGCACGCCCCGTTCGCACAGGATGACGTCGTGGTTCCCCTCGGCGAGGATGTATTCGGCCGAGAGCAGCAGCTCGGTGATCGTGGCGGCGATACCGCGCTTCAGGAGTACCGGCTTGCCGGCGCGGCCCGCCGCCCGCAGCAGGGAGAAGTTCTGCATGTTGCGCGCCCCGATTTGTACGATGTCGGCGACTTCGGCCACCCAGCCCACGCCGTCCGGATCCATCGCTTCGGTGCAGATGAGCATGCCGGTTTCCTCGCGCGCCTTGGCCAGGAGCTTCAGCGCGGGGCGGCCGAGTCCCTGAAACGAATAGGGGGACGAGCGCGGCTTGAACGCGCCGCCGCGGAGAATCACGGCTCCTGCTTCGCGCACGTGGCGCGCGGCCTCGAGGATTTGACGCTCAGACTCGACCGAGCAAGGCCCGGCAATGACCACCACGTCCGTCCCGCCCACCGTGGCGCCCCCGGGCAGGCGCACGATCGTGCTTTCGATTTTCCACTCCCGGCTTACCTGCTTGAATGGCTTGGAGACGTGGATCACTTCCTGGACCCCGGGGAGCCCCTCGAGCTGCGACGATTCAACCCGACCGTCGTTCCCGACCAGGCCCACGGCAGTCCGCTGCGCTCCGGGCATGGGGCGGGCCTGGTAGCCCATCTCCCGAATGACCCCGACGACCCGCTGAATCTCCGCTTCGGTCGCCCCGTGGCGCATCACGATCAGCACGACGTCACGCTCCCTTTAAATGGTGAACCGGTCGCCGTCGACGGCAGCAGTGACCGGACCGTCGAATCTAGTCGCGGCGGCTCGAGCCGGGTCAGAATTCTCCACCGGCGGATAGAAGTGCGTCAAGACGAGCCGCCCGGCCTGGGCTTCCCGGGCCAAGTCGCCCGCCCGCTCGGGTGTGAGGTGGATGTCCATCGCCATCGATTCGGGCAGGGAGCATTCGGCGAGCAGCAGGTCGCAGCCCTTTGCCCAGCGCGCCAGCTCGGGCGATGGTCCCGTGTCTCCGGTATACACCAGACGCCCTTCCGGTGCCGTCAAACTGAGCGCCAGGCTCTCCTCGCTGTGCGGGACGGGAAAGCTGTCGAGCGTGAGCTCGGCGTCGAGGGGGAAGGGCTCCCCGGGTTGAACATCCATGATGAGGATGGGGAATCCGGGATCGAGCAGCCAAGGTCCGTAGCCTTCGGACAGAGCCCGCATCAGGCGCACCACGCCGCGGGGGCCGAGCACGACCAACGGTTCGCGCCGGGCCGGGACGGTCGTGTACTTGAGCGCGTACACGAGCATCGGCAGATCGGCGAAGTGGTCCGGGTGAAAGTGTGTCAGGGCGACGTGCGTGGTTTCCGGCCACGGGAGGTCGAAGCTGGCAAGGCGGTGCAGGGTTCCGGGGCCGCAGTCGAGCAGCAAGCGGATGTCGCCGCGGCGCACGAAGTGGCAGGCGGAGCTGCGGCGCGCGGAGGGCGCGACGGTGCCGGTACCGACGGTGATCAATTCCACAGGGCTCAGGACGTCCTTCCGCGAAACACGATTCGCTTGAACTGAATTACGCCGGCCACCTTCAACTTGTACAGGTAGACGCCGGCCGGGAGCCAGCGGCCGTCGTCCGCCCGCCCGTCCCAGGAGAGACGCGGGTCGCAAAGACCGCCGCCGGCGCTGCCGCGGCCATAGCGGCCGGCCGGGAGGACCATTGGGAAGTCGGTGCGCGGCAGCAGGCGGCGCACGACGCCTCCCCGCAGGTCGAGGATCTCGAGCGCAACGACGCCAGGTATGGACAGGTCGAACCAGAGACAGGTCGTTTCCTGCGTGGGGGTGGGAAAGGGGTTGGGAAAGTTCTGATACAGCACCGTGGCTGGGGGGGCGCTGGCATCGAGGACGACGAATGGCGCCGGCGACTCCACCAGCGACGTATCCGTTCCGGCGTGCACGACGAGTTGCCACCGGTACGTCGCGTTGCGCTCGAGCATGGTCGGCAGTTGGAATGTTGTGTCGGTCCACCCGCCCAGGCCGAAGGTCGGCACGGAGCTGTTGCTGCGCCGGATGAACAGGTCGTAGCGGAACGGGCCGGGTGGGTTGGCCACCGCGGCCGGCGACCAGGTGAAGACGGGTTGCGTCTCGGTCGTGGCAGACCCGGCGGAATCAGCCAGAGCAGTCAGGCGTGCCCACGGGAGGACCCCGATTGGCCCCACGGTTTCGGTCGAGGCCATCACGCCGCCCGAGCTGCTCGCGTCCACGCGCCAGAACAGCGGGGCGCCCGGTTTGAGCGGAGTCCGCAACAGGTACTGCGTCACGTCGAGTAGCGTGTCGACGATCGGAGCCAGCAGCGCCGAGTCGCGGGCGAGGCGCAATCGGTACGTGACCGGCAGGGCGAATCCCGGCACCGAGCCGGCGGTCCAGGCGAAATCGGGCGACACCGAGGCGAGCGTCGGCGGCAATGGGGCGAGTGGCGTAATGCCCTGGGCGAAGACGGCGGCGGCGCTCACGTCGGGACGCCCCCAACCCGAAATCGAGTCCGGCGTGGCCCGGTTCGATGCCTGGGCCTGCAACGCGGAGCGCAGGGCAATCGGCCCGATGGTGGGATGGAGCTGCTTGACCAGCGCGGCCGAGGCTGCGAGCAAGGGCGTCGCGAACGAGGTGCCGGCGAGTCGGCTCAGGGACGTGCCTGTTACCGTGCAGATGTCGAGACCGGGGGCCGTCAGATCCGGCTTGAGACGGCCGTCGGCGGTCGGGCCGCGCGAAGAGAATCCAGTGATGGTGCCGAGCGAGTCCTCGGCGCCGGCCGTGATCACCGAATCCGCATCACCGGGCGTGACGATGGTGCGGTATCCGGGCCCGTCGTTCCCCGCGGCGGTTACGATCAGGATTCCCCGCGCCGCAGCCGAATCGGCGGCAACCGTGGTGACGGCGACGTCGCCGTTGAGCTGTGACGCAGGGTAGCCGAACCCGGTGTCGAAGTCGAGATAGCCGAGGCTCGACGAAACGATGTCTACGCCGATCGAGTCCGCCCACTCGAGGGCGGCGACGTAGTGGTCCTCCTCGACGCGTGTCTCGGAGCGGATGTCTTCGGTCTTGGCGAGGAGGTAGCTCGCCCCGCGGGCGATGCCGACGAGACGTCCCGGCACGAGGCCCGCGAACAGCGACCAGACGGCGGTACCGTGGAATTGCGCTCCCGGCGCGTCATTCGCCTCGTCGCGGACAACCGAGTCCCCGAACACGAAATCGCGTTGGGCGGTGATCGTGACGCCGGCGAAAGCCGGCGAGAGCGTGTTGAATCCCGCGTCGAGGATCGCGATGCGCACGCCCATGCCCGTGATACCGGCATCCGCCAGCGGGCGCAGATTGAGCTGGCGATAGGGCATCTCGGACGGGCCGAAGGTGGGGTCGCCGCCCGCGGGACAGGTGTCATTCGCGCTGGAGGCGAACTCGGCGGCGCGATCGGACCGCATCGATTGCCGCCAGCGGCCCACCGGCTGCAGATGACGCAGGAACCGCTCCCGGGACAAGACGGTCAGGAGGCTGGTGGGAATCCGGGCGCTCACCGCGTGCAACCACCGACTGGCGACTCGGACCGTCGCCCCCGCCCGCGCGAGGCGCAGTGCCGCTTCGGAGAGCGCCGTATCGCGGCGCACGAACAGCCACACCGTGACCGTCGTATCTCGGGACAACACGCGCGCGAGCGGGGGAGAAATGGTCGGTCGCTGGGCGGCGAGGCCCGCGGGCACGGCGAGCGCCAGCAGCACTGCGCCCCAGCGCTGGCGCATGGTGGGGCTAGGCCGTCGCGAGCTGGCCGAGCCGCACGCCGACGATCGTCGAAACGCCCGGCTCCTGCATCGTGACGCCGTAGACCGCGTCCGCCGCCTGCATGGTGCGCGGGTTGTGGGTGATCACGATGAACTGGGTCTGGCTCTTGAACTCCGCCAGCAGGCGGACGTAGCGCCCCACATTAGCGTCGTCGAGCGGAGCGTCGACCTCGTCGAGCAGGCAGAACGGGCTCGGCATGGCGAGGAAAATCGCGAACAAGAGCGAGACCGCGACGAGCGTCCGTTCGCCAGAGGAGAGGAGATGGATGCGCTGGGTGCGCTTGCCGCGCGGCGCCGCGTGAATCTCGATCTCGCTCTCGAGCGGCTCGTCCTCGTTGGCGAGCCGGACGTCGCACTCGCCGCCGCCGAACAGCGTCTGGAACACGCTACGGAAGTTCTCGCGCACCTTCCCGAACGATTCGAGGAACATGGCCTTGGCGGTCTGATCGATTTCCCGGGCGGCCTGCTGTAGTGACGAACGGGCGGCGACGAGGTCGTCGCGCTGGGTCATCAGGAACTCGAGCCGTTTGACCTCCTCGGCGTGCTCCTCGACCGCGAGCGCGTTCACGGGACCAACGGCGTCAATCGCGTCGCGCAGCCGTTCGTTCTCCTGTCGCAGCCATTCGAGGTCGCCGGCGACGTCGGGAGCCTCGCGGAGCAGCTGGGTGAGCGGCTTGCGCCATTCGGCTTCGACCCGCTCGGCCGTGCCGCGCTTGCGGCCCTCCAGCTCTGTCCGTTCCACCGTGAGCCGGTGTTCTTCGTCTCCCAGCGTGGCCAGGGTTGCCCGAGCCTCCTCGACCACCGCTTCCGCGGCCGCGACGGCGGCTTCGGCGCGCTCGACCTGGGCCGCCGCTTCGGTCGCCGCCGTCTCCAGCTTGCCCTGAGCCAGGCGGCGCTCCTGCAAGGCGTCCTGCCACTGCGCCCGCTGCGCCATGAGCTCGGTGTTGGTCGCATCGATCTGCCGGACTTCTTCGGCCAGTGTGGCGGCGTCGCGGCGGGCGGCATCGGCATCCGCCGCCGCGCGTTCCGCGCGCTCGCGCGCCGCCCCGAGGCGTGCTTCCATCTGTGCCGCTTCAATCTGCCAATGCACGCGCTGCTCGCGGGCCCGCTCCTGCTCGAGTTCGAGGCCGTCCAAGTCGGCCCGCTCTGCGGCGAGCCGCTCCTCGTGCTGGTGGCGGGTCCGGGTGCGGTCCTGAAGCTCCGCGTCGAGCGCGCTCAGACGGGTCTCCACCTCACCCAGCCGTCGTGTGAGTCGTTCGACCAGTACGCTCGCTTCGCTCACCACCCGGCGCACATGCGCCAGGTTCCGCTCGGCCTCGCCCTTTCGCGCGCCGGCCTCGATCTCCTCCTGTCGGTGCCGATCCGCCGCCAGGGCGGCCGCGGCGAGTGCCGCCTGCGACTCAGCGAGCTCGCCGATCGTTGCGTCGAGGATGTTCTGGATGCGTGTGCGAGCCGCTTCGGCTTCGGCGAGCTCGGCGTCCAGGCTCTCGAGCTCCGCTCGTCGCTGCAGCGGGCCGGACCCTGTCGCCGTCCCTCCATCCAGGAAAATGGCCCCGTTGGCCCGCCGCAACGTCCGGCCGTCATCGAGCACCTGGTGACCGGTCAACAACGCGCGCACCCAGGACACGGCTGGACCGTCCACCCGCAGCTCATCTTTCAGCGGATGTCCGTCTGCGGCCAACCGCGGTCCGGGACTGGCGGGCAGCAGGACCAGGGGGCCCGGTTGCTCGGCGGCATGCCAGGTGCGGATCGTCTCCGCCGCCTCGGCATCCCGCACCAGCACGGCATGGAGCCACTCACCCAACAGCCGCTCGGCGAGCTCCGCATCGCGGCGGCTCGTGCGCACGAAGTCGGCCAAGGGGCCAAGTACGCCGGTGCCGAACCGGTCACGCACCGCCAGCAGCGCCTGGGCGGCGGGAGCCAAACCGACGCGATCCCGCTCGAGCTCCCCGAGCGCTTCCCGACGTGCGGAGAGCTGCGACCAGGCATGCTCGGCCTGGCGTCGGGTCGTGCGGGCGCTGAGCTCCTGTTCCTCCAGCCCGCTCACGCGCCGACGGGCGAGTTGTACCGATTCTGCGGCGCGAACGGCGGCCTGCGCCGCACCGGCCGCGCCACTGGTGAGCGCGGCGAGCGATTGCTCCGCGACGGCCGCCGCTTGATCGTGCGCCCTATGGTTCGCCGTGGCCCGTTGCAGCTCCTGCCGCAGCTCGATGCTCTCCCGCTCCAAGGCCGCGCGCTCGATCTCGAGCACACGGACGGACTCGCTCACCCGCTGCATCTCGGTCTCGAGCCCACGCACCGTTTCGCGCAGCGCCGTGAGCCGATCGCGCACTTCGTTCTCCAGGGTGGCGCGACCGGACAGCTCGGCTGCCACGGCGGCCAGCTCCCGCTCCGCGCCGGAACGATCTGCGTCCGCTCCTTCGCGTTCGCGGTCGGCTTGAGCAGCCCGCCGCTCCTTTTCGGTGCGCTCCTCGATCGCCCGCCCGCGGCGCTGGGTCGCGTTGCCAAGACGCTCAGCGGCGAGGGCGAGGTCACCCTGCAAGCGCTCCGCATCGAGCTTTGCATCGGCGAGGCGCCGTTCGACTTCCGTGTGGCGCGCGGCGGCGGTATGGCGCGCCTGAACGCGGGCTTCGCGCGCCCGCTCCGCCTCATCGAACTGCCCCCGTGCGGCCGGCACGCTCTCCGCCAGCTCGCGCGTGCGCACGCCCAGGGCGCCGAGCGCGAGATCCAGGTCCTCGAGCTCGCGTCGCACCAGCGTGATCGCCACCCCAAAGCGCTCCTCCACCATCTTGGTGTAGCGCTCGGCCTTGCCGCGCTGGCGCGCCAAACTGCGGACCTGGGTCTGGACTTCGGAGATCAGGTCTTCGAGCCGGGCCAGGTCCGTGGCCGTTTCCTCGAGCCGACGTTCGTAGCTTTGCTTGCGATTGCGGAAGAGGCCGATACCGGCCGCCTCTTCGAAGAGGGCGCGTCGCTCTTCCGCTTTCTCCGACAGCAGCGCGTCGATCATCTTCGCTTCCATCACCACCGCGGCATCGGCGCCGAGCCCGGTTCCCCGCAGCAGGTCCTGGATGTCGCGCAGCCGCACCGGCGAGCGATTGAGCAGATAGTCGCTCTGTCCGGAGCGGGACAGCCGGCGGGTGATCACGACTTCCTGGTAGGCGATCGGCAGCGCGCCGTCGGAATTGTCGAAGACGAGCGAGACTTCGGCCACGTTCACGGGGCGGCGTCCGGTCGAGCCCTGGAAGATCACGTCTTCCATCTTGCCGCCACGCAACAGCCGTGGTGATTGCTCGCCCAGCACCCACCGCACGGCGTCGGAAATGTTCGACTTGCCACACCCGTTCGGCCCCACGATGGCGGTCACGCCGAGATCGAAGGGCAGGTCCACCGATCCGGCGAACGACTTGAAGCCCACCAGCTCGAGCCGGCTCAGTCTCATGGCATCCGTTTCGTTCGGGTGAACAGCGTGGTCGGGATCCCGGCGCGATCGAGCTGTGCCTGCGCGACGACCGCCTGCTCGGGGTGCTCGAACGCGCCGACCAGCACCGGGCCGTGGACTCCCCACCGGAGGCCGGTGAAGCTCAGGGCACGCAGCCGCCCGCCGTCGCCGGGGCGCAACAACGCCAGGGAATATGGCGCCAGCAGCGGTTTGCCTTCACCGCGGGTCGCGATGCCGCGCCGCCAGTATGTGGCGCGGGCGGCCATGGCCGCCGCGCGGTTCGCGTACACACCGGTTTGCACGCGGTACCACACGGCTCCCGAGGCGTCCGGCGCCAGCGGGCTGACCAATGCTGGAACGCTCTCCGCCACAAGGCGGTCGGCGTGCGCCAACGCCCGTTCTGGCTCGGCATAGGCAGCGAGCTGGAGCGTCCACGCGCCGGAGTCCAGTGGCGCGAGGATCGGCAGCGTCACCACAGGGGCAGCGGGTGGCGCCGCCGCCGGCGGGCCGGTGTGCCGGCTCGTGGGAGCGCGCCCGCTGCGGAACGCCCCTTTCGCGGTTGCCAGGATGGCTGCGCCGCCGATGGCGATCACGGCGACCGCCGCCACGATCATCGGTCTCATGGAGCGTCTGACACTGCCGACCGGCGCCGGCGCCGCGGTGCTCCAGCGCTCGCGTACCACGCCCAGCAGTTCGACCCCACGTTCGCGGGCCGCCAGCAACGCCCGGCCTTCCGGGGAGCCGAGATCCACACCGTTGGGAGCGAGGGCGAGCACGCCATCGGGCACCGCCCCGAGCTCTTCCAGTCGCTCCGCCGGCAGATAGACGAGCAGCAACGCCCCTTCGTTGCGGAACCCGGCCTGCAGCCGGCCCCATCGCGCCGAGCCGCGTACCAGCACCGGGTCCGGGACGCCGCTCCCGGTCGGAACGAAATTCACCCCTTCGACGTCGCGAGCCACCTCGTTGAGCGACACGTCGGCGGTAATCGCCTCCGCGATGCCCGGGGCCGGGTCGAGCTGCTTCACCTCGTGGAGAATCGGGGCTTCGAGGCACAGATCCACGAGCGCCACGGCGCGCCGGGCGCCCGGGCCCGACGCGGCCGATGCACGCGCCACGCTCCAGGCTACAACGGCCGCCCAGTGGAGATCATCCGCTACGGGGACCAGGGCGACGAGGGCACACCCCCGAACCAGCGGCGGCACGACCCGGTCGAGTCGGGAGCGGGGGAGTACGCGCAGGGTCACTGGCCGGGCTGATAGATCCAGTAGGGTCGCCCGAGCTTGCGGCCGATCGCCTCCGCCTGATCGCGGGTCGAGTAGGGTCCGAGCACGACGCGGAACCCTTCGTCGATCGACGCCGGCGGCAGCACTTTGGCAGCGAGCCCAGCCCGGGTCAGCTCCTCGGCCATCTGCTGCGACCAGGTTGCGTTTCGAGACACGGACACCTGGACGTACATCGGGCCTTCCGCGCCGAGCGAGTCCGCCGCGGCAGCGGCATTGGCCGTCGCCGCCTGTACGGCGCCGCGCGGTGCCCAATCGGTGGCCACCCAAAGGTCGGCGGCACCGTTGGGCACGCGGCCGATCTCCACCAGGGAATCGGGTCGCACGGCGACGACGTCAGTTCCGCGACGCACGAGCAGCGTGCCGTCCGGGGCGACGGTCGGCAGATCCGCAAACCACCCGGACGGCAATCCGCCCACCAGTCGCTTGATCGGCAAATCGACGACCCACACGGTATCGCCCAGTGTCGGTCGAGCCAGCAGCCACTGGCCGAAGGGGTCGAGCCGCAACGCCGCGGCGGGTGTGGGCAGCGCCACGCCGTCGATCTCGCGCAAGGCATAGCGGTCGATGACGGCGAGCCCGAGGCCGCTGCGGCTGCCGACATACACGCGATGCCCCGAGGGCGAAAACACCAGCGCGCGCGGGTGGTCGGCGATGTGCACGAAGCCGGGCTCGCGCCGACCGAGCGGGTCGAGCAGGCTCACCCCGGAATCGCTCGCCACGGCCACGAGATCCGCCCAGCGGCTGGCCGCCACGTCGCCGTCGGCCGGCAGCGGGCGCGTTACGGCGGGCTGGTCCGCCGCCGCGACGACGATGGCGGGCCGATCGCCGCCGATGACCGCAACGAGCCGCTCGTCCGCCCCACCGAACAACTCACGGGGATCGCCATCGAGCGCCCGCGGCCAGGTCAGTCGCACCCGGCGCGACAGCGTGGTGACCCGGTGTCTCGCGTCGACCGCGTACACCGTTCCGTCGGGACCAAGCGTGGCGACCTGCGCGTCGGCGGACACGGTGTCGATGCGGCCGTTTTCCAGGTCCAACGCCAGGAGCTCGTGTTTGGCCGTGCGCACGAACAGCTCGCCTGCCTCGGGATCGACGCCGAGCACCCGCTCGACGGCAGGCAGACGCCCCCGCAACGGCGTGGGCCAGGCCGTGAGCGTCGGCATCCGGTAGAGACGGGGGGTTCCGCCGTCCTGGGGAACGCTGATGGCGAACCCACCGCGACGGCCCGGCGGGCCGGTGCGTGGCGCAAGGGTAGGAGCGGCTACTGATTGGGAAGACGAACCGGCCGGCGCCTGGGCACGACAACCCCACAGCGCCACCGCCATGAGGATGGGAACAAAGCGAGTGGGCAGCAAATGGCCTCGCCGCAAAATAGAAACCCGGCGAGGCCAATGCAAGTGGTGCTGCGGTGCGGAGTTAGAACGTTGGACCGACACTCACCGTCCAGTACGCCTTCTTGAACGTGCGGTCCAGCGGTTTGGTGATATCGAACCGCAGGATCACGAACCCGAGCAGGTTGGCCCGGATCGAGGCGCCGTAGCTGCGCACCACGGAGCGGATACTCAGGTCGTTCGGGTCACCATTCAGTTTTACATCCCGGCGGTGGTCATAGGCGACCCCCGCGTCATAGAACAGGGCGCCCTCGATGGGCGGAAGCCCGATCGGCAGGAAGCCGAGCACGAGACTACGCGTCAATGGGAAGCGCAGCTCGACGTTGGCCACGGCGATGTTGGAACCGATCAACTGGTCGAGCGCGGAGCAGCCCGTGTACCCTGTGGGGAGCGAAGGGCTCGTGGCGCATTCGTGCTTGAAGAGTGAGCCCGATGTATAGCCGCGGACCAGCTCGGTGGTCCCGAGGAAGATCGGGAACAGCCTGGCATCGCGGCCCTGGTTGCCATAGAGCAGGGTCCGGAACGCCAGGGTGAAGGGCCGGGCGAACAGGTAGCGGCGATAGTCGGCCACGTAGCTCGTGAATTGATAGCTCCCGAAGGTAGGCGAGATGCCGAAGCGCGACCGGCTACCGACGAAGGGGCCGACGTAACCGAACACCGCATTGTCGTTCACCAGTGCGATCTGCGGCTGGACGTAGCTCCTGGAGGCCTGGTCGCTGGTGCTCTCGTCCGTGAAGAGATACCCATAGTTCTGGTAGTAGTCGGAGAGCGTCAGTGTTGCGAGGGCGAGGTTGACGCCGTGCACCCCGAGCTCCAGCCGGGTGAAGCGACTGAAGGGATAGTAGGACGCGACGAACAGGTCGCGCACGACGAAGCGTTGCAGCCGCAGGCTGTAGACGGTGCCGGTGTCAGTGGTGCCGGGGATGGGCCCGGGACCGTACGTGCTTGGGAGGTAGAAGTAGTACGGTGTTTGCGAGCCCCCCACGCCCCAATTGACGCGACGCCGCTGATTGATGTACGCGGCGAATACCTGCGCTTCACTGATCCGGCCGTTGACCGAGCCGGCGAATTGCAGCGTGTGATCGCCAAGGATGTCGGAGAGCGACACGGCGGCGCCGCCGAAGAAGCCACGTCCGAAATTGTCACGGGCGTAGCCGATGGTGGGTCGCGCCACATAGTCGGGGGAAAACCGCACGCGATAGGGACGCACCGAAAACTCGGTGGTATCCGGCAGCGCGAGGGTCGCCGAATCGAGCAGCGTCCGGACCGAGAGCGCAGCGGTCGTGGCGGTCGACTCGGCGGGCTGCGGGGCGGCGCTCGAGGGCCGGAACCCGCCGGACGGCGGCCGATACACCGATTGGACACCCTCCCCGGACGGCTGCGCCGAGGGGGCGGTGTCCGCCGCTATGGCCACACCGGCCCGGCGCTCGACGCTATCGCGGTGCGCCGCACCGGCGAGCAGGAACACCGGTCCGACGGCCGGGCCATCCTGGTAGGGCTGGCGTTGGAGCGAGCGCGGATTGTCGACCGAGTACACGTTGTATTCGCCAGCTTCGTAATACGCGAACGCCAGCCGGTCCGCCTCGCGCGCCCAGGACAGGGCGGGCGAGAGCGGCGTGATCCCCGACACGCCGGTAAACACGTCGGTCAACTGGTACAACGTGCCGTCGCCCAGCTGGTAGAGGAACAGGTTGCTGATCCCCGTGCGATCGGAGACGAACGCGATCGAGCGGCTATCGGGCGCCCACACGGGATTGATGTTCTTGCCCTGGTCCATGTGTCCCAGCATCTCGATCACCCCGGTGTCGAGGTGATACAGGGCCAGGCGCAGGTTGCCGAAGCGCAGGTGATCGAAATCCGTCTGGCCGCCGCGATCGGTGGCGAACGCGATCGTCTTGCCGTCGGGCGACCAGGTGGGCTGAAGATCGGCGTACTTGTCGTTCGTCAGGCGGCGCAGGCCGGTGCCGTCACGATTGATGACGAACAGGTCCGAGAGTCCGCCGTCGAAACCGGTGAACACGAGCTTGGCGCCGTCGCTCGACCATGACGGAGTTTCCAGCCCGTTGAGCGGGACCTGGATGCGCCGTTCTTCACGACCCCGCTTCACGTCCAGAATGACCAGGTCTTCGTGCTGCTTGCGTTTGGCGGCGATGGCGAAGAAGCGCCCATCGGGCGAGAAGGACCCGGACGAATTGATGAACCGGAGGCTCTCGTAATTGGAATTGATCGTCGACTTGACCAGGCGCCGGATGGAGCGGCCGGTCTCGGCGTCCGCCAGGTACAAGTCGATGAAGAACGAATTGCGCTCGCCGAAGAACGCGATGGTCCGACCGTCGGGAGCCAGTGCCGGGGCGAGGTGGTAGCCGCCACCGGTGCGCTTTTCCGTCAGCAGCGGTTGGGCGATGCGACGGGCCCGGTAGTGCTCGCCCAGCTGCGGCAGAAACGTGGTCTGGACCGCGTCGCGCCACTCGTTGGACAGCTCTTCCAGCGTCAGGCCGAGGGCGCGCTTGAAGGAGCCTTCGATGCCGGACGTCGTGCTCGTCTGCAGGATCTCCCCAATGACCTCGTCGCCCCACTTCTCACCGATGAAGGACCAGATGGAGTGGCCGAACCGATACGGGAAGATCCGCGGGTCATACGTCAGCTGCTCGATGGTGGGCAGGTTGCCCTCGAGCGAAGCATCCCGCAGCCACATCGACGTCGACGGATCGATCGACCCCAACGACAGGTACTCGGCCATGCCCTCCATGAACCACAACGGCGGATTGACGTTGACGAGCGTCTGCACGCCCGCGCCGACGCGCCCGCTGGAGAACACGTCGTACTGAAACTGGTGCACCATCTCGTGCTGCAGCACGTGCTCGAGATCGGCGTAGGAGCCCGTGAAGGGGAGCACCATCCGGTGTTTGTAGAACTCGGTGACGCCACCGGTGCCTTCGCCCAGCTCGCCCGCGATCGCGTTGGTCTGCTCGAAGTCGGTGTGCGAGGCGTACAGGATAATCGGCTTGCGCGACTGGAACTGGTGGTGCAGCACACGGGACAGCCGGGCATACGCGCGTTCGGCCATCCGCGCGGCGTCGAGGGCCGCGGCACGCTCTTCGTTGTAGAAGTACACCTCGAAGTGATCGGTGCGGATGATCTGGAACGGGAAAGACCGGTACTGGACCTTGTTCTGCCCGAAATACTGTGCGGCGGCGCGTGGCGCGCCCCCCAGTATGGCCGCGACCGCGGCCAACGCCACTGCGAACTTCGTCCCCGTGCTCATGCCGCTGTGATCCTTTCTCCGCCAGGTCTACCCGACCGAGCCCACTTCGTCGAGGGCCACCGGCGGGGCGTCTCCCCACAACCGCTCCAGCTGGTAAAACTCCCGCAGCTCGGGATGAAACAGGTGCACTACGACGTCGACGTAATCCAGCAACACCCAACGGCCCTGGGCGAGTCCTTCGATATGATGCGGCGCCAATCCCGCCATCAGATGCTCCGCCATCCCGCGCACGTGCGTCTCGGAGGTTCCCGAAACGATCACGAAGTAGTCCGTCGCCTCGGAAAGGCCATGCAGGTCGAGCACGATCGGGTCGACGGCCTTGCGATCCGCCAGGGCGGCGACGATGTGCCGCAGACCCTCGGGAGGAAGGCGCTGCCCGCCGCGTGGGCCGCGCCCGCGGCTCCTATTCATAGCGCGGCGCTCACCCCTTTGTTCCGTCCTCGATCTGGTAGAATACCCCCCAGGCGCCGATGCCGGCATGGGCTGCGATCACCGGCGTGATCGGGGTCACGACGATTTGCTTCGGCTGGTAGCGGTCCACCAATTCCGCCCGCAGCATCTCGGCGAACTCGGGAATGTCGCCGTGCGCCACGCCGAGCCGCAGCTGCTGTGGGCGTGGCGTGAGCAGCCGCTCGAGCCGTGCGAGCACGCGCGCCCGGGCCGCCTCGCGTCCGCGCGCGCGGTCCACCGGCTCCGCCCGGCCTTCGATGGTCAGCGCCATGATCGGCTTGACGTTGAGCCGCGTCCCAATCCAGCCCCGCAACCGTCCGACGCGGCCCGAGCGGATCAATCGCTCGAGGTTGTCGACCGTGAAGAATCCCCCCGACTGATCCCGCACCCGCTCCAGCTCGCGCGCGATCGCCGGCCCGTCCCACCCCAGGGCCGCCAGCTCGAGGCCGCGGAGCACCAGCATGCCTTCCGTCAGGGACGCGCCGCGGCTGTCGACCAGGTGAATCCGGCCGGGATCCACCGCCCGCGCGGCGCGCTCGGCGTTGGCGTAGGTGCCCGAGAGCGCCTTGGACAGGACCACCGCGACGACGTGCTCCGCACCGCGCAACGCGTCGGTAAAGGCGTCCTCGAACGTCTTGGGCGCCGGCTGCGACGTGCTGGCATCTTCGCCGGCGCGGAGCCGCGCGAAGAATTCGGCGGGCGTCATCTCGAGGCGATCCTGGTACACGTGATCGCCGATGATGAGCTGGGTCGGGACCAGGGCGATCCCGTGCTCGAAGATCAGGTGGTCGGGGAGATCGCAGGCGGTGTCGGTGGCGAAGGCGAGCGGGCGTTTCTCGAGCAGCGCGCGGTGCTGGACGCGCATGTCTTCGGCCTTGGTGGTTTCCACCGTGCCCCAGGTGGCGCCCAGGGCGAACAAGGCATCCGGCGTATCGGTGTGGACGTGGGCCTTGAGCAGATCACCGGTCTGGAGCACGACGATCGAGCCGCCCATCGCGCGCAGTGCGCGGCGGACGTCGGCGCCTGCCGGCAGCGCGTCGCCCCGGACCAGGATCTCCGTGCAGTACTGGTAGTCCCGCTCGTCGGCGACCTCGGTAAGGGCCGCAGCGTTGGGGACGTCCAACCGGTCCACCGCGCCCTGGGCGAGCACGCCTTCCTCTATAAGTCGATTGACACCGTCCAGAAAGCGGACGAATCCCTTGGCGCCGGCGTCCACGACTCCCGCTTGTTTGAGGACCTGCAGCAGCTCGGGCGTTCGCGCCAGCGCGGTCTCGGCGCGGGCGACCAGGCGTCGCACGAACACGCGCACGTCACGCTCGCCGGCGGCACGCTCGGCCTCCTGCGCGGTTTCGCGCGCGACCGTGAGGATCGTGCCTTCGACGGGTTCGTCGAGCGACCCTTGCAGGCGATCAAAACCGGTGCGGATGGCGAGGGCGAGATCGGCGGTGGAGGCGGTGAGCCGCGGACCGAGTCCCTCTTGGAGCCCGAGCAGGAACTGCGACAACATGAGCCCTGAGTTGCCGCGCGCGCCGCGGATACTCGCCTGTGCCATGGTCGCCGTTACCTGCGGCAAGGGCGCGTTTCCGAGCTCCCGCAGTGCGTGGGCCACGGCCCGCAGCGTGAGGCACATGTTCGTTCCGGTGTCGCCGTCGGGGACGGGGAAGACGTTGATTCGGTTCAGCTCGTCGCGGCCTGCAGCCACCCAATCCGCCGCCGCGAGGAGCGAGCGGCGCAGTCGGGGTCCATCGACGTACGCGATGCCGACGGTCACGGCCCGGCGTTACTCCTTCACTACGACCACGACGATTTCGGGTCGCACCTCGGCGTGGTACTTGATGCCCACCCGGAACTCGCCCAACGACCGGATCGGTTCGGGCAGATCGATTTTGCGCTTGTCGACGTGAAGCCCTTGCTCCTCGAGCCGGCGCTGGATGTCGCTGGCGGTCACCGATCCGTACAGCTTCTCTTCTTCGCCCACCTTCATCGGGAACGTGAGTGTCAGGCCGGTCAGTTTGGCCGCTTCGCCTTCCGCCGCCTGTTTTTCGGTCGCTCGCTGACGCGCCAGTCGATCGGTCTCGAAGGCGATCCGCTTTTTATTGCCTTCCGTGGCCGGGTAGGCGAGCCCCTTGGGCAGAAGAAAGTTGCGGGCGTAACCGTCCTTTACCTTGACGACCTCGCCGGCCTTCCCGACATGCTGCACGTCTTCGCGGAGAATGATCTCCATCGTCTCGTCCTCTAGCTATTAGCTGTTAGCGCACGGTGGACTGGCCGACGCGCCGTCGGCGGAAAGCCAGCCAGGTATCGAAGACCCCGAGCGTCCACAGGCCGGGGATGAGCAACAGCAGCGGCACGACCAGGACCACCGCGACGACCGTACCGGCCGTCAGCGTCCAGAGCGGAATCCCGGCGCTGGCCGCGAGCGCGACGACGATCGCCGCGCCCCGCAGGCAGTACAGCACGCCAAGCACCAGGCCGAGGTTCAGGGCGACGCCCTTCAGCGCGGCGAGCTTCGGTACCGCCCATACCAGCAGCACCCCGACCAGGCCCCAGACCCAAAGGTCGCCGAACCGGAACTGGCGGAACGGCGCCGCCGGCGCTCCCAAGGGGGCCGTCGCCAGTCGTTGATGCCACTGCCATGCGAGCGTCAGCGCGGCGAGGGTCTCCAGCGCCAGGAACCCCGGAAAGGCGGTCCCGAAGAAGTGCACCATCGGCTCGTACATCGGGTAGCTGTCGGGCCAGCGCTCGATCACCGACCGTACGGCGCTCGAGGCCTGATGCATGACGTTCCACTGGAGCTCGGCCCAGAATCGGGTACCGCGCAGGACGAGCCCGAGCGCCGCCGTCCCGGCGACGCCCCAGAGGGTGGCGCGGATCGCCTGGCGCCAGAGCCCGGCCGGGGCGAGCAGCGCGCCGCCGGCGAACGCTGCTGCGACGATCATGGTGTACGCGCCCAGCGCGGCGTCGAATGCGTCGGCCGCCGAAGCCAGGACGAAGGCGAGACCGGCTCCCCCGACCAGCATGGCGATCACCCGCTCCCGCGACCCAGACAGACCAGCGGCCAGGAGCAGCGCGGCGAGTGCCAGTGCCACGAGCCCCAGCAGCCCGAACGCGAGCAGCCCGAAGGCGATCGTGGCGGACACCAAGCCCCCAATCCGGCCGCGGGCCGGCATGTCAGGCCGTGGATCCGCTCTTGATGTACGGGATCAAGGCGAGCTGTCGTGCGCGCTTGATGGCGGTCGCGAGCTGACGTTGATGGCGCGCGCACATGCCGGACAACCGCGACGGCAGGATCTTCCCCCGTTCGGTCAGAAACCGGCCCAACGTCCGGTCATCCTTGTAATCGAGCACACGCACGCCGGACTCGCACACCGGGCATGTTTTTGCAGGCCGTCTCATGCTTCTTCCTCCTCGACTTCTTCTTCCAGGGCGGCGGGCGCCGGGGTTGGCATCGGCTTGGCCGGCTCGCCTTCGTTGAGCACGATCATGTAGCGCAGCACCGACTCGTCGAGCTTGACCGCCCGCTCGTACTCGGGGAGCAGATCGCCCGTCGACTCGAACTGCGCCACAACGTAGTAGCCGGTGTCTTTTTTCTTGATGGGGTAGGCGAGGGTGCGCTTGCCCCAATGGTTGGTGTTGCCCACGGACCCTTTCCCCTCGTGGGTCAGCAGGCCGTGAAACCGCTGCAACTTCTCGTTGATGGCGGGCTCTTCCAGGGCACTATCGAAGATGTAGACGGTCTCGTAGCGACGCATCATGGGCACCTCCCTCTGGTCATGAACGACCCGGCGCAGGTGTCGCGCCGAGTAGGGGATATGGGAGGCGGGAAGATAACGGGAGGGGTGGGGCGTGGCCACCCCAGCTGGTGCGGATTCGTTGTCGGGCTCATATCGGGGCCGGGCGCAGTCATCGGCTTTCCGGGACTGGTGCAATTCCCGTTTGGTGTCGATTTTAGACTGGCGAGGTGATCGCCACGTCCTGCAACTCGGAGCCGTTCATTTCCTCTGCACCCGCTGAATTCGTCATTTCCGCAGCCGCCGAGCCACATCGCGCCCGGACGCGGGACATTCTCCGGCGTCACCCGGAGATGCGCGAGCTGATCGGGCCCAATCCGGCCACTTTCTGGTGGACGTGCGGCATCGTCGCGCTGCAAATCTGGCTCGCCTGGCTGGTGCGGGACCAGTCGTGGTGGGTCGTGTTCGCCGTGGCCTACGGCGTAGGCGCGTTCGCGAACCATGCGTTGTTCGTCATGATCCACGAGGTCGCGCACAAGCTGGTGTTCAGGCGGAAAGTCCCGAACGTCCTCACCGGTTTGATCGCCAATCTGCCGCTGTTCTTCCCGAGCTCGGTGTCGTTCGCGAAGTACCACCTGAAGCACCACGCCTTCCAGGGCGTGTACGAGCTCGATGCGGACCTGCCGAACCTGTGGGAGGCGCGGCTCATCGGCCACTCCTGGATCGGCAAGGCGGTGTGGCTGCTGTTCTATCCGTTCTTCCAGATGACCCGGCCGCTACGCCTGAAGGAGATTCATCTGTTCGACGCCTGGAGCATCACCAATATCGTCACCCAGGTGGCGTTCGACGTCGTGGTCTGGCTCATGTGGGGGCCGCAGGCCCTCGCCTACTTCGCCATGTCGCTGTTCTTCTCGATCGGCCTGCACCCGCTCGGGGCCCGCTGGATTCAGCGGCATTTTCTGACGACCGATGGGGATCAGGAAACGTTCAGCTACTACGGCCCGTTGAACCGCATCGCGTTCAACGTGGGGTACCACAACGAGCACCACGATTTCCCGTCGATCCCCTGGACCAGGCTGCCCCGGATCCGCTCAACGGCCCCCGAAGCCTACGACACGTTGTCCGCCCACCGGTCCTGGACCCGGTTGCTGTTCCGGTTCCTGTTCGATCCCACGCTGTCATTGTTTTCCCGGGTGGTCCGGAATGAGCGGAATCGCGTGGCATTGGACGCCGAGGTGAAGCCGGACGTGGAGCTCATGGCCGAGACGACGGCGACCGCTATACGTTGAAATCGATGGCCACCGCCTCACCACCCCGGACGGTCCTGCGCGAGGATCGCGAGCAAGCCGTCATCCGGTTCGCCGGCGATTCGGGCGACGGGATGCAGGTCACCGGCTCCCAGTTCACGCTCGAAACCGCCCTGGCCGGCAACGATCTCGCGACGTTCCCGGACTACCCGGCCGAGATCCGTGCTCCGGCCGGCACGACGTTCGGCGTTTCGGCGTTCCAGATCCACTTTGGTTCGCACGATGTGCTCACCGCCGGTGATGACCTTGACGCACTGGTCGCCATGAATCCGGCGGCCTTGACGATGAACATCGAGGACCTGCGTCGCGGCGGCACGCTGGTGGCGGACACGGCGGCCTTCACCGAACGCAACCTCGCCAAGGCGGGCTACGCAGCCAATCCGCTCGAGGACGGCTCGCTCGGCGATTATCGCCTCCTGAAAGTCGACGTCACCCGCCTGACCGAGGAAGCGGTCAAGAGCTTCGACATCACGTCGCGTGACGCCCATCGCTGCCGCAACATGTGGGCACTCGGCCTGATGCTGTGGATGTACGGCCGGGAGCGGCAGGCGACCGTCGACTGGCTGACCAAGAAGTTCGCCGCGAAGCCGGAGATCGCCGGCGCCAATGTGGCGGCGCTGCACGCCGGCCATGCCTTCGGGGAAACCGCGGAGCTGCCCAGCAACGTCGGCGCCTATACCATCCCGCCGGCGCCGGTCAGCCCCGGTCGCTATCGAGCCGTGAACGGCACGGAGGCGCTCGCCTGGGGCTTGATCGCGGGTCTGCGCGCCGCCGAGCTCGAGCGGATGGTGTTCGCCTCCTACCCGATCACACCCGCCTCGCCGGTGTTGCATACCCTCTCGGGTCTCAAGGCGTACGGCGTGATCACGTTCCAGGCCGAAGACGAGATCGCGGCGATCTGCGCCGCAATCGGCGCCGCCTACGCCGGTGCACTCGGTGTCACGTCGTCCTCGGGGCCGGGGATTGCGCTCAAGACCGAAGGTCTCGGGCTCGCCATTGCGACGGAGCTGCCGCTGGTCGTGATCGACTCCCAGCGGGCCGGTCCCTCGACCGGGATGCCGACCAAGACCGAGCAGTCGGATCTGTTCCAGGCCGTCCTGGGGCGCAATGCGGACGCCCCGCTGCCGGTGCTGGCGGCGGCGACGCCGGCGGATTGTTTCGCGGTCGCGATGGAGGCGGTACGCATCGCCACGACCTACATGACTCCCGTCATGCTGCTCTCGGACGAGAGTCTCGCTAATGCGTCCGAGCCCTGGCGACTGCCGGATGTGGCTGCGCTACCGCGCTTCCCGGTGCGGTTTCGGACTGACCCGGACGGATTCCATCCGTTCGTGCGCGACCCCGAGACGCTGGCGCGCGTGTGGGCGCGTCCAGGAACGGCCGGGCTCGAGCACCGCCTCGGTGGACTCGAGCGGAGCTATGAGACGGGCCACATCTCCTACGACCCGGACAACCACGAGCGCATGACCAAGGTACGGGCGGCGAAGGTCGCCGGGATCGCTCAGGACATTCCGCTGCAACAGGTCGCGCTGGGCGAGGATCGCGGTGCGTTGGCGGTAGTCGCCTGGGGATCGACCTACGGGGCCGTGCATCAGGCCGTCAAGCAAATGCGCGCGGAAGGGCGTTCTGTTTCGCACATCCACCTTCGTCACCTCGCTCCGTTCCCGCGCAATCTGGGCCAGCTGCTGCGGCGCTTCGGTCGAGTGCTCGTGCCGGAGTTGAACAACGGCCAGCTCGTCCAGCTGCTGCGGGCCGCCTACCTGGTGCCGGCCGAAGGACTGAACCAGATCACCGGCAAGCCGTTCAAGGTGTCCACCATCGCCGAAGCGATTCGCGCTCGCGTATGACTGCCACGATCACCCCTCCTCCCGTCACGCCGCACTCGCCCAAAGACTATGCCTCGGACCAGGAAGTGCGCTGGTGCCCCGGCTGCGGTGACTACGCGATTCTCAAGGCGGTGCAGAAGACGCTCGCCGACCTGGGCACGCGGCGGGAACGTACGGTGTTCGTGTCCGGCATCGGCTGCTCGTCGCGGTTCCCGTACTACATGGCCACCTACGGGTTCCATACGATCCACGGTCGCGCGCCGGCGATCGCGACCGGTGTGAAGCTCGCCAATCCGGATCTGGACGTCTGGATGATCACCGGAGACGGCGACGGCTTGTCGATCGGCGGCAATCACCTACTGCACGTGCTGCGCCGCAACGTCGATCTGCAGATTCTCCTCTTCAACAACGAGATCTACGGGCTCACGAAGGGACAGTATTCGCCGACCTCCCGTGAGGGGACAAAATCTCCCTCCACGCCGGGCGGCTCGCTCGACCACCCCGTCTCGCCCTGCGCGTTCGCGTTGGGCGCGGGGGCGCGGTTTGTGGCACGATCCGTTGATACGCTGCAATCGCATCTGGTAGAGGTGCTGAAGCGGGCGCACGCGCATGCCGGCGCCTCATTCGTCGAGCTGTTCCAGAATTGCGTCGTTTACAACGACGGCGTGTTCGACGACTTCACGGACAAGCAGGTCGCGCCCGAGATGCAGCTGCATGCGGTGCATGGCCGGCCGCTGTGCTTCGGGCCGGGCGGGGGGCGCGGACTGCGGCTCGTGCCGGGCCGGCTCGAGCTCGAAGCGGTCCCCGTGGGCGAAGGCGGCGTGCCGATCGCGGACGTGCTCGTGCACGACGAGACCAACCGCGCGCTCGCCAATCTGCTGGTGGCGCTCGCGCCACCCCGGTTCCCGATGGCCCTGGGCGTGCTGTACTGCGATCCGGCGCCGACCTATGAGCGGGAGGTCCATGCACAGCTGGCGGCCGCCGGGCCTGCGGGCAGCCTGGACGACCTGCTGCACAAGGGGAGTACCTGGACGGTGTAGGATTGGCGCCACTGTCCGTGGATCCGGGGGCCAGGTCGACGACCTGGCCCCCGATGTTTCAGGCGGAGGCCGGATGGTATATTGCGCAGTAGGTCAATGACATCCGTGTCTGGCTGCCCTCGCTGTGGGACTCCGGTCACCGCTGGTGCGCGCTTTTGCGCGAACTGCGGGTCCGACGTGTCGACCATCGCGGGGTCGGTCACGGTCTCGACCGTCTCCGGCCCGCCCTCGCCGACCCCGCGCGACGCCCTGCTCGAGATGCTGCGCGAGGCGACGCTCGGCGAATACGAGGTCCTGGGAGAACTGGGGCGCGGGGGCATGGCGACCGTGTATCTGGCCCACGACATCGCCCTCGATCGCAAAGTCGCCATCAAAGTGATTTCGCCCTCGCTGCTGGCCGGCGAGGGCATGGTGGAGCGGTTCAAGCGCGAGGCGCGGACGGCCGCCTCGCTCAGCCATCCGCACATCATTCCCATCTATGCGGTCAAGGAGACCGACCGCATTCTCTATTTCGTCATGAAGTTCGTCGAAGGGCGACCGGTCGACTCGCTCATCCGCGAGGTCGGCGCCATCCCGATCCCGATGGTACAGGCCATCCTGCATCAGGCGGGTGGCGCGCTGGCGTACGCCCACCGGCGTGGCGTCGTGCACCGGGACGTGAAACCCGCCAACATCATGGTGGACGAAGAGGGCTGGGCGGTCGTCACCGATTTCGGCATCGCCAAGATCTCCGCGGCTCAGGCGCTCACCATGACGGGCGTGACGGTCGGCACGCCGGCGTACATGAGTCCGGAGCAGTGTGCGGCGCACCCGGTCACCGGCGCCTCGGATCAGTATTCACTGGCCGTCGTCGTGTACGAAATGCTGACCGGCCGTCCGCCGTTCGCCGCGGAATCCATCATGGCGTTGATGTTCGCCCATTTCAACGAGCCCGTGCCGCCGATTCATGACGCGCGGCCGGACTGCCCCCCCGAGCTCGAAGCCGCCGTCATGCGCATGCTGGAGAAGGCACCGGACCAACGCTGGCGCAACATCGAAGAAGCGATCGTGGCTGCGGGGGGCGCGGCATTGGCGCAGGACGAAGACACGCGGCGCAGCATGACCGACCTGGCCCGCGCCGGCGACACGACCGAGCTGCTGCGACGCTTCAGCACGCCGGCGAGTCCGATTCCCTCCGTCAAGGCTTCTCGTATCGGCGCCGGCAGCACGATGGCCCTCGTGGTCGCCGTCTCGGTGTCCCCATCCGCCAAGACCTTGCGCGTGGGGCAGAACGTGCAGCTCGTGGCGACGGTGCGCGACGCCAATGGCGTTCCCCATCCGGAACGGACGGTCTCCTGGGCGTCGAACGCGCCCGGCGTCGCGACCGTGTCACCCAGCGGGCTGCTCTCCGCAGTCGCCCCGGGCTCCGCAATCATCACGGCGACGAGCGAAGGCGTGAGCGGTACCACGGCCGTGACGGTGACCGCACCGCCGGCACGCTCCGTGGCGGCGGAAGCAGTGGCGCCGCTCCCGGCACGCGGCGGACGTCGCGTGCCCGCAGGGATCTGGGTGGGGGTGGCGGCGGCGGTCGTGGCGGGCGGCGTGTGGGCGTCGACTCACGACTGGCGTGGCGGCAGTCGCCCCGAGCAGGAGCAGAGTGCTGGCGCCACCACCGTGGCGGCCCTCGTCGTCTCGCCGGCCGCGGATTCTCTGGTCGTGGGCGGCCAGCTGCAGCTGGCCGCCGTGGCGCGGGATGCCGATGGCGTCGTACTGGCGGACCACCGGGTCAAATGGGCTTCGAGCCAGCCGGCCATTGCCCGCGTCTCGTCGACGGGGCTCATCTCCGGCGAGGCGCCGGGCGTGGCGACGATCACCGTATCAAGCGAAGGGAGAAGCGCCACCGCCGCCGTGAGTGTGCGGGCGGCGGTCGGATCCGTGGCTCTCACGCCGGCCGATACGACACTCAGGGCGGGGGAGATCATCCTGATGAAGGTCGCGATGCGGGATGCGGCGGGCAATGCGCTCCGCGACCGCCCGCTGCGCTGGTCCTCGAGCGATGACCGGGTGGCGACCGTGACGTCGCTGGGCATGGTGTCGGCGGTCGGCGCGGGACGGGCCACCATCACGGCCGCGAGCGAGGGACGCAGTGCCGGGGCCTCGGTGGCGGTGACGGCCGCGCCCGTGCAGTCCGGTCCACCGGCAGCGGTCGCGACGGTTGTGGTGGTCCCGAATCAGGTGAATCTGCTGGTGGGTGAAACGGCACAGCTCTCGGCGTTATTGCGGGACGCGCGCGGCGCTCCGTTGACGGGACGCTCGATCGCGTGGACGTCGGCGGATCCCGGGATCGCGACGGTGGCCTCGAACGGCGCCGTCACGGCGATCCGCGACGGCACGACCCGCATCACGGCCGGAAGCGAGCGGAGAAGCGCGACGGCGCTCGTCACCGTGACCGCACCGCTGCCGCCGGCACAGGCCGCGGTCGCCAGCATCGATGTCACACCGGATCCCGGCACGCTGCGGGTGGGCGAGACGCAGCAGCTGCGCGCGATTCCCCGTGACGCCGCAGGGGCTTCGCTGTCGGGGCGGCCGGTCCAATGGAGCTCCGGTCAACCCGGGGTCGCGACGGTGAGTGGTGGTCTGGTGACTGCCGTGGGCGCCGGGAAGACGACGATCTCGGCGTCGAGCGAAGGGCAACGCACTGGTGTCGAGGTGACGGTGGTGGCCGCCCCCACGGTGCGGTCGGAGAACGATGCCGCGGACATCGCGGCTGTGCTGACCACCTTCACCGCGGCGCTCGAATCGCGTCAGATGGCTCAGGTGCTGCGCGCCTATCCCGGCATGAGCCCGCAAGAGCAGCAACGCTGGGCAGGGCTGCTCGAAGAACGGACGGTGACCGATTTCTCCACCGGGCTGGCGCAACTGCAGGCGCCCACGATCGAGGACAGCTCCGCACGGGTGGACTTCGCGATCACCCTCAACTACCGCTCCCCGACCGAAGGCCGCACGACCCACAGCGTGCCGTACCGGGCAACTCTGAGCCGTACGCCGACCGGCTGGCGTCTGCAGTCGCTCCAGCAGCGGCGCTAGGTCGTTGCCGCGCTTAGAAGTTGCGTTCGAGCCCCATCGTCCAGATGAAGTTCGACTGCAACCCTGCCTTGCGCAGCGGTATCAGCGCATTCGTGACGATCGTGAGGCCGCTGGTGTTGAACTTGAACCCGAGCGATGCGTTGATGACGTGATCGTGCTGGTTCGGGATGTTGGCCGGCTGCACCAGGCGCACCGAGGGCGTGTCGATTTGGACCGCGCCCGGGATCTGCAGCTTGCTCTCGCCGACTTCCCATTCCCCCACGAAATCCACCGCCAAGGTGGCCCACGGGGAGAGCAGCTGGTCGAATCCCAACGTGGTCAGCACGGCGTCGTTCTCGCGCGCCCCGCGGCGCGAGAGATAGCCGAAATTGCCGTGGGGTGAGAAATCGCCTAACCGGGCGGACCAAATGCCCAGGCCGCGGATCGCCACCTTCCCGGAACCCAGGAAGTTCTTTTCGTCGCCGGTCGGGAGGCGCGTATCCACCAGAATCGCGAATCCCGAACGCCCGGTTTGGTGCAGGTTGACCTTCACGCGGGCCGCCACGTCGCCGATGCCCGTGGCCGAGCCGTCGATGAAGGTGGTGTCGGAGTAGCGGCGGGGCAGGCCTCCCGTTGTGTCGCCGAAGAAGTGGGGCGAGCCGGACCCGAACGGGATCACCGTGCCGATGCTCGACCCGCTCACCGAGGTGCGGACCAGCGGCACCGCCACGCCGATGTCGACCCGGTCCAGCAGACCGTAGGTCATGTACAGGGAGGCGACCAGCACGTTCACGCTGAAATTCGGCCGCACCTCGAAGATGTCGTTCTCGAACGCGGGGCTCCCGCGCCGAGTCGGGCTGGCGTCGGCGGCGTATCCGTTGTCATGGGCGAAGTCGAATACGATGCCGTCCAGCGGCACGCCACGCAGGCTCTGGAAGTTGACCCCGGTTGCATTGGCCCCGATCAGCACGCGGCCCTTGCCCAGCGTCTGGGCGCGCTCGCCGAACACCGGACCGGACGACACGGAGGTCGCCACCGGCAGCCCGCCTTCGAACTTGAAGGTGACGCCGCTGCTGGTCCCGCCGAGCGGAACGTTCGACACGCTGACGCCGATCGCGTCGGTGAGGAAGCCGATGAGGCTGGTCGAGCCCGTCGCGAGCGCGGTGATGAAGTGCCGGCCGTGCGAGGTAGCCGTCACCGACGAGTTCAGGCACAGCGGTTCGGCACACCCGGTGCCGAACTGGAACAGGTCCTGCACCGTGTTCCGTAGGTCCTGGGCGGAAAGGGGAGCCGCGCACAGCAGTAAGGCGAGGGTCGGTAGCAATCGGCGCGTCATAGGACCTCCGGACGAAAGCGGCGTTGGGTTATCGGTCGCGGGCGATAATATCACCGCACCAGCCACGGGGCCAGCACCAGGCTCACCACCGCCATCAGCTTGATCAGGATGTTCATCGCCGGTCCGGCCGTGTCCTTGAACGGATCGCCGACCGTGTCACCGACCACGGCCGCGGCGTGCGCCGGCGAGCCCTTGCCGCCATGTGCGCCGGCCTCGATCAGCTTCTTCGCGTTGTCCCAGGCGCCGCCCGCGTTGGCCATGAACAGGGCGAGCACTACGCCGGTGAGAGTCGCCCCCGCGAGCAGGCCGCCCAGCGCGGTGACGCCGAGCAGTTTCCCCACGAGGACCGGTGCGGCCAGGGCGGTCACGCCGGGGACGATCATCTCGCGCAACGCCGCCCGGGTGGAGATGTCCACGCAGGCGGCCGAATCAGGCTGGGCCGTGCCCTCCATCAAGCCCGCGATTTCCCGGAACTGCCGACGCACCTCCTGCACCATCCCCGCGGCGGCGCGTCCGACGGCCGTCATCGTCGTGGCCGCGATGAAGCAGGGGATGCAGCCGCCCAGAAAGAACCCGATCACCACCATGGGGTTCTGGAGATCGAGCCCGCCAGCGGGCAGTCGGACGGCGGTGGCGTAGGCGCTGAACAGGCCCAGCGCGGTGAGCGCGGCGGAGCCGATGGCGAATCCTTTCCCCATCGCCGCGGTCGTGTTGCCGAGGGCATCGAGCCCGTCCGTGATGCGGCGCACCTCGGGGCCCAAGCCGCTCATCTGGGCGATGCCCCCGGCATTGTCGGCGATGGGCCCATAGGCGTCGACCGACATCGTGATGCCGACGGTGGCCAGCATCCCGACACCGGCGATGGCGATGCCATAGAGTCCCGCGGCGTGGTAGGCGACGCCGATCGCGGCGCAGATCAGCAGCACCGACGGGACGGCGCTCTTCAGGCCGACCGCGAGCCCGGCGATCAGGTTCGTGGCGGGACCGGTGCGAGACGCCTCGGCAATGGCGCGGACCGGCGCGGCCCCCGTGTAGTACTCGGTGAGCAGTCCGATCGCGACACCGGCCAGTGTGCCCGCGACGACCGCGGTGAAGGGCCCGAGCGGCCCGAGCGGCGACCCGGACGCTCCCACGATCACCGGATCGAGCCCTCGCGAGATGAGCCAGGCGAGAAACAGGAACAGGCCCGCGGCTAGGATCGAGCTCCAGCGCAGCGCCGCCGCCGGCGCTCCGCGCGCCAGCCAGCGGACGGCCGCGATGCCCACGAGACTCGCGGCCAGGCCGGCCACGCTGAACAGCAACGGCAGCGCCACGGCGTCCACCCGATTGGCCACCGCATCGCTCGTGGCGCCGATCACCACGGTGGCGATCACGGCCCCGACGTAGCTCTCGAAGATGTCCGCGCCCATGCCGGCGACGTCACCGACGTTGTCGCCCACGTTGTCGGCGATGGTGGCAGGATTGCGCGGATCGTCTTCCGGGATGCCGGCCTCGATCTTCCCGACCAGATCCGCGCCGACGTCGGCCGCCTTGGTGTAGATGCCGCCGCCGACGCGGGCGAACAGGGCGATCGACGAAGCGCCCATGGCGAACCCGGAGATGATCTCCGCGAACCCCCGCCAGCTCTCGGGCGCGTACCCCGCTTCATAGAACACTCCGAGCACGATGCCGATGCCGATCAGGCCGAGGCTGGCTACGGCGAGTCCCATGACGGCCCCGCCGGTGAACGCGATGCGCAGCGCCTGGGCCTGTCCCGCGGCGCGTGCCGCCTCCGCCGTGCGCACGTTGGCCCGGGTGGCGGCGCTCATGCCGAACAAACCCGCGAGCACCGAGCACAGGCCACCCCCGACATAGGCCGCGGCGGTGCGCCAGCCGATCGCCAGAGCCAGCAGCGTCGCGACGACAGCGACGAAGGGCAGCAGCACGGTGTATTCGCGTCGCAGAAAGGCGAGCGCCCCAACGCGGATCAGCGCCGCGATCTCGCGTTGTCTCGCCGCGCCCTCCGGGTGGCGGCGAATCGCGACGAATAGCGCCGCCGCGATGAGGAGGCCGATCGCGCCCGCGACCGTCACGATCGACGCGAGCATGGCCGGGGCGGTCAGGTCACACCCTCCCGGACCCAGACGTCCACCGCATCCAGCAGCGCGGGCATGAGCGCCTCCAGCTGCTCGCGCTCCGGGTCGGAAAATGGTGCGAGCACGAAGTCCTCCCAGGGCTCGGCCGTCGGGAGCGGGCCGATGCCGACCCGCAGTCGCGCGTAGTCCGGCGACTGGAGCACGGCTTCGATGCTCTTCAATCCATTGTGGCCCCCCGCCGATCCGGATGGGCGCAGACGGAACGTGCCGCTCGGGATGTTGAAATCGTCCACTACGACCAGCAGCTCGGTGGCGGGGGAGAAGGACGGGTCGGCGCGGAGCGAGGCGAGCGCGGCGCCGGAGCGGTTCATCATGGTGGTGGGTTTCAGGACGCGGACCGGCCGGCCGTCGACTTCACCGGCGGAAACACGAGCGCGCTCGCCGCGCCGGAAGGGAGGGAGCCCCCACCGCGCGACGAGCGCGTCCGCCACCCAGAATCCCGCGTTGTGGCGCGTCGCCGCGTACTCCGGGCCCGGATTGCCCAGCCCGACGACGGCGCGCAAATACGTCAGCCTTCTTTAGCGCCCTTGGGCTTCGACTCCGCGGCCGGCTTGACCTCGGCCTCGCCCTCCGCCACTTCACCTTCCTCCTCACGTGGCTTGCGGATCAGCTCCGGCTCGGCGATTTCCGCGCCGGTTTCCACCGTGGGGGCGGCCACTTCCTCGGCACGCGGCGGCACCACGGTTGCGATCGTGAGATCGGCTTGCGTGAGGATGGTCGCCTGCGGAATCTGGAGGTCCCGCACGTGCACCGAGCGCCCGATGGTGAGCGCCGTGACGTCGAACTCCACCCGGTCGGGGATGTGCTCGGGCATCACCTCGATCTCGACCTCGCGCGTCACCTGATCGAGCACGCCGCCGGCGTTGCGGACGCCGTCGGGCGTGCCGGTGAGGTGCACCGGGACCCGGAGCTTCACCTTCTCGTCCGCGCGGATCTCGTAGAAGTCCACGTGGATGATGTCGGGGCGCACCGGATGGCGCTGGATCTCGCGGATCAGCGTCCGCGCTTTCTTTCCCTCGAGTGTCAGCTCGATCACCGTGCTCGCGGGATCGATGCCCGTGAGCGCCTGCTCGAGCGCCTGGGCGTCGATCTCGAGCGATTGGCTCGCCCGGCCGTGCCCGTAGATGACCGCGGGGACTTTCTTCTGGAAGCGGACCTGGCGCGCCGCCCCTTTGCCCGTGGCGGTGCGTGGACTGGCCGTGAGTGCGACGAAGTGTGCCATGCCGAACCCCTACTCAATCAAAGAGAGAACTGACCGACTGATTCGAGTGCTCGTATCCGATCGCCTTCGACATCAGCGCGGCGATCGACAGCACCTTGAGCTTGTCGAACTTCCGCTCCTCGGGGAGCCGGATCGTGTTGGTCACCGTCACTTCTTCGATCGACGACGCCTGCAACCGCTCCACCGCCGGACCCGAGAGCAGGGCATGGGTCGCGAACGCGAACACCCGCCGTGCGCCGAGTCGCTTCAACGCCGAAGCTGCCTCGGTGATCGTCCCCGCTGTGTCGATCATGTCGTCGGGGATGAGGCAATCCCGGTCTTCCACTTCACCGACCACGTTCACCACTTCCGCGACGTTCGCCGACACGCGACGCTTGTCGATGATCGCCAGCGACGCGTCGAGCCGTTTCGCGTACCCGCGGGCCATTTTCGCCGAGCCGACGTCGGGGGCGACCACGACGGGCTGGTGCAGCGACTTGAGCCGGTAGTGGGACACGAACGCCGGGGCCGCGTATAGATGATCCACCGGAATGTCCCAGAACCCCTGCAGCTGGTGGGAATGGAAGTCCATTCCCAGCACCCGGTCCGCGCCCGCATGCGTGATCAGGTTCGCCATCAGTTTGGCGCTGATCGCCACGCGCGGCTGGTCCTTGCGATCCTGCCGGGCGTAGCCGAAGTAGGGCAGCACCGCGGTGATCCGCGCCGCGCTGGCCCGGCGTGCGGCGTCCGTCAAGAGCAGCAGCTCCAGGTAATTCTCCGCCGGCGGATTGGTGGGCTGGATGATGAACACATCCCGCCCGCGCACATTCTCGTCGATCTTTACGAAGATCTCGCCGTCGGCGAAACGGCGAATCGTCACCGCGCACAGCGGTTGCCCCAGATGCTGCGCCATCTCCTCGGCGAGCGGCCGGTTGGCCGTACCGGCGAGCAGCAACAACTGTCCGCGCGAGAACGTGAAGTCCGCCATTCGGGCCCTCCAAGCTAGTGGGCAAAGTGGCCAAAGCCAAGGGGTTGGGAACCGGATTGACGTCGAATTGACCGCCGCGCTCTAGCTTCGCACGCAGTCGCACCAGTGCACAGGCGCACGTACTGGCGACGGTCCGGTACGGCGCGTAGTCTCTAGGCGGCTGCGTGGCCGTAGAGAGGGAGTGCGGTTGTGGCAGATCTACGGAGTCGTCTCGGGGATGCCCTGGGCGAGCGCTACAGGGTCGACCGCGAAGTCGGGCGGGGCGGGATGGCGGTCGTGTTTCTCGCCCACGACTTGCGTCACGATCGCGACGTCGCCCTCAAGGTCTTACGACCCGAGTTGGCAGCTACTCTGGGGCCCGACCGTTTCCTGCAGGAAATCCGCCTCGCCGCCGGACTGGCCCACCCCAATATCCTGCCGCTGCACGATTCGGGGGAAGCGGATGGCTGCCTCTATTACGTCATGCCCTTCGTCACCGGCGAGTCGCTGCGTGACCGGCTGGAGCGCGAGGGGCAGCTCCCGCTCGTCGAGGCCCTGAGGATCGCGCGGGAGGTGGCGGACGCGCTCGACTGCGCCCACCGGGCCGGCGTTGTGCACCGCGACATCAAACCGGAGAACATTCTCCTCCAGGCGGGCCACGCCGTGGTGAGCGATTTCGGCATCGCCCGCGCCATTAGTGCCGCCGGCTCGCGCCGCGTGACCGCGCAGGGCATGGCGGTCGGCACCCCCGACTACATGAGCCCGGAGCAGGCGGCCGGCTCGGCGCCGATCGACGGCCGCAGCGACGTCTATAGTCTCGGCTGCGTGCTGTTCGAAATGCTGACGGGAGAGCCGCCCGCCGCCCTGACGCCGCCCGAAGGACCCGGCGCCGGGCCGCTGCGCCCGCGCGACCGCCTGTCGGAGCTGGCGAACGCACGGCCATCGGTCCTGCCCGACGTCGCGGCGGTCGTAGCGCGCATGCTGGCGCCGCTCCCCGCCGACCGGTTCGACACGGCGGCGGAGCTGATGGACGCGTTGGCCGAGCCCACTGGCGTGTGGACGCCGCGCAGCCAGATGGCGCGGCGACGGCGGCGCGCCGGGGTGAGTCTCGCGGCGGTGGTCGCACTCGCGGCGGTGGCGGTTGTGCTGCTGCCCAAGGTGTTCGGGGCCGGTCTGGACCGCTCTTTGTACCTCGTGGCCCCGTTCGAGCACCGGGGAGCCGCGGCGCCGGGGCTCCTGGACGGCGACAAGTGCGAGCTGCTGCTCCACACGGCGTTCATGCGTTGGGATGGTGTCACGGTCGTCGGCGAGGCGCTGGTGAACGATTCCCGCGCCCGGGACGGCTTCCGGCCGACGACGCTCGAGCGAGCGCTCGCGCTCGCGCGGGAGCTCCATTCGGGGTGGCTCGTGTGGGGGCAGGTGTGGCAGCTCGCCGATTCAAATGTGGTGCAGGGGGGATTGTACGACGTGCGCCGGGGACGGGCGGATCGCGAGTACATCATCCGGGTCGCGCTCGATCTCTCCGACGTCGACGCCAAGTTCGCGCAACTTGCGGACTCGCTGCTCCTGGGGGTCGCGGGCGCCTCGGGATCGCGCGCGGGCGCCATGGGCACCCGCAACCTCCCGGCCTGGCTCGCCTTCTCCGACGGCCAGGCGGCGCTGACCCGGTGGGACCTCGACGGAGCCGCCCGGGCATTCACCCGGGCGCTCCTCGCGGATCCGCACTATCCGCAAGCCGCGCTCTGGCTTGCCCAGGTCGAGCAGTGGGCCGGTCGTTCCGCCGGTGCCTGGCGCCGGGCGGCGGCGGTTGCGACGGCAGCGGCCAGCCGTCTCGGCGTGCAGGAACGGGCCATGGCTGCGGGACTGATGGCGCTGGCCGACCAGCACTATCAGGAGGCGTGCGAGGCGTATCGGCAAATGGTGAAGCGCGATTCGGCCGACTACATCGGGTGGTACGGACTTGGGGAGTGCCGGATCAACGATTCGCTGGTCGTGCGCGATCCCGATAGCCCGTCAGGATGGGGCTTCCGCTTGAGCTACGGGGCGGCGGCCGGCGCCTACGCCCGCGCGCTACGGCTCGTTCCCTCGTCGCACTTCGCGTTCGGTGATACCGGGTTCATTCGGCTCTCGCGGCTGCTCTTCACCGAACGGAATGTGTTCCGGCAGGGCCATGCGATCGCGCGCGACACGGTCCGGTTCGGGGCGTTCCCCGCGCTCGCGCACGACACGCTGGCGTTCGTCCCCTATCCACTGGATGATGCGCTCGGCGACCCACGGCGTTTCCCGGCGACGAACGCCGATGCCGTGCGCCATAACCAGATGACGCTCCGCGTCGTGACCGACGCCTGGTTGGACGCCTTTCCGGCCAGTCCCGCCGTGCTTGAAGCCCACGCCCTCGTGCTGGAGACGATTGGAGCCTTGGAGCCCGGCGGTGCGCCGAAACGGTCGGCCCTCGATGCGGTCCGGCAGGCGCGGCGCCTGACGCGCGATTCGGTCCAGGCACTGCGTCTGGCGGTCACCGAAGCCCGGCTGCTCCTCAAGCTCGGGGATTACCGCGGGACGCGGGCGATCATCGACTCCGTCCTCAGCATCGGGCACGATTCGGCGCCGCCGCTGGCGGCGCTGCTGGTCGGCCCGGCCTTGCTGGTCGGGCACGTCCATCGCGCGGCGGCGCTGGCGTCCATCGGTTTCGGCGATTCGGTGATGGATTTTGCGGTGCGCGAGCGAGCGGCCGTCATGGCGCCCGCGTGGGCGCTCCTGGCCTACAGCTCGGTGGGTCGTCCACGGGACAGCCTCATCGTTCTGCGACGGCGCGTCAACGCGGCGATCGATAATTATGTGGCTCCCGAACGGCGGGAGCAGACACGGGCGGCCACGTTGGATGAGCCAGCGGTGGAGGCGTTTCAGGAGCTCGGTCTCACGGAGCGGCATCGGGCCGGGGTCGGGCGCAACTCCCTGCTGCGCATGCAGCTCGCGTTCGCGCGCGGCGATTTCGCCGCCGCTCGGGCC
Source organism: Gemmatimonadota bacterium (assembly GCA_041497135.1). Classification (GTDB taxonomy): domain Bacteria; phylum Gemmatimonadota; class Gemmatimonadetes; order Gemmatimonadales; family GWC2-71-9; genus DASTHG01. The sequence goes on along the minus strand of JBGQFX010000003.1, from coordinate 40,695 downwards.
GGGCTCGACAGCCTGTGGGGCCCGCGTCGGGCGTGGCGCGCGGCGACGCTGAGCATCGACGGGACCTACCTCGAGGCGGCGCTGTACGCGAGCCTGGGGGATACAACGGCGGCGGTGCAGGTCCTCGATGCCGCCCTCAACGCGCCGCTCAATCTGGATACCTACTCACTCGCCTGGATCACCCTGCCGGGGAATTTCGTGCGGGCGATGGTGTTGCGGGCGCGTCTCGCCGCCGCAGCGGATAACGCACCGATGGCCGCGCAATGGGCGAACGCGGTGGTCGCCCTCTGGTCGGACGCGGACGTGGAATTCCACCCCGTGGTCGACAGCATGCGCGTGTTGGCGGCTTCCCGCCGACCGCGCTGAGTAGTCTCGCGTCTCCTCACCACATGGAGAGTGGTACCATGACTGCCTTCATCAGCGGACGGCTCGGCAGGGCGAGTTTCCTCTTCGCCATCGCCGGGTCCATTCTCGCCTTGCCCCAGGTGGCATGTGGCCAGCAGAAGTCGGGTGAACCCAGGTTGGTGATCGATTCGGTCACGAGTGCACAGTTCCGTGCCTACTTGCACACCCTCCGGTTTGTGCCGGACACGGAGGCCGGCGACCGCCAAGCCCTCCTCGTCGGTCACTATCCCGATTCCGCGCGCTACGGGCCGCTCGCCATGATCCTGCCCGAGGAGGAGTCGTACGAGGGCTCGGATGAGGACCTGGAGCACGGAAAGGTCATCGCCCGCATCAGCAATGAGAGCGCCGACAGCTACCCGAAACTGGGCCTGCTGCCCCATGCCGTGACGTATTGGTGGGTCGAATACGACGCCGACCGCCATCGCGGACGCTCGGTGTTCATTGCGGTCGACGCCGACACCAACATCATCGGCCGGACCGTCCGCGGGCTGGAAGTGATCCGCGATCACAAATGGTTCCGCGTGTCCCAATCGCTGGCGCGATTCGTGTGGACCAGCGACGACGAGTTCGTGTGGGGGTCGTGCAGCGGTCATTGCTGCCGCAGCACATCTTGAGGTAGCCTGTGGCACCAACGGGAGGCGGGCGCGGCGCGTACCTAGGGTGACCCGTTTGGGAGACCCGATGCTCCGTCGCGCCTTCGCCGCCGTCACTATCGCACTCCTGTCGGCGCCGCTTTCGGCCCAGCAGGGGGGCCAAGGTTTCAGCCCTCCGCCACCACCCCCCGATCACTGGCTCACCCTCGACTCGGTGACCCAGGTGGTCGGCCTCGATGCGGCGCAGCGCCGCTCCGTGACCGATCCCTATCATGCCCTGAACGCCGTGCTCAAGCAGGCGGCCGACCAGCGCGCCGAGATGCGCCGCCGCTTCGAAGGGCAGCCCAGACCGGCGTCACCGCAGGAGACCACGCCCGAGATGCGGGCGCGCTTCGACAGCGTGCGCGCCGAGTTCGCAGGGATGCAGGAAGAAGCCGATCAGTGGTACCAGATGATCCGCGATCAGCTGCGCGCCGACCAGCTGGCGCGGTTCGACGCGCTGCCCAAGCCGGTCGTGGCGCGCCGCATGGGCATGCAGCGCGGTCCCTGAGGCCAGCCCGCGGCACTTACGGCGGGGGGAAGGTGTTGCAAGTGCAGTTGGCCCCGAAGGATTCGAACCTTCATTCACGGATCCAAAGTCCGTTGTCCTGCCATTGGACGAGGGGCCAGAAGGTGCGGCGTGGAGCTAATCTACGCCTTCCGGTTGTCCTGCGGCAGCTGGAGTGTTTGCCAGGTCGACTATCTAATTTGGCCCGGCCGTACGCCAGTGAGGTGGGGGCATGGCTATGCTGCGGAGGTAGGAGCACGCTCCAAACCTCGGAGAATCACTTCCGTGGGTCGTGCTCATGCCCACGGTCCAGGGTTTCCATCTGAGAGCATAGAGCAGATGCACTGCACAGCCTTGAAAAATCGCTCTTGAACCTCAGCGGGTCGGCCTGCCTAAACCTCACAGTGGGGCGTGCCACGGCGTAATAGGGGCCAAAATCGTTCCAAGCACGTGCAACGAGAGTCGGTGGAAGTTCGAACAGGATGAACCGATCATAATGCTTCAAGTCGTCAAGCCGGAGCACAATACTTGGTGGCGCACCTGTGGAGTCCGGCGCGAGTACCTCAGGTCCAAAGACGTAGTAGCCGCGGTAAGCAACGTCCCTCATTACCACCCAGCGGTTCTCCTCGTAAGCTTCCTGCGGCGACCGCCCTCCAATCACTGGGTCAATCGGCTCGCCATTTCGGTAGAAGAATGCGTCCTGTAAGTCACCCTTGAACACCATCTTTGCTTGCAGGTTGGAACTCACAAGAAGGCGCGCAAAGAGACTGCCAGTCGTTTCACCTATCTTTGGCGTGATCTCAATTGTAACAGCGGGGTTCGTGTAGTCACCCACATACTCAATCCAGTCGTGGAATGGCGCAAAACCCGAAAACCGTTGGTCTTGGCTCAACCCTGCACGTTGCTCTCGTTTCCGACGATCACGACCGATCGTGTCTTCGTGTGCCTTGTACGCGACGAACTGTGAGATTGGGGTTTGCACTGAGATGGTGAAGTCGCCCCTCCTGAGATAGAGGACCTTGTAGTCCTTCACATTCGCTGTATCAGCGACTGAACGAATCACCCGGATCGGATAGGCGGCCCCGGTGAGCATCGGGAGTCGCCGAGGCTCCGGAGTAGGGATGTTCACGATCGTGTCCCTGGCTCTTGCAAGCAAAGGAAGGAGACTAGTCGCTGTGATTGACCCGGATACTCCCGGTCCCCCATTCTGGTCTGATTCAGCGAATGCATTGATGCCGGCAACTTCGCCCGCCATGTTTAGGAGCGGGCCTCCGGAGTTGCCATGATTGATGTTGACATCCGAGATGATAGCGCGTTCCCGAACACCGCTCACGATTCCCGCTGTCACCGACGATTGCTGTGAGAGCGGGAACCCCACTGCGACCACGCGCTCGCCGGGAACGACTGTCCTGCCAAGCGAATCGGGGATGGCTAGCCGCAAGTGAGGGCACCCCCCGCAGGCTGTCATGTCGAACCTGATGATCGCCAGATCCGCGTCGTGATCGATGACTACCAGCCGAGCAGGTACTCTCGTAACGGAGTCGATCGTAACACTAAGAGCCTGCCCTCCTGCAACGACGTGTTCATTTGTGACAACTACCCCCCCCAAGGTATCAAGAAGAAAGCCGCTGCCATGGGCATTCCCGGAGTTTACCCGAAGAACGGCTCTCCTAATGCGTTCGTAAAGGAGGATCTCGGGAGCCAACTGTCGACCTGCTACTGGGCTTACCGAGCTGTCGGCGTTCAGGTTGGTCAGTTCAAGGCGAGTGGTCTTTCCCGGCTCTATGCGTACCTGAAGGGCCCACGTGTAGGACTTCCCTGCGAACGTAGCGGGGCGAAGGCTTCGCAGTTGGTACGCACCAGCAGACGCGACATGGGTTGCGCGGCCATCAAGTTCAGTGCGAAAGGTGGCGTGATTGGCGGAGTCGACCAAGGAACTGAGTTCCAGTTCCATGAGTGGGACGGGCCGGATCTGAAGTTCGTCCCCTACCAGGGCTACGACCACCTCGAGCGTGCCTTTAGGACTTGTCTGCTGCCCGAAAGCTCGCTCAGCGCTGGTGGCCACGAGCATTAGCACTAGTAAGAATCGAGCCATGGTATCACCCTTCGAGTTGGTGACCACCGGTCTGATAGGGAGTGCACACCGATCTCCCGAGGGAGTCCTCCCCAGCATGTTCCCATCCCAGCGTTGAAGTTAGGGCATCTTTGCGTCACCCGCAGGCGGAAACACGACTGGATTCAGCGCATTCATTCGGTTACGAGCCGCGCCAGCGTAGCCGGTGCGTCGAGAGCCACTGGTGCTCCTACCATGATGGACTTCCTGAGAGTGTCTCGGAGGCTCCTGGAAGAAGGGGCCCCAGTATCTCGATCGGAGTTCGATCTTGTTCTGAAGCTTCGAACGGAATTGGAGAGGCTCCACGCGCGGAGTGAGAACGATCTCAGGAATCTCGAATCGATTTTCAACTTGGTTGAAATGGGGAGCCTCCTCAACCTGCTCCCTGGTGTTAAAGCCGAGGACATCCCCCAGGCTTCCGCTGCCATTAGGAAGGTGTTGGCCGAGACGATTTAGCACAGCCAGATATTTCCAGTGGAGCAAGGTGTGCCGACTGCACATCCTTACTACGCGCATTTCGCAACGGAGATGAGACTTCGCTTGGAGAAGGCACCTAAGACCGACTGGGCCTTCATTACATTCAACTACGACATCGCACTCGACTTCGCGTTTCAGAGTTTCGGACTAGGTCCTAGCTACTTCGTCGAAGGGCCGAGTCCTGCTCCCGCTCTCGTTCCGCTCCTTAAGCTTCACGGCTCGTTGAATTGGAGTCTTTGCAGCTGTGGGAAGCCGTTCGTAGTGAAGTGGGAGCGGTTTTTCCCGGGCCGGCGACTGATTCACTCCAAGAGTTGCACGATGCCAGTGACCCCGTGCTTGCCGGGAGAGGGGCACAGCTGCGGGAAAGCAAACACAGGAGAACCGGCAATCATCCCGCCTTCTTGGAACAAGACTCAATACCAGAACCGGATTGCCCCTGTCTGGAGGCAGGCTGTTAAGGAGCTCGTTGAAGCAGAGGTCGTTGTCGTGGCGGGCTATTCGTTGCCTCAGAGCGACGAGTTTTTCCGAGATCTCTTTCGGATTGGGGCAAACTACGCGGAGCGCCTCAGAAAGCTGATAGTCGTCAACACAGATCCTCAGGTTGGCGAGAGATTCGGGAGAATGCTGGGAAAAGAGCTCAAAGACTTGTTCCAGCCCATTCAGACACCCTTCGAGGATTTTGTTCCTGAGCTGATCGCAAACTTCATGCGGTAGAGACAGAGCACCGTAGTTTGCCAGATTGTTTGCCAGACCGTGCGGTCTGTTGGGGTCTGGTACGGGAAGGAAATGCTGATACTGCCTCGTGCGGCGAGAGGGCCGCACGTGGCCCCTCGTTTCCAAGGTCCGTTGTCCTGCCATTGGACGAGGGGCCAGCGATGTTGCTGCTCCCTAACCTAGTGGCTACACTGGTTGTGTGGCAGATGGGGACGTTTGCGCTTGGCCGCCGCGGCGAGATTGAAGAGGGGTTATGCCCAGGATCATGCGGACCCTACTGGTGCTGAGCGTCGTGGTGTTCGCCGCCGCGCCGCTCCGGTCGCAGCGGCGCAGCGACGTCATCACGGCCGAGGAAATCGATAGTGTGAAGGGGAAGGGCGGTAATGCGTACGACGCCGTCGAGACGCTGCGCCCCCGGTGGCTGAAGGTCCGCGATGTGTTCCTGGAAGCAGGAGAAAACGGCGGCATTATCAAGGCGGAGGCACCGCACGTGTACTTGAATGACGTCGACCAGGGCGACGTGGACTATCTGAAGACGATTCCAGCCGAGCGCGTCGCGGAGCTGCGCTGGATGAGCGCCAACCAGGCGGCGAGTCGTTATGGACCCACCAACAGCCCGGGGATCGTGGTGACGCTGAAGCGGTAACGGCCTTCGCCCGGTCTGCAGCACCAGGTCAGCCGCACAAACGAGCGTTCGCCGCAGGGCCTCGTAGGTCGCGCGCTCGTCGAAGTCTCCAGCCACGTGGTGCAGCTGGGCTTCGCAGCGGCAACCGACGCGCGTGCCGTCACTTGGTCTGCACCGCATGCCCGCCGAATTCGTTGCGCAACGCGGCGATCACCTTGGCGCCGAAGGACTCCTCCTGGCGGGACCGGAGCCGCGCGAGCAGCGACAACGTGATGACCGGCGCCGGCACGTCGAGGCGCATCGCCTCCTCCACCGTCCAGCGCCCCTCGCCCGAGTCCTCCACGTAGCCCCGGATGGCGGCCAGCTGGTCGTCACGGGAGAACGCCCGCTCCGCCAGCTCGTTCAGCCAGGAGCGCACCACGCTGCCGTGGTTCCACAGCTTGGCGATCTGGCCCAGCTGGAGCGTGAAATGCTTCGAAGCGTGTAGGATCTCGTAGCCCTCGGCATACGCCTGGAGCAGTCCGTACTCGATCCCGTTGTGCACCATTTTGACGTAGTGGCCGGCCCCGGGTGGGCCCACGTGGGCGTAGCCGCCCTCCGGCGCGAGGGTCCGAAAAATCGGCTCGCAGTGTTGGTACGCGAGCGGCGAGGCACCGATCATGAGGCAGTAGCCGAGCGTGAGGCCCCAGATCCCGCCGCTCGTCCCGGCGTCCACGAACTCGATCCCCTGTGCCTGGAGCGCCTCCGCGCGGCGCAGCGAGTCGCGAAAGTTCGAGTTGCCGCCCTCGATGACGATGTCTCCTCGCGTGAGATGCGGCACGAGCTGCTCGATGGTGCTCTCGACCGGCGCACCGGCGGGTACCATCACCCAGACGACCCGGCGCGGCGCCCCCCCCAGCTGCCGGGCGACGTCGGCGAGGTCCTTCGCCCCCTTGGCTCCCAGGGCGACGTGCGCCTGGACCGCGTCGGCGCTCTGGTCGTAGACAATCAGCTCGTGCCCGCCCTGGAGCAACCGCCGCACCATGTTGCCACCCATACGACCCAACCCGATCATCGCCAGTTGCATTGTTGCCGCTCCCTATTAGGTCGTCCAGACCATTTCCTCTAGCCAGCAGAATAGCCCCGAATCCGTCGGTGGTATAGGATTGGGGCCACTTGTGCACACTGGGCTCTACGTGGTGATGGGCGTCTGCGGCTCCGGAAAGAGCCTGATCGGATCGACGCTCGCTCGCGAGCTCGGCATCGAGTTCGTCGAAGGTGATGACCTGCACTCTCCCGACAACGTGAAGCGCATGGCGGCTGGGATGCCGCTGACGGACGACGACCGCCGCGGCTGGCTGATTAGGGTCGCGGCCCGACTCCGCGAGGCGGAGCGCGCAGGAGTTGGTCTCGTCGTCTCGTGTTCGGCGCTCAAGCGGAGCTATCGCGACCTGCTGCGCTCCATTGGGGAAGCGGGCGTACGTTTTGTGTATCTCGCGGGGAGCCGAGCGCTCCTCGCGGAGCGCATGGCCCAACGCCGCGGGCATTTCATGCCGCTAACGCTGCTCGATAGCCAGCTCTCCGTTCTGGAGGAGCCGTCGCCGGACGAGCGCGCGTGGGTGTGCGATATCAGCGCGGCGCCGCACGCTATCGTCGTCGATCTGGTGACGCGCACGGCCTCCTCTCCCCGCTCGGCATGAGCCCGAACACCCGGCTGCTGCTCTACGCGTTAGGCGCGGTGGTGGCGCTGATCGTGTTGATCGCGCGCTTCAAGCTGCACCCCTTCGTCGTGTTGATCGCGGTGTCCCTCGGCATGGGGACTGCTGCGGGAATGCCGTTCGGCAGTGTCGTGAAGGCATTCCAGGACGGGGTCGGTGGGGTGTTGGGATTCATCGCAATCGTGGTTGGCCTCGGGACGATGCTGGGCAAGATGATGGCGGAGTCCGGCGGCGCGACGCGCATCGCGACCACGCTCATCACGATGTTCGGCGAGCAGCGCGTGCATTGGGCGATCATGTTCGTCGCCTTCATCGTGGGCATTCCGGTCTTTTTTCAGGTGGGTTTCGTGCTGCTGATTCCGCTGGTGTTCACGATTGCGCGCCGCACGGGGCTCTCACTCGTGAAGATCGGCATTCCGCTGGTGGCGGGGCTGTCGGTGGTGCATGGGATGGTGCCGCCGCATCCGGCGGCGATGCTCGCGGTCGGCGCCTACCAGGCCGATGTCGGACGCACCATCGTCTATGCCATCCTGGTCGGCCTGCCGACGGCGGCGCTGGCCGGCCCGATCTTCGCTTCGTGGATTGCGCCGCGCATCGCGCTCCCGGCAGAGAACCCGGTTGCCGCTCAGTTTACGGGCGGCGTTCCGCGCGACATGCCGGGCTTCGGCATCTCGCTCTTCACCGTGCTGCTCCCCGTGATCCTGATGGTGTGCGCGAGCACGGCCGACCTGGCGCTCGACACCACGAGCGCCCTCCGCGCGGGCGTAGATGTCGTCGGGAGCCCGATCGTCTCGCTGCTCTTGGCGCTGCTCTTCTCCTTTTGGTCGCTGGGATACAAGCAGCACTTCACGCGTGATCAGATCCTCAAGTTCGCCAATGACTGCCTCGGGCCCACCGCCACCATTCTCCTGGTGATCGGCGCCGGCGGCGGATTCAACAGAGTGCTCCTCGAAAGCGGAGTGGGGAAAGCGATTGCCGACTTGGCGCTGGGATCGCACGCATCGCCACTCCTGCTCGCGTGGACCGTGGCGGCGCTGATCCGCGTGGCCACCGGCTCGGCGACGGTGGCGATGACGACGGCGGCGGGGATCGTCGCCCCCATCGCGGTGGCGACGCCGGGGACGAATGCCGAGCTGTTGGTGCTCGCGACGGGCGCGGGCTCGCTGGTGCTCTCACACGTGAACGACTCGGGGTTCTGGCTCATCAAGGAGTTCTTCAACATGACCGTCCCACAGACGCTGAAGACGTGGACCGTCGCCGAGACGATCATCGGCGTGGCGGGTTTGGGGTTCACGCTGTTGCTGAGCCTCGTGGTGTAGCGATAGAACGGGCACTGGAGGACACATGGGCATGAGGAACCTTACGGTGGCGGTGGGGCTCGGGCTGCTGGCGTGTACCCCCCGCGAAGAGGGGTCGCGGGAGCTGAGCGCCCAGGGGTGGATCGATGTGACGGCGACGCTCGATCCGGCGCGGACGCCTGTATACGAGGGCGATGCGCCAATGAAGTTCGATTTTCTCAAGGACATGCGGAAGGGCGATATCCTGACGCTGTCGGTCTACTCGCTGGGCGCGCACAGCGGGACGCACATCGACGCCCCGATGCATTTCGTCGCCAATGGAATACCCATCGACCAGGTGGCGCTGGACCCGCTGATCGGTGCCGCGCGGGTGATCGATATCGCCGACAGCGTACAAGCGATCGACGCGGCGGAGTTGAACAAGCATGACTGGAGGAGCGCGAAGCGAGTGCTGTTCCGGACGCGCAGCACGCTGCGCGGCTGGATGGACTCATCCGTGTTCCACAGGGACTTCGCCTACATCGCACCGGACGCGGCGCAGCTCCTCGCGGACGCCGGCGTCCTGCTGGTCGGCGTTGACTACATCTCGGCCGAGCAATTCGGCGCTCCGGCGCCCTTGACGCACCAGATTCTGCTCGGGCGCGGGATTCCCATCGTGGAGGGGCTGGATCTGCGCCCTGTTCAAGCGGGTGACTACGATGTGATCGTGCTGCCGCTCAAGGTCGCAGGGCACGAAGGGGCGCCGGCAAGGGCCATCGTGCGGAAGAGGACCGGGAATCAACGGAGCCTGACCCCGTGATGGCGCACTCGGCCTTCACTCTGACGGGCAGAACGGAAGGCGCGACTCGGTGACTGGAACGGAGGGGACATGGGCAGGGGACGGTTGGAGGGATTCAGCGACGGCGTGATCGCGATCATCATCACGATCATGGTCCTGGAGATGAAGGTCCCGCACGGCGACAGCCTGGACGAGCTGTTGCCGCTACTGCCGGTGTTTCTCAGCTACGTCCTGAGTTTTGTGTATGTCGGCATTTACTGGAACAACCACCATCACATGCTGCATGCCAGCACGAAGGTCACGGCCGCGATACTCTGGGCGAACCTGCACCTGTTGTTCTGGCTGTCGTTGTTTCCGTTTGCCACCGGCTGGATGGGAGAGAACCATTTCACCGTGGTGCCCACGGCGCTCTACGGCGTCGTGCTGCTGATGGCGGCGATCGCGTACTACTTGCTCGAGCAAGCGATCATCCGCTCGCAAGGGCCGGACTCGATCCTGAAGAAAGCGGTCGGGCGCGACTGGAAGGGCAAACTGTCGCCGGTGCTCTATGTCGTGGCGATCGTGGCGACCCTGTGGACGCCGTGGATCGCCGAGGTGATCTTCGTGACCGTGGCGCTGATCTGGCTGATTCCGGACCGGCGGATCGAGAACGTCCTGCCGCGCCACGAGACCTAGTGCGGATACCGAACCAGCGACAGACTGCTGTCAGGGTGGACGCCTCGCCGTCGAATGGTTCTCGGAAGCGACATCCCCTAGCTACATCGCGAACAACGGCTCACGTTTAGCGGCGTGACGTTCCCCACCTCTGCCCGCGTCGTCGTCGTCGGCGGCGGCATCATGGGCTGCTCCACCGCCTATCACCTCGCCAAACTCGGCTGGCCCGACGTGGTCGTCCTCGAGCGGGCGCAGCTATCGTCGGGCAGCACGTTCCACGCCGCGGGCCTCGTGGGCCAGCTCCGCACCTCCGCGAGCATCACCCAGCTGCTCGGACGTTCGGTGGCGCTGTACGACCTCATCGAAGCGGAGACCGGGCAGGCCACAGGGTGGAAAAAGAGCGGCGGCTTGCGCCTCGCCTGCACGGCCGAGCGCATGACGGAGCTGGCGCGCTCGGCAACGACGGCGCGCAGCTTCGGGCTGGAGATGCACCTGCTCTCGGGCCAGGAGGCCAAGGCCTTGTGGCCGCTGATGGAGGTGCACGACGTGGTGGGCGCGGCGTTCCTCCCCACCGACGGCTCCGTGAGCCCCTCCGACGTCACCGCGGCCCTCAGCAAGGGGGCGCGGCTGCGCGGGGCCCGCATCATCGAGGACTGCCCGGTCACCGGCGTCGAGGTCGTGAAGGGCCGCGTGGTCGCGGTACACACCGCGCAGGGGCGCATCGCCTGCGACGTCGTCGTCAACTGCGCCGGGCAGTGGGCCCGCGAGTTCGGCCGCCTGGCGGGGGTGAACGTGCCGCTGGTCTCCGTCGAGCACCAATACATGATCACGGAGCCCATCGCCGGTGTGACCAAGGACCTGCCGACGCTGCGCGACCCCGATCGTCTCACCTACTACAAGGAAGAGGTCGGCGGCCTCATCATGGGCGGCTATGAGCCCAACCCGATCCCGTGGGCCGTGCGCGGCGTTCCCGCCGACTGGACGTTTAAGCTGCTGCCGTCAAACTTCGATCATTTCGAGCAGCTCGCGACCCTCGCCATGGAGCGCGTCCCCGCATTGCAGACCGCGGGCGTGCGCCAGCTGCTCAACGGCCCGGAGAGCTTCACCCCCGACGGCAACTTCATCCTGGGCGAGGCGCCGGAAGTGAAGGGCTACTTCGTGGGCGCCGGGTTCAACGCCTTCGGCATCGCGGCGTGCGGCGGCGCCGGGTGGGCGCTGGCGGAGTGGATCATCGGCGGCGAGCCGCCTTCCGATCTGTGGCCCGTGGACATCCGGCGCTTCGGACCCCACCACGAGGACGTGCGCTGGGTGCGCCAGCGCACGCTCGAGATGTACGGGAAGCATTACACGGTGGCGTGGCCCTTCGAGGAGCACGAGAGCGGCCGCCCGGTGCGCCGTTCGCCGCTGTACGACAAGCTGGCGGCACAAGGCGCCGTATTCGGCGAAAAGCTCGGCTGGGAACGGCCCAACTGGTTCGCGCCCGCCGGGGTTGAGGCGCGCGACGTCTACTCCTTTGGCCGGCAGAACTGGTTCCCTCACGTCGGCATGGAGCACCAGGCCGTACGCGAGCGCGTGGGGCTGTTCGATCAGACCTCGTTCGCCAAGCTCGTGGTCGTCGGGAAGGACGCAGAGCAGGCGCTGGCGTGGATCTGCGCCAACGACGTCAGCAAGCCCGTGGGCGCGCTGACCTACACGCAGCTGCTCAACCGGCGCGGCGGCATCGAATGCGACCTCACGGTGGGCCGCACCGGCGACGCCGAGTTTTACCTCGTCACCGGCACCGGCTTCGTGCGCCACGATCGCCACTGGATCGAGAGCAACGTGCCTGCCGGCCTCGACGCCCGCGTCCAGGACGTCACGTCCGCCATGACCGTGCTCGCGCTCATGGGGCCTCGGGCCCGCGACGTTCTCGCCGCGGTCTGCGACGACGACGTCAGCAACGCCGGCTTCCCGTTCGCCACACTGCGCACGCTGCACGTGGCCGGCGCTCCGGTGACGGCGCTGCGGGTGACCTACGTGGGCGAGCTGGGGTGGGAGCTGCACCTGCCCATGGAGTTCGCCGCGACGGTGTACGACGCGCTCCTGGCTGCGGGGCGCGCGCACGGCCTGGTCAACGCGGGGTACCGCGCGATCGAGAGCCTGCGTCTGGAAAAAGGGTACCGGGCGTGGGGCGCCGACATCACGCCGAACGACACGCCGTTCGAGGCGGGACTCTCCTGGGCGGTGAAGCTGAAGCGCGACGCGCCGTTCCTGGGACGCGAGGCGCTCGCCCGTCAGCAGCGCTCACCGCTGCGCAAGCGAATGGCGTGTTTCACGGTGTCGCCCGACGCCGTGCTGCTGGGCCGCGAGACGATCTACCGGGACGGCGAACGCGTGGGCTGGCTCACGAGCGGCGGCTACGGGTACACGGTGGGGCGCAGCATCGGCTACGGGTACGTGCGCCGCGAAGCCGGAGTGGACCCGGCGTACCTGCGCGCAGGCACGTGGGAGATCGAGGTGGCGACGCAGCGAGTGCCCGCAACGTTCCACGAGAAGCCGCTGTACGATCCGGAGATGGCCCGCGTGAAGTGCTGACGACGCGGACGAGAGCGCCGGGGCCCCCTGCCGCTCATCCTCCGGTCTGCACCACCGGTAGCTCGATGAAGCTCGCCTCGCCCGGCGCATGATAGATGCGTTGTGTGGCCTTGCGGTAATCACTCGGCTTGGCCCAGAAGATGTTGGGCACAAAAGTCTGCGGATTCCGGTCGTACAGTGGAAACCAGCTTGACTGCACCTGCACCATGATGCGGTGGCCCGGCAGAAAGACGTGGTTCGCCGTGGGCAGCGCGAAGCGATACAGCAGCGGCTGATCGGGCGTGATCCGCTTGGGCGTCGAGAAGCTCTCGCGATAGCGGCCGCGGAAGATGTCCATCGCGATCCCGAGCTGGTAGCCGCCCAGGTTCGGGTCGGGCACCGTCTCCTCCGGATACACGTCGATCAGCTTGACCACCCAATCGGCGTCGGTCCCGGTCGTGGACGCGATGAGGTTCACAATCGGCTGGCCGCTGATCTTGAGCGGCGCGGTCAAGACGTCCGACTCGAACGCCAATACGTCGGGCCGGCCCGATGCTTCACGCTGGTCGTCCACCAGCCACTGGGACCAGGTGAGGGGAGCGACGTAGCCCATGGGCTGGCTGGGCCGCGCCCGGTAGGGCACCGGCTTGGCGGGGTCCGAGACGTACTCGTCGAACGCCGAATCGCTCGCCGCGGGGGTGGTGAATCCCGCCTTGAGACCGGCGCCAAGGTAGAGCGGCGTGCGATGAATCGTGCAGCCGCCGGCACAGCCCGCCGGCCAGGCGCTCAGGCGCTCCCATTCGTTCACGCCGGTGACGAACGCATTGACCGGGGCGACGCTGTCAGGCGGCGCGCCGTCCTTGAGGTAGCGATCGAGGAACGGACGCAGGACGTGGTTCTGGAAATAGAGCGACGTGTTGCTGTTGAACTGAATCGCCCCGAGCGCGCTGCCGTCCTCGATCTCCTGGCCGTGGTGCCAGGGGCCCATCACCAGAAAGACCTTGTCGTTGTTGGTGTCCTTGGGCTCGAGGGCCTGATAGACAGCGATGGCGCCGTAGATGTCTTCCTGATCCCACAGGCTGTGGACCAGCATGACCGGGATCTTCAGCGGCTGGGCGGCGAGCACCTTGTCCATCGCCTGCTGGCTCCACCAGGCATCGTAGGTCGGATGCGCCAGCAGCTGCCGCCAGAATCCGACCTGTTCGAGGCCGTGCGCTTTGCCCAGCGCTCCCGCCGAGCCCGCGCTCATGTACTGGTCGTAGTCGTCGACGTGGTCGGTCCACCAGCGGTACTCGTTGGTGCGGGACGCTTCCTGCTCGTAGATGTAGGGCATGTTCTGCTGGCGAAACGCGCCGTAGTGGAACCAGTCGTCGCCCATCCAGCCGTCCACCATCGGGTTCATCGGGACGGAGACTTTGAGCGCGGGGTGCGGGTTGACCAGCGCCATCAGCGGCTCGAATCCGTCGTAGGAGATGCCGAGGATCCCGACCTTCCCGTTCGTCTCGGGCACGTTCTTGATCAGCCAGTCGATCGTGTCGTAGCAATCGGTGGACTCGTCCACCGGCGTGGGGTTGAGCGGCCCATGCAACGGGCGGTTCATCACGTTGTCGCCTTCGGAGCCGTACTTGCCGCGGATGTCCTGCACCACGCGGATGTAGCCGCCCGGGAGGATGACGTCGAGCGCGTTGTCGTAGCCGTTGAGGTTCGAGCCCAGGTGTGCGCTGGCCGCATACGAGGTCGTGGCGGTGGCGTCGTAGGGCGTGCGGGTGAGGAGCATGGGGGCGTGCTGCGCGCCCTTGGGCACGAGAATCACGGTATGGAGTTTCACCCCGTCGCGCATCGGGATCATCACGTCGCGGCGCTCGAAGTCGAAGCTCGAGGTCACGGGCGTGAGCGTGACCGGCGTTTCGCTCGGCAGGGTGGGGCGCTGGGCGGCGGCAGGCGGAGCCGGGAGGAGCGAAGCAAGAACGAGCGTCAGGAGGGCGGCAAAGCGGCGCATGGGCTTCTTGCTCCGTAAGAATGGAGAGCAAAGGTACACCTACATCGGGTTGATGCGGGCGGCGCAGGCCGTCAGCTCCAACCCTCCATACTATTCCGGTTGCTGAACCGTCCGCAGGTATGGCGTGTAGCTCTTGAAGCCCTGCGGGTACTCCTTCTTGGCCTCCTCGTCCGAGACGGACGTGGGGATGATCACGTCCTCGCCTGGCTTCCAGTTCACTGGCGTCGCGACGGCGTGGGTCGCGGTGAGCTGCAGCGAGTCGAGCAGGCGCAGCACCTCGTCGAAGTTGCGCCCGGTGCTCATGGGATAGACAAGCATCGCCTTCACCTTCTTGTCCGGCCCGATCAAGAAGACAGACCGCACGGTGGCATTGTCCAGCTCGGTGCGCGTGTTCCCGTTGGCCTTCGGGTGGATCATGTCGTAGAGCTTGGCGACCTTCAAGTCGGCGTCGCCGATCAGCGGGTAGGTGACCGCGTGGCCCTGCGTCTCCTTGATGTCGGTGACCCACCGTTGATGCTCGCTCACCGAGTCGGCGCTGAGGCCGATCACCTTGGTGTTGCGCTTGTCGAACGCATGCATGAGGCTCGCCATGTAACCGAGCTCGGTCGTGCACACCGGCGTGAAGTCCTTGGGGTGCGAGAACAGGATCGCCCACCGCTCGCCGATCCACTCATGGAAGTGGATCGTACCCTCGGTGGTCTCGGCCGCAAAATCTGGGGCTACGTCCCCGATGCGTATCGCCATCATTGATCTCCTTGTCTGGTGGTACCGGGATGCTCGGGAAGCCTGGTTTGACGAACACGACCTGAGCTGTGGGAGAAGGGGGCGGTGGTGTCAGCGGCGAGGAAGGCGGGCCACCGAGGCGGCTGGGAGAGACGTCGATCCGGCCGACCAAGTGATTTCTCGGAGCCGGGTTCGATACACGGGCCGGCTGGTTCTGCGGGTCTGCGGTGGAGTCTCCGTCTGGCGTTGGACGTCACCTCCTTGAGCCGAATTTGGGTAAACGGGTGCAATGATGCAACAGTAACCGCTGAACGATCCGGAGATGGCCCGCGTGACGTGCTGACGGCGCGGATGTCCGCGCTCACCCCCGCGGGAACCGCACCAGCCTTTTCTTCCGTTCGTCCCACAGGGCGAGGCGGACGCAGCGGAAGCTGTCCCACAGCGTGAGCGTGGTGACCCGTTGCAGCTCGGGGATGGTGTCGAGCACGTGCTGCAACCGGTAATTGGGGATGCGGGCGTTCAGGTGGTGGACGTGGTGCAGCCCGATGTTGCCGGTCGCCCATTGGAGCAGGCGGGGAAGCCGGTAGTAGGAGCTTCCCGTGAGAGCAGCGTCCTCGTACACCCAACGCTCGTCGTGCTCCCAGTAGGTCGGCTCGAACTGGTGCTGAACGTAGAACAGCCACACGCCGATCGACGCCGAGAGCGCCATCAGGGGAATGTGCACCAGCAGGAACTGCCGGAACCCGACCAGCACACCCATCAACACGATGAAGACCGCCAGCCCGACGTCGGTCCACAGGATACTGCGGCGCTCCCGGTTCCAGTCGCGCGGGACGATGGTCGGAATGCGGTGCAGGACGAAAAAGTGCAGTACCGCCCCGGCCCCGAACAGCACCGCCGGATGGCGGTACACGCGGTACTTGAACCGTTTCCACCGGGACAGGGCGAGATACTCGTCCACGGTCAGCGTGTCGATGTCGCCGAATCCGCGATGTTCGAGATTGCCGGACGTGGCGTGGTGCATCGCGTGCGTCTTCTTCCAGTAATGGTACGGCGTCAGCGTGAGGACGCCGAGGATCGACCCCACGATGTCCGCCGCGCGCGACGACCGGAAGAACGCGCCATGGCCGCAGTCGTGCTGGAAGATGAACAGCCGAATCAGGAGAAACGCGGCCGGCACCGCGAGCAGCAGGGTGAGCCAGTACCCCACGCCGAGGGTCGCGTACATGAGCGCCCACGCGCCGGCGAACAGCGCGGCGGTGCTCGCGAGCTGCCACACGCTGCGTTTGGTGTCCGGGTCTTTGTAGGCGGCGAGACGCGCACCCCAGGTCGCGCTCATCGAGGCGACCCGCTCTGCCTGTCGTGTTTTCTTGCCATCACCTAATGTAACAGCGTCTTGCCTATAACGTCTTGAGGAACGCCACCAACGCCGCCTGTTCCTCGGCCGAAAGCCGCAGGAAGCCATCGCGCGCGCCCTTTCCCTCACCCCCGTGGGACCGAATCGCCGCCTCCAGCGTCGTATCCCGGCCGTCATGCATGAAGTCGTGCTTGACGCGCAGCCCGATCAGCGGCTCGGTGCGGAACTCGGCGGCGGTGGCGTCGCCCAGGCAGATGTCCGCCAGCTCGGGACCCATGTCGTGCACCAACAAGTCCGTATAGGCCGCGAACGCCTTGCGGCTCAAGGCGGCGACGGGCGAGGCGCCGGTGGTGAGCGTTGGAATGTGGCATCCGGTGCAGCCCGCGTCCTGGAACAGCTGCCGGCCTCGCTTGGCCGCTTTGTTTGCCTTGAGCGGCGTGGGCGGTGCGAGCAAGCGCACGAACGCGTTGGTCCGGTCGAGCGCCGTCTGGTTGATCTCGGGTTCGGGAACGGGATCTACACCCGCAGGGATCGGTTTGCCGCCGACCGTCTCCTCGGTCGGGACCGCCGGGCTCGTGATCCCCATCTCCGCGGAGAATGCACCATCGTTGAACTCGTCGAGCCTCGGCACCAGCCCTTTGCGCCCGAACCGGCCCAGGCGGCCGTCGACGAAATGATTCGGGCGTCCCGAA
This sequence comes from Gemmatimonadota bacterium, assembly GCA_041497135.1. Taxonomy (GTDB): domain Bacteria; phylum Gemmatimonadota; class Gemmatimonadetes; order Gemmatimonadales; family GWC2-71-9; genus DASTHG01. The sequence continues at coordinate 23,470 of JBGQFX010000003.1, read as the reverse complement.
ATCCCGTCGCCGTTGCGGTCGTCGGGATCGGCATACGACAGGATCGCCGAATCGGGCACGAGATCGAGTAAACCGCGCCCGAACAGCACCGGCGTGGTCCGCAGGGCCCGACCGGTCGCACTGGGTGGAAACGGCTCCGAGTCGATGCCGAGCGCGGTCTTCAGCGCCGGGGTGGTGTGCAGCTGGATAACGAATCCGCCTTCTCCGACCAGCGGATCGCACACCGGGGCGCGGAACGCGCTGGCGTGCAGCTCGACTTCGTCGCCGATGCCGCCGGCCGCCGGGTCCTCGTGGCATTCGCCGCACGACGCGGAATTGAACAGCGGCCCCAGTCCCGTCTCCGGAGTGAACACGGCGTCGAACGTGACCCTGCCGGAATCGAAGCTCTCGCGCTCCGCGCGGGTCAGATCGCGCAGGGGATCGCCCGGCTTGATTGGTTTCTGGCAGGCGGCCAGCGCGAAACCGATCAGCGCGACCCGGGCGCACACCGCGGGCGCGCTCATGGCGTCTCCCGTGAGCGCTGGGGCCCCAACTTCTCGATGTGGTCGGCGACGAGTCCGGTCTCGGTCATGCGGCAATCGGCCCGCACGACATCACCCGGTTTCACGTGTCCCAGCGGGATCGTCGTCCCGGCACTGTCCACGCTGGTGGTGGGCAGGGTGCGCATGTGCACGAGGCGGAGGGCAAAGCCCACGCCGGTGACGAGATCCAGCCCGGCCGGGTGCGCCTGGATCGCGTGCACGGTGCCCTGATACATCTGCGCGGTCCGAGTCGCCGTGTGAGTCGGCTGGGTGAACGTCAGCAGCAGAACCAGCAGGGCAGGGTGGTGGGTCATCGGTCTCCCCTTTCCGTTGACGGCGGCGCCGATCGGGCGCCACATCGTCTCTAATCTCCGGACACAGGGCCCTCCGCCGCAACCGCTCGAGTCATCGTGGTGATCGGTGTCACTGTTTTCTTGTCCACGGCGGCGACCGCGTCATCACGATCGCGCGCGTTTTTGTACACGGCGGCGACGGCGCTGCCCGAGCCGCACAGCCGGATCCACAGCGGCCGTGTCGCGGCGAGCCGCTCGAACAACGCGCGCAGCTCGGGATGCTTGCCGAACACCGGCAGCTCGAAATCGTTGCCGCCGAGCCGCCCCACGGATCCCCAGCCGGCAAAGGCCTCGGCGTCGAGCAGCACCGGCCCGCGCGGGGCGGGATCCGGGTGCATGGCGTCCCACCAGCGGTACGCGTCGGGCGTGGCCACGCCGATCCGGGGCACGGCGATGAGAGCGGGCGCCGCCGGCGGCGGCGCCAGGCGATACTGACGCTCACCCCGGCCCCACGCGAGCACGGCGGGTGCGCCGCCCGCGAAGAAGGCCACGTCGGCCCCGAGGCGAGCGGCCAGGTGCAGTACTTCGTGGGGCGGAACCGCGTTGTTGGCGAGTGCGTTCGCCGCGTGCAGGACCGCGGCGGCATCGCTCGATCCGCCGCCCAGCCCGGCGCGCACGGGGATCCGCTTGGTGAGCGTGATCGCCACGCCGAATTTGTCCCCCGTCGCGGCGAGGATGGCGCGCGCGGCTCGGACTGCCAGATTCTGTTCGACGGGTCCCAGGTCGGGACCATCGACGCTGAGCGTGACTCCGGCGTCTGTCCGCGTGACGACGATGTCGTCGGCCAGCTCGAGCAGGGCGAAGGCGGTTTCGATCTGGTGAAACCCGCCGCTCTCCCGGGCGAGCACGCGCAGAAAGAGATTGAGCTTCGCGTGCGCCGCGACGCGCACGCTGGACGGGGTCACGTCGTCGGCTCCGCGGCCGCGGCGCTGCGCAGATCACCCAGGTGCAGGTGCGCGCGGGACAACGCCTCGAGACCCAGCAGCGTGATGGGAATGAATCCCGCGATGTGGAACACGAACGCATACGCGAGGGCGGTACTGGCCCCGATACCATAGAACTGGAGGGTCAGCCGCGTCGCTCCCTCGAACACACCCCAGAACCCGGGCGCCGACGGGATCGCTACGCCGAATCCGATCAATCCCTGCAACAGCAGCGCGCCTTCGGGCGGGACCGGAAGACCGAAGGCGCGGAAGCAGAGCGCGAACGCCGCGGCGTTGACGAGCCACAGCACGAGCGACCATCCCACGACGGCCGCGAAGCGTGCGGGACTCTTGAGCACGGCGAGTCCTGCCAGCAGCCCTTCGGCGGTGGTGCGCATCCGGGCGGCGATGCGGTCCGGCAGTACCGCGCCTGAGACGCGGTCGAGCACGGTGAGCCATGGGGCGGGGTGATGCACGATGACGAGCGCCAGCACCAGGAGGGCTCCGAACAGCCCGGCGGCAAGCGCCGCGATGTGGGACAGGGACGTCCCCCCGACCGTCGCCTGGCTCGGGAACGACGGCGCCGCGATGGCCACGGCCATCAGGGCGAGCATCATCAGGCCGTCGAACACGCGCTCGACCCCGATGGACGCGAGCGCGGTAGTGAACCGCGTCGGCAGCTGGTGGCCGGCGACCCAGGCGCGGGCGAATTCTCCGGCGCGGGCCGGCAGCAGATTGTTCGCCATGAATCCGATGGCTGTCGCATCCCAGAGCGGTCGCACCGGAAAGCGCCTGCCGTCGACGTCGCGCAGCAGTACGCGCCAGCGCAGGGTGCGCACGGGAAAGGTCAGGGTGGCGACGGCGGCCGAGGCGAGCACCAGCCAGGGGTTGGCGCGCCGTGCGCCCGCCACGACCTCGTGCAGGTCGACGCCGTGCACGGCCCACGCGAGAAACGCGGTCGTGACGGCGAGCCCGACGGGCCAGGCCCAGCGCGACGGGTGTCTAGGCGCCCGGCTCGAGGGCGAGGACAACGAGATCGCAGACTTCGTCGAACAAGGCGGGCAGCGCTTCGGGCGTGCTGCGCTTGGCCAGCTCGCGCAGCTCCTGCGCGCGGGCCAGCGCCCGCCGGCCGCGATACACGAGCGACTGCACGTCGACCAGGGGCAGCTCGATCGCGGCCGGGGCCGGGGCCGGCTCGACGACGGCCATGGCGGGCTCCGCCACCTCCGCCACCTCGCCCATCAGCTCCTCCAACGATGCCGGACCGACGCCGTCGGCGACCATCCGCTCGTAGACGATCCACGACCCCACGATGTCCGGTGTTTCCGCCGGCACCTCGGACATCTCCGTGAGCATGAGTGGAGGCATCGGAGGCTTGGGCGGCGCGGGCACGGCCGGCGGCGGCGCGGGGGCGAGCGCTTCGATCGGCACGATCGGCGTCGCGAGCTCCGTGAGATCCGGCATCCACTCGGCAGGGAAGGGAGCCGGCGGAGGAGAAGGCGGGGTCGCGGGCGGTGCTCCAGCGGCCAACGTGTGCAGCTGGCCGGCCACTTCGGCCAAGCCGGCGGCCAACCGGGCGTCGTCGGTCGTGCCCGCCTCGGCCAGCAACTCGCTGCCTTGCCGCAACGCGGCGGCGAAGCGGGCCGGCTCGCGCACTGCGTGGCCCATGGCCACCGCATCGCGGGCCGCGTCTACGAACCGGCTGAGGCTTTTGGGCAGGGGCCCTTCGCCTGCCACGGCGAGCGCCCGGAACGTGCCGGCCAGTGTGTGCACGCGCAACTCGCGCTGCGTGGCACTCGGTGCGCGCTCGATCGCGTCGGCCGCCAGACGCAGGTGCTCGCCGTGACTCACGAGCTCCAAGCGGGACAACGGCGCGGCCTGTGCCGCCCCCGCGCCGCGCTGGAGGATGTGCGGCCCGACGTCGTCGTAGTACAGATCGGTGATCGGAACGACGGCGGGCTCCCGCTCGACGAACCGTGCCAGGTGAGTCGCAAACACCCGGAACGCCGGCCCTTCGGGATCCGGCCGACCGCGCTCGGCGACCTCGCGAGCCGCCTGAGCGATCGCCGCCGCCGCGCTTTGAAAGAAATCGGACGCTCCCGATGAAGCACCCGGAGGGGTGCGCATCACCTCGGTCAGGGCGCGCTCGATGCCTTCGAGCACGTCGGGAAGCGGCGGCAGGTCGTTGAGCGCGGCGAGACCGCGCAACGGCTGGAGCGCCCGCAGTACGTGCTGCAGCGGGTCGCGGGCCGGCGCGCCGGCCCGCATCGCGGTGGCGGCGCGGTCCAGGGCGCTGGCGATCGCGGCGCCTTCGCGCGCCACGAACGCCCGCACCCCGGCGTCGAGCCCCATGGATTCGGCAGTGCGCAGCACCGCGGAGGGGCGACCCGACAGCTGCTCCAGGTCGCGGGCGAGCGCTTCGGCCTTTGCCGTATCGGCGTCGCCCCACGCGGCGACGCGACGCACCAGGATCTTGAGGTCGTCGACGGCGCGGATGGCGACCTGGCGCGTCCCCGGGTCCCAGCCGCGGCGGCCCTCGCGCAACGAGCGGGCCAGCGACTCGAGCCCCGCGGCCGCGCGGGCGATCGGGCTCTGGCTCGCCATCAACGCGCTGCCGCGCAGGGCGCGCGCCAGCCGTACGAACTCGTCCACCGCCGGAGCGCCCTCCGGGGCGAGCAGCGCGTCGAGCCGCTCCAGGTACTCCCCCGCCTCGAGGGCGAAGAAGTCGGCCATCGCGAGCGGCGTGCCGGGTGGTTGGGTCATGGCGCTTCCAAGCTAAAAGCGCGGTGGACTTTCGGCCATCGGCCGGGCGGCGTCGACGAGTCCCCGCATGCGTCGCACCGCCTCCTCCAGGCCCCAAAACACGGCGTTGCTCACGATACTGTGGCCGATATTCAGCTCCTCGATCTCGGGGATCGCCGCCACGGGTTGGACGTTGGCATAGGTCAGCCCGTGACCCGCGTGGACCGCGAGCCCGCGCGCGCGGGTGTGCGTCGCGGCACGGGCCAGGGCGGCCAGCGCGCGACCGCTCCGGGCCCAGGTGTGTGCGTACCGGCCGGTGTGAAACTCCACGGCGGCGACGCCCAGCGCGGCCGCGCGATCGACGGTGCGGCGGTCGGGCGTGATGAACAGGCTGACTCGGATGCCGGCGTCCGCGAGCCGCCCCACGGTGGCCGTCACACGTCGATCGCGCGTCCCGCCGCGCAGCGCGAGACCCCCCTCGGTCGTGATCTCCTGGCGACGCTCGGGGACGATGGTGGCCTGAAACGGACGCAGCCGGACGGCGAGTCGCACGATATCGGGATGGGCGCCCAGCTCGAGGTTCAGGACCGTGCCCACGTGTCGAGCGAGCCCGCGCACATCAGCGTCCTGTATGTGGCGCCGGTCTTCGCGCAGGTGCACGGTGATGCCGTCGGCGCCGCCGCGCTCGGCTGCCGCGGCCGCCGCGAGCGGGTCCGGCTCGTCGGTGCCTCGCGCTTCGCGAATGGTCGCGACGTGGTCGATGTTGACGTAGAGGCGCATGCGTTCTTACCTTCGGGACACGTTCACGGGGAGTGGTTCGCGATGCGACGATTGATCGTGCTGGGCGCGGTACTGGGCGTCGCCTGTGGCGGCGGAGGGAGCCAGATCCCGGTGCCCGCCACGATGAACGACGCGGTCAATCAATTCCTCGACGCGGTGCATTCCAAGGACATTCCGCGGATGGGCCGTTTGTGGGGCAGCGCGCGCGGCCCGGCCGTCCAGTGGATGTCGGATTCGGTGTTACAGATGCGGATGACCGTGGTGCAGCGCTACCTGACCGCTCCGGGGTATCGGATCGTGGAGGGGCCGCTCTCGGTCCCCGGGCGCAGCGACCGGCGCCTGTTCCAGGTGGAGCTGCAGCGTCCGCAATGCCCCCACGTGCAACCGATCGAGGTCGTGCAGACGCGCAGCGGCGGGTGGCTCGTGGCGGACGTGCATCTGGAGAGCGCGGGAACGCCGGGGACCTGCGCGCCGGGAACCCGGCCGTAGCGTCCAGACGTTCCGTCATTCGGTCAGCTCGAGCAAAATGCCGGCTGTCGCGTTGGGGTGCAGGAAGGCGATGCGACGGCCGCCCGCGCCACGGCGCGGCGCGTCGTCCACGAGGCGGTACCCGGCGGCGCGACAGCGCTCGAGCGCGCGGTCGAGATCGGAGACGCGGTAGCAGACGTGATGGATTCCGGGGCCCCGCCGCGCCAGGAACTTGGCGATCGGACTCTCTGGATCGCGGGGCTCGAGCAGCTCGACGGCCACGTCGCCGAACGCCAGGCTGACGATCGTGGCGCCGTCGGCCACCTCGGGATGGCCGGGGGCCAGACCCAGCACATCACGGTAGAAGGGCAGGGCATCGGCGATGCGGGGGACGGCGATGCCGACGTGGGCGAGGCGTGGCGTGGGATCGCTCATCAACGCGGGAACTTAACGATGGGACGAGAAGGAGCCAACGGCATGACGGCGATACAACCGCAGGCGGTGTCCGACGCCAGCTTCGGGCAGGAAGTGGAGCAGCATCGCGGGCTTGTAGTCGTGGACTTTTGGGCCACCTGGTGCGGTCCCTGTCACAGGGTGGCGCCGATCATGGAGCAGCTGGCTGGCGAATACACGGGGCGCATGAAGGTCGTCAAGGTCGACGTCGATGCCAACCAGCAGACCACGATGCGCTTCAACGTTCGCTCGATTCCGACTATTCTGTTCTTCAGGGATGGCCGTCACGTCGACACGCTGGTCGGGGCGTACCCGAAGGGGGTGTTCGACGAGAAGATCAAGCAGCACCTGCCTTAACCGTTTCCCTCCCCGGAGGGTGTGATGCGCGCGAGCACCGCTCGCCTGACGAACTCGCCGGTTCGGCTCGCGGAGCTCGCGTTTCCGCAGACGGGTCGGCTGATTCATCGTACGCGGCTCGCGTTCATCCATCTCGAGAATGTGCTGTCGTTCGCCAAGCGCGATCGCGATGGCCGGGTCGACGGCTACCTCGTGGCCTGGCTGCCGGATGAGTGCCTGCTGCTGCTGCTGCGATCCGGTGAAGCCGTGAACGCCCTCTCGCTCCATACGACGGGACGCGACGTGGTGCCGATTGCCTACGCGTTGCGCCGCATGGAGGCTGAAGTCGAGCGCGGCGAGCTGGCCTATTGTACGGCGCCGCTCGAGCAGCTCGCCTGCATGTATCAGTCCGCGGCCTTCCCGCCGCAGATGAAACCGGTCGATGCCCGGCATCCCGAAGCGCTGTTCCCAGCGCTGGCCCACGAGCAGGCCACCGGCGTCCTCGAGCTGATCTCCAATGGTCGCGTGTCCTACGTCCGCTTCGATGGGGGACGCTACACGGGCGGGTATTTCTGCAACCGGCCCGAAAGCGTGCCGGTGCCCAAGTACGTGGAATCCCTGTTCAAGGACGATGCGTCGGGTCACGCACCGGCACTGTCGGCGGCGCTGTTTCCCTATCGCGCCGAGCTGCCGCCCCAGGCGCCGGCCGCGCTGGTCGAGACGTATCGGGAGCTGTTCTGGCGTATCGTGGACGGCGTCGAGCGTGAAGTGCCGGGCGAGGGCAAACGCCGCGCGCAGCGCGTGGCGGCGGGACTCGGAGCCACGCACCGCGCGCTCGAGCACTTGAGCGCGCCCCGCGACGCGCCCCTCGTCGACTCGGTGGTGCAGCCCGACGAGCTCGCCCATGCGCTCACCGACTGGGCCGGCCAGCTGCTCGAAGCTGTGGAAGTCCTGATGCCCGGCACCGCCCCCAAGGTGCTCCGGGACGCCACTCGCGAGCATCGGTTCGTGCTGCAGTCGGCCGGATTCTACGACCGCCTGCCGTGGCCGGTGACGTGGTAGCGTGCCCGGCACGCTGTACGTCGTCGCCACGCCGCTCGGCAACCTCGGGGATCTCTCGCCTCGGGCGGCCGAGACGTTGCGCCGCGTCACGGCCGTAGTCGCAGAAGACACCCGCCACACGCGCCCGCTGCTCACGCACGTCGGCTCCAGCGCCGACCTCGTGAGCGTGCACGCGCACAGCACGGCCGCCGCGATCCGGCGCGTGATGCGCCGGCTCGAGGAGGGACAGGACGTGGCGCTCGTGACCGATGCCGGGACGCCGGCCATCAGTGATCCCGGGGTCGCCCTCGTCGCGGCCGCGCGGGCGCAAAACGTTCCCGTCGTCACTGTGCCCGGACCGACCGCCGTCGCGGCGGCCCTCGCGGTGTCGGGCCTCAACGCCGACCGCTACCTCTTCTTGGGTTTCCTGCCCCGCAAAGGCATGGAGCGGCGGCGCCTGCTCGCGGTCGTCGCCAGGAGTGAGTGGACCGTCGTGGTGTTCGAGTCGCCCAATCGGACGGCCGGGCTCTTGGACGATCTGGCCGGGGCGTGCGGCGTGGATCGACACGCGGTCGTCGCCCGCGAGCTCACCAAGGTGTACGAGGAGACACGGGACGGGACCCTGACCGAGCTGGCGGGTTACTACCGGGAAACACCTCCCCGTGGTGAAGTGACCGTCATGATCGCCGGGACCGGGACGCCACCCCGCCATCTCCCACCGTCCGATTCGGAATCCCGCGCGCGCGCCTGGCTCGCCCAAGGCATGAGCCGGCGCGATGCGGCCAATCGACTGGCGGACGAAACCGGGATCGCGAGAAACACGGCGTACCGGCTCGTGAACGAACTGTGAAACTGATCCCGCTGCTGTTCTTACTCACGCTGTCATGGGTGCATGGGCGGATGCCCATCCGTCCCTCCGACGCCTCTCTCACCATCGGCCGGCTCCACTACGACGGCGGCGGCGACTGGTACGGAAACCCGTCGAGCCTTCCCAACCTCCTCGCGGCGATCCAGGCCCGCACGACGCTCCCCGTGGCTCCGCGGGAGCAGGTGGTCACCTTGAGCAGCGCCGAGCTGTGGGACGTGCCTTACCTTTATATGACGGGACACGGCAACGTCCACTTCTCCGATGCCGACGTGCGGACGTTGCGGCGCTATCTGGAGCAGGGCGGCTTTCTGCACGCCGACGACAACTACGGCATGGACCGGTCGTTTCGGCGGGAGATCGCGCGGGTGTTCCCCGATCATCCGTTGGCGGAAGTCCCGCTGTCCCATCCCATCTACCATCTCGTGTACGAGTTGCCGCGCGGGATTCCCAAGATCCACGAGCACGATGGCCAGCCGGCGCAGGGCTTCGGGGTCTTTTTGGGGGACCGCCTGGTCGTGTACTATTCCTATCAATCGGACCTCGGCGATGGCTGGGAAGACCCGGACGTCCACCACGATCCCCCCGAGCTGCACGAGGCGGCCCTGCGAATGGGCGTCAACCTGTTTACCTACGTAGTCAGCTCGACCCGGTGACCGAAACCGCGCGGCGCTTGCGCCGGCTCGGGTCGCCGCATGCCCGCGCTCGTACGCTCGCCGTCCTGCTGGCGGGGGCAGGAGCCGCGCTCGCGATGGCGGCGGCGGGAGTGCGGCTCGGTCCCCACGTCGCCGGGGTGCTCGCCGCGTGGTTGGGCGTCGCGGCCGTACTCGCAGTGACCGCCCTCCTGGCCCGGCGGGCATTCCGGAGCGCCGGGACGCCCTCCTTGGCTCGTGCTGCCGAGCTCGCCGCCGGCGCGCGCGCCGGTAGCATTGCCGCGCTCGTCGCGGTTCCCGACGCTCACCTTCCCGGCTCGAGCGCCGCTTTGTTCGACGCCGCGGATCGACGGGCGGCCGAAGTCGTGACGCACGCAGCCCCCCAGCTTTCGCAATCGCTCCGTCGGACGGCAACACGCCGTCTGGGTCTGGGTGTCGCCCTCGTCACCGCGGGAGCCGCGCTATTCCTGGCGGCGGCCCCCACGGCGGGACGCGCGGCGGGGTTCTGGCACCCATGGCGGACGCTCACCCTCGCCCGTGCGCCGCTGCGCCTCGCCGTCGATCGCCTGAACGTGCGGCGCGGGGACACGGTGACCGCGACCATCGCGGTGCCGGGGGCGGCCGGTGGTCGGGTCACGCTCTGGACGCGGCGGCCGGGTGAGCCGTGGCGTCCGATGATGCTCGCATTGGACTCGGCTGGCGGCGCCACGCGGCGTCTGGGACCGCTCGAGAGTGACCTGTGGGCCCGCGCCGCCCAGGGTGTCCGGCGCAGCCCCGAGGTGCGCGTCGCGGTGGCCGCGACGGCCTTTCTCGCCGACCTCACCGTGGTGGCGCAGTTCCCCGCCTACCTGAATCGCCCTGACGAGCCCGTTCCGACGAGCCCCGATACCACCGCGCTGCCGGTTGGAACCGAGCTGGTCGCGCGCGGCCTCACCAGCGTTCGCCTCGCCACGGCGAGCTGGCAGGCGCTCCAGGGCGGCGCCCCGATGCCCCTCCGGGTCGACGGCGCGCGCTTCGATGGGCGCTTCGCGCCACGACGAAGCGGCGCGTGGCGGCTCTCCCTCGCGGCTGCCGACGGGGCTCCGTTCGAAGGGGAGCCGACGCTGCTCGTGGTGCGCTTGATACCCGATTCGGTGCCCCTCGTCACCGTGCCATTACCGGGCCGCGACACCACTTTGCCGCTTTCCATGGTGCAACCGCTCGTGATCGACGTACGGGACGATCACGGCGTCAGTCGCGTGGCGCTCGTCAGCTGGCGGGCGAGTCAGACTGGTGCCGTGGGGACCGCAGTGCGGGAATCGCTCGACGTCAGCGGGGCCGGGGATCGCGTCATCCTTCAGGCGGCGTTGCGCGCGGAAAACCGCGGCCTCTTGCCGGGGGATACACTGCGATTCCGGGTCGAAGCCTGGGACAATGCGCCCACCCCCAGGGAAGGCCGCAGTCCGGATTACGCGCTGCGCCTGCCTACCCGCGCCGAGCTGCGCGCGGCGCAGCGGGCAGCGAGCGCGGACATCGCCGCCGCCGCGGAGTCGGTGACGTCGGCCCAGCGCTCTCTCGGCGAGCGCACCGCGGATCTGGCGCAGGAGCGGCAACGCGATGCGACCAGCGGGACGACCGGGCGCCAGCCGCAGGCGCCGCAGGGCGCGCTGCCGTTTCAATCGAGCGAGCGGGCGCGGGAGCTGGCGCGTCAGCAGGAAGCCGTCGCGGAACGGGTGCGTGAGCTGTCGCAGAGCCTCGAGGACCTGGCGCGCGCCGCCCGGGCAGCCGGGATCGACGACACCGCGTTTCAGGCGCGGCTGCGCGAGGTGCAGGAGATGTTGGCCCGCGCGGTGACGCCGGAGCTGGAGCAGCGATTGCGCGACCTCCAGGCGGCGCTGGCCCGCCTCGATCCGGAGGGCACGCGCGATGCGCTGCGTCGCCTGGCCGATGCACAGCAGCAGCTGCGCGAGACGCTGGAGCGCAGCGAGCAATTGTTCCGGCGGGCCGCGGTTGAGGGCCAGCTGACCTCGCTCGCGCAGGATGCGGAGGCGTTGCGGCACGAGCAGGCGGAGTGGAACCAGCGTGATGCCGCGCGGGCCGACTCGGCGGCGGGGGCGACGGAGCGGGGGCTCGGGGAGCGGGCCGACTCGCTGGCGGCCGGGATCCAGCAGGCCGGTCGGGACCTGGCCGCGGCGCAGCGCGCGGCGACGGATTCCCAGACCGGGTTGGTGCGGCCCCTGGACCAGGCCCGGCGCGCGAGCGGCGCCATGCAGCGAGCGGCCGGCAGCGCCGAGCGCGGCGATGCTCGCGGCGCACGCGAGAGCGGTGCGCAGGCTGAGCAGGCGCTCGATTCTCTGCCGGGGTCGCTGCGCCGGCAACGCGAAGCCGTGGCCGGCCAATGGCGGCAGGAAGCGCTCGAGGCGCTCGATCAGGCGCTGGCGGAGACGGCGGCGCTCGCCGAGCGGCAGCGGGCGGTGGCCGGTGCACTCGAATCGGGCGGCAACCCGGCGGCCGCCCGGGCGCAGCAGGCCGCGCTCGAGGAAGGAGCGGAGGCCGTGCAACGGCAGATCCGCGACGCGGGAGCCCGTCACGCACTGGTCTCGCCCGGCATTGAAAGCGCGCTGGCGTACGCGCAGCGGCAGATGCGGTCGGCGAGCCAGCAGCTGGAGCAGGCGCAGCCCAACACCGAAGGGGCCGCGCAGCTGGCCGGGGAAGCGCTCGACGCGCTCAACGTCGCGGCGTATGCGCTGGCGCAGAGCCGGGCCGATGTGGCCCAGGCGCGCTCGGGCAGCGGCTTCCAGGAGGCCGTGGAGCGGCTGGCGCAGCTCGCCGGTCAGCAACAGGGTCTGAACCAGGACGCGATGGGGATGATGCCCATGGCCGGGGATCAGATGCTGCAACAGCTGCGCGCCCTGGCGGCGCGGCAGCGGGCGTTGGCCGAGCAGCTGGAGCGGCTGGAAGCCTCCGGCGGGTCCAGCGCCGCGGGACCGTTGGCCGACGAGGCGCGCGACCTCGCGCGCCAGCTGGACGCGGGGCGCCTCGATCGCCGGACCATCGAGCGCCAGGAGCGGCTCTACCGGCGCCTGCTCGACGCCGGCCGGACCTTGAGCGGCCAGGATCCGGACGAGAATCGGGAGCGCACCAGCCGCTCCGCAACCGGTGACAGCGTGCACGTGCCGCTCCTGCTCACGCCCGATGTGACGGCCGGACCGCGCATTCGCTACCCGTCGTGGCGCGACCTGGAGGGGATGACCCCCGAGCAGCGCCGGTTGGTGCTGGAGTACTTCCGGCTGCTCAATGCGCCCCATTAGCGGTCGATGCGTTTCGCTCGTGGTGCTCGGCCTCTGGTGCATGCCGGGGCGCGGTGCTCGCGCGCAGGCGATCAGTCAGGGATTCGAGCTCGAGCGCCAGGGGCGCCTCGAGCCGGCGGCGGCCCTGTACGCCGCGGCGCTCCGGGCGGAGCCCGCGAATCTCCCCGCGCTGCTCGGACTGGAGCGCGTCCTCCCCGCGCTCGGCAAACTGCGCGAGCTGGCGCCACTCGTGCGCCGGGCACTGGCGGTGGATTCGGGATCCGCGGTGCGCGGACTCGCGGTGCGTACCTGGACCGCGCTCGGCGAAGGCGACAGCGCGGCGGCCGTGGCGCGACGTTGGGCCGCCGCCGACCCGCTGGATCCGGCTCCCTGGCGAGAGTGGGCGATCGCGCTCGAGGATCACCGGCGCTTCGACGAGGCGCACGGCGTCCTGATCGAGGGCCGGCACGCGCTCGGCCGGTCCGATGCCCTGGCGATCGAGCTGGCCGAGCTGGCGCAACGCAGCGGTGACTGGCTGGCCGCGGCACTGGAGTGGGCGGCGGCGGTGGCGGCCGCACCGGTACAGCATCCCAATGCCGCGGCGCAGCTGGACGACGTTCCGCTGGATCAACGCGACCGCGTCGCGCGCGCGCTCTCCGGCCCGGCGTCCACCGTCCCGGCCCGGCGACTGGCCGCCGAGCTGTTGGTGCAGTGGGGGCAGCCGGAGCGGGGATGGGAAGTGTTGGCGACGACGATCGATCCGGCCACACCGGCCACCGCGCTGGCGCTCCGGCGTTTCGCCGAGACGGCCCGGGGCCCCACGCCGGGCTCGCAGCGCGCTCGAGGGCAGGCGCTCGCGCGACTGGCAGATCTCCTGCCCGAGCCGTTGTCTTCGCGGACGCGCGCGGAAGCCGCGCGCGCGCTGCTCGACGCCGGTGATCGCATCGCCGCCCGCGCCGTCCTGGCGCGCCTGGCGGACGATCCCGCCGCTCCGGCCGACGCCCAAGCGCTGGCGCACGCGGCCCTCGTCGAAGCGCTGATCGACGACGGTCAGCTCGACAGCGCTGCCGCGAGCCTGGCGCGACTCGAAACGGATCCGCACGCGAGCGGGACCGATCGCGAGCGACTGCGGTATGCGCTCGTCGGGGCGTGGATCCGCTCCGGCCGGCTCGACCGGGCGGAAGGCGCCTTGGGCACTGATTCGAGCGTGGAGGCGCTCGCCTGGCGGGGATGGGTCCGATTGTACCGCGGAGACCTGCGACCCGCGCTCGAAGCCTTCCGGGGCGCCGGGCCGTACGCCGGAGATCGCGACGCCGCGACCGCCCGGACGAAGGCGTTAGCGCTGCTCGAGCAGATCGACGTCGAGCGCAGTCCGGAGCTGGGGGCGGCGCTCCTGGCGCTGGTGCGTGGTGACTCCGCCGCGGCGGTCGCCGGGCTGCGCCGGACCGCCGACCGCCTGAAAGGGGACGGCGGGCGACCCGATGTACTGCTCCTGGCGGGGCAGATCGCATCCCGTCTGGGGGATGGTCAGCAGGCCACGGCGGGCGATTTCCTGGCCGAGGTAGTGCGCACCGATTCCGGCGCCGCCGCGCCGGCGGCCGAGCTCGAGTGGGCCAGGCTGCTGTTGCGTCAGTCGCGGCCGGCGGACGCGGTGGCGCATCTCGAGCACTTGATCCTCACCTATCCGGGCAGCGCCGTCGTCCCGGACGCGCGTCGGGAGCTGGAGCGGGCCAGAGGGGCGATTCCGCGCTCATGAAGCGGCGTGATTTCATGCAGACGGTTGGGCGGATGGGCGGTTGGGCGCTCGGCGCCGATTTGCTGGGACGATATCCCATCCGTCCATCCGCCTATCCGTCGCTTCTCGTGCCCATGGACGAGGCCCAGTCTGATCATCTGAAAGCGTACGGCGTCGCCTACCGCGTGATTCAGGCCGGGGCCAAGGTCGAATGGCTGCTGAACTATCGGGGCGGCTCGTTCCTGCTGCCTGACGCTCAGACGATCCGGCGCGATGCGGCACTGAACGGGGTGACGGTCGAGCCGGTGGACGACGCGCGCATCAGCGCTGTGCGCGGGGACATCGCCGCCACCAACGCCGATGCGATCCCGCTCGAGAAGGCGCCCAAGATCGCCGTCTATGTCCCCCCCAACGCCCAGCCCTGGGACGATGCCGTCACGATGGCGCTGCAGTACGCCGGGATTCCATTCGAGAAGCTGTGGGATCCGGAAGTGCTGGGGAACGGCTTGCAGGGGTACGACTGGCTGCACCTGCACCACGAAGACTTCACCGGCCAGTACTCCAAGTTCTTTCTGATCTACGCCGGGCAGCCGTGGGTCGCGGAGATGGCGCGGTTCAACGATGCGGCGCGGCGGCGGTTCGGGTTCGCGAACGTGCCGGAGATGAAGAAGGCGGTGGCGCGCACGATTCGCGAGTTCGTCGCCAACGGAGGCTTCCTGTTCGCGATGTGCACCGCGACCGAAACCATCGACCTGGCGCTCGCCGCGCACGACGTCGACATCGCCGCCACCTTTGCCGATGGGTCCCCGATGGATCCGGCGGCGGACACGAAGCTCGATTGGACCCAGTCGTTTGCGTTCACCGGCGCGCGGCTCGAGGCCGACCCGCAGATCGCGAGCTTCTCCGATATCGACGGCCACCAGGTCAACGCCGGGCCGCGGCGCCAGCCACTGGGCGCCTTCAAGCTGTTCAATTTCAGCGCCAAGATCGACCCGGTACCGACGATGCTGGTGCAGAACCACCGCGACGTGATCCCGGACTTCTATGGGTTGACGACCTCGTTCCTGCGCACCCGGCTGAAGTCCGGCGTCACGGTCCTGGCCGACGAAGAAGGGGCGCCGTGGGTGAAATACATTCATGGCGACCTGGGGAAGGGCACCTGGACCTTCTTCGGCGGCCACGATCCCGAAGATCCCCAGCACCAGATCGGCGACCCGCCGACCGATCTCTCGCTGCATCCGCATTCCCCCGGCTACCGGCTGGTCCTCAACAACGTCCTGTTTCCCGCGGCCAAGAAGCGCGAGCTCAAGACGTGAGCGTCGAGCGCCTGGCGCCCGAGGTGCGTGACCGGCTGCGCGTCGAAATCGATCAGGCGCACGGGCGCGAGGTATCGTTTGTAGCCCAGCTCGACGCCGGCGGACGGATCGTCGACGTACGGGTGGTCGCGCGCGGGACCGTGGACGCCGTGCTGGCGCTCCCCGGCACCGCCCGCCGCGGCGAAATGCTGCTCCACAACCATCCGAGCGGCGTACTCGAGCCCTCGGGGGCCGACCTGGCGGTCGCGGCCCGTCTGCACGATGACGGTGTGGGATTCGGCATCCTCGACAACGACGCCACGGATCTCTACGTCGTGGTGGAGTGCCCGCGTGCCCGTCCGGTGCAGCGGCTCGATCCCGTCGCGGTGGCGCAGCTCCTGGCCGAGGCCGGCCCGCTGGCCGCTGTGGTCGGGGGATTCGAGGATCGCCCTGCGCAACGCGACATGGCGGCCTACATCGCCGACGTGTACAACGACGGTGGCGTGGCACTGCTGGAGGCCGGTACCGGGGTCGGGAAGTCGTTCGCCTATCTGGTCCCCGCCTTGCTGTGGGCGCAGGCGAACGGCGAGCGCACGGTCGTCTCGACCAACACGATCAACCTGCAGGAGCAGCTGGTCGGCAAGGACCTGCCGATCCTGGCGCCGGCGCTCGCCACGCCGGATCACCAGCCGTCGTTCGCGCTGCTCAAGGGGTGGCGCAACTATCTCTGCCTCGCCCGCCTGGAGCACGCGCGTGGGGCGCAGGAGACGCTGTTCGAATCGAATCGCGGCGCCGAGCTGGCGGCGATCGCCGCGTGGGCGGGACACACCGCCGATGGCAGCCTCGCCGATCTGGCCGACGAGCCGTCCGACGAGGTGTGGGACGCCGTGGCGGCCGAACCGGATCTGTGCACGCGGCTCAAGTGCCCACACTTTGAGCGCTGTTTCGTGTTTCAGGCGCGCCGGCGCGCTGCCGAAGCCGATGTCGTGGTCGTGAACCATCATCTGCTCGCTTCCGATCTGGCGGTTCGTCTCGCGGCGGACAACTGGCTCGAGGCCGCGGTGCTGCCCCCGTATCGCCGCCTGATCCTGGACGAAGCCCATCATCTCGAGGACGTCGCCGCCACCCACCTCGGCGCCCAGGTGTCGCAGCTGGGTGTGCAACGGTTGCTCGGTCGACTCGAGCGCGGCGGGCGCGGACTCTTGCCGGCACTGCACGCCGAGCTCACGGCGCGACACGATCTGCTGAGTGCCGCGAGCCGCGATCTGTTGGAGCAGCGCCTGCTCGACGCTTTGCGGGCTGCCCGCCGCGCCACGGACGACGTGTTCGGACGACTGGCGAGCCGGCTGGACCGGGAGGCGGGCCACGGCCCGACGCCGGTGCTGCGACTCACCGAGGCGTTCGCGGACGATCCGGTGTGGCCCGAGGGGTTGGAGGTGGCCCTCGACAATGTCCTGGTCGCGTTCGGCAGCCTGCGGGACGGGGTCGAGACGATCGCGGACCGGCTGTCGCTGCAGGACGCCGCCGATCGTCCGGCGGCGCTGATCGGCGAGATGCGGGGCGTGGTGCGGCGACTCGATCTTGCGGCCAAGGGGCTCACCGCGGCGTTGCGTCCCGCGCGCGACGCGGCGGCCGGGACTTCGGTGCGGTGGATGGAACGCCGTGGCAAGCGGGCGGCGAACCTGGCGCTGGCCGCGGTGCCGCTCGACCTCGCCGCGGTGCTCAAGGACGCGCTGTTCGACCGGGTCGAGACAGCGGTGCTGACCAGCGCCACGCTGGCCACCGGCGGCGATTTCTCGTTCCTCGAGGAGCGCTTGGGACTCGGGCTCCCCCCCGGGCGCGTGTCGGTGCGGGAGATCCTCCCGTCCCCGTTCGACTTCGCGCGCCAATGCCTGTTCGGCATCCCCACCGACCTTCCCGAGCCGCGCGACGATGCGGACGGGCACCATGCCGCAGTCACCCGGGTGCTGCTCGACCTGGCCCGCGCGTCGGACGGCGGGGTGTTCTGCCTGTTTACGAGTCACCGGGCGCTGCGCCAGACGGCGGAGTCGTTGCGGGCCGAAACGGCGGGGCGCTGGCCGCTGCTGGTCCAGGGGGAAGACCAACGGGACCGCCTGCTGCGGAGATTCCGGGAATCGGGCTCGGCGATCCTGCTCGGGACCGACTCCTTCTGGGAGGGCGTCGATGTGCCGGGCCGGGCGTTGCGGGTTCTCATCCTCGCCAAACTGCCGTTCAAGGTGCCGTCCGAACCTCTCACGGCGGCGCGGGTAGAGCGTCTGGAGCAGCAGGGGCTGGACGGCTTCACGCACTATCTCGTCCCCCATGCCGCGCTCAAGCTCAAGCAGGGATTCGGCCGGCTGATTCGCAGCCGGACCGATGTCGGGGCGGTGGTCCTGCTGGACCGGCGCGTCGTGACCAAGCGATATGGAGCCCGGGTGCTGGAAGGATTGCCGCCCGCCGACCGCCTGGTAGGTCATTGGGAGGACATCCGGGAAGCGTGCGAGGAGTTCTTCGCGCGACACGATCTCGGTGCCCGCGTTTCCTGAGGGCAACGCGAGCGGCGGGTCGCACGTAAGCATGTTCAACACCGAGAACAGGAGATGAGTCGATGCGGGATGGATACGGAGTGTGGCGAGCGGCGCTCGTAGCCGCGGTGGTCGGGGCGTGCACGCCAGCGGGGGGAGGCTACGGGGGCGGACCGCCGCCGGGTCGCATGGAGCCGGCGTCGGGCAAACGGTTCGTCAATCCGGGCACGCTCGCGGCCCTGGACGGATTCACGCACGCGGTCCGATTGGGGTTCACGACCTACGTCTCGGGCGAGGTGCCGCTCGACAGCACGGGGCAGCTGGTCGGTCCCGGGGATCTGCGGGCGCAGGCGCGCCAGGCGTTCGCCAATCTGGCCCTCGTGCTCCGGATCGCGGGCAACGAGCCGTCGGACATCGTGAAGCTCACCGTGTACGTCGTCAACTACCATCCACAGGACTTTGCCGTCATCCGGGAAGCGGTACCCGAGTTCTTTCCGGCGCGCAATCCGCCGGCCGGCATCGTGCTCGGCGTTCAATCTCTGCCCAAAGAGGGGATGTTGATTGCGGTAGACGCCATTGCGCAGGCGCCGGCGTTGTTCCGGCCGAGAGTGGAGCAACGGTAGTAGATTGGGTGGTCGGTGAACGGTCGTCGGTAGTCGGTGAATACCAATACTGGGCGGCGGTATCGTGACCAAGTTGAGCAAACGCCTCGGCGAGCTGCCGAATTATCCGATGGCCGAGATTCCGGCGATCAAGCGGCGGCTGATCCAGCAAGGCGTCGATCTGATCGACGTCGGAGCGGGTGACGCCGACTTCCCGCCGCCGACCGTGGCCGTGGAAGCGCTGGCGCGGGCGGCGCGCGATCCCGCGATGAGCCGTTACGGGTTTCAGATCGGCCTCCCAGCCTTCCGCGAAGCCGCCGCCGGCTACCTCGGGCGGCGCTTCGGTGTGTCGATCGATCCCTTCACCGAGCTGCAACCGCTGCTCGGCTCCAAGGAAGGCATCGCTCACCTGGCGATGGCGGTGCTCGATCCGGGTGATGTGGCGGTGGTCCCGGAGCCGGGGTACGCCGTGTATCACGGCGGCACCGTGCTGACCGGTGCCACGCCCTATCGCACCGTGCTCACGCCCCGCACCGAGTTTCTGCTCGAGATGGAGGAGCTGCCGGCGGACGTCGCGCAGCGGACGCGCCTCGTATATCTGAACTATCCCAACAACCCCACGGCTGCCGTCGCCCCGCGCGACTATCTCGAGCGGACGGTGGCATTCTGCCGGCGGCACGACATCCTCATCGCGTACGACAATCCGTATTGCGAGATCACCTTCGACGGCTACACGGCGCCCAGCATTTTCGAGATCGCGGGCGCCCGTGACGTCGCGGTCGAGTTTCATTCGCTGTCCAAGAGTTTCTGCATGACCGGATGGCGGCTCGCTTTTGCGGTGGGACGGCCTGACCTGATCGCGGCGCTGTCGCGGGTGAAGAACTACGTGGATACCGGGGCTTTTCTCGCGCTGCAGGCCGCCGGCGCGGCCGTCCTGGAGCGCGCGGAGGAGCTCACGCGGGACTATGTCGAGCGCTTCCGGGAGCGGCGCGACGCCATGGTTACGGCGCTCCGCGCGGAGGGGTTCGAGACCGAATCGCCGCGCGCCACGATGTACCTGTGGATCGCGTTGCCGGAGGGGCTTCCCTCCGCCGCGTTCCAGCGGCGCGCCATGGAGGAAGTCGGCGTCGTGACGTTGCCGGGCACCGCGTTCGGCGCCGGCGCGGAGGGCTTCTTCCGGATCGCCCTCACCGTGGCGATCCCGCGGCTCCAGGAAGCCGCGCAGCGCCTGGGGAAGGTGCTGGCCGCTGTCTGATTTCGGGAAGCCTCGGCGCGGGCCGCTCTGGGCCTGGGGAATGGCCGCCGCAGTTCACGTCGTGGGGTTCGCGGTCGCGTTCGCGCTGCGCCTCGATTTCACGCCCCCGCCACCCCGCTTCGTGACGCTGGTTCCCGAGCCCGAATCGCCGCCCTTCTCAGGCGTGCACCCGGGCCGCGGCACGTCGACGCGCGTCGGGCGGAGCCGGGCGCGCGGACAGGTCACGATTCCCGTTCAACCGGTGGAGTCCTTGCCACGGATCGTGCGTCCGGAGCCCGTTCTACCCACGCGCGAGCCGACCGGTTTCATCCGGCCACCCAGTCCGGGTGACGGGCGCCTGTGGGTCAGTCCGCGCCCGGCGTTGCCTTCCGACGTGGCCGACGCGATCTACCTGGATCACGAGCCGCGCGACTCGCAGATCGTGGCGCGGCTGCGGGCGATGGTGGATTCGTTGAACGTCATCGTCGATTCCGAGCAGCGCGCCAACCGGCCGCCATCGTGGGTCGCGCGCAACGGGGAAGGGAAGCCCGTGTGGGGTCTCGACCAGAGCGGGCTGTACGTGGCCGGGATCAAGATCCCGACCGCCGCGCTGGTATTGCTCGGAGGCCTGCTCCCGCCCGGCAACTACGACGAGGCGGTCCGCCAGCGGCGCCTGGCGGACATGCGCGCCGACCTGATGCAGGCGGCGGCCCGGACTGAAAACCTCGAGCAGTTCCGCCGTTACGTGCGGGAGCTGCGAGCACGCAAGAAGGCCGAGCGCGACGCGCAGCGGCGGCAGCAGGGGGATACGGCGAGCGTGCAACCGTAGGGACGATGCTAGCTGCGCGCCGCTGCTTCGAGACGTCGCAGGGCGGCGTCCTTCCCAATCACGTACAGCAGCTCGTTCACGGGCTCGGAGACCGTGCCGCCCGTGAGCGCGATGCGAATCGGCTGGAAGATCTTGCCGGCGGCGACGCCGCGCTCGTCGGCAAGCGCGCGCAGGCGCTGCTCCAGTGCCGCCGCGGACCATTCCGCGTCGCGTAGTGCCGCGATCGACGCCTGAAGGGCGCTCGTGTAGCCCGCCAGGTCCTTAGCGATTTCCTTGGTCGCTTTGTCATCCATCACCACGAACTTGGCATCGAGCCGCACCGCCACCTGGCGGGCGACGTCGATCGTGGTGCGGGAGCGCGTCTTGACCGCGCCGATCGTCCGCAGCATCGCCTCGTGGTCGGCCGCGACGCCCAGCTCCGCCAGCCGCGGCGCGATGATGGGAAACAGCGCTTCGGGGGTCGCCGCCGAGAGGTACTGCCCGTTCATCCATTCGAGCTTGGTGGTGTCGAACACCGCGGCCTTTTTCTGCACGCCCTCGAACGAGAACAGTTGCACCATCTCGTCCTGGGTCATGATCTCGCGGTCGCCGCCGGGGCTCCAGCCCAGGAGCGCCAGGAAATTGCGCATCGCGGCGGGCAGGATGCCCATGTGCTGATAGTCGCCCACCGCCGTGGCGCCATGGCGTTTGGACAGCTTTTTGCCGTCCGGACCATTGATCATGGGTACGTGCCCGAAGATGGGCGGCTCAGCCCCGAGCGCCCGGTACAGGGCGATCTGCTTGGGCGTGTTCGAGATGTGGTCGTCGCCGCGCAGCACGTGGGTGATCGTCATGTCCACGTCGTCGACCACGACCGCCAGGTTGTAGATCGGCGTGCGATCGGTGCGCAGGATGATGAAGTCCTTGAGATCTTCGCCCTGAAAGCTGATGCGCTCGTGCACCGCGTCGTCCCAGGCGATCTCGCCCGGCGGGACGCGAAACCGGATCGCCCCCTCGTCCAGGTAGGCCTTGCCCTCCGCGAGCAGCCGGTCCGCCGCTTCCTGATGCCGCTGAATGCGCGCGCCCTGGAACACCAGATCGTCGTCCCAATCGAGCCCCAGCCAGGTCAGGCCGTCGAGGATGACTTGCGTGTGCGCGTCGGTGGAGCGCTGCTTGTCGGTGTCCTCGATGCGGAGCAGGAACTGGCCGCCCGTGTGACGGGCGTAGAGCCAGTTGAACAAGGCGGTGCGGGCGCCCCCGACGTGCAGGTAACCCGTCGGGGACGGGGCGAAGCGGACGCGGGTAGGCACGGGTGTCGGTGTTGGGGTCGGGATTCGGTTTCAGGGGCCAGGGTTCAGGGGTCAGGGGCCGCGAAGTTTTTCCCTAGCCCCAAACCCCTTGTTCCTGATCCCTGCCTCACGGAGAGGGGGGGATTCGAACCCCCGATAAGGCTTTTAGGCCCTATAACGGTTTAGCAAACCGCCGCCTTCAGCCACTCGGCCACCTCTCCAACTATACGGCGGTTGAACTTAGCGGCCCAACTGGGACTACGGTACCCTCCGATGTTTCCCGTTGTATGCCATTGGCGAAGCGTTTGGCGACGGCCTCAGCCAGATCGGCATCGTTGACGATGTTGTAGTGGTCAAACATGCTCCGCGTGCGCCACCCACACAGCGCCATGATCGTGCCCTCGTCCACCTCGGCCCGGCGGACGGCGGAAAGAAAGGGGGAAGAAGTGAGCGAGCCGATTGGTGAGAAATCTGCATCTGAAACAGAGCCGCGGCCCCTGTATCGCATTCCAATTGCCGGTCTTGCAATACTCGAAGAGGTGAGAGCGCGTCCCCAAAAGGAGGTTCTCTTTCATTACACGACACGACCGGGATTGCTAGGAATTCTTGAATCGAAAGAGTTTTGGGCGTCGAACGCGAGGTACCTCAATGACGCAAGAGAATTGTCCACTGCTGAGGAGATCGTGTTTCAACGGATTACCGACCACGACTTCGCACCAGACTCACCCGAAGCGAACCTCTTTCAAGCAATCAAACGTTCATACCACCTGCTTGCTCCAGACTTCGATGCATTTGTTTTCTCGGTCTCAGAGAATGACGACCTCCTTTCCCAATGGCGGGCATACTCGCATGCTGGTGACGGTTATTCGATTGGCATCGAGGTTTCCGGCCTGGTTTCCCTGGAGGACAGCGGGCTCGTTTATCTCTCCCGCTGTTACTACAGCGCTGACGACCATCAGCGCCTGATTTCTGTCGTCATTGAGGATGCCGTGAGGCGTCTAAACGAGGGCTTGTCGTCTGGTTCGCCGGACGCACAGAAGGATGCGCTGGGTGCGTTCATGGGTGGCCTCCAATTCGTGGCTCCAATGATCAAGCACGAAAAATTCGCGGAAGAGAGGGAGTGGCGAATCATCGTACCGTTCGCCAACGTGTGGAGCCCTGGTGTTTGTTTCCGTCACTCCGGAAGATTGCTCGTTCCATACGTGCCCATCGGCTTCCATGGGTTGACCCTCATAAAACAAGTCAGAATCGGGCCGACTCCTCACCCGGATCTCGAAGAAAGGGCCACGAGTGGCCTTCTGACCCTTTCCGGGTTCCCTAAGGCGATAATTGAAGTGTCGAAGGTTCCGTATCGCGACTGGTGAAATACTCGTAACGGGTGGGCGACGAGTTACTATGGTCCCGGCCACGACGGGTGATGCTGCGGCAGCCCCTGTCGGCCGGAGTCTGTCTTGTCTGCGGCCCCCGCAGGCCGCAGCTTTCTATGAAGCGGCGCACCCCGTCAAGCCCGACCTCGCGGCCGGGTGTTCTCGTGTCCTTCGTCTTCCCGGACGCGCGCGAGGTGCCGCTCAGCCTTCT
>JBGQFX010000002.1:0-140235 GCA_041497135.1 Gemmatimonadota bacterium | reverse complement strand
GGCTTCGTGCCGCTCAAGCCGGTGAACGGCGTGTTCCCGAATCCGGGCGGGCTCAGCTACTTCGGGGCCAATCCGCTGCAGACAACCGCGCTGGGCAGCAACGATGAGACGGCGCTGCGGTTCACCGGTGGGCTGAATCTCAGCTTCCAGGCGCTGCAGACCGAGCAGCAGAATCTGAAACTCGTCGGGGCGGGCGGAATCGACTTCTTCCACCAAAAGGACCAGGTGTTCGCGCCGCGCGAGCTGTATTTCGAGCAGCGCCAGGCGCAGCCCGGCGGTTCCGCCTTGTCCAATGCGGACGGCCGTTTCACCAACTGGAATCTGAACGCGATCCACACGTATACGCCGAGTGGGTCGTGGACCGCCACGACCTCCGCCGGCCTGCAATGGGAGGATCGGGCCATCTCGCGCTCGCGCATCATCGCGCGCGGACTGCTGCCGGGTCAGCAGAACGTCAACCAGGGCGCGGTCATCACACCGTTCGAGGAGAACACGCACGAGCGCACCGTCGCGGGCTACGGACAGGAGCAATGGATCGGCATGAACGAGCGTTTGATGCTCTCGGCCAGCGTCCGCGCCGAGCGCACCAGCGCCAACGGCGACGTGAGCAAGTACTACCTGTTCCCGTCGTTCCGCACTTCGTACCGTTTCCCGGGATTGGTCGGGGAGGGAAGCGAAGTGAAGCTCCGCGCCTCCTACGGCGAAACCGGCAATCAGCCGCTGTTCGGTCAGAAGTTTACCACGTTGCAGGGCGGCGTCGTGATCGGCGGCAACATCGGGACCGTCACCGGGGCGACAGCCGGTGACCCGGTGATCCGGCCGGAGCGCACGAAGGAGATCGAGGCGGGGATCGACGCGACGCTGCTCGACGGCCGCGCCAACGTCGAGCTGACGGTATACCAGCGCAAGACGAGCGACCTGCTCGTCCCGGTTACGCCGGCTCCCTCGACGGGCTTCAGCCTCGCGTTCGTCAACGGCGGAAAGATCAAGAACGAGGGACTGGAGATCGGCATCGGGATCACACCAGTGCATCAGCCCAACTTTGACTGGTTGTTGCGCACCAATTTCACGAGCCTCAAGAATCGGGTGCTCGAGCTCAACCTGCCCGGCGGCGCCACGGGCTTCCGGCCCGCGAATGCCGGCTACGGCCTCTCGTATGGGGAGTTCTTCGTCGAGGTGGGCAAGCCGATCACCCAGATCATCGGCTACGACGATCTGGGCAACGTGATCAGCCTGGGCCAGGTGAATCCCAAGTTCCGCTGGTCGTTCTTCAATGAAGTCACCTTCCATCGCGCGACGCTGTCGTTCCTGTGGGATTGGCAGAACGGCGGCGTGGCGCAGAACCAGACGTTGTCCCTGTACGACTGCAACAGTCTCGCCCCCGACACCGGCACCCCGGCGGGACAGGCGCGCACGGATGCGTGTCTGGTCACGGGTGATGCTCGGCCGTTCGTGCAGTCCACCTCGTTCGTGAAGCTCCGTAACGCGAGCCTCGCGCTGGACCTCCCCGAGCGCGTGGCGGGATGGTTCGGGGCGAAATCGGCCCGCGTGAGCGTGGAAGGGGTGAATCTGATCACGATCACCGATTACTTCGGCTACGACCCCGAGGTCTCCAACTACGGTTCGCAATCGATCACGCGTAACATCGACCTCGGTCCCTATCCACCGTCACGCCAGTTCTTCTTCTCTATCCGGGCGGGGTTCTGACCATGCGCACGAGACACTTCGCGATCGCGGCCGGCCTGCTCGTGCTGGGGGCCTGCAACTTCGACATCCTGAACACCAATCAGCCGACGCAGGACGATTTGGTGAACAATCCCACGCGGGTCAAACTGGCGGCCGCGGCGACCGGGCTGTTCGGGACCGCGCGCGGCGGCATTCAGGCGCTCATCTGGCGCCTGGGCTCGATGGGCCGCGAGGGGATCAACCTCTCCGGCAACAATCAACCGGACTTCATCGAACCGTACTTCGGACCCGTGGCGGCCGGGGGCAGCTTCGGCGGCACGTTGTACATCGACCGCTACGCCCACATCCGCAGCGCGAACATCTATCTCGCCGCGGTGGACGGGGCGCCCGATGTCTCCGCCGCCGAGAAGGCGGCTTCCAAGGGGATGGCCAAGACCCTGAAAGCGCTGGCGTTCGCGTACATCATCGAGACGCGGGCAGGGCTCGGCTCGGCGGTGGACGTCGACCTGCCGGTGAGCGCCGCCCCCGCGCCGTTCGTGACGGAAGACAGCGTCTGGGGCTACATCATCGGGCTGCTGAACGATGCCCAAACCGATCTGACGGCAGCGGGGGGCGCCGACTTCCCCTTCCCGGTGCCGCCGGGGCTCACCGCATTCAACACCCCGGCGACGTTCATCCAATTCAACCGGGCGCTGGCGGCGAAGGCGTACCTGCTCCGGGCGACGGTGCCGAGCGGCTGCGCCGGCAGTCCGGCAGCCTGCTATGCCGCGGCGCTCACGGCACTCGGCGCATCGTTCCTCGATCCTAGTCCGGCGAATTTCCAGACCGGGGCCTATTTCGATTTCTCGACCGGTCCCGGCGATGCCGTGAACGGTCTCTCAGAGCCGCTGAACGCGCTTACGTTCTTCGCGCTGCAGGACAATTTCACCGACGCCCAGCTGCAGACGGGTGGGGTGCTCAAAGACCAGCGGGTGCTGGACAAGATCGCCGCGGCGGCGGACACGCAGATCGCGTTGCTGGGCAGCATCCCGATTCCCGGCGAGCTCAAGTTCACCGTCTTTTTCACCAGTGGGCAGCCGGATCAGAATCACGGCATTGCGATCATCAAGGACGAGGAGCTGATCCTGCTACGGGCCGAGGCGAGCTGGTTCGGCGGCAGCAAGGCCCAGGCGGTCGCGGACCTCGATCTGGTTCGTCAGAACTCGGGTGGTCTGCCCGCCACCACGGTCACGGCGGGGAGCCCGGATGCTGCGTTCCTCGACGATCTGTTGTATAACCGGCGCTACTCGCTGTTATGGGAGCAGGGCGCTCGCTGGATCGACGCACGGCGCTTCGGTCGTTTGGCCAGCATCCCGCCCGACGCCCCGGGTGGCAACGTGCCGCCGGTCATGCCGATCCCCCTGACCGAGTGCCAGGCTCGGAACCTGGAGACGAAGCTGGTGACAGGTAACGTGACCACGTGTACACCGCTGACGCCGTGACCCGGCGCTGAACGGTCCGCCAATCGAAGGGGCACGGGTCGCCGTGCCCCTTCGTGTTACGCAGCGCCTCGATCGCTTGCGCCGCGTGGCACAGCTCTACGATGCGGGGATTCGGGTCCCGGGGACGCAATTCCGCATCGGCCTCGACCCGCTCATCGGCCTGGTGCCCGGGTTGGGGGACCTCATCGGCGCCGGCGTCGCCCTGTGGGTGGTCCTGGAGGCCGCGGATTTGGGCGCCTCCGGCTTCGTGCTGCTGCGGATGCTGCTGAACGTCGCCATCGACACATTCGGGGGCATGCTCCCCGTCGCGGGCGATCTGTTCGATGCGGTGTGGAAGGCGAATCTCAAGAACGTGCAGCTGCTCGAGCGACATCTCGCCGCGCGTGACGATCGGACCTCAACCAGGAACCCCTGATGCTGCGACGGTGGATCGGTGCAATGGCGCTGCTGCTGGGTGTCGCCCAAACGGCGCTCGGACAGGCTCGGCTGCCCGCCGATTGGGACGCCGAAGTCACCCGCGCGCTGCGCGCGTTCGAGGTGCCCGGGATGGCGATGGCGGTGGTGAAGGATGGGCGAGTGCTGCTTGCCAAAGGCTACGGCGTTCGTCGCCTGGGCGATCCCACGCCGGTCGACGCCACCACGGTCTTTCAGATCGCGT
Source organism: Gemmatimonadota bacterium (assembly GCA_041497135.1). Classification (GTDB taxonomy): domain Bacteria; phylum Gemmatimonadota; class Gemmatimonadetes; order Gemmatimonadales; family GWC2-71-9; genus DASTHG01. Next base: position 136,410 of record JBGQFX010000002.1, on the reverse strand, counting down.
CCAACACCAAGGCGTTCACCACGGCGCTGCTGGCCCAGCTCGTCGACTCGGGGAAGCTCGCCTGGGACGATCCCGTCACCAAGTACCTGCCGTGGTTTGAGCTGTCGGATCCGTGGGTGACACGCGAGTTCACGATCCGCGATCTCGTCACGCACCGCTCCGGGCTCGGCCTCGGTGCGGGGGACCTGGTCTGGTTCCACTCCGACTACAGCGCGGAGGACGTAGTCCGGCACCTCCGCGCCGCCAAGCCCGTCACGAGCTTCCGCTCGGCGTACGCCTACGACAATGTGCTCTACATCGCTGCTGGACTCGTCATCGAAGCGGTAACCGGGAAGCGGTGGAGCGACGTGGTCCGGGACCGGATCTTCCTGCCGCTCGGTATGAGCGCGGCCGGCACCGACATCGCCCTGATGAACGGGCTACGCGCCGCCACGCCGCACGGCAAGGTCGGCGGCCGGGTTCAGGTCGTGCCGATCGACACAATCGACAACACGGTGGCGGCCGGTGGCATCATCGCCGACGTGACCGACATCGCCAAGTGGATGATCGCGCGACTCGACTCGGGCCGGCTGGGCGATGGCTCGTGGCTGTTCAGCGCGCGCCAGGCGGCGGAGATGTGGACGGCTCAGACGATCCTGCCGATCGGCAACCCACCGCCCGCGCTCGCGGCGCTACGCGCGAATTTCGCTGCCTATGGCCTCGGCTGGGTGCTGCGCGACTACCGCGGGCACAAAGTGGTGACGCACGACGGCGGCCTCGCCGGAATGACGTCCCGTACGATTCTGGTGCCTGACCAGAAGCTCGGAATCGTGATGCTCACCAACGCCGAGCAGCCCGTATATGTGGCGCTGGGGTTCGAGCTGTTGGACCACTTTTTCGGTGCGCCTCGGACGGACTGGATCACCGCGTTGCATGACGTGGTCGCACAGGGAGAGGCACAAGGCGACTCTGTCGTCCGGGCGCAGGGCGCCGCGTGCGACACGGCGTCGCGTCCGTCCCTGGCGCTCACGCAATACGCCGGCAACTACACCGATGCGCTGTACGGTGACGCCGCGATCACGCTTGAGAGCGACCACCTCGTACTGCGTTTCAGCCACTCCCCGGCGTTCGTGGGTGACCTGACGCACTGGCAGTACGACACCTTCAAGGCGAACTGGCGCACCGCCAACATCGCCGAAGCATTCGTGACGTTCGCTCTGAACCCGAACGGGTCGATCGAGCATTTCAAGATGGCGGCGGTGAGTCCGCTCGCCGACTTCAGCTTCGACTATCAGGACCTGCTGTTCGTCCCGGCGCCGTAGACGATGCCGCGCCGTTCCGGGCCGAGCCAGGCGACGAGCGCACACAGAACGAACACGGAGCTGGCGGTGATCGACATCGCCCAGGCGTAGCTGCGGCCTTGGGCGATGCGGGCAGTGAGCCACGGCATCAGGCTCGCGATCAGCACGCCGCACTGATAGCCGAATCCCGGCAGGAAGCCGCGCACGCGGTCCGGCGCGAGCTCCGTGATGTGCGCCGGGATCACGCCCCACGCCCCCTGGACCATGAACTGCATCAGGAACGCCCCGACGATGAGCGTGGCCAGCGTCGGGGCGAACGCCCACAGGGGGATCATCGCGAGCGCCCCCAGCAGCGCCAACACGATCGTGCGCCGGCGTCCCAGCCGGTCCGAGTACAGGCCGCACAGGATGCCGCCGGTCAGGGCGCCGACCATCGAGAGGGCGGTGAGGGCCGCGCGTTTCTGAGGCGTGAATCCCCAATCTCGCTGCAGGAATGTGGGGTAGAGGTCCTGCGTGCCGTGCGAGACGCCGTTCATCATCGCCATGAGCACGGTGATATAGAGGAAGGTCTTCCAGTTCTCGAGAATGGCTTTTCCAAGGTGCCGCCAGCTCTCGGCCTTGGTTCGCTGCCACACCTCGGACTCCGTCACCTGCAACCGGATGTAGAGCGCCAGCAACGCCGGCAGCCCGCCAATGAAGAACAGGGGCCGCCACCCCCATCGTGGGAATACGAAGAAATAGCAGAGCGCAGCGAGGAGATAGCCGGCCGCGTAGCCCTGTTGCAGCAGGCCGGAGAACATGCCGCGACGCTCGGCGGGCACCTTCTCCATCACCAGCGACGCCCCGACGCCCCACTCGCCGCCCATGCCGATGCCGAAGATCGCCCGCAGCACGAGAAACGTGGTGAAATTCCCGGCGAACCCCGTCAACACCTCGGCCACCGAGTAGAACACGAGGTCGATCATCAGCGGCAGGCGCCGCCCGTAGCGGTCCGCCAGCAGTCCGAAAATGAGCGCGCCGACGGGCCGGAACGCCAGCGTGAGGGTGAGCGAGAATGCGATCTCGGCGTCGCTCTTCCCGAATTCCTTCGCGATCGCCGTCAGGGTCATCACGACGAGGAAGAAATCGAAGGCGTCGAGCGTCCAGCCGAGGAACCCGGCCACGACGGCCGGTCGGTGGTGCGGGGCGGTCTTCGTCATGGCGCTACGGCAGCTGCCGGATCGCTTGCGCCAGAATCTCCACCAGCTGCTCGATCTGCTGTTGGGAGATGATGAGCGGCGGTGAGAGGGCGACCACGTCACCGGTTGCACGCACCAGCGCCCCTCGTTGAAAGCAATCCAGGAACAGCTCGAACCCTCGGGCGCCTGCCGCTCCCGTGCGCGGCTCGAGCTCGATGGCCGCCATCAGACCGAGGTTGCGTAGGTCCACCACGTGGGGCAGCCCGCGCAGCGAATGGACGGCCGCTTCCCAGGCGGGAGCCAGGGCTTGCGCGCGATCGAACAGTCCCTCTGTCCGGTAGACGTCCAGCGTCGCGAGCCCCGCCGCGGTGGCGAGCGGGTGGCCCGAGTAGGTGTAGCCGTGGAATAGCTCGATGCCACCCGGAGCCGCTTCGACCACCGCGTCGTAAATGCCGCGGCGGACGGCAACCGCGCCCATCGGGACGGCGCCATTCGTGATCCCTTTGGCACAAGTAATCATGTCGGGGACGACCCCCAGGGCCTGCGCGGCGAACGGTGCGCCGAGGCGACCGAAGCCGGTGATCACCTCGTCGAAGATCAGCAGGATCCCGTAGCGATCGCACAAAGCGCGCAGGCGCTCGAGATAGCCGCGTGGCGGCACCAGCACGCCGGTGGAGCCGGCCACCGGCTCCACGATCACGGCGGCGATCGTCTCGGCGCCACGCTGGGCCACGATCGCCTCCAGGGCGTCCGCCAGCTCGGCCCCCCACGACGGTTGACCGCACGAGAACGCATTGTGGGCGAGATCGTGGGTGTGTGGCAGATGATCGACGAGCGGCAGGAGCTGGGCGGCGAACGCCTTGCGGTTGCTCTCGAGCCCGCCCACCGAGATGCCGCCGAAGCCGACGCCATGATAGGCCCGCTGGCGGCCGACGAACCGCGCCCGCGCGGGCTCTCCCCGGGCCTGGGAATACGCGAGCGCGATCTTCAGCGCCGTGTCCACCGCTTCGGAGCCGGAGTTGGTGAAGAACACGCGATCCAAATCGCCCGGGAGAATCGTGGCCAGACGGCCGGCGAGCTCGAAGCTCCCCGGATGGCCCATCTGAAACCCCGGGGCGTAGTCGAGCCGCGCGGCGCTGTCCGCGATGGCACGGACGATCGACTCGGGGGCGTGCCCGGCGTTCACGCACCACAACCCGGCCGTACCGTCGAGGATTTGACGGCCGTCCGCCGCGGTGTAGTGCATCCCCTTGGCGGAAACCAGCAGGCGGGGGGCGCGCTTGAAGGCCCGGTTGGCGGTGAAGGGCATCCATTGGGCATCGAGAGACGGCAGCGTCGTTCCGGGCATCGTCAGACTCCTACTGCGCGTAGCGCAGCACGTCGTAGAGGTACCGCACGCCGAACCCGACATTCGCGACGCTCACCCGCTCGTCGTTGCCGTGCACGCCGCGCTGCGCGTCCGCTTTCTCGACCTTGAACGGATCGAAGCCGTAGGTCACGATCCCGAGCGCCCGGTAGAACGGACGGTCGGTGGCACCCGTGAGCATCGGGGTGGTGACCCGCGCCTCCGGGTCACGTTCGCCGGCGGCTCGTACGATGGCGCGAAACAGGTCCGTTTCGATCGGGCTGTCCAGCGGAGGTTTCGGCGGGAACAAGGTCTGCCAATGCACGGCGGTGTCGGCCACGAGGCGGACCAGCTCCGCCCGCACGGTGGCGGTGTCCTGGTCGGGCAGCAGGCGGATATCGATCTCGGCCGATGCTTCGGCGGGAATGACGTTCGTCTTGTTCGAGCCGGTGATGACGGTGAGCGAGATGGTGTTCCGGAGGATCGCGTTCCAGTAGATGTTGTCGGTGATCCACGCACGGGCGCTCGAATCACCGAGGGCGGAGGCGACGTCTGAGAGCCAGTCGCGCTGGCGGCCTTGGTATTGCGGCGCGATGTCGCGGAAGTACTTGGCCACTCCCGGCGTGACATGCAGCGCGGTCTCGTAGTGCCCGACGCGCGCCAGAGCATCCACGAGGCGCGGGACAGGATTCTGCTTCGTGGGCCGGGAACCGTGCGACGGCGTTCCATGAACCGTAATCCGTTGCCAGAAGGCGCGCTTTTCGGCGACCCCAACGCCGAAGTAGGCCAGCCGCCCGTCCTCGACCAGGTTGTCGCCACCCTCCGTCATGAGAAACTCGACGTCGCGCAACAAGTCCGCATGCCGCTGGACGAACACGGCGGCGCCGCCTCCGGCGATTTCCTCATCCGCGTTGCCGATGAAGACGATGTCGCGGTCGAGGGCCACGCCGCTGCGCTTGAGGGCGATCAGCGCCATCAGCTGCACCATTCCTTCGCCCTTCATGTCGAGCGCTCCACGACCCCAGACGTACCCGTCGCGCACCAGCCCGGCGAAGGGATCCACCGACCAGTACTGGGGCATGACGGGGACGACGTCCAGGTGATTGACCAGGGCGATCGCCTTTTTGGCGCCGCTCGAGCGCAGCCGGGCATAGAGATTGGCGCGTCCTGGTCCCAGCTCGGCCGTATCCAGGATCTGGACCTCGATCCCTTCGCGCGCCAGCAGCCGCTCGAAGAACCGGGCGGCCGCGAGCTCGTTGCCCGGGGGATTGGTCGTGTTGATCGCCAGGTACGCGGACAGGTTGCGTACCGATTCGGCGGCCAGAGAGTCCCAGTCGATAGACCGCGCGGGTGTCTGGGCGAGGACCGGGGCGCCGCCGAGCAGGAGCACGGCGCAGCAGTGCGAGAGTCGCATGGTATCGAAGTCTGTGAAGGGTGAGCGTGAAACTGCGCCGCGACTATGGCTTCCGCAACCGGTAGTGCCCCACCAGCCACTCGGTCCCGCGCCGATAGCCGAACAGCTCGGCACAGGCGAGAAAGAACACCCGCCAGCGCTGGAGCCAGAGATCGGCCTCGGCGCCGTACGTGGTGGCAAACACGCGTCGCACCTCCGGCTCGTGCACGGTCAGGTTGCGCGCCCACGCCTCCGCGGTGCGAGCGTAGTGCTCGCCGCCCACCTCCCACGTCCTTTCCAACACCAGCGATCCCTGAAAGCGCGGCAACAGGTCCAGGGACGGCATCAGCCCGCCGGTGAAGAAATAGCGCCCCAGCCAGTTGCCCACGCCGTTGGTTTCGAACGGATAGGTGTAGCGACGGTGGCAGAATACGTGCACGAACAGCTTTCCACCCGGCTCGAGCCACCCGGTGATGCGGTGCAGCAGCTCGCGCCAGTTGTGCATGTGCTCGAACATCTCGACGCTCACCACCCGGTCGAACCGGGTATCGAGCGTGAGCGTATTCAGGTCGGCCGTGACGACCTCGAGATTGGCCGGCTTCCGCGCCTCGATGAAATCCCGTTGCGGCGCCGAATTGGACACTGCGACGATGCGGCTGTTGGGGAAGCGTCGCGCCATCCAGAGGGAGAGCGATCCCCACCCGCACCCCAGCTCGAGGATCCGTTGCCCGTCGGCGAGCTGCGCCCGGCTGCAAGTCAGCTCGAGCATCGCCGTTTCGGCTTCGTCGAGCGTCGCCACGCCCTCGCCCCAGTACGCGCCGCTGTACTTCATGTTCGTGCCCAACACCTGCTCGAAGAACGCCGCGGGCAGCTCGTAGTGCTGCCGGTTGGCCGCGTCGGGCATGAGCGCGATCGGGCCGTTCGAGAGCTCCGCATCGATCGAGCCGGCGCGGACCCGATGCGCTTCCTGGTACAGCCGCAGCGCCAGGAGGCGACGGATGCCCCACCGGAGCACCGGCTCGGGCAGGCGGCCGAGGATCACCCTACGCCTGCTTCGGGAACCAGGGGAAGAAAACGCTCGTGTCGCGCTGATAGGCGCGGTAGTCGTCGCCGCGGCTCTTGAGCGCCTGCTGCTCGGTATGGGGGATGCCGGTGAGGCGGAACAGGAACAACACCATCAGTGCCGGGCCGAGCCAGGTCAACCAGGCGCCGTGCCCGATGAGGACGTAGCTGAACCAGTGCGTCCATTCGAAGAAGTAGTTGGGATGACGGGAATAGCGCCACCATCCAGCGCGGCAGGTCTTGCCCTTGTGCGCGGGATCGGCGCGGAACCGGGCCAGCTGACGGTCCGCGGTGGCTTCGCCCAGGACCGCGACGAGCCACACCGCCGTCCCCGCCGCCGCCCAGCCATCCAGGCCGCCGCCGCGCATCGCGGCCAGGATCGGAATCGAGAACAGCGTGGCTACCACGGCCTGGCCCTGATAGAAGAAAAAGAAGAACAGCGGCGCCCGCTTCCCCCAATGCTCCCGCATCGCGCGATAGCGCCCGTCCTCGGCCCGACCGACGACGCGGTCGGCGATCAGATGTGATACGAGGCGGATCGACCAGATGAAGCCGAGCGCACCGACCAGCAGTCGGCGCTCGGGTGGTCCGTCGGACAGGAGCGCGTAACCGGTCGCGAGCAGGCCCATACCGGCGGACCAGGCCGCGTCGACCGACGTCGCATTCCGGGTCTGCAGCTGCCGGAGCCACAACCCCACCATCAGCACGGCGAGCGCCGCCCATCCCAGCAACAACAGCCGGATCACGCCGTCGCCCTAGTACCGTTCCAACTTGATTCGCGAGCATGCCGAAAGCAGCGGATGCAGGCCGACAGCCATTTGGGGTTCCGATGACTTGGCGCGAATAGTTGAAACGGCACTAGTCGCGCTGGAACACCAGCTGCACGTCGCCCAGAAACCGCTCGCGGAACCCGCCCTCGCAGTAGCAGAAATAGAACTGCCACAGGCGGCGGAACTCCTCCGAGAAGCCCAGCGCCCGCAGCCGGTCCCAGCGGGCGACGAAGTTCTCACGCCAGCGCTTCAGCGTTTCGGCGTAGTGCGGCGTGATATCCTCGAGATGGAGCAATGAGAGCTGGGCCCGAGACTCGGCGGCTCTGCGCAGCACCGGCAGCGACGGAATGTTGGCGCCGGGGAAGATGTAGCGCTTGATGAAATCCACCTCGCGCCGGGCGCGATGATAGAACCGGGGGTCGATCGTGATCGCCTGCAACGCCATGCGACCGCCCGGCCGCAGCAGCTCGGCACACTTGCGGAAAAAGGCGCCGTAGAACCGGTGCCCCACGGCCTCGATCATTTCGATCGACACCAGCTTGTCGTAGGTCCCGGTGAGATAGCGGTAATCGCGCTGCAGGATCGTGATCCGGTCGGCGAGCCCGGCGGCGGCCACCCGCTCGGTGGCCAGGGTGTGCTGCGCGCGCGAGATTGTGGTCGTCGTCACCCGGCAGCCGTAGCGGCTGGCCGCGTACAGCGCGAACCCACCCCAGCCGGCGCCGATCTCGATCACATGATCGCGAGGGCTAAGCTCCAGCTTGCCGCAGATACGCTCGTACTTCGCGATCGAGGCGTCGCGGAGACTGGTCTCGGGGTGCTCGAATATGCCGCACGAATACGTGAGCGTGTCGTCCAGAAACTCGGCGAAGAACTCGTTGCCCAGGTCGTAGTGGGCGGCGATGTTGCGGCGACTGCCGCCTCGGGTATTTCGGCGCAGCGCGTGCCAGGCGCGCCGCACCGGCTGCGCCAGACGCGCCCAGCCGGTTTCCAGGCTGTCGAGCACGTCGCGGTTGCGCACCATCAGCTGTACCAGGGCCGTGAGATCGTCGGTGTCCCACCACCCGTCGAGGTACGCCTCGACGGCCCCGAGGTGGCCGCCCAGCACGACGGCGCGGTAGAAACGGGGATCGTGGACCGCAATCGTCGCCCTCGGCGCCTCGGCATGCCCGAATTCGCGTGGACCCGCTCCGGCCTCCTCGATCGACAAGCGGCCGTGCGCCAGGCGGGGAAGACGGTGCAGCAGGATGCGCCGGGCGAGGGAGTCGAGGATCGTCATGCGGACTGCTTGGCCGGGTGCGGGTAGAAGCGGTTTCCCTTGCGCCAGATCTTCAGGGCGTTCCAGTGGATGGCCGTGGCCACGGAGGCGGTCATCCATGGATAGCCGAGCAGGGCCCGTGCCAGCGAGCGGCTCGTGATCTCACGCCGCGTGAGGGACAGGGTGGCGTCGAACAGCTTGCCCCGCGTGTCGAAGTTCTCCATATGCACGCCGAGTTTGCGGCCCGGCGTGGAAAAGCGCCACACGTAACGATGGTTCATGGGCATGAACGGCGACACGTGGAACGCCTTGTCGAACTGGAACCGCAGCCGCCCGTTCATGGCCGGGGTCCGCGGCAGCACGTAGGCGTGACGCTCTTTCCACGGCGTGTTCGTGATTTCGGCCAGAACCGTGTCCACCCGGGTATCCTGCTCGTCGAAGCAATAGTAGAGGGTCACCGGGTTGAAGCAGTACCCGTAATAGCGCAGATGCGTGAGCAGCCGGATCGGCCCGCGAGGCCGCGTCCCCGTGGCGCGCTCCACGGTGTCGCGCACCGCATCCGACAGGGGCACCGTCCGGTCACCGTGATAATCGGCGCGACGGAACCAGGCAGGGGCGGCATGACGCGCCGACCACAACCAATGTCCGTCGAGCGCCCCGGGCAGCTCGTCCAGGTCCAGGTACATCATGAACAGACGGAACCGGAACGTGTGCGGGACCGGCCGCCGCCGGCGATGACGCACCAGGCCGGTGTAGATCGCACTGTTCACAGCGCGCCCCCGAAGCGACGGCACACGGTGAGGGCGCTCGCCACGCCGGCTTCATGAAACCCGTCGCCCCAATAGGCGCCGCAATAGTGCGTCCGATTGCGGCCGCTGATCTCGGCGTGGCGCGCCTGGGCGCGCACGCCGGCCGTCGTGTAGAGCGGGTGGTGGTAGGTGAACCGCTGCAGCATCCGCTCGGGCGCGATGTCCCCGGTGCGGTTCAGGGTCACGCAATACGTCTCCGGGGCGGCGAGCGTCTGCAGGATGTTCATGTCGTAGGTAACCGCGACCGGCGCCTCGGGATCGGCCCCGAGATGATAGTTCCACGCCGCCCACAGGGCCTGGCGTCGCGGCAAGAAGGACGTGTCGGTATGGAGCACGACCTCGTTTGCCTGGTAGGGCAGGGCGCCCAGGATTTCGCGCTCCGACCCGGTGGCGTCCGTCAGCGTCGCGAGCGCCTGGTCGGAATGACAGGCGAAGACGACCTCGTCGAAGACCTCGCCGTCTACCTCGACATGCTGCGACCGCCGAGTCACCGCGCGTACGGTATGGCCCAGTCGCAGGCGATCGCGGTAGGGCGCGGTCAACGCGTCGACATAGCGCTGCGAGCCGCCCTGAATCACCCGCCACTGTGGGCGGTCGGTCATCGACAGCATGCCGTGGTTGTCGAGAAACTGCACCAGGAAGGCGAGCGGCATATCGAGCACGCGGCGGCGCGGCTGCGACCACAGCGCAGCGGCCATTGGCGCGAGGTAGTGATCGACGAACGGGCGCGATAGCTGCGCCGTCGCGACGTATTCGCTGAGCGTTGCGTGCGCTGATCCGTCCAGGATGGCGCGCGGCGCCTGCCGGCTGAACCGAACGATGTCCGTGACCATCCGGTAGAAAGACGGTTTCACTAGGTTGCGCCGTTGACCGAACAGCTGGTTCAGGGTGGAGCCGTTGTACTCGAAGTCGTCGTGCTCGGCGCGGACGCTGAAGCTCATCACCGTGGGCTGCGTCGCGACGCCGAGTCGAGCCAGGAGCGCGGTGAAGTGGGGGTAGTTCCGCTCGTTGTAGACGATGAAGCCCGTGTCCACTTCCACTGTTCCCGCCGGGGTCGTCACGGAAACGGTGTGCGTGTGCCCGCCCGGGAGAGCATTGGCTTCGAAAAGAACGAGATCGTGATCCCGCTGCAGCAGCGAAGCGGCGACGAGTCCGGCAATGCCCCCGCCGACGATCGCGATCCGCACCGTCAGGCCCGCTCCAGGATCCTGGCCGGCACCGCGTGGAGGTTCTTGATGATCCCGAGCCGGGACAGGATCCACAGCCCGTAGAAGGTCAAGTCCACCTCCCACCAGTAGAATCCCTGACGCACCGCGCCGGGATACCAGTGGTGGTTGTTGTGCCAGCCTTCCCCGAGCGTGATCAGAGAGAGCAGCAGGCTGTTCTTGCTGTCGTCGTCGGTCGGGAAGCGCCGCCGCCCCAGCTGGTGCGCCAGCGAATTGATGAAGCAGCTGCAATGAAACAGCACCACGGTGCTGATGAAGAATCCCCAGACCAGCAGCTGGGCGCCGCCGATGACGAACAGCGCGGTGGCGAGCAACAGCGGCACCACGATATCGAACCGATCCAGAAAGCGGAGCTCCGGATACCGCGCCAGATCCGGTACCTGCTTGAAGTCGGTGGGGAAATTCTCGGGCGAGGTGATCCAGCCCATGTGACTCCACCAGAACCCGTGCTGGCGCGGACTGTGGACGTCGGCCTCGGTATCGGCGTGCCGATGGTGCTTGCGGTGGTGGGCGGCCCACCACAGCGGCCCCCGCTGCACGCAGGAGGCCCCGATCACCGCGAACACCAGCTGCATGGGACGGGAGGTTTCGTAGGTGCGGTGCGAGAAATAGCGGTGGTAGAACCCGGTGATGGCGAACATGCGGGCCACGTACAGCCCGGCGGCCACGCCGACCGCGGTCCAGCTCGCCCCGACCCAGATGGCGCCGAGACAGGCGAGATGCATCCCCGCGAAGGGCAGCACCCGCAGCCAGTCGACCTGGTGCCTGGCGACAGAGCCGGTGGGTGGTGACGCCGCGGTGTCGAACCACTGCACGAGCTTGGTGAGCAGCCGCTTGGATGTGTTCATCCTCATGTAATCTAACGGTTTTGGGGACCCTCGCCTCCGTCCCATTCATACGGCGCGCGGCGGTCCCCGGATGGAACTCCCGCCAGTCCAATCCCGTACGGGCACGCCATGCTCCGCCGTTGCTCGCTGATCCTGCTGACCGTCCTGAGCGTTGCCAACCCGATTCCCCTCCGAGCGCAGGACGTCGACAACCCTCCTCAAGATTCGCGCCGGAGCGCAGGTCACCACGCGTTGAATCTGGGTATTTCGGGAGTCGGTCTCTCGATCGGGAATTCACGTCGCTGGGCGGGGCTCCGCATCAATTGGCAGGACAACGCCGTCGATCGGGTCGATGGGATCAACGTCACGCTCTGGAATGCCAAGCACAATGAGGACATGGAGGTCAACGGCCTCGCGCTGGGCGTGGCCGGGCCGGTGGGTGGGCGGTTCAATGGCGTCACGATCGGTCTGGTCGGCGCGGTGGCCGAGCGGGGATTCAACGGCATCACGCTCGCCGGAATCGGAGCTGTCTCGAACGGCGACATGCAGTGGGTGAACATCTCCGGCCTGGGTACCGTCGCCAACCGGTCCATGCGTGGCCTGACGCTGGCGGGCCTCGGCGTGGTGGCGAACGGCGAGATGCAAGGCATCAACATCTCGGGTCTCGGGACCGTGGCGAACGGAAATCTGTGGGGACTCAACCTGGGCGGACTCGCAGTTGTGGGCAACGGTTCGGTGCGCGGGATCTCCGCCGGCGGGCTGGCCGTCGTGTCGAACGGGGATATGACGGGCATCGGGGTCGGCGGGCTGGCGGTCGTCGGTAATGGTGCGGTGCGCGGCATTTCAGTCGGTGGGTTGGCCGTCGTTTCAAATGGTCCGGTCGAGGGTGTGCATGTGGGTGGACTCGCCGTCGTCGCGAACGGACGCATGACGGGCCTGGCCGTCGGGGGATTGGCGGTAGTGGGCGACGAAGGGCTGGTGGGCGTGGCCGTTGGGGGCTTGCACGTGGAGGGACGCTGGATCCACGGCCTCGCCATTTCACCGATCCGGACCCGCACCTGGGAGATGCGGGGGGTGTCGATCGCCGGCTACAACCGCATGAAGGGGGACCAGTTCGGTCTCGCGATCGGGCTGTACAACTATGCCAAGCGGCTGCACGGCGTTCAGCTCGGTCTCATCAACAACGCCCGCAACAATAAGGGTTTGCTCCGCGTGCTGCCGATCATCAACGTGCATCTGCACTGATCGCAGGGCCTTGCCGCGTAGTCGCTCTCAGCGCAAGCTGCAATGATGCGCTACGGCTACGGAATCGTGCTGGGGCTGACCTGCCTTGGCTGCAGCTCCGCCTCCACCGCTCCTCCACTCGAGATTTGCCCCAGCACGAGCGGCGCGCCCTCGGCTGCGTCGGTGCCGCACGCCGCATTCAAACTGCTCGTGTTTTCCCGTACCACCGGGTTTCGCCACGCCTCGATCCCCGCGGGCATTGCCGCCATCGAGGTGCTCGGTGCTTACAACGATTTCTCCGTGCAGGCGACCGAAGATCCCTCCGTCTTCTCTGATTCGAGCCTGGCGCGGTTCGCCGTCGTGGTGTTTCTCAATACGACCGGAGACGTGCTCGACTCGGTCGAGCAGGGCGGCTTCGAGCGCTACATCCGGTCCGGACGCGGATTCGTCGGCGTGCATTCGGCGTCGGACACCGAGTACCGCTGGCCGTGGTACCACGCCCTGCTGGGCGCGACCTTCCAAAATCATCCGGCGATTCAGCGGGCCACGGTCACCATAACGGACACGGCGCACGCCTCGACGCGAAATCTCCCGAATCCATGGATCCGAACCGACGAGTGGTACAACTTCACCGCGCAGCCGGCCGGTGTCACCCGCCTCGCGCAAGTCGAGGAATCCACCTACACGGGCGGGACCATGGGGACGGTGCATCCGATCAGTTGGTACCAGACCTACGACGGTGGCCGGTCGTGGTATACGGCCATGGGCCATACCGCCTGTAGCTATGCCGAGCGGGCCTTCCTCGATCATCTGCTCGGCGGCATCGAATGGGCGGCCGGGGTCGTGAACTAGCGAGAGTCGTCGTCCGACTTCAGCTTTGAGCCGTCATCGACCGCTACAGCTATCAGCTATCAGCCTGAGAACAGGAGAGAATGATGCGCCGGTACACTGCTCTCACGATGGCGCTGGGCTGCGGTTTCATGCCGATCGCGGCCCGAGCCCAGGAAACCGCTTCCGACACGCTGCTCACGGTGAACCACTACCTCGACTGGGAGCAGGTGAGCGATCCGCAGCTGTCACCCGACGGCTCGCAGATCGTCTACACCCGCACGTGGGTGAACCGGATCGAGGACAAGTGGGAATCGGCGCTGTGGATCATGAACGCCGACGGCTCGCGCAATCGCTTTCTCACCAAGGGATCGAACGCCCGCTGGGCGCCGGATGGCTCGCGCATCGCGTACCTGGCGGATGGTGAGCCGAAAGGCACGCAGCTGTTCGTCCGGTGGATGGACGCCGAAGGTGCGACTTCCCAGGTGACCCGCGTGGTGGAAGCGCCCAGCGACCTGCGCTGGTCGCCGGACGGGAAATGGCTCGTCTTCGCAATGCTGGTGCGCCAGTCGACCCCGTGGACGATCAGTCTGCCGAGCGCGCCCACCGGGGCCAATTGGACCGCGGCGCCGAGGGTGGTGGACCGCATGCACTACCGCCAGGATCGCCGCGGCTTCATGGGAGGACGGCTATCTGCATCTGTTCCTCGTTTCGGTCGACGGGGGGACGCCGCGCCAGCTCACGAGCGGCGACTGGAACGTCGGCGCGCGGTTCGACGGACTGTCCACGGGTGTAGGGTACGACTGGACGCCGGACGGCCGGACGATCGTCGTGGACGGCTACAAGGATCCCCAGGCCGATCGCAACTACCGCAACTCCCACCTGTATATGGTGGACGTCGCCGCCGCCACCGTCCGTCAATTGACGACGCGGCCTGGGGTGTGGACCAGCCCGGTCGTGTCGCCGGACGGTAAGAGCATCGCGTTCGCGGGCTACGACTCGTCGAACGTCAGCTATCACGCCGCCGATGTCATGGTGATCGGCATCGACGGCACGGGCCTGCGCAAGATCTCAGGGGACCTGGATCGGGACCCGGGCCCGATGCGCTGGGCGCCGGACGGGAGCGGCGTCTATTTCAGCGCCGGCGATCGCGGCACGAGCAACGTGTGGTTTGCCGCAACGGCCTCAGGGGTCCGTCAGGTGACGACGGGCGTCCACATGCTCTCGCTCAGCTCCATCGACCAGAACCTCAACGCCGTCGGTACGCGGACGGATCCGACCAACCCCGCGGACGTGGTGCGCTTCAACCTGCGCCGGCCGGGGTCGATCGCCCGGCTTACACGCGTCAACGACGATGTGCTGAATCGCATGAAGCTGGCCGGCGTCGAGGAGGTGTGGTATCCCTCGAGCGGCGGTGCGCGGGTCCAGGCCTGGATCGTCAAGCCACCGGCGTTCGACGCCTCAAAGCGGTATCCGCTCATCCTCGAGATTCACGGCGGGCCGCACGGGATGTACGGCGTGGGGTTCAACTACATGTTCCAGAACTTCGCGGCCAACGGGTACGTCGTGCTGTACGTGAATCCACGTGGCTCGACCGGATACGGCTCGCCGTTCGGCAACGCCATTTTTCACGCCTATCCCAGCGTGGACTACGATGATCTCATGGCGGGCGTCGACACCGTGGTGGGGCGTGGGATAGTGGACACGACCCGCATGTACGTGTCGGGGTGCTCCGGCGGCGGCGTGCTGTCGTCCTGGGTGATCGGCCACACGCACCGGTTCGCGGGCGCCGCGGTCCGTTGCCCGGTGATCGACTGGATCAGCATGGCCGGCCAGACTGACATCCCGTATTTCACCTACAACTTCTTCGACGCCCCGTTCTGGGAGAAGCCGGAGCAGTGGCTCAAGCAGTCGTCCCTGATGTACGTGGGCAACGTGACGACGCCGACGCTGCTCATGACCGGCGAGCTCGATCTGCGCACCCCGATGCCGCAAACCGAGGAGTACTTCTCGGCGCTCAAGTACCGCGGCGTGGAAACGGTGATGCTGCGGTTCAACGGCGAGTACCACGGCACCGGGTCGAAGCCAAGCAACTTCATGCGCACGCAGCTCTACATGATGAGCTGGTTCCAGAAGCACGGGGGAACGCACCAGGTGTCGGCGGCGGGCCGGTGACCGCGGTGGGATCGATCGTCGTTCCGATCGACGGTTCCGCGTTCAGCCTGCAGGCGCTGCCGGCCGCGCTCGGCATCATCGTTTCCGCGGGAGGGTCGCTGCATCTCCTGTACGTCCAGCCGGCCCCCGCGCCCATCTTCGATGCCCGCCATGCGGCGGAAACGACGGCGGCGATCGAGGGCCAGCTTCAGCGTCTCGCCGCGACCTTGAGCGCGCGCTGGAAACTCGCGGTAGCCGTCGCGGTCCGGGAAGGTCGTCCCGCCGAGGCCATCGCCGCCTTTGCGCGCGAGACCGGCGCCGACCTCATCGCCTTGACTACCCATGGGCGCGGGGGCCTCAGTCGTCTCTGGCTGGGCAGCGTGGCGGACGAGCTTCTCAGAGCCAGCGAGATCCCGGTGCTCGCCATTCGCCCCACCCGGGATGCCGCCGCGGGACCTCGGCCGCGTCGGTTCCGGCGTGTGCTCGTGCCGCTGGACGGCACGGACCTGGCGGAGCGGGTGCTTTCGTCAGTGCCTGGTGTGATCCGGGGCGTGGGGGTGAGGGTGACCGTGGTACGCGTCATTACCCCGCACCGGACGATCGCGCGCCCAGCCCCGGTGACTCGCATCGATCAGGTCGATCTTGCCAGGCAACGGCAGGAGGCCGAGGACTACCTCAAGGGGGTCGTGGTGCGACTGCAACGGGACGGCATCCGGGCCTCCTGGCGCATACTCAGCAGCCCGGATCCCGCGCGCGCCATCATTCGGGCCGCTGCCGCGGCGGATGTGATCGCGATGACGACTCACCGTCAGGGGCGCGTCGCGCGATTCCTCCGTGGCAGCGTGTGTGACAAGGTGCTGCGCGGAGCGACACGGGCGGCGATCCTGCTCACCCGGCCGGCCGGCGCCTAGCCCTCGTCCACCCGGCGCGCGCGCTCTTGACGGCCTGACCGAGCACGCCCGGCACGAGCCCCAGTCCTGCGACCACAGCCCATTCGGGCGTGGTGAGCGGTTGTGTGCCGAGCGTGCGCGCCAGCGGGCCCCAGGAAACCGCCAGCCAGAGGAGCACGAGCGACAGGGCGACCGCGCCGAGCGCGTAGCGGTTGCTGAGCGCACGCCGGGCCGTCACAACCGGACCGGCGCTACGGGCATTGCCGAGGTGGAAGATCTGCGCCACCCCCAGCGTGACGAATGCCAAGGTGATAGCCCGCGTCGGGTCGTCAGGCCAACGGACCAGCCCCCAGCTGAATGCCGCCAGCGCGCTCGAGGCGATGAGCACCGCGTACGTCACCGTCGCCCGCAGTATCGAGCCCGATAGTATCGCGGTCCGTGGGGCGCGCGGCGGCCGGCGCATGACGTCCGGTTCGGCGGACTCGAGCGCCAACGCCAGCGCCGGGAACGTGTCCGTCACCAGGTTGAGCCAGAGGATTTGCAGCGGCTGCAGCGGCAACGGCCACCCCGCGACCGCGGCGCCGAGGAACAGGAGCACCTCGGCCAGGTTACAGCTGAACAAATAGAAGACGAACTTGCGGATGTTGTCGAAGATCACGCGTCCCTCTTCGACGGCCGCGGCGACCGTTTCGAGCCGGTCGTCCTGCAGCACGAGATCGGCGGCCTCCCGCGCCACGTCGCTGCCGCGCCGGCCCATCGCCACCCCGATGTCGGCCTGCCGCAGCGCCGGGGCGTCGTTCACGCCGTCCCCCAACATAGCCACGACCTCGCCCCGGGCCTGGTAGGCCGCGACGATCCGCAGCTTGTCCTCCGGGCCGATGCGGCTGAACGCCCCGACTCGGGCGACGCGCTCTGCCAGGGCTGCGGGCGGCAACGCGGCGAGCTCGCGGCCGTCGAGGGTCTCGTCGGCTCCGTCCAGGACGCCGAGGGCGCGCGCCACTGCCTCCGCGGTACCGCGGTGGTCGCCGGTGAGCATGACCGGGCGGATGCCGGCCGCGCGAATCGCCCGAACGGTCTCCTGCACGCCGGGCGTGGGCGGGTCGGTCAACCCGAAGTCGCCGACGAACACGAGGTCGCGGATCGCGCCTGCCGTGGTCCCCGCGACCTCGCCGGAGGCCACGGCCAGGACTCGCAGCCCGCGGGCCGCAAGCGCCTCGCGCTGCCGGTGCAACACCTCACGCGCGGCGCTTCCCAATGGCTGCTCGCCCGTCGGGGTCAGCGAGCGGTCGCACAGATCGAGCACGCGCTCGGGGGCACCCTTGAGGTAGGCACGGACCCCGCCTCCCTCGGCGTGGAATGTGGCCATGTACATGCGATCGCTCGAAAACGGGAGCTCCGCGATCTCCGGAGCGGACGCAAGCAGTACTGAGCGATCGAAGCCGGCCTTTCCCGCGGCAACGAGGAGGGCGACCTCGGTCGGGTCACCGTGCGGCTGCATCGCGCCGTCGCGCTCCACCAGTCCTCCGCGGTTGGCCAGCGCGGCGATGCGCAGCGCCATGGCGAGCTGCGGATCGGCCTGTGGATCAACCGGCACGCCGTTGTCCAGGAAGAGGCCGCTGCGGCTGTACCCCACTCCCGTGATGGCCAGCTCGCGGCCGCCGCCCAGGGACATCGCCGTCGCCGTCATCTCACCGGTAGTCAGGGTGCCTGTCTTGTCGGTGCAGATCACCGTCGCCGAGCCGAGACTCTCCACGACCGGCAGACGCCGGACGAGGGCTCGTCGCCGGGCCATGCGGCGCACGCCCACCGCCATGGTCACGGTGACGACCGCCGGGAGGCCTTCCGGGACGGCCGCAACGGCGAGGGCGATCGCCGACGCGAGGACGGCCGTCACCGGGACGCCCTGCAGCCACCCCAGCAGCACCACGACCGCGGCGACTCCCACTGCCGCGAGCGCGAGCCGGCGACCGAGGGCGTCGAGTCGGCGCTGGAGCGGCGTTGGGCGCTCGGGCACGGCCGCCGCGAGGGTGCCGATCCGTCCAACCTCCGTGGCCGTGCCGGTCGCCACGATCACCGCGTGCGCCCGACCCGCCACGACCGTTGTCCCCTGGTAGACCATCGTGCCGTGGTCGGGGAGCGGGGTGTCGGCGGGAAGCTCGGCGATCGCCACCTTCTCCACCGGCAGCGACTCACCGGTCAGCGCTGCTTCGACGGTGCACAATTCCGTCGCCGCGAGCAGGCGGGCATCGGCCGGTACCGCCTGACCGGCCTCGAGCGTGATGACATCACCGGGCACGAGCTGATGCGCCTCGATGTCCCGCGGGCGACCTCCGCGAACCACGGTCGCCCGGGCCACTTGCAGCGTCGTGAGGGCCTCGAGCGCCCGGCGCGCCGGCAGGTCGGTCAGGAATCCGAGCGCAGCATTGAGCAGCAGCACGGCGACGATCGCTGCCGCATCGAGCGCGTGTCCGCTGACCAGGGCCACGGCGGCCGCCGCCACGAGCAGCAGGGTGACGACGTTCCGGAATTGTTCGGCGAGGATTCGCCAGGCGGAAGCGGGGGCAGGGGGGCGGAGCTCATTCGGTCCGACGCGCGCGAGCCGTGCCGCCGCTTCCAGTTCATCGAGCCCCGCCGGAGTCGTGTCGAGCCGCCGGCACACTTCTGCGGGGGCGAGCGCATGCCACGGTGTGGGCACCGGTGCGGGGACAGGACGCTCGGCGCTGACGGAGTTCACGGCCGGCCACCGAGGCGATTCAGGAATGATCCTGGAGCAGGATCCGGGCGTCTACCGCCGTGGCGCCCTGGGGGAACGCGAGCAGTGGATTGATGTCCAGCTCGACGATGTCCTCGAAGTCCATCGCGAGCTGCGCCACCCGTTGCAGCACCTCCCCCAGCGCCGCGAAATCGACCGGCGGGGCGCCCCGCACGCCCTCCAGGATCGCTACGCTGCGGATGCCCTTCAGCATGTCGTACGCCTCGAGCGGGCCGATCGGCGCGATACGGAATACGACGTCCCGCAGCGCCTCGACGTAGATCCCCCCCAGGCCGAACATCACCAGGGCGCCGAACATGCGATCGCGACTCACCCCCACGATCATCTCGCGGCCCCCAGGCACCATGCGCTGCACCAGTATCCCTTCGATCGTCGCCTGGGGGGCCGCGCGGGACACCCCGTTCAACATTTCCGCGCAGGCCTGCTTCACCTCGACCGGCGTCGCAACGTCGACCCGCACGCCGCCCACCTCGGTCTTATGAACGATCTGTGGGGAGACGATCTTGAGGGCGACCGGAAACCCGATCTCCGCTGCCGCGCGCGCGGCCTCTTCTGGATCGTGGGCTAGCCGCGCCGGCGCCGTGGGGATGCCGTACGCGTTGAGCACGCCCAGCGCCTCGAGCTCCGAGAGCTTGGTCCGTCCCGCCGCGCGCGCCTGGGACAGCACGCGAGTGGAACGCTCCCGGTCCACGGTGAACGATTTCGGTGCCGCCACGGGGCGGGCGCGCCATTCGCGCAGGCGGCGCAGGGCGCCCAACGCCCGCGCGGCGGACTCGGGGAAGATGTACGCCGGAATCCCGGCTCGGTGCAGCTCGGCCTTGCCCTCGGGGAGACCCTGCCGCCCCATCAGCACCGCCAGCACCGGCTTCGCCGGGTGGCCCCGGGCCGCCGCCGCGATCGACTCGGCCACGGCTTCGGCGCGGATGCCGAGTGGGGGGACGAAGATCGCCACGGCCGAATCGACGTTCCCATCGGCGAGCAGGGCATCCAACGCGGCGCGGTAGTCCGCGGCCGTCGCCGAAGCGATCATGTCGAGTGGATTGCGCAGGCTTGCCTCGGGAGGGAACAACGGCTTCAGCCGGGCGATGGTCTGCGGTGCCAGCTCCACGAGCTCCAGGCCCTGCGGCTCGAGCGCGTCGGCGATGAGGATGCCGGGGCCGCCGGAGTTGGTGAGCACGGCGGTGCGGCGGGATCGGGGAAGCGGCGGCCCGTTGAACGCCATCGCCATGTCGAACAGCTCTTCCATCGAGCTGGCGCGCAGCACTCCGGCCTGTGCGAACAACGCATCCACCGCCGCATCGCTCGCAGCCAGTGCGCCGGTGTGCGAGGCAGCCGCCCGGGCCCCGACCTTGGAGCGACCCGACTTCATCGCGATGATCGGCTTCTGCTTCGCGATGCGAGAGGCGATCTCGAGGAATCGCCGCGGGTTGCCGAAGTTCTCCACGTACATCAGGATCACGCGGACGGCGTCGTCGTGCTCCCACTGTAACAGGAGATCGTTGCCGCTGACGTCGGGCTTGTTGCCGACCGAAACGAACTGCGAGATGCCGATCCCGTATTCCTTCGCGTAGTCGAGCACGCTCATGCCGAGCGCCCCTGATTGCGATACGAACGCCGCCTGACCGAACGGCGGCATCGTGGGCGCGAACGTGGCGTTGAGGGAGACAGCGGGATCGGCGTTCAGGACGCCCATGCAGTTCGGGCCGACCATCCGCATGCCGTACCGCTTCACGATCTCCATCAGGCGGCGTTCGGCTTCGGCGCCGGCCTCACCCACTTCCTTGAAGCCGGCCGAGATCACCACGAGTCCGCGTACGCCTTTCTGGCCGCACTGCTCAGTGACCAGGGGCACCAGGTCCTTGGGCACCACAATGACGGCGAGGTCGACGGGGTCGGGAATGTCGCCGACGGTCGGGTATGCCTTGATCGAATTGACCGTCGCCGCGCGTGGGTTGACCGGGAACACGGCTCCGGTGAAACCGTAACGGACGATGTTGGCCAGGATCTCGTGCCCGATGGTGTCTGGATCGCGGGAGGCGCCAATCACGGCGACCGATTGGGGCCGCAAGATGAAATCGAGGTCGGACATGGGGGGCAAGATAGAGTGCTAGTGCCGTTCCACCTATTCGCGCCAAGTCATCGAAACGCGTAATGGCTGTCGGCCTGCATGTGCTGGTTGCGGCATACTGGCGAATCGAGGTGGAACGGCACTAGGGCGCTTGCGTGTCGAACACGCAGGCCGCGTATCCCAGCACTCTTTCGCCGTGCTTGAGCCGACTCGGCGTCGGTCGCCAACCGCGTGCCAGCCGGGCATCGAGCAGCTCCGGTTCCGAGGGCCGGTGATCCCAGACGACGACCGCCGTCAGACTCCCGAGTCAGGTGGTGTCGAAATCAAGCCACCGTCCGCCGGCGTAAGGAATCAGGACGTCGTGCGTGTATTCGTCCTGGGTGACGACGGCAGGGGAGAGGACCGGCGCTGTGAGTCGGCGCGACCAGTCGAGGAGGTCCGCCAGCGTGCGCAGGGGATCCACCTCATGCTGCAATTTCGTCGCTTCGAAGGGCTCGATCCCAGCCAGGTTGATGACGTCCATTGCGGTAACCTATGGCTGCAAAATGTACTGTGGGCAAGTGCGTCGCGGGTTCGGCGGCTGCTCACGGAACGACCGTCGAGCCACCGTACACCCGGGCGAAGGCGAGCGTCATTGCTGGCAGGGAGGCTATCTCGCGTTTCTCTCCGCGCACGACCGGCGGCACCTGTATCAGGCCCGGCAGGTCCAGGCGGCACCGGGGTTCGGGAACGGTTGACACGATCCCGACATGCAGGTGGGCTGCAACCTTATCAGATTCCCATGTGTCTAGTGCCGTTCCAACTTGGTTCGCCAACATGCCGAAAGCAGCGTACGCAGGCCGACAGCCATTTATGGTTCCAATGACTTGGCGCGAATGGTTGGAACGGCACCAGCTTCTCGACCCACCCCATGCGAGGCCCGATCATGATCGTCCGCCCGGTATTCCTCTCCCTTGCCGTCCTGCTGCTGGCCTGCGGGGGCGCCCAAACTCCCGTTCCCGTCGTCGGTGCGTCGGCCGACATCTCTCAGCTCGCCGGCGAGTGGTACGGGGAGTACTCCAGCGTCGAGTCCGGGCGGAACGGCAGCATCGTGTTCAAACTGATCGCGGGGACCGACAGCGCCACCGGCGACGTCTTCATGACGCCCCAATGGCTCATGCGTCAGGGCAACGGTCAGGCCCAGCCCACGCCACAGCCCACCACCACCCCGGCGCTCACGATTCGCTTCGTACGGGTCACGGGAGGGCAGGTGAGCGGCGCGTTGGCGCCCTATACCGATCCCAACTGTGGCTGCACGTTGCACACCACCTTCGTGGGTCGCCTCCAGAGCGACACGTTGGCGGGCACCTATAGCTCGCTGCACGAACAGACCCGGGAAATTCAGAAAGGTCGCTGGCGCGTCGTTCGCAAGCAGCCGTGATCGTCCGTCTGGGCCGCTCGCTCCTGGTGCTCGCCGCGCTGGCGACCGACAACCTGGCGGTGAAGGTCAGCTACTGGGTCTCGATTCAGTAGCCCGTTTCCCGTTCCAACAACCGCCGTTTCCGCTCGATGCCCCAGCGGTACCCGCCCAGCGCGCCATCTTCGCGCACCACGCGATGGCACGGGATCGCGATCGCCACCGGATTGGTGGCGCAGGCGCGGGCAACGGCGCGCGTGGCCCTTGGCTGATGGATCGCCTTGGCCACTGCCTGGTAAGAGCGGGTGGCGCCGTAGGGAATCTGCTTGAGCGCGGCCCACACCCGCTGCTGGAAGGCCGTCGCCCGGATATCGAGCGGCAGGTCGAGATGCGGCTCTCGGCCTTCGAGATGGCGCACGATCGCCTGCGCCCAGCCGGCCAGCGGGCCGGCGTCGGTCGTGATGGTCGCGGCGGGGAACTCAGCGCGCAGATCGCGCTCCAGCGGCGCGGCGGCGTCGCCCAGACTGATGCGGCAGACGCCCTTGTCCGTGGCGGCCACGAGCAGCTGCCCGAGCGGGGAGGGAACCACCGCATAGCGGATCGCGGCCCCACGACCGCCGCGCCCGTAGGTGGCGGGGGTCATCCCCAGCGCGCTGGCGGCGCGCTCGTACACCCGGCTCGACGATCCATAGCCGGCCTCGTAGATGGCGGGACTCACGTGACGACGCTCCTTGAGAGAGGACTTGAGCCGGGTGAGCCGCCGCGCGTCGCGGTACTCGCGCGGGCTCACGCCCAGCACGCGCCGGAACGCGCGCAGCAATTGGTGCGGCGAGCGGCCGACGCGCCGGCCCAGCGTCGCGAGATCCGCGGCGGCGTCCGGATGCGCGTCGATGCTGCGGCACACGTCCCGCACCAGCGCCACGGCGGGATCGGGCGACGCCGTCTGGGTCGGCCGGCAGCGGCGGCAGGCCCGGAATCCGGCGGCCTGGGCAGCCTCGGGAATCGGATAGAAGCGTACGACGGAGCGGCGCGGTCGGCGGCTCGGGCAGGAGGGGCGGCAAAAAATTCCGGTCGAGCGCACCGCATACACGAATGCTCCATCGAAACGGCGATCGCGCGCCAACACGATGCGCCATTGTTGCGCAGGCGTCGGATCAGAAACAGCGGCGGCGTGGCTCACGTGGGGAACATAGCGCGAGTGCACGCCGCCTTCTATCCGTTTTTGACGGCCAAATCAGCCTCACCTCTACCCCCTCTCCGCATTGCGGAGAGGGGGAACGAGGGGGTGAGGTTACATCCAGGGCTCGTCCGCGCTGGGGCCGTAGATCGACGGCACCTTTCCACCCGCCATGCGCAGGTAGACCGAGAACTGGCCGCGATGGTGGACCTGGTCCATCAGCGTCGTCCACAGCACGTCCATACGCCGCAGATCGCTCATCTGCTTCGGCCCGGTGGGAAACTTCATCGTCTTGTTGAGCTCGGCCTCGGGCGTCTGCTTGATCTTGTCCACTATGGCGCGATGCGCTTGCTCGTACGCGGTGATCACCTCGCCCATCGAGCCGGGAGGCGACGGCATCGGCTTCGAGAAGTCGATAGCACCCTGCAGCGCGCCGTCGGCCATGAATCCTTCTGCGACGAACACCCACGCCAGATCCTTGGCGGACTTGGACCGCTCATGCGGGCGCAGATCGCCCTTGGCCGCCGGGTAGGCCTTCAACAGTTTCAGCGTCGTGGGGAACTCTCGTTCCAGGGTGCTCAGCAATTGGTCCTTCTCCGTCATGGCTCCTCCTCAAGTGGTATAGGTGAGTTGTGGATACCAATCGGTCCCTCGGCCCTCCGGTGTGAGATCGAACAGATTCCACAGGGGCCAGATGAGATCGACGTGACGCATGTCCTGCCCGGGGTCGGGGCGGGCGTACAATAACTCGGTACATCGGTACAGTAGAAGTGGTGGATCCGTCCGTTGCGACGAGCCCCGTCCGCATGCTCGGCGCGGTAATCGGTGTTGTACGTGTTCCGGGCGGATGACAGGAGCCGCAGGTTGCGCCAGCCCCGCGCCCGGGCAAAGTCCCGGATCCGCTCGATGGAGGACGGGCATGATGGGGCTCCTTTACGCGCCGGGAAAGATGGTGCCGAACTTGTCGAGAGCGCCCGTCCATCCCTGCTCGTGGCGGCCCCGGATCTCCGTGTTCGGGAAGCGCTCGTGTGTGAGTACGAGCTCGGTCTGGGCGCCACGGTCGTGGAATTCTACCGTCACGAGCGTCTCTCCGGCTTCCGGCCAGTTCTCCCAGGACCACGTGTAGGCGACCCGGCGCGGCGGATCGACGAGCTGGTACACCCCGGTGACCTTGTTGACCGTGCCATCCGGGGCTTGCATATGGATACGGTAGCGGCCGCCGACGCGGAGGTCGACCTCGGCCACGGCCACCGTGAGATCCCCGGAGGCGCTCCAGCGCTTTATCGCTTCCGGATCCGTCCAGGCGCGGAAGACCGCTTCGCGCGCCGCCGCGAAGGTGCGGGTGAGCCGGAGGGTGACCGGGGCGGTTTGGGAGGCAGGGGCCATGCAGCGTTCTCCTCGGGATGGGACTGGTCCAGATAATGGGCCAGACGGTCGAACTGATGCTTCCAGAAGCGGCGGTAGCGGGCGATCCAGGCGTCCGCCTCACGCATCGGGCGGGCGACCAGGCGGCAGCGGCGCACGCGGCCGTCGCGCCTGCGCACCACGAGTCCCGCGCGCTCGAGTACGCCTAGGTGCTTGGAGACGGCGGGAAGAGACATATGGAACGGGTGGGCGAGTGCACTGACCGGTGTTTCCCCGGCCCGGGCGAGGTGGGCGAGCATGGCGCGCCGGGTCGGGTCGGCGAGGGCCGCGAACGTGGCGTCCAAGGCCGACTCATTGTAAACCATATGGTTAAGTATCGCCGCCCGCCGGTGCTGTGTCAACCCGCGGCGCCACCGGCCTGGTCAAAAGAACATCTGGCCGCCGCCGAAGCGTGGATTCACGATGTTGTTGAGCGTCGAGCCGAAGCGGTAGCTGAGGCTGATGTAGGTTGAGTAACTGTAGGACGTCAGCAGCTCGCGACGACGCAACAGGATCTCCGACGGGGTCGCGCCGGCGGCCGGGAGCGCGCGTTGGTCGTGGATCCGCTCCACGTCGCCGAAGATGCTGAGCGAGAGTCCTTTCACGAGCCGCAGACTCACGCTTCCGAACAGTACGACGTGGTTCTGCTTGAAATCCTGCAGCAGGTGCGAGCCGATCAGGGAGACGTTGGCGGACCCCCACGGTTGGGTGACGCTCAGCGCGGCGGTGAGGCTCTGCCGCACGACAGTCTCGCGAGTCTTGTTGTAGATCGTGGTGTCGGTGTAGTCGGCGTGCAGCGGCGTGATGCCGTATTGCAGCGTGAGTTGCCGGCGCGTGGACTGATCGTACGGGTACAAGTCGTATTCGATGGCGGGACCCAGGGACACGGACAGATCGAGGTTGCCGAACGTCGAGTGATTGACGGACCCCTGGAGCCCTGTTGACCAATGCGGTCCAAGACTCTTGACGACGAGCGCGTCGCCTCCGTAGCGCCGGGAGATGCTGTGGATGTCTTCGGTGCCGATCTGATTGCCGAGCGTATCGAACCGCGGCACGTCCTTGAAGACGTCCTCCGAATACGACTCGTTCACGGAGAAGTCGAGCTTCCATTTCGCAGTTGTTCGGTTGGCCCTGAGCGAGCCGTAGACAAACGCGGACCGGGTCTGCTTCTGCCCGTACAAGTTGGTGCTCGCCGAGACGGTGTACACCCAGGCATTCCAGGGATCATGCGGCGTCGTGGTCTTTCTCGACGCGGGCGCTTCGTACGAAACCGACAAGTGTCGCGACAGTGGGGTGGCCGCCGCATAGGAGGCGAGGCCGAGCCGGAGAGTGTGAACCAGGCCACGCCGATCTTCGTCCCGCGTGCTTGTGCCGGTCGCGTAGTAGCGCAGCGTGTCAATCTTCCCCGCGAAGCGCCGCAGGCCGATGAGCGAGATCGTGTACTCGTTGCCGCCGCCGCCGGTCGGTTGGGTCGTGACGAGCGCGTGCACGTCCGCGTCCTCCCGGTTGCGAACCCAATTGACCCACGTGATCTCGGTGCGCACGAAATCGAAATCGCACCCCCGGGAGTATCCGGGGCAATCGAAAAACACCCGCAAGGCCGAGTCTTGCACGGCCGCCCCGCTGTCGGTTGGGGCCTGGGCCGCTGCGGCGACGCCGAGCATCGTGGCGAGTCCGGCGAGTAGCGCGCTGCGAATCATGAGGTCGGCTCCGCGGAGGAAGGTGAGGGGATTCGCCGGTACAAATGCAACGGGTTAGTTTGCTGCGCCAGCATGGACGCGACGGGCAGCTACGAGGCGGAGTTCCGGCAACGGGTGCAACGGGCGCTGGGCGAAGGCTTTACGCTCGGCGAGCGGCTCGGGCGCGGCGGCTTCGCCTCAGTGTACGCGGCCACCGACGAACGATTGAAGCGGCGCGTCGCGGTCAAGATCCTGCGCACCGAGCTCGACGAGGTGCCCGGCGCGCGGGAGCGGTTCCGCCGCGAGGCGGAGGCGGTTGCCGCGCTGCGCCACCCCCACATCATCCCGATCTACAGTGTCGGCGAGGCGGAAGGGCTGGCCTTTTTCGTCATGCCGCTCGTCGAAGGCGGCAGTCTCGCCGAGCGTCTGGCGCGAGAGCCGCGGCAGGATGCCGAGCTGGCGCGTCGCATTCTGCGTGAAGCAGCTGCCGGCCTTGCGGCTGCGCACCGCGCCGGCATCGTGCATCGCGACATCAAGCCGGACAACATCCTGCTCGATGGGCCGGAGCAGCGGGTGGTGCTGACCGATTTCGGCATCGCCAAGGCGCTGGGTAGCGACGCGCGCGGTCTGACGCAGACCGGCGCCGTGATTGGAACGCCGCACTACATGAGCCCGGAGCAGGCGAGCGGCGAGCGCGCGATCGACCATCGGTCCGATCTCTACTCGCTCGGCATCGTCGGTTATCAGATGCTGGCGGGAGACGTGCCGTTCAACGCCGCGACCGTGGCGGCGGTGCTGGTGCACCATCTGACCCAGGCGCCGACGCCGCTGGCGCGGCTGCGTCCCGACTGCCCGGCGGACCTGGCGGCCGCCGTGATGCGCTGCCTTGCCAAGACTCCCGAAGAACGGTTCACCACGGCGGACGATCTGCTGCGCGCGCTCGATGTCCCAGCGGCGACCGGCCCAACTCGGGCCGTACGCCGGTCGTCCGGAGTACGGGCGCTCGCCGCGCTCGTACCGGTTCGGCGGTTCCGGATCGTGGCCGGTCTGGGGCTCGGTCTGGTCGCGGCCCTGATCCTGCTCGACGTTGCCACGCACCGCGTACTGCTCGGGCCGATCGCGGCGATCGTCGCGGCGTTTGTCGTCGCCACCGAGTATGGGCGTTTATGGATGGCGGGGTTCACTTGGCGCCACGTGTTCACGCGGCAATCCCAGGCGATCGCGCGAGTCGCATCTCCCCTGCCGCTCGATTCCGCTGAGCTGGGGCCGCATCGCGGCTCGATTCACCAGGCACGGAGCGATCGCGCGGCGATCCTGGCGATGATTCAGAGACTCCCGGGCGTGGAGCGCAAACGGCTGGGAGACGTGCTGCCCGCGGTCGATGCGCTCGTCGCCCGTGCAGTCGATGATGCGCGCCGGCTGTACACGTTGGAGCGTCAGCTCGAGCCCGGGCCCGAGGAGATCGCGCGACGCCTCGCGGACACCCGGGGGGAGGCGCCGTCGCCCGGGCGCGAGCAGCGCATCGCCATGCTCGAGCGCCGGCTCCAGGCGGTGGCGGACATTGGCGCGCGGCGGGAGCGGCTGGCCGCTGAGCTGTCGGCGCGGCTCGGCGCGGTGACGCGGATGCGGTTTGCGCTCGAGAATGCCAAGTCAACGGGGCTTGGCGACGGACTGCCTGCGATCGCGGCCGCGTTGGAGGAGGCGCGGGTACTGGCCCTGACGACGGGGGGATCCGGCTAGGCGACTTGGCGCCGCACGGAGTACAGGCACAGTCCGGTGAGCATTACTCCCGCGAACGCCGAGCTCAGGAGCACTGTGGACAGTTGTAAGGTCGGTGTTGCGTGGAACCGGCGCATATGTCGCCGCGCCGAACGCTGCGTATACGTTTCGAGCGGGACACCGAACGCGCTGGAGAACGCGCTGTCGACGGCGGCAGGCGAGCGCCAGAACGAGCCGAATCGATCGGCCCCCATGGTGCGAACCAAGTCCGAGAGGTAACGCTCTGAAAACAGGTTGAGCTCCCAGAACGACGGGGGCGATACAACTCCCCGAAAATTCTTGCGTGTATCTCGTCCCCAGGTGACATCGACCGGCGTGAGCAGTGCGGCGCGACACCGCGTCCGGTCTCCGGACGCGCACGCCATTGCGTCGAACGAAGTCCTCCAGTTGGAGGCTCGCTCCATGAGCACGGAGTCGACCCCCTGGTCCGGGGCGTTCCAGTCCGACTCGAATGCTAGGTCAAACTGCCGGTCGAGCAGCCAGTTCTCAATGTTTTTACCTGGCTGGCCGAACGCCGCATAGAACGCGCACGGGCCCAATCCACTTTGCAGCCATGACTGTGGGAGACTCTCAGTCGGCGGCGTCGAATCCTGCAGAAATCGAGTGACCTGCCAACCCGGCTGGATGGCGACAACGCAGGTGCGGCCGTCCGTCGCGGGCGGGAGAAAGTACGTGGCGGGTTGGTCGAACTCATAGACGCCTCCACGCGCCAGGTCGAGCGAGGACGCGTGGCGATCGATGATGACTGTCAGGCTTACCTCGGCCGATTTCGGGTCGACGCGCCGCCAAACGCTGTCGAAACTTGCCTGAATCGCGTGGCGCATCCAGGAGGGCGCCGTCCAACGCTGGTCGAACCGCAACGTAGGAGACGCGCCGGGCCGGTACGCGCTCACGTGGATCGCATTGGCGAGCGAATCCCGACGTAACGTCATGGCCAGGGCTCCCCAGGCGGCGGAGAGGTACTTCTCGAGGCGATCCGCTCGACGGCGCTCTGGGGTCCGGCCCGACTGGTTGGCGTACGCCTCAATCTCGGCCCACGACTCATGCTGTGGTGGCGATGGTGGAAGGAAGGCGATCGCTGTCGCACCGCACCCGAGCAGAGCCGCCAGTATCCAGTGCCTCAGAGTCAACGCCATCGGGTGCTCCGGAGACCCAAGAGTGCCAGCAGCGTGACCCAACCTACGGCGCTCCAACCGGCCGCTGCGGTGAACGTGACGGTCTTGGGAGGGGCGGCGAGGATGTCTCTCCGCCAACCGGCAATCAATGAATCAGCCCCTACGCCAGCGGCCGAGGCCAGTCGCTCCTCAATGGACCCCTCGCCCCGGGCCACGCGCGAATAAGCGTCGCGGCCGCCGAGGTCAATAGCCCGTCTCACGAGCGTCAGGCGAGTGGCGTACGGCAGGGGCAGAGGCAAAGGGATGGTTGAGGGTAGAGATCGCAGAATGGCGACGCAGGCTTCGTCCGACCTCAGTGTGAGGCAGCGATCTGTGGCGAGGCGCTGACGCCGCACGTGATCGTAGTTGATCAGATCTGAAACGACATCTCGGCGTTCCGCGGCATCGAACCAGTGCCTCACTGGATCCGAATCCTGCGCAAGTCCGAGCGCCACTCGACACCAGGTGAGATCACCGAGGTAGCAAGAGCGGACGCTGCGCCATGGCGCAAGCACCATCTCTTCGTATGCCCGGGCTCGAGGGGATAGCAGCCCGGTTTGTTCTGCCAAGGGGGCACCACCCAACCAATTCTTCAGAGCGGAATCAGCCTGAGCCTGAATGCTCAACGCGCCAGCGTTCACGAGTTGCCATGTGATATCCCTCACCTCGGCGGTAGAGTCGACGATAATGCGCTGCTGGCCTCCCGGCAGCGGCCGAAAGAACTCGACCTGGTTTATGCGCTCTTGGCTAGTCAAGGTGAGTGGGTATTCGGCGAGTCCACTGGCCGCATCGCCATAGATGCTATCCAGCGTCCGCCAGGCTGCGGCGGTGGCCTGCTGGACGACATCGTCTATCGCACGGGCGAATACCGTCAGGCGGCCGACGCGAATCGAGTCATGCGGCTCGGCCCGGAGGCTCTCCGAGCGTGCGGCTGCGGCCATGGCCTCGCGATGCGTCGCCTCCAGCAGCGCGATCCGGCGTCGCAACTGGCCGGCATCCTGTCCCTGCGCGACCGGCGGGAAGGCGACGCAACCGAGCACTGCTGCCAGCACGAGCACGCCGCTGCGGCGGGGAGCCGTCATATCAGACATCGATGATCATCCAACGTCCCGTGAACACCTCGAGCGGCCCGGGCCAGATGCTCAGGCGATCCCACAGCCAGCTGAGTAATGACAGGTGCACATCCGCCGCCTGCGCGAGGAGCTGCACGGCGATCAAGACGACGACCGCACCCAAGATGTACCCGGCGGTGCGGGCGGTCCCCGCTGAAATCGCGAAAAACGTGGCATAGGCGACCAACAGTGCCAGCCCGAAGCGCCCGGCAAGTGCGGTCGGGTACGCATGGAGGCCGGGTGGGACCGTAAGTGTCGCGGATGCCAATACCGCCCCGATCCAAAGCGCCAAGATGGGGGCGACGAGCAGGATAGCCCCGGCACTGAATCGGAGCAGGGCGTAGTGCCAGCGAGGCAGCGGGAGCGAGAGGGCATAGACATGCCGGCCCCGGTGGTCCGCGGCCCACGCGGTCATGGCGACAATCACGGCGAGGGCGGTCGCCAGCGCCGGGTAGAGTACGCCCCAAGATTGGAGCTGTCCCAGCATTTCGCGCGCCTCCCAGTTCGAGGGGTCGGTGTAGGCACTGTGTTGAACCGAGAGCAGGGGGAGCGCGAACCCCGCGAGTACACCGAGCAAGACGACGAGGCGCGACCATTTCCACTGCGTGTATAGGATTTGACGGAACATGGGGCCTCCTAGATCCTCGGTGTGCGGAAGGTGCGCAGCAGCTCCACGAACCCTTCCTCGAGATCCAGATCCACGACATCGCGCAGTTTGGCACCTACGCCCTCGAAGTACTGACTCATCGGCGCCTGCCAGCCGCGCACGATCCAGGTTTCCACGCTTCCCGCACCTTGTTCGCGAGACAGCACTACGAACGGCGTATCACCCGGTAGGGCGGGGGGATTGGCGACGCGCAGCCGCTTGATGCCGCTCTTGAAACTGTGCATCGGAAGCTCGGCGACGAGCCGGCCGCGATCCATCACGCCGACCCAGTCGCAGATCCGCTCCAGCTCGTGCACCAGGTGGCTCGAGATGAACACGGTGGCGTTTTGCTGCGAGACGTATTCGAGCAGTGCCGTGAGCACGTCGCGCCGGACCACCGGATCGAGGCCGTCGGTCGGCTCGTCCAACACCAGGAGCTCGGGCCGCTGCGCCAGGGCGAGCAGCATCTCGAGCTTCCCCATCTCCCCCTTGGAGAGACGGGAGAGCAAACGCGTGCGGTCGAGCTGGAACTCGCCGATCAGCTCATCGGCCCACTTCCGATCCCAGGACGGGTGGAAGGCGGCGTGAAACCGCAGCGCCTCGTCGACGGTGAGCGATTGATAGAGGTGCGGTTGCTCCGGCACGTAGCCGGTGCGCGCCAGCACGCGCGGCGCCTCACGCGGGATCTCGCCGCCCAGCACCACGACCCGCCCAGAGCGTGGACGAAGCAGACCGAGCATCAAGCGAATGGTCGTCGTCTTGCCCGCGCCGTTCGGCCCGAGGAAGCCGTACATGGACCCGGTCGGGACATTGAGCGCCAGCTCGCGGATCTCGAAGCTCTTGCCGGCGCGGTAGTGCAGATCGCGGATTTCGACAGCGTGGCTCATGCGACCTTCACCTCGAGTTCCTTCGCGATGGCGGTAATAACCTCGTTGGTGGACAACCCGAGCCGTCCCGCGTCGGCGACCATGCGCCGCACCAGGGCGGCCGCCTGGCTGGCGCGCTCATTGGCTCGCGTCTCCAACTTCACGTCACGCACGAACGTTCCCGAACCCTGCCGCATCTCCACGAATCCCTCCGTCTCGAGGTCGCGATAGGCCTGCACCACCGTCGCCGGATTCACGCGCAGCCGGGCCGCGAGCTGTCGCACCGACGGCAGTGCGTCACCGGGTCGTAGCTCGGCGGCGGCGACCGCCACCCGGACCCGGGAGGCGATCTGGGCGTACAGCGGCGTCGGACTGCGTGGGTCGATCTGGTCGAACAATGTGTCCCGGCCTACTGTATTATTGTTACGATACAGTGTTACAATCATCAAAATTTGTCAAGAGCGGCGGCTATATCGCGGTGGGGAAACGGGATAGCTTTGCCCCATGCACGTTCTGGTCTCAGGGGCGAGGGGCCTGATCGGATCTTCGTTGGTGCCACACCTACAGAAGGCCGGACACCGGGTCACTCGACTGACTCGGGCGCCGGCCCCGGCAAGCCCGGATGCCGTGCCCTGGGACCCCGCCGCCGGCTGGATCGAGGTGGGCAAGCTCGAAGGGATCGAGGGGGTCATCCACCTCTCAGGTGAAGCGATCCTCGGCCGCTGGACGCCGGAAAAGAAGCGGCGCGTGCGCGACAGCCGGGTCGCGAGCACTCGCTTGCTGGCCGAATCACTCGCCGCCCTCAAGACACGACCCCGCGTGCTCGTGTGCGCGTCGGCCAGCGGCTATTACGGCGATCGCGGCGACGAGCTACTCAACGAAGACAGCGCCCCGGGCACCGGCTTCCTGGCCGACCTGTGCCGGGAATGGGAAGCGGCGGCGACCCCCGCGACGGACGCCGGAATCCGCGTGGTGCCCGTTCGCATCGGTCTCGTGCTCGCGCCGAACGGCGGATTGCTCGGGCCGATGTTGCTGCCGTTTCAGCTGGGGTTGGGCGGCCCCCTGGGCGACGGTCGCGCCTGGTGGAGCTGGATCGCGATTGAAGATGTGGTGCAGGCGTTCCGCTTCGCGATGGAGCGGGACGACCTGCGCGGGGCGATCAACGCAGTCGCGCCCGCTCCCGTTACCAACGCTGAGTTCACCCGGGTCTTGGGGCGAATCCTGGAGCGCCCGACGATGCTGCGCGTGCCCCGGTTCGCGTTGCGGGTGCTGTTCGGCGAGGAGGCGGCCCGGGAGGCGATGCTGGCCAGCGGGCGACTCGTGCCGGCACGGCTGCAGGCGAACGGGTTCCGGTTCGAGTTTCCGGAGCTCGAGGCGGCGTTGCGGCATGAGCTGGCGAAACCAGACGGCAAGTAGCCCACCCTAAAGGAGTTTGGTGTGGAACGACGCAACTTTTCCAGCGGCACGCCCTGGGAGCCGATCGTGGGCTATTCCCGCGCGGTGCGGGTGGGCAACGTCGTGCACGTCGCGGGCACGACGGCGACCGACGAGCAGGGGAAGCTCGTCGGCATCGGCGATCCGTACGTGCAGGCGAAGCAGGCGATGCGCAATATCGAGCGCGCGCTCGTGAAGGCGGGAGCGACACTCGCGGATGTCGTGCGCACGCGGACCTACGTCACGAACATCAAGGATTGGGAGCAGATCGGCCGCGCGCATCACGAGATTCTCGGAGCGATCCGACCCGCGGCGACCATGGTGCAGGTAAGCGCCTTCGTGGACCCGGCGATGCTGGTCGAGATCGAAGCCGAAGCGATCATCGGGTAACCCATGCCGCCACTCACACGCTGGTTCGTCAAGCTCTCCCTGCTCTATTTCGTCGCTGCCCTCGCCGCGGGCGTCTGGCAGGCGGCGGGCGGTCCGTTGTGGCTCACCCCGGTCATGATTCACCTGCTGGTCGTCGGATGGGTCACCGGGATGATCTTCGGCGTAGCCTACTGGATGTTCCCCAAGTATTCGCCCGATGAGCCGCGGGGCGCTGACAGTCTCGCGATCGCGAGCTTCGTGCTCCTGAACCTCGGGCTGCTGCTGCGCGTCGCGGCCGAGCCATGGCAGGAAAGCCGCCCGTCTTCGGTGGCTGGGTGGTTGCTCGTCGGGTCGGCGCTGCTGCAGTGGCTCGGGGGGTTGGCGTTCGTGGTCAACACTTGGCCGCGCGTGAAGGGGCGGTAGCGACCGTGCCAACGGTTTCCGTCTGGTTCATTCGCAGCGCGCTCCTGTATCTGCTCGCCGGCTTCACGCTCGGCGGCTTGATGCTCGCGGCGAAGGGAGTGGCGCTGCCTCCCGGGGTGTGGCGGTGGCTCCCGGTGCACCTCGAGCTGCTGCTCGTAGGTTGGCTGGTTCAACTGGTGATGGGAGTGGCGTACTGGATCTTCCCGAGGTTTGGAATGACACCGGCTGCACGTGGGCGCGAGGGACTCGCCTGGCTGGCGCTGGTGCTGCTGAACGGCGGCGTGTGGGCCGCTTCCGTGGGGATGCTGCGCGATTGGACCGGGTTCACCGTGGCAGGACGCGCGGCCGAAGTCCTGGCGGCCGCGTGCTTGGCATTGAACGTGTGGACGCGGACGCGCGCGTCCGGCATCTCCCCGATGTAGTCCTAGAGGCGTCGCACCAGCTGTGTGATGACCGCCGCGTCGCCGGTCGCGGCGTACGCCATCCTGCCCGAGCGATCGAGCACGTACACCACCTGTGGATGAATGACCTCGCCATTCCGGGTATCGCGCGAGCGAGGGATGCCCCAACGTTCCAGCGCCGCCTCGACCTCGAGGACCGGGCCGCTCAGCACGTGAGCGTCGTCGGGCAGCCCCCATTTGCCGGCCATGGCGGACAGGCGGGACGGCGTATCGCGCCACGGGTCGAGCGTGATCACGACGACTGCCGGCCGCTCGTCCGCGAGACTCATCCGGGCACGCACCACCTCCTGCACCACGAGCGGGCAGACCGTCTCGCAGTGCGCGTACGCGAACGTTACGAGCACGGGTCGGCCGCGCAGTGCGGCGAGTGTCACCACGGTGCCCCGCTGATCCGCCAGATCCAGCGCGGGGGCGGGTCGATCGAGTCGCGGATAGCTGGAGGGAAGATCGCCGCCGGCGCGGGCCGCTGCTGGCGCTCCCACGCCGAGTGCCGAGGCGACGCGTGCTCCCGCGGCGAGGAACGCCACCAATACGGTGACGGCGATCGCGCGCAAACCGAACCGTCCGGCGTGGCTGTGCGCGATGCCGTGCAGCCCCTCGCGGATCGTGGCGTTGCCCGTGATGGTCAGCAGCAGCAAGGTGATCATGATCGGCTCGCCGATCAGCATCATCCAGCCGGTGCCCGAGGGCAGGCCGTTGTCGGTGGTCCCGAAACAGATGGTGCGGGCTCGCAGCAGGGCGGGAGGCGCGCCGGCCGGCAGCGGCCAGAGGGCCAACCCCCACCATGCCAGCGTGATGAGGAGGATCAGGCCGAGCGCCACGAGCGTCGCCCAATGGCGCACGGCCAGACGCGGAGCGGTCAACCGATCCTCCACACGACGGAGAGCAGCTTCCAGTTGATGAAGTAGTAAGCGATGAACGCCGCCAGGAACACGAACACGAGCACCAAGGTCCCCGGCGCCTTCCGCGAGTGCTCGCCGGGTGGAATCGGTTTGGGCGGCGTCACGATGCCAGGCGGCAGACCGTGACCCGTGAGCTGTCCCTCGGGCAGCCGCTCGCCGAAGAACACCGACCAGACGGTGACCAGGATGTAGATCCCGCCGCCCGCCGCCGCCATGAGGCCGCCCAGCGCCATGATGCCCATGACGAGATTCACGGCCGGGTTGAACTGCACGTCGAACGGGGCGCCCGAGAAGGTGATGTCCCAGTGGCGGCGCGGCACGCCGAACGTGCCGGCGAAAGTCATCATCAGCGAGAAGACGAGCATGCCGATCGCGAACAGCCACGGCTGGATCCGGGCCAGCGGATAGAATGCGATCCGTTTCCGGAAGATCAGCGGGATCACGTAGTAGGTGAGTCCCATGAACGCGAGCGCCGTTCCGCTGACGACGGTGGCGTGGAAGTGTCCCGGGATGCGCAGCGTGTTGTGCGCGATGATGTTGATCTGCTCGGTGCCGAACGTCACCCCGGTGATGCCGCCCACGAAGCCGAAGACCACGATGGAGAAGATCATGGCCGAAAAGCCCGGATCACCCCAGGGCGCTTTGCGTAGCCATTCGAACATCCCCTTGGTCAGCCCCCGTGCCCGCTGACCGACCTCGAGGCCGGCCGGCACGGTGAAGCCGTGAACCATGCTCGCCAGCACTGCCATATACATGAAGTAGCTGGTATTCCACACTTTCCACGCGGGTCCCATGCCCGGGTCCACGAGGAGGTGATGGGCCGACGCCATCGAGATGAAGAGGATGTAGAGCGCGAAGGCCGTCCGGCTGATCTTCTCGTTCAAGACGACGGCGCCGACGGTGAGCGCGCCGAGCAGGTACCAGACCGAAACCATCGCGGCGACGTTGATCTGCTGGGAGGCGTGGCCCAGCGCCCACCACACCATGCGGTACACCTCGGGATCGACCTTCATGAGGCCGAGCGACCAGAGGTAGGTCGGGATGTAGATCGCGGCGCCATGGCCCAGCGTGATGACCGCGATGATCGCGGCCGTGATCGCGCCGAAGGTGACGAGCGGCACGGAGCCCTGGTAGGTCCGCTCGCGCTTGGCCACGACGAGCGTGCCGAAGAAAATGCACACGACCACCAGGGCGCCCACGGCGAACAGAATGACGCCGAGGTAGTACCAGGACACGGCTTGCAGGGGTACGTACGAGGTGAACAGCACATCGGCTTTGCCCGCCCACATCATCGCCTCGACCATCAGGGCTCCCAGCACCATGAGGCCGAAAGCGATCCAGGCGAGCCGGGGCGTCGCGACGCGGCTGTTCAGAACCACCGCGCTCGCGAAGTACAGGATCGCCATCTCGAAGAAGATGATGAAGAAGATCAGCATGCTCATCCCGTGGACCGTCAGGATGCGGTAGAACCAGGTCGCGGGGAGCAGGTGCACCGCCTGCCAGCGGGTGAGCAGCACGAGGATCGCGGCGATCCCGCCGATGAGCAGGGCGACGGTGGCGGCAACGGCGTTGGCCTTGATGAGCGACTCGGCGGTCGCATTCACCTTCAGGCCGGTGCGCGGACAGATGCGGAATCCGGCGGGAGCGACGGCGGTCATTGGGCACCCCCCGGGGTGGCGGGCGTAGCGCCCGCGGAGTCCGTGACGATCAGCTTGCCGACCATGATGTGGTGGCCGATACCGCAGAACTCGTCACATATGATGCGGAAATCACCCGCTTCGGTGGGCACGACCTTGAGTCCGTAGTCGTAGCCCGGCACGACCTGAAAGTTGACGTTCACGGGATTGAGGTTGAAGCCGTGGTTCACATCGAGCGAGGACAGATGCAGCGTGTACTCAACGCCCTTCTGCAGCTTCAGGATCGGCGACCACTTCCACATCTGCGCGAGCAGATAGACATCGCTGCCGGGCGGGGGCGCCACGATTGGGATCCCCGCCTCCTCACCGACCTTGTACTGGGTGATGAATTCCTGCACGCGCTGGTAGTAGCGGGTCGGCTCGACCCTGTAGCGGATGCCGGATGGGTTCTGTTGGCCGCGCAGATGCCAGAGCGGCATCATCGCGAACAACACCATACACCATCCGAACGCGACCGCCACCCAGAGCCGCTCCGCGCCGTGGGCGGGCGTCCACCAGATGCCCGGTGGGGAATCGATACCGGTGTGCATAGGTCGGGATCCTCGAGGTCAGGGCAGGGGGGCAGGCTTGAGGGACAGAATCTCGTACAGTCCCCACGCCGTGTAGAATACGACCACGATCACGATTCCCGCCGTGAGCAGCAGGAATGGACTGTCGAGCAGGCGCTGGCCCAGCGGCACACCAGCGGCGTCTCGGCGCATCTCGGGTTGCTCGGCCACCGTCGACTCCTTTCATGTGCGTCGACTGATGCTATGCGGAGACGGCTGCGCCCTCCAGCAGCTCGGCGACGGTCGTCTCGCGAAAAAATGCGGCTACTCGCTCCGCGACCTCTTTCCAGCGGGTGTGCGCGGCACAGGCGGCCCGGTCGCTGCACTGCGGGCGCCCCAACAGGCAGTGGCGCACCTCGTCCAGGCGGTCGAACGGCGACACGACTTGCACCACATATAACCGGTTCGGCGGCTGCGCCAGTCGGAAGCCACCCGACTTGCCGCGGGTGGACTCGAGCACTCCCTCCCGCGCCAGCGCATGGACTGTTTTCGAGAGGTAGTTTCGAGGGATGCGCAGCGCCTGCGCCATCTCGCTCACCTGCACGAGACGGTCGCCGTGTTGGGCGACATAGAGGACGGCGCGGAGTGCGTATTCAGCGGTTTGGGACAACATAATGTTGTCTTTATCATGATAAAGTCATAATTTGAGGTCCGCAAGGGGAACCGGATGCTGAACGTGCTGCGCCATGCTCTCGCGCGAGCCGACGCTGGCCTGAACCGTCTGTATGGATGGCGTTACAACCCGCTGTACCACAGCGGGGCGCTGGTGCTCGGGCTGTTCGTGGTCCTGCTCGTCACCGGCATCTATCTGCTGTTCTTCTACCATATCAGCGCGCCCTACCAGTCGATTCTCGACATCGACCGACAGGTGTGGCTGGGGCGGTGGGTCCGCGGCGTGCACCGCTACGCGTCGGACGCGGCGGTCGTCGCCGCGGCGTTTCACGCGCTCCGGATGTTCGTGCAGGGAAGAACCTGGGGGCCGCGCACGCTCGCGTGGGTGTCCGGCCTAGTCCTCCTGACGTTCGTGTTTCTCTGCGGCTGGACGGGATTCGTGATGGTGTGGGACGTCCAGGGCCAGGTGCTGGCCCAGGCCGGTGCGCGGCTGTTCGATCTGCTGCCGATTTTCGGAGAGCCGATCAGCCGAGCGTTCACGGGTGAGCGGCCGATTCCCGGGGCGTTCTTCTTTCTCAACCTGTTCGCCCATGTTGCGCTGCCGATCGGCCTGTTTATCCTCGTCTGGGTTCACGTGTCGCGGCTGGCGCGCCCGGGGCTGTTCCCGCCGCGTCGGCTGACGTGGACGGTGGTCGGGGCGCTCACGGCACTCGCCGTGCTGTGGCCCGTGGCCACGACGCCGCCGGCCGATCTCTTTGCGCTTCCCGGGCGGGCGCCTTTCGACTGGTTCTACGCCTTCTGGGTGCCACTGGCCCAGGCGGTGTCGCCGGTCGCCCTGTGGGGCATCGGTCTCGCCGTCGCGGCGTCGGGACTCGCGATTCCCTGGCTGACCCGCCCACGGCTCGCGCGGCGTCCGCCGCCCTCCAAGGTCGACGAGCGTCTGTGCACGGGGTGCGAGCAGTGCTACCTCGATTGCCCGTACGAAGCCATCGCGATGATCGCGCGGCCGGACGCCTCGCAGACCGGCAAGTCGGCGCTGGTGGCACACGTGGATCCCGACTTGTGCGTGAGCTGCGGGCTGTGCGCGGGATCGTGTGCGCCGATGGGAGTTGGCCCTGCCGGTCGCACCGGACGAGCGCAGCTCGGAGTGGTGCGTGACTTCGTAACGACGCACCGGCCGGCTGCGCTGGACGTCGTCCTGGTCGCCTGCGAGAACGGCGCGGGCGCTATTGCGGCGTCCGCCCGATACGACGGCAGTCTCGTGTATCCGGTGAGCTGCGGTGGCAACCTCCATACGTCCGTCGTGGAGTACTTGCTGCGAGCCGGTGCGGGCGGCGTATTGATCGTCTCGTGCCCGCCGCGGGACTGCCGGCACCGTGAAGGGCCGAAATGGCTCGAAGCGCGGCTGTTCCACGAGCGCGAGGCAGAGCTGCGCGACCGCGTCGACCGGCGCCGGGTGCGGCTCGTCCATGCGGCGTCAGGCGAGCGCGCACTGGTGCGCGCGGCGCTGGCCGCGTTCCGGACGGACGTGGAGCGGCTCGAGGCCGCCGCGGCGGAATCGGACGTCGATCTCGAGCGCCTGTGCGAGCTGGCGGAAGCCGGCGCCCTGGAGCCCCGATGACCCGGCTGCTGCGCGGAGGAGTGGGCGCCCTGGGAGCGGCCGGCGCGCTGGCTCTGGTTCGCCTGCTGTCGTTCGGGCCATACACGACAGAACGCGATGCGGGCGCGATCGTGCGCTTCGCCTGGCGCGCGCGGGGCGAGCGTGTGCGCGATTGCTGGCGCCTCACGCCCGAGGAGCTGGCGAAACTGCCGGTGCACATGCGGCAGGAGGAGGTGTGCGAGGGGCGAGTGCTGCCCTATCGGCTGGCCGTCGACCTGGATGACAGCACCGCCGTAAATCAGGTGATCCACGGAGCCGGCGCTCGAGAGGATCGGCCGCTGTACGTGTTCCAGGACCTCAGCGTCAGGCCGGGCGTGCACCGGGTCTCCGTCCGTTTCACGCTCGAAGGACAGCCTCAAGAGCATGAGGAGACACGGCTCGCCACTCCGCCACGACTCACGCTCGATACGGCGTTGAGCCTCGCGCCCCGCCAGGTCCTGCTCGTCACCTACGACGAGGAGCGGGAACAGCTGGTGGTGCGCGATGGTTCTGTGCCGTAGGCGCCTCGTGTCGACCCATACTCTGAGGAATTCGTCATGATCAGCGATCCCACGACCGCGGTCCCAAAGGCGGAGCGGGCTGCGACCGTGGAGTGCCAGTTCTGCTCGACTCTGAACCGGGTCGCGCTCGATCGCCTGGCGCAGGGGCCCAAGTGCGGCTCGTGCGGCCGGCCTATCCTGTTCGACCGCCCGTTGCATGTGGGCGATGACACATTTCAGCGAGTCTTGCAGGGCACCGACATTCCGGTGCTCGTGGACTTCTACGCCGACTGGTGCGGACCGTGCAAGGTGATGGCGCCAGTGGTGGACGAGCTGGCGCGCGATCGGATGGGCGACGTCCTGGTACTGAAGCTCGATACGGATCGCAACCCCGTGACCCCCAACGGATTCGGTATCCGCGGCATCCCCACGGTGATCCTGTTCCAGCAGGGTCGCGAAATCGCGCGCCAGACCGGCGCGGTCCCGCGCCAAGAGCTGGACTTACTCCTGGGCCGGGCGCTCCAGCAGTAACCTGGCCTCCGGGCGGACGGTATCTTGGTCTGATGACCGGAAACCTGCCCGCCCGCTACGATCTAACCGACGAACCCGAGGATGACCTCCCACAGGCGTCCGAGCGCTCGCGCAGCGTGGCCCTGGTGCTCGGGATGCTCGGCGGCGTATTCGGCTTGCACCGCTTCTACGCGGGTCGCACCCAGAGCGGGATCATCATGGCGATCACGCTCGGCGGCATGGGCATGTGGTGGCTGTACGACATGGTGATGCTCGTCTCCGGAGAGTTTCGGGACGACGACGATCTTCCGCTGCGCAATTGGCAGGTGGCCGAGACGGTGCCGGTGCGGGGCGTCAGAAGCCGGGACGTGGAGGCGCTGACCCAGCATATCGAAGCGCTGCAGCGCCAGATGGGTGAGCTCAATGAGCGGGTGGATTTCGCCGAGCGACTGCTGACCCAACAGCGGGAACGTCAGCGTCTCACGGGCGGCCCGAGCGCGCAGGCCTAACGCAGCGCGAGCGCCCGTTTCACGGCCGCGCCTCCGCCAGCAGTGCCTGGAAACGTGGATCGCCGCGCACGGGCTGCCACAGCCACTGACGCTCCAATTCGACCCAGTGGAATCGCCGGTCCCACGGAACGATTCGCTGCGCCCAGGTCACCGCGCTGTCGGCGATCCCGAGCTGCGCATAAGCGGCGGAGAGGTACCCCGCCTCGAAAAAGGGCAACCCACCAGGTGAGCGGACCAGCCGCCTGCGCGATTCCCGCCCCAGGGCATCGACCGCGGTGCGCGCCCGGCTCGTGTCCCCTGCGAAGAAATCGGCGAGCGCGAGCGTCACCCGGGTCGCGGTGGGACGAGCCCCGAGCGCCAGGGCCCGCTGGGCCGCCAGACGCGCCTCGCCGAAGCGGCCGAGCTGGAGGTCGGCATCGGCCAGCTGCCGATAGGTATCCGCCTGGGAGGAATCGATCGCGAGTCCCCGACTGGCTCGCGCCACCGCCTCGAGCGGCCGGCCGGCGTTGTTCGCGATCTGCGCTTGGAACGCGTACACGTAGCTGTAATATGGATCGCGCGCCAGCACGCGATCCTCGGTCGCCATGGCGCTATCCTGGTCGCCTATGGCTCTGAGTCCGGCCGCCAGCTGATGTAGGGCTTCGGTGCTGCTGGGATCGAGCGCAACGGCGCGCCGGTGCAGACCCACGGAGCGGCGCGGATCGGTGAACCGCATTGCCATCGCCGCGCCGAGCCAGGATTCCGCGTTCGTCGAATCGAGCGCCAGCGCGCGCCCGGCAGCACGCTGGGCGAGACCGGCCAGACTGTCGTATGGCACATCGGGAACGTCCCAGCCCCAGATGGCCGCCAGCGCGTACGCTTCCGCGAGACGCGCGTGGCCGGCGGCGAAGGTCGGGTCCAGAGATACCGCGCGACGGAACTGTGCAATCGCGCTCGCTCCCGCCGTGGCGGTTCGGGCCCGTAGCACGGCCGTGCCGCGCAGGTAGGCGTCGTAGGCTTCGCTGTTGATGGGCGGCACTCGGGGCGTGAGTCGTGCGAGCTCCTGACGCGTCAGCCGGCCGCGTACGGCTTCGACAACCTGGACGGCGACCGAGTCCTGTACCGCGAACACGTCCCGGCTCGCCTGCTCGTACGTCTGCCCCCACACGTTGAAGCCGGTCGTGACGTCGATCATCTCCACGGCGACGCGCACGCGCTCGGCGCTATGGCGCAGGGTGCCCTGCAAGACATAGCGGACGCCCGACTCGCGCCCAATGATACGCGGATCGAGCGGGCGACGGCCGCGGTAACGCAGGGCCCCGTAGCGTCCCGTGACCCGAAGCCCGGATACCTGCGACAGCCGCGCGATGAGCTCCTCGGTCAGGCCATCGGCCAGAGCGACGTCCGTCGTGTCCGGGGAAACGTTTTCGAGATACAGGACGGTGAGTGACGGCGTACGGTCTGCCGGGCCGGTGCGAGCTGGGCGGGTGCAGGGTGGGGGTGAGCCGTCGGGGCACTGGGCGAAGAGGACGGATGGTCGGATGGTCGGATAGGCGGATAGAAACGCGGTGGCCAATGCCACCATCCGCCCATCCGCCCATCCGCCCAACCGCCGTCTCACCTTCCCAGCCTCGCCAACGCCGCCCGCGCCGCGGCGACGCGTGGCTGCAGCCCGGGATCTGCATCCCGCCACAGGTCGACGAGGTTGTGGTAGGCGCGGATCGCCGCCGCGGTGTCCGCCCGTTGCAGAGCGATCTGGCCGCGCAGCTCCTCGGCTTGAGCGCGGAACATGACGCCGATCGGTCCGGTGGTCTCGTACAGCCGGCGGCTCGCCACATCGAGATCACCCGCTCGCACATCGAGCCGCGCCGTCTCGAGGCCCAGGACCGGGGTGGGAAGGAATTTCTCGATGTTGCGGGTCTCGACCCAGGCGACATTGCCCCGCGCCAGCTCACGGCGTGCCGTGACGGTATCTCCGACCCGAAGCGACACCAGCCCCAAGAGTCCGTCCCCGAGCGCCGACCGAAACGTCGCGTACTCCCCGGCGGAGAGCAGTTGACGCACGGTGTTTGCGGCTGAGTCCGTCGCTTCGGTGACGGCGGCCCGCCACGCAAGCACTGCAGCCGCCCACCACGGCAACGTCCCTGGCGACGACGCCAGTTGGCGCGCTGCATCGGCGGCTTCCGAAGCGTGCGTGCCGGTCACCAGGTGGTGCAACACCGTGGCACCCAGGACTTCTTGGCCGGCCGGGTCCAGCACCGCGGCCTGCCGCAGCAGCTCCCAGGCGCTGGCGTGTCGCCCCTGGGCGAGATGGTAGACCTGGCCCCGCAGCAGCGCCGTCACGCGCTCGGCGGGGGCGCGATCCGGCGTGGCTGCGAGCACAGCGAATGAATCGGCGAGTGCCACGGCCCGTGCCGGCGATGGGTCTCCGATGAGCAGGAGGTAACGCCCAATAATCGAGGCGATTTCGGAGCTCGGAGCCGTGAGCGATGCGGGGTCCGTTCCTCGCCACCAGGCGCGCATGGCGAGATCCAATCCGACGGTGGCCTCCCACGTCGAGGCCATGGCGCGTAACCGATCGAGCGTTTGCCAGGCCCCGGCGCTGTCGCCCAGCATGCTGCGCAGCTGGACCACGTGCAGATAGGCTTCGGGGACCTGGGGATCGAGCGCGATGGCGCGTTCCAGACTCTCGAGCGCAATCGTTGGCGGCTCACCGCTCTCCAAACCGATATGGAAGTACGCGTCGCCACGCTCCAGCCAGGCATCGGCATCGTCCGGATAGTCCCGCGTCAGGCCGTCCGCGAGCCGCAGCGCATCGGCGCGA
This sequence comes from Gemmatimonadota bacterium, assembly GCA_041497135.1. Classification (GTDB taxonomy): domain Bacteria; phylum Gemmatimonadota; class Gemmatimonadetes; order Gemmatimonadales; family GWC2-71-9; genus DASTHG01. The sequence continues at coordinate 91,708 of JBGQFX010000002.1, read as the reverse complement.
TTGGTTGCGGACGCGTACTCGAGCAGCCGCCGCTGGCGTGGCGGCGCGCGATCGAGATGCCGCAGCGCCGCCTGGATCACCTCATCGATCGTGTATGGGGTAATCGCCCGGCCTGACGCTTGCTGGAGGATCGGTCCGGAGTTGCCCCAGCTGATCGCCCGGTACAAGCCATAGTAGGCCAGGGCGAATGTCGAATCGAGCGCGATGGCAACCGTCAGACTCTCCGCGGCCTCTTGCCATCGAGCGTGTCGCGCCAATTGCTCGGCGATCAGATAGGCTTGCAGGGCGACCGGCGACGTCGTCGTGTATTCCTCGAGGGCGTGGCGCGTTCCGCCGGCGTGCAGCACGAGCCGCTGTCGCGCCAAGCCCCCGGCGATGCTGTCAGCGACGGGCGCCGGAAGGGCCACCGCGCCGCGCGCCCGGACCGACGCGAGCGATGTCCCCCGCGTCGACTCGTAGAGGGCGGCCTGGACCCGGATCTCCGGACCGAGTGAGACCACATTGCCGAGCACGAAGGTCGCGGCACCGGCGGCGCGCGCGAGGCGGGCAGCTTGCGGGACGTCGATGTCGCCCCCGCCGGCGCTCACCTGGCGGAGAAACGCTCGTGGCTGGATGACCCGCCACCCGGCGAGACCATCGAGCGCGACGTTGAGGAGATCCACCATCCCTTCCCGGAGGTACTGCGCTTCGGGCGGGCCGCTCACGCGGAAGGGCAGGATCGCGACGGCGTTGGAGTCGATCGTAACGCGGGGCGGAGCCGGGCTGCGCTGGCACGGCGGTGGGGAGCCGTCGGGACACTGGGCCGAAAGGTGGAATGTTGGAAAGACGGAAAGCAGGAACGTCCCGACCTTCCAACCTTCCAACTTTCCGACCTTCCATCCGCTCATTCGCATAAAGATGCCTTTAACGCCGCTTCAATCAACCTTTCATCTTTAACCATACCTTGTACTTTCCTCACACCGCGCACAACACGAGGGTCGGATGAAGTTCGGAGTCCCGAAAGAGACTGTCGCCGGCGAGCGCCGTGTCGCGCTGGTACCCGACACGGTCGCGAAACTGGTGAAAGACGGGCATCAGGTTCTGGTAGAGGGAGGAGCGGGCGTCTCCGCCGGCTTCACGGATGACGCCTACCGCTCGGCCGGCGCGAGCCTGGGCGACCCGTGGACCGCCGAGATCGTCTGCAAGGTCCAGAAACCGAGCCCCGCTGAGGTCGGCAGGTTGACAGAGGGCGCCGCCCTGGTCGGGCTGCTGCAAGCCGCCACGAGCGCCGATCTCGTTCAGCAGCTGGCTCAACGACGCATCACCGCCTTCAGCCTCGAGTTGTTGCCCCGGATCACCCGCGCCCAGGCGATGGATGTACTCTCCTCGCAGGCCACCGCCGCGGGCTACAAGGCCGTCCTGCTGGCCGCCGAGACGGTGCCGAAGTTCTTCCCGATGCTCGTGACCGCCGCCGGCACGCTGTCGCCTTCCCGCGTCCTGGTGCTGGGCGCCGTGGTTGCGGGCCTGCAGGCGATCGCCACGGCCCGCCGGCTCGGCGCCATTGTGTCCGCGTTCGACGTGCGACCCGCGGTGAAAGAACAGGTCGAGAGCCTGGGCGCCAAGTTTCTCGCGATGGAACAGCAGGTGGAGGCCGAAGGAGCCGGGGGCTATGCCAAGGAGCTCTCGGAAGACCAGCATCGGCGCGAGCTCGAGTTCCTGGCCAAGAGCGTCAGGGACGCCGACGTGGTGATCACGACCGCGGCGATTCCCGGGAAGCGCGCGCCGATCCTCGTCACGCGGGCGGCGGTCGACGGGATGCGTCCGGGCGCGGTGATCGTGGATCTGGCGGCCGAGACGGGCGGAAACTGCGAGCTGACACAGGCCGGGAAAACCGTGGAGCACCAGGGCGTCACGATCCTCGGGCCCACCAATCTCCCCGCCACCCTGCCGCTGCACGCGAGCCAGATGTACGCCCGGAACGTATGGAGCTTCCTGACTCACCTCGTGAAGGAGGGCAAGCTCCAGCTCGACTTCACCGACGAGATCACCAAGGGGACGTGCGTGACCCACGACGGAAAGGTGCTCAAGTCATGACCGACTACTGGTCGATGTTATTCGTGTTCGTGCTCGCCACGTTCATCGGGCTGGGTGTGATCCGGCGCGTGTCACGACTGCTGTACACGCCGCTCATGTCGCTGACGAACGCCATCTCGGCGATCGCCGTGGTCGGGTCCCTCGTCGTGGTCGGCGCCGACTACCCAACGACCATCCGCATCCTGGGCGGCGTGGCCCTGTTCGCCTCGATGACGAACATCGTCAGTGGGTTCCTGATCACCGACCGCATGCTCAAGATGTTCAAGAAACAATGACCCAGGCGATCGGGCAGTTCGCGGCCATCGCCGCGACGGCGCTGTTCATTTTCGCGCTCTACTGGATGAACGATCCGAAGAGCGCGCGCCGGGGCGTGTACGCGGGCGTGGCGGGAATGGCCGTCGCCGTCCTGGCGACATGGATCCAGCCAGCGATCGTGCACCACGGCTGGATCCTACTCGCCATTGCCGCTGGATTCCTCGTGGGGGTGCCGCTGTCCCGCGTGCCGCTCACGGCGGTGCCGCAGCGGACGGCGCTGTCGCACGCGTTCGGCGGGCTCGCGGCGGGCCTCGTCGGCACGGCAGAGTACTACCTGTGGCTGCGGGAGGGCCCGGAGCATTTCACGATCTTCCGGATGAGCGCTCTCGTCGTCGAAGTGATCCTCGGCTTCCTCACGTTCACCGGCAGCCTCATGGCGGCCGGGAAGCTGCAGGAAGTGAAGTGGATCCCGCAACGCCCGGTCACGTATCCAGGGCAGAACTTCGTCAACCTGGGCGTGCTGGCGGCCGCCGGCGTGCTCGGCGTGATGTTGGTGCTGCACCCGACCGCTCCATGGGCGACCACCGTCTTCCCGATCATCATCGGCCTCGCCGTGCTGTTCGGGGTGCTGCTCATCATCCCGATCGGCGGCGCCGACATGCCCACCGTCATCTCGATCCTGAACTCCTACGCCGGACTGGCGGCGGTGGCGATGGGGTTCGTGCTGGACAGCAAGCTGCTGGTGACCGCGGGGGCGCTCGACGGCTCGAGCGGTCTCATCCTGTCGATCATCATGTGCCGGGCCATGAACCGCTCGTTCACGAACGTGCTGTTCGGCGCGTTCGGCACGGTGCAAAAGGCGAAGGCATCCGAGGAGCAGCGGGTGTGGAAGCAGGAATCGCCCGAGGGCGCGGCGCAGCTGCTGGAGCAGGCGCGGCTCGTGGTCATCATTCCCGGGTACGGCATGGCGGTGGCGCAGGCGCAGCACAAGGTGCGCGAGCTGTACGATCAGCTCACCAAGCGCGGCGTCATGGTCAAGTTCGCCATCCATCCCGTCGCCGGCCGCATGCCGGGGCACATGAACGTGCTGCTCGCCGAAGCCGACATCCCGTACACGGCGCTGGTCGAGATGGACGAGATCAATCCGGAAATGCCGCAGTGCGACGTGGCGCTCGTGATCGGCGCGAACGACGTCGTGAACCCGGCCGCCCGCTATGCCAAGGACTCACCGATCTACGGCATGCCGATCATCGACGCGGACAAGGCCCGGACCGTGCTGGCGATCAAACGGAGCAAGAAACCCGGATTCGCCGGGATCGACAATGAGCTGTACGTGCTGGACAACACCTGGATGCTGTTCGGCGACGCCAAAGGGGTGATCGGCGACCTGGTGAAGCAGTTCGCTGGCGGTGGCCTCCACTAGTCGGTCATCGGTCATCGGTCATCGGTGATCGGTCATAGGCATCGAACCACCGAATACTGATCACCGATGACCGATCACGTCAGTTCCTCCACTGATTATTCCCCCGATTCACATCCGGCAGACTCGCCGTCGGATCCACCACGACACCCGTCACCGATTTCGGCGTCGCGAATCGGGCCGTGAAGCGGTCGCCTAGGTTCCACATCTCCACGGGGAGCTGGCGCGTCTCGCGCGACCCGTCGGCGTAGCGCAGCTCGAGCGTCACCGGCAGCACCATCTGGCCCCGGTTCGAGAGATAGACGTAGGTCGAATCGCCGGCGACGGCACGCACCGAGTCGACCGCCTGATCGAGTCGCGCCGTCGTGTAGATCCAGCCACGCCAGAACCAGTCCAGGTCCCGCCCGCTCACGTTCGCCATGGTGCGGAAGAAGTCGGCCGGCTGAGGATGCTTGAATTCCCAGCGCCGCACGTATTCGCGCATGGCGCGCTCGAAGGTCTCGCGTCCTAGGACGTGATCGCGCAGCACGGTGAGCATCAACGCCGGCTTCTGGTAGGCGCCCCACGCCAGGTCGCGCTGCTCGACCGGCTTGGTGATCAGCGGTTGTTCGTTGCCCGGGATGGCGGAGACCTGAAACGCCGTGAGCAGCTCGCGCCGCACGGTGTCGCCGTAGGCGGTCCCCTTGAAGTATCCCTCGGCGGCCCCGTAGTCGATGAAGGTGTTGAAGCCTTCGTCCATCCACGGAAAGCGCCGCTCGTCGGAGCCGACGATCATCGGAAACCACTCGTGCCCGAACTCGTGCATCAGCACCCAGAATTGATCCTCGCGTTTCTCGATCGACGGCACGAAGGTGAGCATCGGATACTCCATGCCTTCGATCAGGCCTTCGACGGTCGTGGCGTGCGGCCACGGATACATGCGCCACGTTTCGCTGAAGTGCTGAATCGTGAACCGCGCCATCCGGTTCGCTTCTTCCCACGGCGCGGCGCTGGGGCGGTAGAACGTGTTGATCTGCACGCCGTTCCACCCACTCGCGTCCCACCGGAAATCGGGCGAGGCGGCCCAGGCGAAGTCGCGCACGGTGGTGGCGGTGAGGTGCCACGTCTTCAGACCGGCCGTGGCGTGCGTGCCGTTGGCCGTCGCTTCGGCCTTGGTGACGACCTGTACGCGGTCGATGGCGGTTTTCGCCTGCTCGAGCCGCTGCCGCAGTGCCGGCGACCACACCTCGGTGGGATTCTGCACCGTGCCGGTCGCCGCGACGACGTATCCCGCCGGGAGCGTGAGACTGACGTCGTAGTTCCCGTACTCGAGATAGAACTCCCCGGCGCCGATGTAGGGCAGGGGGTTCCAGCCGTTCACGTCGTCGTACACCACCAGACGCGGGTACCACTGGGCGATCTCGTACAGGCGGTTGCCGACCCGGCCCATGCGGCCGCTGCCATAGGGCGGGACTGGGAAGTGCCACGCCACGTCGAAATCGATCGCGGCGCCCGCCGCGAGCGGCGCCGGCAGCTCGACCCGCATCATGGTGCCGTACTCGGTCCGGGTCAGCTCCTTGCCGGCCGCGGCGAAGCGGTCGATCCCGATCCCGCCGATGAACCCTTTGGCTGTGAAATCGAAGACGGCGCCGCCGGCGAAGTGCAACGGTGGCTGATTCAGCTGATACGTGATGCTGTTCTGGGCCGAGATGTTCTGCTCGATCTGCACCCACACGAACTCGAGCGCGTCGGGCGAGTGATTCACATAGTGAATCGTCTCCGTGCCCGTGAGCAGGCTCGAGCCGGTGTCCAGGCTGGCCCGGATCGTATAGCTCGCTTCCTGCTGCCAATAGTCGGGTCCCGGGGCGCCCGAGCTCGAGCGTACCCGGGACGCGCTCGGCAGCGCAAGCGCCCGAAACGGGGAGGTGTCGGCGACGGGAGACTGGAGCGCGAACGCGGTGACGGTAAGCAAAGCGAACATGCGGAGCTCCTATGAGAGTAAACGGTCATCGGTACGCGGTAATCGGTAACTACCGACGACCGATGACCGTTTACGTTCTTGATGCAATCACTCCCGCCGCCCGATGCGCGATCCCCATCACCGTCAGCATCGGATTCACGCCCGATGACGAAGGGAACGTGCTCGCATCCGCGACGTAGAGACCGGGAATACCCCACACCTGGTTCTCGGGCGTCACCACCGAGTCCTTCGCATTCCCACCCATGCGGCACGAAGCCATCTGGTGGAACGTCGCGAGCAGCAGCTGGTTCGGCCCGAACCCCACCTGGTCCACCGCTTCGACCCAGCGGTCGCGGGCGGCGCCGTTGCCGGCCGGTCGGTAGCCAAGCCAGCTCGGCTGGGTGGCCCAGATCTCCTTCGCGCCGGCGGCCTCGAGCAGCCTGGCCGCCTCGATGAGACCGCGTCGCAGATGCTTGGCGTCGTAGCGGGACAAGCCGTAGGACACGACCGGCTGGCCGTCGGCGTCCAGTCGCACATGTCCGCCGTCCCGGTCGCGCAACAGAACTCCTACCAGGGCGGTGTGCGCGAGACGCGCCATGGCCTCCGCGTGTTGGGCGCCGGATTCCCAGGGCGTCGCCAGGGCGAACAGCGAGGGGTGGAGCGGTGCGGTCTCGAACTTGAACCCGAACCCCGAATCCAGGTCCGCGAACTGGTCCGAGTAGTGCGCTTGCACCGTTCCGGTCCACGGGCGCGTGGCTTCGTCCATCAATCCGAAGACGGCCGTCGCCGGATGCAACGCGAGATGGTGGCCCAACGCCGCGTTGCGCACTCCCGAGCGCAGCAGCAGGGCGGGAGAATGGATCGCCCCGCCAGCGACGACGACCGCCTTGGCCCGCACCGCGACCGAATACGGTCGCGCGCCGTGTGGCGAATGCACGATGGCCGCCACCCCGGTCGCTCGACCCCACTCAATCGCCACCCGGTCGACATAGGCATTCACGATGATCCGGGCGCCACGGTCGGCGGCGTCCTGGAGATAGGTGAGCAGCGTGGACTGTTTGGCCCCGCGGCGGCAGCCGTAGCCGCAGTAGCCGCAATCGTCTCCCTGGGAGCACCCGCGCACGTCGCGCGGCAGCAACCCGTGGTGCCATCCAAGGGCCTCGAGGCCGCGGATCAGGACGGCGTCGCGCGCGCTGGGTCGATTCTGGTCCGTGTTCACGCCGATGCGTTGGGCCACGGCGTCGAGCGAGTCAGTGAACTCCGAGCTCGTGAAGTGCGGCAGGTCGTGCTCACGCGCCCATTGCTGGCGGACGTGGTCCGGCGTGTGGAAGCTCGTGGTGTAATTCACGACCGTCCCGCCCCCGAGGCAGCTGCCCTGGAGGATCACCAGGCCGAGGTCGTCGGAGGTGAGGAGGCCGCCCGCGTCGTACAACCGGGCCAGCATCTCCCCTTCATACTGCGTGAAGTCCGACTCGTTGTAGTAGCCGCCGCGCTCGAGCACCACGACGTCCAGCCCGCGCGCCGCGAGCTCGCCCGCGACGACGCCTCCGCCCGCGCCCGAGCCGACGACCACCACGTCGCACTGGAGCGTCTCATCCTGCGTGATCTCGAGCGGGCGGAGGCGCTTCGGCGTCGCGGGGGGCGGCCCGAGCGGCCCGGGGTAGCCGAGGCGTGGCCAGGACGGATTGGACCGGCCGCTCGCGTCGCGGGCCGTGTAGTAGATGACCGTCGCCATCCGCTTCAGCGCCTGGAACGCCTTGCGACGCAGCGGCAGCCGGCTCGTGGCCCACCCGCGCAGGAAGCGCTCGCGCTCCGCCGTCGACATCGCGGTGAACGGACGCGGGATGCCGGCGAGCAGGGCGTTGACGGTCCGGCTCTCCAGCAGTCCCAGCAGTCGCGTCAGCTCCTCCCGGTCGGCCCGGTGAGGCAGGGACGCGATGGTCTCGTCCATGTGGTCGGCCAGGCGGACGACCTCGCTCCCGGGCACGAGCGTGTCCGCGAGCGCACGCAGCACGAGCGCCCGATCCATGCGTCAGCGCTTGCGCCGCACGAACGTCAGATGGAACCCGTCGGGGTCGGTGACGTCGAAGGTCTTGTCGCCCCAGGACTGCACCTTCGGGGGCGCGGCGAGCACGCCACCGCGGGCTGTAATGTCCCCCGCCAGACGATCGAGGTCCTGGGTCGTGTCCAGATACAGGCGCATGCCCACTCCCTTCTGGCGGTCGCGGCCCTTGGCGAAGTCATCCTGACCGATCATGAGTCGTGTGGCGCCGGCTTTCAACTCGACCCCCATGAGCGTGCCGCCCATCTCCCAGCGGTCCGCGATCACGAATCCGAGGACGCCTTCGTACCAGGCGATGCTGCGGTGCAGATCGTTCACCGTGAACGAGGGGGTAATGGCCCGGGTACGCAGGGTTTCCGGCTTGCGGCGTTTGGGGCGCGGTTTCGCCCTCTTTGCTGGGCGCTTCTTGCGACGCGACGTGACCATGAGCGGATCTCCGGGGCAAGAGTTGGGCTGATAGCGTAGCGCCTCGTGCCTCGGCTCGCCAGATTGCGGTTGCCCCATCACACTCCGGAGCAGTGCATGACGACCAGTCGGGCCAGTGCGGTTTGGGAAGGCAAGCTCAAGGACGGACACGGAAGCTTCCGCTCGTCGAGCGGCGCCTTCGCCGCGCCGTATTCCTTTCAGACTCGGTTCGAGAGCGCCAAGGGCGCCACGCCCGAGGAGCTGATCGCGGGCGCCCAGGCCTCGTGTCTCGCCATGGCGCTGTCGGCCAATCTCGAGAAGGCGGGAACGCCGGTCACGCGGATCGAAGCCGACGCCGCCTGCACCATCGAGCCCGTGAACGGCGCGCCCACCATCACCACGATGGCCATCACCGTCCGGGGCAAGGTGGCGGGGCTCGATCAGGCCGGGTTTCTGAAGGCTGCGGAAACGGCCCGCGATACCTGCCCGGTGTCCCGGGCGCTGAAGGGTAACGTCCAGATCATGATCAAGGCGACCTTGGAGCCCTGACGCGCTGCAGGAGCACGAGCCCCACGACGAAAAATGCGCCGACGGCCAGCACGGCGGCGCGCTGGTTTCCCCCCAGCGCGTGCGACACCGTGCCGAACACGATCGGCCCGAGCACCGCCGAGGATTTGCCCACCACGGCATAAAAACCGAACATCTCCGCTTCCTTGCCTTTGGGGATCAACCCGGCCATGAGGGCGCGACTCGCAGCCTGAACCGTCCCCAGCTGAGTGCCCGCGATCACGGCCAGGACGAAGAAGGCCGCCTGGGTGCGGATCAGCGCCGCGGCGATCGCTACCACCACCCAGACCACGAGCGACAGGTCGATCACGCGCTTCGGCCCCCAGCGGTCGATCGGGCGGGCCAGAGCCATGGCTCCCGCCAGGGCGGAGAGCTGGACGGCGAGAAACATCAAGATGAGCCGTCCCGGCGTGAAGCCGAGTGTGGTCGCGGCATAGATGCTCGCGAAGAAAATCGTCGTCTCGACGCCGTCGATATAGATGAAGAATGCGGCGAGGAAGCGACGCAGGTCCGGCATGCCCAGCACGTCGTTGAGCAAGCGCCGGAAGTGCAATACGCCGTCCAGGGCCGCCCGGCGCACGGGAACCGCGCTTCCGGCATCCGGCGGCATGGTCCGGAACAAGGGAATGGAAAACAGGACGAAGAAGAGGGCAACCGTGAGCCACGTGAGATCGTAGCGTCCGGCTTTCACGAGCGGCAGGGCGATCAGCAACCCCAGCGCGGAGCCGGCGTACCCGATCCCATATCCCAGTCCGGAGACGTACCCTCGGTGCTCCGGTGGAGCGATGTCCGGCAGGTACGCGTTGTAATAGACCAGGGCGCCTTCGAACCCGACGTTGGCCAGCACCGCGAGCGCGAATCCCCACCAGATCATTCCGGGCCGGATGGTCCCGAACAAGGCGACGCAGATGATGCAGAGGCCCGTGAACGCCGCCAGCATGCGCTTGCGCACGCCGGCGCGGTCCGCGACGGCGCCCAGTACCGGCGCGGTGAGCGCCACGATCACCATCGACGTCGACACGGCCCAACCCCACAGCTGATCGCCGCGCCCGGTCTCGTTGCCGACCAGGACCCGGGCAAAGTAGACGCTGAACACCGTCGCGATGATGACGGCGGAGTAGGAGGAATTCGCGAAGTCGTAGAGGCACCACGCGAGGACCCGGCGGCGATCGAGCGGGTGTCCGGGAACAGGTGAGGAGGTGGTGCTCACGGCGCGCAAAATGGCGCCTGCCGCGCACGCTCGCTAGTTTCACGCCATGCCGAAATCGAAACGGACTTCCGAGACCTTCGCGCGCCAGAAAAAGGCGTTTCATCCCGAGAGCCTGATGATGACCTACGGCTACAAGCCGGAGCTCTCGGAAGGCGCGCTCAAAGTCCCGATCTTCCAGACGTCGACGTTCGTGTTCAAGACGGCGGAGGAAGGCAAGGCGTTCTTCGAAATCGCCTATGGGCTCCGCCAGAGGGGGGAGGCAGAGTCGGTCGGGCTGATCTACAGTCGCATCAACAATCCTGATCTGGAGATCCTGGAGGAGCGGCTGGCCCTGTGGGATGGAGCGGAGGCGTGCACGGTGTTCAATACCGGCATGGCGGCCATCGCCACGACGTTGATGGCGTATGTCCGCCCCGGGGACATCGTGGTGTACAGCACGCCACTCTACGGTGGCACCGACCACCTCCTGAAGCATGTGCTGCCGGGATTCGGCGTGACGCCGGTGCCGTTCCGCGCGTCGGCCTGCGCCAGCGCTGATGACCTCGAGCGCGTCGTTCAGGAGTCGCGAGCGTCCGGACGGCTGTCGGTCATAATCGTCGAAACCCCGGCAAACCCGACCAACGCGCTGGTGGATCTGGCCGCCTGCGCGGAATTCGCGCGCCGCCGGGGAACGCCGCGTCCGCTCGTGCTGGTGGACAACACGTTCCTGGGACCGCTGTGGCAGCAACCGCTTCGGCACGGGGCCGACATCGTGCTGTATTCGGCGACGAAATACATCGGCGGCCATAGCGACCTCCTCGCCGGGGCGGCGCTCGGCAGCGAGGCGGTCCTCGAGCCGGTGCGCGCGCTGCGCACGTTCTTCGGGACTCTCGCCGATCCGTGGACCGGATGGCTGCTGATGCGCAGCCTGGAGACGCTCAAGCTGCGCATGACCTCGGCCATGAAGAACGCCCGCTATGTGGCCGACTTTCTCGGCGGGCACCAGAAGGTCGAGAAGGTCTACTACCTGGGACACCTCAAGGAAGGCGACCCGCAGTACGCCGTGTTTCGCCGGCAGTGCTCGGCTCCGGGCGCGATGGTGTCGTTCGAGGTGCGGGGCGGAGAGGCCGAGGCGTTCCGGTTCTTGAACGCCCTCAAGCTGGTCAAACTGGCGGTGAGCTTGGGCGGAACCGAATCGCTCGCCGAGCATCCCTATTCGATGACTCACGCGGATGTCACGCCCGAGGCGAAGCGGGCAGCTGGCATTACCGATCGCATGATCCGCCTGTCGGTGGGGATCGAACACCCCGACGATACGATCGCAGACCTGAAGCAGGCGCTGGAAAAAGCGTGAAGCAGGTTGGAAGGTTGGAAGGTTGGAAAGTAAAGGCGTGGCTCGTCTACATGCTGCGTTGCCGTGACGGCTCCCTCTACACCGGTGTGACCAACGATCTCGAGCGGCGGCTGGCGGCACACCGCACGGGAAAGGGGAGTGCCTACACGCGCTCCCGGCTGCCGGTGCGCGTCGTATACCGCGAGCCGCGTGCGAGTCGCGGGGCGGCGCTGCGGCGGGAGGCTGAGATCAAGCGGCTGCCGAGAGCGGCGAAACTCCGACTTGTGCAGGTTGGGCCGTGAGGCTGCGCTGGCGCGATCTGCTCGGCGCGGCCGTGGCGTTGTCGCTGGCCGCGCTCTTCGTCCGGCTCGGGTTCTGGCAGCTGCATCGGCTGCAGGAGCGACGCGCTCGGAACGCCGAGATCGCGGCGGCTCGCGCGCTGTCGCCGGTCGTGCTCCCGACGGCGCACCTCGACCCCGATGCCTTGCGCGACCGGCGCGCCACGGCGCTCGGCGTTTACGACTACGCGCACGAGCGGGTGTGGGCGGGTCGCACCTATCATGGCGCGCCGGGTGTGGCGCTCTTGACCCCGCTTCGCCTGGCCGACGGGTCGGCGGTGTTCGTGGATCGCGGCTGGGTGCCGTCCGCCGACGCCCGCCACATCGACGCGACACGCTATCGCGAAGGGGATAGCGTCGCCATCGCCGGGCTTGCGCTGCTGGCGCCGCGCGACCGGGGTGATGTCGATCCGGCCCGGCTGCGCGATTCGCTGCCCTATGCGGTGCTGCCGATCGTGATCCAGCTCGACGACACCGCCGCCGCGCATCCGGCAGGGCTGGCGCGATGGCGCACCCCGCCGCTCGACGACGGGCCCCACCTGTCGTACGCGATCCAGTGGTTCAGTTTTGCGGGGATTGCGGTGGTGGGGACGGCGGCGTTGCTCAGGAAGAGAGCTCGCGAAGAGAACGACGTAGGGAGAATGGCGTAGGGGGTTGAAACGTAGGGAGGAACCGTACACTGCTTACGTCCATACGGTTCTTCCATACGCCTTTCGCTTGACGCCTTCTCCATACGCCTTCAGTTTCTGCGTTCGTCCGTCATTCTTCCAATCTGGGAGTTCCTATGCGCCGAGTGCTGACTGCGACGGTTCTGGTGGCCGTCGTTCCCCTGCTTCGGGTGCCCACGCCGCGCCCGGCGCTGGCGGCCACCCATTGGGCGGCGGATACCGGTCGCGACAGCACCAAGGACACGACCAAGAAGAACGACTCGCTCCCGCTCACGCCGACCCGCACCGTGGCGTTCGACGTCTCGGAAGCGACGTGGTTGTCGCTCGACCTGTCCCCCGACGGTCAGACGATCGTGTTCGAGCTGCTGGGCGATCTCTACACGATGCCGATCGCCGGCGGCACGGCCACTCGGATCTCGGGCGGGCCGTCGTTCGACTCGCAGCCGCGCTATTCGCCCGACGGCAAACACCTCGTGTTCCTTTCGGATCGATCGGGCTCCGAGCAAATCTGGACTTGTGACACGGACGGGAAGAGCCCGAAGACGCTCACCAAGGGCGGGAACAACCTGTACGCGAGTCCCGAGTGGACTCCCGACGGCAACTACATCGTCGCGTCACGCACGACGGGCGTGCTGGGCAGCGTGTACGAGCTGTGGCTGTACCACAAGGATGGCGGATCGGGGACGGCGATGATCAAGGCGGCGGCGGGCGGCCCGGGAAGCGGCCCGTTCCGTGGCCCCGGCTGGAACACCCTGGGCGCGGCGTTCGGCGCCGACCCACGGTACGTGTGGGTATCCCGCCACCGTGGCGGCTTCGGCTACGATCTGAATTTCCCGTTGTGGCAGGTGGCGATCTACGACCGCCAGACGGGCAAGATCTTCGAGCAGACCGACCTGTACGGCAGTGCGATGCGGCCCATTCCGTCGCCGGACGGGAAATGGCTGGTGTACGCCACGCGCTACGACACCGAAACCGGACTGCGGCTCCGCAACCTCGCGACCGGCGACGAGAAATGGCTCGCCTATCCCGTCACCCGCGACGACCAGGAATCGCGCTTCACGCGTGACCTCGAGCCCGGGAGCGCGTTCACCCCGGATTCCAAGGCGCTGATCACTTCGTACGGCGGCAAGATCTGGCGTATCGATATCGCTTCGGGCCAGGCCACGCCGGTTCCGTTCACGGCCCACGTGGAGCAGCGCCTGGGGCCGCTGGTGCGTTTCGTGAACCACGTGGACACCGGCGCGGTGCAGGTCCGGCAGATCCGCGACACGAAGCTCTCACCCGACGGCAAACGCATCGTGTTCAGCGCGCTCGACAAGCTGTACGTCCTGGATCTCCCGGGTGGCACGCCGCGCCGGCTCACCGACGACACCGTGCATGAGCAGGCGCCCGGCTGGTCGCCTGACGGACAGTGGGTCGCCTACGTGACCTGGACGTCCGCGACGGGCGGCGCCCTGATGAAGGTGCGCGCCGACGGCCGGATGCGGGCGCGTCTCGTGTCCGACCCGGCGTTCTTCGATACGCCCGTCTGGTCTCCGGACGGCCAGCGCGTGGTGGCGGTGAAGGGGCCGCGTCAGGCGCGCATCAACGAGCGCTTCGGCCCGGGCTACGATCTCGTGTGGGTGCCCGCCGCGGGTGGCGCGCCGACGCGCATCACGCCCTACGACGGCTGGGGACGTCCCCAGTTCGCGCGCAACACCGATCGCATTTACTACTATGCCGGCAACGACGGGCTCGTCTCCGTGCGGTGGGACGGCACGGACCGTCGCACCCACATCAAGGTGAACGGTTACACCTATCCCGGGCCCAACGCCGAGCCGGACGCGGCTGCGGAGATCGTCATCAGCCCCGACACCGATCGGGTGCTCGCCTTGCAAGGCAACAACGTGTACAGCGTGACGCTGCCCATGGTCGGGGGCGAGACGCCCAACATCAACGTGTCGGATCCGTCCTCGGCGCCGTTCCCCGTCAAGCGGCTCACGCGCATCGGTGGCGACTTCATCGGCTGGAGCGCCGACGGCAAGCTCGCCATCTGGTCCATCGGCGCGAGCTTTTTCCGTTGGGATCCGGCCGTGGCGGATTCGGCCGAGAAGGCGAAGACGGCAACGGATTCGGTGCGGGCCGATTCGCTCAAGAAGGCGGAGTCCGACAGCACCAAACCGAAGCCCGACTCGGTGGCCAAGGCGCGAGTCGATTCGCTCGCCAAACTGCCGGCCTATGAAGGACTGCGCACCGACGTCGTGATCCATACATCCCGCGACGTTCCGCGTGGCACCGTCGTCTTGCGCGGGGCCCGGGTCGTCACGATGAAGGGGGACGAGGTGATCGATCACGGCGACGTGGTGGTCACTGACAACAAGATCGTCTGGGTCGGTCCCCAGGGCGGGGGCAGCGTGCCGGCGAACGCCCACATCATCGACGTTACGGGGAAGACGATCATCCCTGGCCTGGTGGACGTCCACGCGCACCCGTGGGCGGCGTGGGGCGTGCATCAGACGCAGGTATGGAAGTACCTCGCCAACGTCGCCTGGGGAATAACTACTGTGCGCGATCCCCAGACGGCGACGACGGACGTGCTCACCTACGCCGACCAGATCGAGGCCGGGGAGCTGATCGGCCCGCGGCTCTATCACACCGGGCCGGGGGTCTTCTGGGACGAGAACTTCCAGAGCCTGGACGACGCGCGGAATACGCTGCGACGCTACAGCGAGTTCTACCACACTCACACGATCAAGCAGTACATGGTGGGGAATCGCAAGCAGCGGCAGTGGGTGATCATGGCGGCCCGGGAGCTGGGCCTGATGCCCACCACCGAAGGCGGGCTCGATTTCAAGATGAACCTGACCGAGATGCTGGACGGATACCCTGGGCACGAGCACAGCTATCCGTTGATGCCCTTGTACCAGGACGCGGTGCAGTTGACGGCCCAGTCGGGCATCACCTACACGCCGACGCTGCTGGTCAACTACGGCGGGCCGTTCGGTGAAGACTATTTCTTCGAGCACTACAACGGGCACGGCGACGCCAAGATGCGGCGCTTTGTCCCGCACGACGTGTTGGACGAGCGCTTCGAGCGCCGGGCGTGGTTCCGCGACGACCAGTACGTCTTCAATCGTATCGCCGCCTCGGCGGGAACGATCCTCCGCGCGGGTGGCAACGTGGGCATGGGGTGCCACGGCGAGATGGACGGCATCGGGTGTCACTGGGAGCTGTGGGCGATGAGCACGGGCGGCCTCACACCACTCGAGGTGATCCGGATCGGCACGATCGACGGCGCGCGCGCCATCGGGATGGACACCGACCTCGGCTCGCTCGAGCCGGGGAAGTACGCCGATCTCGTCGTGCTCGATGCCAATCCGCTGGAGGACATCCACAACAGCAACACGATCCGCTACGTGATGAAGAACGGCCGGTTGTACGAGGGCGAGACGCTGAACGAGGTGTGGCCGAGGTCGCGCGCGCTCCCGGCGATGTGGTGGTGGGGAGGGGAGCCGAACGGCGTCAAGTAACGACATCGAGGAGAGGCGTCGAAAGGAAATGCGTCGAGGAGAACGTCTCGACGCCTCTTCTCGACGCCGTTCCTTGACGTATTCCCTCGACGTAGTTAGCCTTCCACTCGCAGTCGAAAGAACCGCGAGCTGGCATCCTTCCGTAGGACGGTCCCGCTCAGGAGCGGGCCTCACATCTGTAGGCTCATCCCTAGGTTCAAAAACGAAGGCGTAGAGAGAAAAGCGTGGGGGTAACTGTGTACGGAAGAGACGTACGCTGTCCTCCCTACGGTGTAGCCCCATACGTTTTTCCCCGCTACGCAGTCATCGCATAAGGATTCACATGCCCTTTGCCTCTCTCGGGTTAGCCCCCGAACTCGTCCGCGCCGTATTTGAAGAAGGATACGAGCGCCCCACCCCTATCCAGCTGGAAACCATCCCCCTCGCTCTGGCCGGCCGCGACCTCATCGGCTCCGCCCAGACGGGCACGGGAAAGACCGCGGCGTACCTGCTGCCGATCCTGCAACGGCTGGCCGCCGGGAAGCGCGCCCACGCCCTCCGGGCGTTGATTCTCGTCCCGACGCGCGAGCTCGCCGAGCAGGTGCTGCAGATGGCGCGCGTTTACGGGCGCCACCTATCGGTCAGCGCTGCGGCCGTCTACGGCGGCGTCGGCATGGAGCCGCAGACCAAAGCGCTGGCGCGCGGCGCGGACATCGTCGCCGCGACACCCGGCCGGCTGCTCGACCATATGGAGCGCGGCCACGTGGACTATTCGCATCTCGAGGTGCTCGTGCTGGACGAGGCCGATCGGATGCTCGATATGGGCTTCGCACCCGACGTGGGCCGCATTTTACGGGCGCTCCCCGAGGAGCGTCAGACCCTGCTCTTCTCGGCCACCATCTCGGCCGAGGTCGATGCGCTCGCCCGGCGAGCGCTGTCCGGTCACGCGTCGGTCGAGATTGGGCGGCGCGCCCAGACCGCCGAGGGGATCGAGCACGTGATCGTCGCGGCCGACAAACTGAAGAAGCGCGACGTGCTCGCGGCGATCTTGCAGGCGAAGCCCGCGGGTCAGACGCTCGTGTTCACGCGCACCAAGTACGGTGCCGACAAGCTGGTGACGTTCCTGCGCCGGGCCGGCATCGCAGCCAGCGCCATTCACGGCGACAAGGCCCAGAGCCACCGCACCCGCACGCTGGACGCGTTCCGGGCGGGGACGGCCGAGATCCTCGTCGCGACCGACATCGCGGCGCGCGGGATCGACGTGGACGGGATTCGGATGGTCGTCAACTTCGACGTGCCGAACGACGCCGAGGTGTACGTGCACCGCGTGGGCCGCACGGCCCGGGCCGGCGCTCGCGGCCTCGCGCTCACGCTGCTCTCGCCCGACGAGTGGCTGCTCATGGGCGACATCGAGAAGCTGGTGGGGCAGGTGTTCCCGCGGGAGATCATCCCCGGCTTCGAGCCGTCGGTGCCACCGCTCCAGCCGAAGCATGCCACGCTTGCCGTGCCGAAGCCGTCGTTGACGGTGCGGGGCCGGAGTGGGGGGCGGCGGCGGAGATAAGACAACTGCGTAGGGAAAAGTCGTAGGGGGCGACGTCGTAAGGAGAAA
Organism: Gemmatimonadota bacterium; assembly: GCA_041497135.1. Taxonomy (GTDB): domain Bacteria; phylum Gemmatimonadota; class Gemmatimonadetes; order Gemmatimonadales; family GWC2-71-9; genus DASTHG01. The sequence continues at coordinate 74,362 of JBGQFX010000002.1, read as the reverse complement.
GGCGTATGGTCACGCACGCCTTTTCCATACGCCGCCAACTCCACGCTGTTTCTTTACGTCTTATCGCTTTTCGATCGGCACGTACTCCCGCACCGGCGCCCCGATGTAAACCTGCCGCGGCCGCGCGATCTTCTGCTCCTTGTCCGTCAGCATTTCCTGCCACTGTGCGAGCCATCCGGGCGTGCGCCCGATGGCGAACAGCACCGGGAACATGTCGACCGGGAAGCGCATCGCCTCGTAAATGATGCCGGAATAGAAGTCGACGTTCGGGTACAGCTTGCGCGACACGAAGTACTCGTCCTGGAGCGCAATGCGCTCCAGCTCCAGGGCGAGGTCGATGAGCGGGTTCTTGCCCGTGACTTGGAACACCTCGTCGGCGACGCGCTTGATGATGCGGGCGCGTGGATCGTAGTTCTTGTAGATGCGGTGGCCGAACCCCATCAGCTTGACCTCACCCCGCTTGACCCGCTCGATGTAGGCCGCCGCCTTGTCCTTCGCCCCGATCTCGCGCAGCATGCGCAGCACTTCCTCGTTGGCGCCGCCGTGCAGCGGGCCGTACAGGGCCGCGGCCGCCGCCGCCATGGATGAGTAGGGATCGGCGTGAGCGGAGCCGACGCCTCGCATCGCGCTGGTGGAGCAGTTCTGCTCGTGATCGGCGTGCAGGATGAACAGCACGTCGAGCGCCTTCTCCAGCACCGGGTGCGGCTTGTACTGCACCTCCGTCGCCTTGAACATCATGTTCAGGAAGTTTCCGGCATAGGAGAGTTCGTTGTCCGGATAGGCGTAGGGCATGCCCACGCGGTGCCGGTAAGCGAACGCCGCGAGCGTCGGCGTCTTCGCAATCAGCCGGAAGATTTGGTTGCGCCTCGAGGCCTCGTCCGCAATTCGCTTGGCCTCCGGGTAGAAGGTCGAGAGCGCCGATACGGCGCTCACGAAAATCCCCATCGGGTGTGCGTCGTAGTGGAACCCATCGATGAACTTCTTGATGTTCTCGTGGATCATGGTGTGATGCGTAACCCCGTGCACCCACTCGTCCAATGCATGCGGGGAGGGCAGCTCTCCATGCAGCAGCAGGTACGCCGTCTCGAGGAAGTTGCTCTTCTCGGCGAGCTCCTCGATCGGGTAGCCGCGGTAACGCAGGATCCCCTTGTCGCCGTCGATGTAGGTGATGGCGCTGCGGCAGGACGCGGTGTTCATGAAGGCCGGATCGTAACTCATCAGGCCGAAGTCGTCCGGGCCGGCCTGGATCTGTCGCAGATCGGCGGCCCGCACCGTCCCGTCCTGGATCGGGAGCTCGTAGGTCTTACCGGTGCGGTTGTCGACGATGGTGAGAGATTCAGTGGGCATGACGGGTCCGGGAAGTGTGAATCGTGAGAAGATAACGGGGGGAGGAGACGGAAGGACATTGTCCCTCCCGTCTCCCAAAGTCTATCGCTCCGGCGCCACCACCTGCAGCGTCGTCTTGAGCGTCTTTCCGGCCGCGCTGAGCGTGATCGTGTAGGCACCCGGTGCGACGTACTCCGTCGGGTCCCCGGGACCGGCGGTCCGAATCGATTCCTTGGGCTGCAGGTCCCACACCACGCGGTTCAGGCCTGGATCGCGGCTTCCCGTGAGCTTCGCCACCTCGTGACCCGCGCTGTCCGCGATCGTGATCGACACCTCGTCCAGCGCGTAAGACTTGAGGTAGTAGTCGATGTAGGCCCCGGCGGGCGGGTTTGCGGCCTGATAGGGGCGATGGCCCCACAGCCCGGACTCGCCGAGCTTCCAGAACGGCTGCACCGGCCGCGTGGTGAAGAGATGCGCGGTGGAGTCGAGAATGGCCGGTGTCAGCTCCTCCAGCGCGATGATCTGATCGAGCACGTAGATGCTGCGGCCGTGGGTACCGACGATCAGGTCCCGATCCCGTGGGTGGATGGCGATGTCGTCGTAGGCCACCGTGGGCAGGCCGCTCTTGAGGCGATTCCAGCTCGTGCCGCGGTCGATCGAAAAGAACAGGGCGTGCTCCGTTCCCACGAACAGCAGGTTCTTGTTCCGCGGGTCCTCGCGCAGCGATTTCACCGGAGCATCGGTGGGCAGGTTGCCGCTGATCGACGTCCAGGTGCGCCCGAAGTCCGTCGTGACGAAGACGAGCGGCTGGAACACGTCGCTGCGATGCCCGTCGATGGCCACGTAGGCCGTGGCGGAATCAAAATGCGAGGCCTCGACGCGCGCGACGTACAGGTTTGCCTTCGGCAGACCCTTCAGGGCCGCGGCGACGTTGGTCCAGCTGGCGCCGCCGTCTCGCGTCAGCTGGATATTGCCGTCGTCGGTTCCGACCCAGAGGATGCGGGGCGAGAGCGGCGACTCGGACAGCGCGACGATCGTGTTGTAGGTCTCGGCGCTGGAGCCCGTGGTCGTCATCGTCAGCGGGTTCATGGTCGAGAGATCGGGGGAGATGATCTCCCAGCGATCGCCGCGCGCCGTCAGCCGGAACAGTTGATTCCCGCCCATGTACAGCACGCTCGGGTCGAAGTGGGAGATGGCGAACGGCGTGTCCCAGTTGAACCGGAACGTCGGCGTGCCTTCTTTGGGCACCGGTTTGATCGCCGTGCTCGCCCCGTTCCGCAGATTCACCCGGAACGCGTACCCGCCCTGACACTCGGCGTACACGATGTCGGGGTCGGTCGAATCGACCTGCACGTAATAGCCGTCGCAATCCCCCACCCGGAACCAGTCACCGTTCGCGATGCCGTCCTCGGCACGCTTCCGGCTCGGCCCGCACCAGCTCCCGTTGTCCTGCAGGCCGCCGCAGATTCGGTACGGCGTGCGGTAGTCGTAGGTGACCTCGTAGAACTCCCCGGTGGCGACGTTGTTGACGAAGTCCCAGGTCTTGCTCCGGTCCCAGCTGAAATAGATACCGCCGTCGGTGCCGAGGATCAGGTGGCTCGGATTCGCCGGATCGATCCACAGCGTGTGCAGATCGCCGTGGATCTTCTCGGCGCCATCGTGGCGGAAGCTGTGGCCGCTGTCGTCGGACACGTCGAGCCCGAAGCCGAGGATGTAGACGTGCGCGTCGTTGGTCGGGTCGACGCGAACCTTGGCGAAGTAAAACGCGCGCGGCGCGAGGTTGGAGAGCCGGCGCCAGTGCGCGCCGCCGTCGTCGGAGCGGAACACCCCGCCGGCGCGGCTGCGGACATCGTCGATGTCCCTGGGGCCGCCGAGATCGGACTCGATCACCGCGTAGACCACCTGCGAGTTCTTGCGGTAGAGGTCCAGTCCGATGCGCCCGGTCTGGGCGGGGAGGCCGTCCGTGAGCTTGGTCCAGGTCTTCCCGCCGTCGGTGGTCTTGTAGATGCCGCCCACCGGCCCGCCGCTCCGCATCGAGTACGGCGCGCGTAGCCGCTGGTACATGGCGGCGTAGGCGACATCCGGGTTGGCGGGATCGAGCACGAGGTCGATCGCCCCGACCGAGTCGCCCAGCTGCAGCACGGCCGTCCACGTCTTGCCGCCGTCGGCGGTTTTGTAAACGCCGCGCTCGGGGTTCCTGCCCCAGAGGTGCCCCAGGACCGCGACCCAGACGGTGGAATCGTTGCGCGGGTCGATCACCAGCGCGGGGATGTCGTGTGAGTTGTCGAGCCCGACGTGCGTCCACTTGCTGCCCCCGTCGCTGGACTTGTAGACGCCGTTCCCCCAGGACGAGCTGTTGCGCCCGTTGCCCTCGCCGGTTCCGACCCACACGAGGTTCGAGTCGCGTGGCGACGTGGCAACGGCGCCGATCGACGCCACCGGTTGATCCTCGAACACGGCCGACCAGGTCGTGCCGTTGTTGGTGGTCTTGAAGAGGCCACCGGTACCGGCGCCGGCGAAGATTACGGCGGGGTTGTTCTCCCGCACTGCGAACGCGGACATGCGCCCCCCCATGGTGGCCGGGCCGACCGCGCGGAACTTGAGCGACCGATAGACCAACGTGTCGAGAGGCCGGGCGGCCAGAACGGGGCTCGGTGCCGAGCGCCGCTGGGCCGCGAGTCCGGTTGGAACGAGGGCGGATACCATGACCGGGATGAGCAACCAGAACCGCATGAGGCCTCGTAAAAGGGGGCGGGGGAAGATGGTTCCTCTGTTCTCAACGCTCAATCCCCTTATTTTGAGATCGTGCCCACGCCACCCCGCAGCAGCCTCTATCCCACCCGGTCCGCCGCAGGCGCCGCGTTGGGGCAGCTTCTGGCGTCCCAGGGATACGTCTCCTGCCTGCTGCTGGGTGTGACGCCCGAAGGGGTGGAGATCGCGGCCAACGCCTCGAAAGCCATGGGGGCCAGCTTCGACGTGCTGGTCGCTTCCTTCATCCGGCTTGGCGCCAATCTGGCCCCGATCGGGGCGATGGCGGAGTTCGCCGGCCGGGCGGAGATGGACCCGGATTTCCAGCCGGGGATGAACCTGGTGGAGAAGCTCGAGTCGGCGATCGAGGAATCGCGCGCCCGGGTGCGTCGCGACCTGGTGCTGTACCGCACGCAGCGGCCGATCAAGAAGTTCGAGGATCGCCAGCTGATCATCGTGGACGGCCAGGTGCTGTTTCCGTGGAAGATGCTGGCCGCGGCGCGCGCCGTCACCGAATTGGGCGGGAAGCGGATCGCGATCGCCACGCCGGTCGCGAGCGTCACGGCCGCGGAGCGAATCCGGGCCCGCGGATATGAATTCATCTGTCCCAACGTGCTGCCGGACGATAAACAGCACCCCTCACCCTACGGGGACGCGTCGGGGGACAGTCCGGAGCGGCTGAAGAGCATCATGATTGCGCACCAGGCGGCATGATGCAGGATGGAAGGTTGGAAGGGTGGAAGGTGATGAAGGTTGGAAAGTTGGAAGGTGACGCAGTTCGCGTGGTTTCGTTGTGTCTTGAGTGGTTTTGAATTGGCGGTTTGTCGGTAGAATCCACACCATCGTACGATGATGCCTTATGAGCGTCTCGACGCGTGGCGGGCGTGTCACGTGCTTGCCATTGCGACCTACCGCGTGACTTCGAGTTTCCCAGATACCGAACGCTATGGACTTGTGGTTCAGATGCGTCGAGCCGCGGTGTCCACTGCTTCGAATATCGCCGAGGGGAGCGCCAAGCGCGGAGCGCGAGCGTTGCGACGCTACCTCGATATCGCCCTTGGTTCGCTCGCGGAGTTGTGCTATCAGATCCTGCTATCGAAGGAACTGTCCTACTTATCAGCGAAACAATTCGCGGAGTTGGAGGAGCTGAGAAGTATTGCGGGCAAGCTCACCTGGGGCTTGCATGAGTCGGCTAGACGCCACGAAGCAATGTTCCGTTGAATTCACCTTCCAACCTTCCAACTTTCCAACCTTCCAACCGTTCACGCGTTGTAGTTGACAGGCACCATCCCTTGTTCCAGCCACGCGTGCTCCCCCTTGAGCACCTCTTGGGCCACGCGATACGTCGGCACGTCCTCGTTGCGCCACAGGCCGTGGAATTTCGACTGCACGCGACCGCGGGCCTGACGGCAGAATACGTCGGCGACGCGCATCGCGTGTGCGCCCGTCGTGGGGTCGTCCCGAAGCAGTCGGGCGGCGCGGGAGCAGGTTGAAGCCATGGCGAAGAGCTCCGCGCCGACGTCGACCAGACGGAACAGCACACCCTGGCGCAGCTCGAGCTTGGGACCGAAGCGAACCATCGCGTGGAACACGCCACGGGCGAGACGACGGGCCGAGCGCTCGATGAACCGCACATGCGTGGCGAGCGGTCCGAACGCTCCGTACTTCGGCCAGAAGCCCCAGCCGATCCAGCGTGAGGGGTACCACCAGCCGTAGAACAGCGCCGAGCGCGCCAGGCCGGCCAGCCGCTGCCCCAGCGCCTTGCCCGGCATCACGACGTCGCCCGCGACCTGCAGGTGCTTGTCCACGGCCTCACGGGCGATGAACAGGTGCATGATTTCGGAGCTGCCCTCGAAGATCAGATTGATGCGGAAGTCGCGCATGATGCGCTCGACGGGCACGGGCTTCTCGCCCCGGGCGCGCAGGCTGTCGGCCGTCTCGTAGCCCCGGCCGCCGCGCACCTGCACGGTGTCGTCGATGATGCGCCAGCCCGCTTCCGAATTGTACAGCTTCGCGATCGCCGCCTCGAGCCGGATGTCGGACTCGCCCCGGTCGGCGAGTGCACCGCACAGCTCCGCCACCGCCTCCATCGCCAACGTATTGGCCGCCATGGTGCAGATCATCTGCGCCACGGCGTCGTGCTGGCCGATCTTGCGGCCCCATTGCACCCGCTCGTTGGCCCAGTGGCGCGAGATCTCGAGGCACCGCTTGCCGCACGCGGCGGCGGAAATGGGCAGTGTCAGTCGGCCAGTGTTCAAGGTGATCAGTGCGAGCTTCAGGCCTTTTCCCTCGGCCCACAGGATGTTCTCCTTGGGCACGCGGACGTTCGTGAACGAGATGACACCGTTGTAGATCGCCTTCAGCCCCATGAAATGAGAGCGGTGCTCGACCTTCACCCCGGGCCAGTTGGCCTCGACGATGAAGGCGGTGATCTGCCGCTTTTCCTTCCCGTCCACGACCTTGGACGGCGTGCGCGCCATCACCACCATCAGCTCGGCGATGGTACCGTTGGTGCACCACAGCTTCTCGCCGTTCAGGATCCACGCCTGGCCGTCGGGTGAGGGCACGGCGGTGGTTTCCATGGCGGCCGGGTCGGAGCCGACGTTCGGCTCGGTGAGCGCGAAGGCCGACACGGCCCCCTTGGCCAGGCGGGGGAAGAACTTCTTCTTCTGCGCCTCGCTGCCGAACATCTTGAGCGGCTGCGGGACGCCGATGGACTGGTGCGCCGACAGCAGCGCCGTGATCGATCCGTCGACCGACGACACCAGCTCGATCGCCTTCATGTACGAGAGCTGCGACAGGCCGAGTCCGCCGTACTCACGCGGGATCTTGATCCCGAAGGCGCCGATGTCCTTCAGCCCCTGGACGATGGCGGGAGGAATCTCGCCCTCCCGGTCGATCCGGTCGGAGTCCACCGTGGTCAGCAATCGCCCCAACTGTTCGAGGAACGGCCGCGCCCGCTCGGCTTCGGCCGGATCCTGAAGGGGGTAGGGATGGATGAGATCCATCCGCAGCTTGCCCAGGAAGAGATCCCGGACGAAGCTGGGCGCCGTCCAATGCTCTTCGCGGGCCGCCTCGGCGACCGCGCGGGCTTCGTCGGCGCTGACGGCGGGTGCTGGTTTGCGCTCGGTGGCGGTGGTCATACCCCTAATCTATAAGCCTCCTATCTCTCCAGGGTCCCCAAGGAGCCGCGGCGTCATGGCCACGGTGGCCAGGGCCCCGCCGGCGAAGCCGCCCAGATGGGCGAGGTTATCGATCCAGGGGGTCGCCAAGCCGGTCAAGATCTGGTAGGCCGCCCACACAGCCAGCACCAAGCCGATCCGCTTGTCCCGCAGATGGAACCGGTCCCGATACCGGTACAGCACCACGATCACTGAGGCGAGCAGGCCGAAGATGGCGCCGGAGGCTCCCACGGACGGTCCGGGGCGCAGCAGCAGGGAGAGGATCGAGCCCGAGAACCCGGCGGCAAAGTACACCAGAGCGGTCTGGGCCAGGCCGAGGGCATGCTCACACGCCATTCCGACGATGTACAGCACGATCATGTTGCCGACGAGATGATCTACCCCGCCGTGGAGGAACATCGAGGTGACGAAGCGCCACACCTCACCCGACCGGACCTCCACCTGCACCAGCGCCCCGGCGGCGACGATCGTGTCCCGGTCGGCGAGGGCGCTGGTGGCCAGCTCCCAAACGAACATCACGATGTTGGCGGCGATCAGTACGAGCGTGAGGACCGGCGCGAACGACATTCCGCGCTCGAAGTCGACGGGCCCACGCCGCGGTGGCGCGGCCAGCATCGACGGCGTGATGAGGATCGGTTCTTCGGTTCGGGGGTGGCCGTCGCCCGGTGGCCGTGACGCCCCCGTGCTCACCGCCGCTCGCCTGTATCCAGCATGACGCCGAGGGCCAGGGCCACACGGCGGTCGAAGGTGCGCTGGGGGTCGGCCTTCAAGTCGAGCGAATAGCGATCGAGGATCGTGAGTTTCCGGTTGAACTCCCCGACGACTTCATCGCGCTCCGGACGGACGAAAATGAAATTGGTGCGGAGCACGCCGAACAACGGACCGAGGATGCGTCTGAGCAAGGAAAGAATGACGGAATCCTCTTTGGCCAGGTACAGCACGGTGCCGTCGGGAGCGCGCACGTACCAGCGCTTGCGCACGATGTTGTACAGATAGTTCTTCCCGAGCAGGGCAAGGGTGCTCCCCACGGCATCGCGCACGGTGTAGGTGGCGGTGATCGGCTGCCACTTCTTGTCCTGCAGGATGTCGAGGAGTTTCTCCCGCTTGGTCTGGTCGCGATAAAAGGTCACGTGCCGTTTCGCCGAGAGTCCGATCGCGAGGGCGAACATGGCTGCAAGGAATCCGACGACGGCCAGAATGATGAACACCGACTCGAGCACCGTCCCCTTGGTCAATTCGGCCAACTGCGCGAAGCCGACGGCGACCAAGGTTCCAGCGATGGCGCCGACCAGGATCGCTCCGAGGTTCTGGAGGAAATGGGCCGGCCGTTCGACGAAGACGATCTTGTTGCCCTGCTCGTCGCAGACATCGTACTTCTCCGAGATCTTCAGGATCTGCTGTCGCAGCAGGAACACATCGCGGGCAAAGGCGGGGTCCAAGGCCGTCTCGCTCGTCGGGGCCGCCGGCCGCCCGGCCACGCGGTTCTCCCGTCCGCACTGTGGGCACTTCACGAGCCGCCCGGCGAACTCGTCCTTCAGCTCGTAGGAAGTTCCGCAATCACACTGGACCCGAATCGGCATTCGCCCTCCTGCGGAAACCAGCGGGGTCGCGTACGGTGCCCATAAAGCTTACCGCTCCCCGGGAGGATGGTCTAGATTTGCGTGGCCCTCATCCCGGAGCATTTGCGATGCGTTGGCTCATCCTTCCGCTCTTCCTCGCAGTCCCGATGGCTCTGGCGGCTCAGAATCCGCCACCACAGCGGATCTTCATAAAGGCCAGCCGCCTGATCGACGGCCGAGCCGACCAGGCCCAGCCGAACATGGGGATCCTGATCGTCGGCGATCGGATCCAGGCCGTGGGTCCCGTGGCGCAGATCCAGGCGCAGGCCGGCGGGGCGCGGGTCATCGACCTGTCGCAGATGACCGTGCTGCCGGGGCTCATCGACACCCACACGCATCTCCTGCTGCAGGGCGATTCCACGAGCGCGGCCTACGATGTGCAGCTGCTGTATCAGTCGACAGCGTATCGCGCGATCCTGGCCGCCCGCAACGCCAGACTGTCGCTGGAGCACGGGTTCACGGCGATCCGCGACGTCGAGACCGAAGGAGCGATGTACGCCGACGTGGACGTGAAGCTGGCGGTGAACCGCGGCGAGGTGCCCGGGCCGCGCATCTTCGCCTCGACCCGGGCCATGGCGCCCACCGCCATGTACCCGATCCTGTCGCAGAACTGGGAGCTCGAGCTGCCGCACGGCGTGCAGCCGGTCGACGGCGTGGACGGGGCGCGCCGCGCCGTGCGCGAACAGGTGGGCCACGGCGCCGACTGGATCAAGTTTTACTCTGACCGGCGCTATTACTTCACGCCCGACTCCATCCTGCGCAGCTGGGTCAATTTCACCGACGACGAAGCGAAGGCGATCGTGGACGAAGCTCACCGGCTAGGCCGCCGCGTCGCCGCCCACTCGATCGGCGCGGACGGCATCGCCGCCGCGCTGCGGGCCGGCGTGAACTCGATCGAGCACGGCGACGGGATGACGGATTCGCTGATGGACGTCATGGTGCGCCAGGGGGCCTACTGGGTGCCGACGGTGACCGTGGCGCTGTACGTCGCTGGTCCGCGCGGGGGCATCTGGGGGCCGATGGTGGACCACCAACGCGCGGCGTTCGGGCGCGCCGTGAAAAAGGGCGTCAAGATCGTCATGGGGACCGACGTCGGCGGCTTCCCCTGGACCGAGATCAACCAGGCAAAGGAATTCGAGTACTACGTGCAATACGGCATGACGCCGATGCAGGCGATCAAATCCGGCACGTCGCTCGCCGCCGAGCTGCTCGGGCAGCAGGACAATTTCGGAACGATCGCCCCCGGACAATTCGCGGACATCGTGGCGACGGCCGGTGATCCGCTGCGGGACATCACGGAACTGCAGCGGGTGAAGTTCGTTATGAAGGGTGGCACCGTGTATCTTTCCCAATAGTGCGACGCGCGCTCGCGGCCTTCGCGGCTCTCTGTCTCGGCGCCGCCGGCACCGGGCGGGCCCAACAACTCGGGCCCGCCGGCACCGGCGGCGTCGCGGCGTTGGCGAACGCACTCGAGCAGCTCGGCGCCTGGAAACGCGTCTTGGTCATCGGCGCGCATCCCGACGACGAAGACTCCCAGCTGCTCACGTGGGTGTCGCGCGGGCTCGGGGCACAAGCGGCATATCTGGCGCTCAACCGCGGAGAGGGGGGCCAGAATCTCATCGGCCCCGAGCTGGGACCCGAGCTTGGCCTGATCCGCACCGAGGAGCTGCTCGGCGCGCGCTCGGTGGACGGGGCGCACCAGTTCTTCACCCGCGCGTACGACTTCGGCTTCTCCAAGTCCGCCGACGAGTCCTTCCGCTTCTGGCCCCGGGATTCGCTGCTCACCGACGTGCTCGACGTGATCCGCCGGTTTCGGCCGCAGATCATCGTCTCGGTCTTTTCCGGCACGCCGGCCGACGGGCACGGGCAGCATCAGGTCGCCGGGATACTCGCGCGTCAGGCGTTCACCTGGTTGCGGGATTCCGCCGGTGGACCGGTCAAGCTGTATCGCTCGACCAATTTCGACACCGCCGCCACGACGCTCACTATTCCGACCGGGTCGCTCGACCCGGTGCTCGGCCAGTCCTACTACCAGATCGCCATGGCCGCCCGCAGCCACCATCGCACGCAGGACTTCGGGATGCTGCAGCGGCTCGGACCCGCGTCGACCCGCCTGTCCCTGATCGAATCGAACGCGGGGACCGCGGCGGGCCTGTTCGCCGGCGTCGATACGATCTGGCACGGTCATGAACGGTTCCGCGCACTGATCGATTCGGCGCGTGCCGCGCTCAATCCGTTCGCGCCGGCGCGCATCGCGCCCCTCCTGGCGCGCGCGCTCGCGACCCTCGGTCCGGACGACGAGGAGCAGCGCGCGATCCTGGAGCAGGCGCTGGCGGAAGCTTCGGGCGTGATCGTCGACGGCATCGCCGATGACGGCATCGTGACGGCGGGTCAGCGGCTGCAAGTGGAAGTGAGCGTGTGGAACACGAGCGGCGACCCGGTCCCGATCGAGGCGGTCGACCTTGTCACGCCGGACGGCTGGCAAACCGAGCGGCTCGAGGCGCAAAGCGCCGTGGCGCCTCCGAACGCCCTCGTGGTGCGCCGCTTCGGCGTCACCGTGGCTTCAGACGCCCCCCGGTCCCAGGCGTACTTTCTGCGTCGTCCCTTGCACGGGGCGCTCTACGACTGGAGCGGGGTTCCGGCCCAGGTCCGCGGCCTCCCGTTCGAGCCGCCGCCCCTCGTGGCGCGGGTGCACTGCACGATCGCCGGCGCCCCGGTCACGCTCACGCGTGAGATCGTGTATCGGTATCGCGACCAGGCGGTGGGGGAGATCCGGCGGCCGGTTCTGGTGACCCAACCGTTCGAGGTCGCGGTGACGCCGGCGCTGATCGTGTGGCCGGTGGACGGCGCCACCGGAACGACGCGTGCCGTGACCGTGATGGTCACCAACCGGTCGCGCGGGGCGGCGAAGGCGCTGGCCCGTCTTTCGGTGCCGCCCGGGTGGGCCCCGGTGCCCGCCGAATCCCTCTCATTCGCACGGGAGGATGAGACGCGCAGCGTGACGTTTACGGTGCGGCTGCCGGCCCAGCCGAGTCCCGGGACGGTGACGCTGAAGGCAACCGCCACCGGGGTCGATGGACGGGTGAGTGATGGCGCATTGGCCATCATCGACTATCCCCACATCCGTCCGCGCCCCGCCGTGCATCCGTCGTCCGTCGAGATCCGTGTGGCGAAGATTCTGCTGCCGGGCCTGGCGCGCGTCGGGTACGTGCGCGGCGCCGCCGATCGCGTGCCCGAAGCGCTGGCGGAGGTCGGCGTGCCGGTCGTCCTGCTCGATGCCGACTCACTGGAGCGCGCCGACCTGTCGCGCTACGATGCCATCGTGATCGGCAGTCGAGCCTATGAAACGAATTCAGCCCTGGTGGCGAACAACGGACGCGTCCTCGACTACGCCCGGGCCGGCGGCCTGCTGGTCGTCCAGTATCAGCAGTATCAGTTCGTTCAGGGCGGCTTCCCGCCCTATCGGCTGAGCATCGCGGCCCCGCACGATCGCGTGAGCGATGAGACGGCTCCCGTCACGCCGCTCCTGCCGGGGAGCCCCGTCTTCCACACGCCGAACGAAATCACGCCGACCGACTGGGAAGGTTGGGTGCAGGAGCGCGGGTTGTACTTCGCCCACGATTGGGACTCGACCTACGTGCCGCAGCTCGAGGCGCACGATTCCGGCGGGCCGCCGCTCGCCGGCGGACTGCTGGTTGCCCCGCTCGGTCGCGGGACCTACGTCTACACCGGGCTCAGCTTCTTCCGGGAGCTGCCGGCCGGCGTCGTCGGGGCGTATCGGTTGTTTGCGAATCTGCTGGGATTGAAGCAGAGCCATGTTCCGTAGGTACGCCGTGGGCGGTGCGCGGTATTTTCAGGCTCAGAGCCAGCCGACGGAGACGGAGGCGGGATATCAGCGGAGAATACCGCGCACTACGCACCGCGCACATCACCACCCGCTGCGGGCCGGCGTTCTGCTCGCTTGCCTCCTTACCGCCTGCGGGCGGGGGAACCGAACGCCGCTCGTCATCTACACCCCTCACGGACGCGATCTCCTGACGTTGCTCGAGACCCGGTTTGAGGCCCTGCACCCCGACATCGACGTGCGCTGGCTCGACATGGGCTCGCAGGAAGTGTACGACCGGGTTCGCTCTGAGCGCGCCAATCCGCAGGGCGACGTGTGGTTTGGCGGGCCAGCGACGATTTTCGCCTTGGGGGCGAAGGATTCGCTGCTCGAGCCGTTCCGTCCGTCCTGGGCCGACGCGATCTCGCCGGCGGGGCGGGGTCCCGGCGATCTCTACTTCTCAGCCTACGAAACGCCGGCGGTGATCGTGTACGCCGAGCAGGCAGTTCCGGCCGATCAAGCGCCGCAGGATTGGGACGAGCTGCTCGATCCCAAATGGAAGGGCAAGATTCTGATTCGCGACCCGATCGCCTCCGGCACGATGCGCGCCGTATGGGGGATGATCATCGAGCGCGGCATCAAGCAGACGGGCGACACCGCGGCCGGGTTCGCGTGGCTGCGCCGCCTCGATGCGCAGACGAAGGAGTATGTGCTCAATGGGCCGCTGCTCGACCAGAAGATCGTGCGCCAGGAAGGGCTGGTTACGATCTGGGACCTTCCCGACATCCAGCTCAACAAGCGGGACGGGCTGCCCTTGGGCTACCGGTTTCCCAAGAGCGGAACGCCCGCCATCGAGGACGCGATCGGGGTGATTCGCCACGCGTCGCACGGCGCCGCGGCGCGCGCGTTCATTGAGTGGGTGGGAAGCCCCGCCGTCCAGCTGCTCACGGCGCGCGAGGTCTACCGCCTGCCGGCCCGCACCGACCTCGCGGCCGACTCGCTGCCCCAATGGGTTCGCGACGTCCGGGCCCACATGGTCGTCGCCGACATGGACTGGGCCCAGCTGGCGCAGCACGGTGCGGAGTGGATGCGCTACTGGGACGAGCACGTGAGGGGGAAGGGTGGGCGCTGAGTCCGGCAGGTCCTTCCTCGCCCTCGACCAGCTGCGCATCCGTTTCAGCGAGACCGTCACGATCGGCCCTGTCTCGCTCGCCATCGCGCGCGGCGAGATCCTCGCGTTGCTCGGGCCCTCCGGCAGCGGCAAGACGACGCTGTTGCGTCTGCTGGCTGGATTCGAGCGGCCCGACGCGGGTGATGTGGTGATCGAAAACGAAACCGTCACCGGCCTCGCGCCCGCGCGCCGCCGTATCGGGATGGTGTTCCAGCACTACGCGCTGTTTCCGCACCTGGACGTCGGAGAGAACGTGGCGTTCGGGCTCGAGGGGAAGGGCGAGGCGGTCGCTCAGGCGCTCGCGCTCGTGGACCTGGCGGGGTTCGAGCGGCGCAAGGTGCAGGAGCTGTCGGGCGGCCAGCAGCAGCGCGTCGCCCTGGCCCGCGCCCTGGCCCCCGCGCCGCGCGTGTTGTTGCTCGACGAGCCGCTGTCGAATCTCGACCCCAGCCTGCGCGAGCGCACGCGCCGGGAGCTGCGGCAGCTCATCAAGCGGGTCGGGATCACGGCGGTGTTCGTCACGCACGAGCAGGACGAAGCGTTCGATCTGGGCGATCGCATCGCCGTCTTGAACGCGGGTCGACTGGAGCAGGTGGGAACACCCGAGGATCTGTACGAGCGTCCCGCGAGCCTCTTTGTCGGCGCGTTTGTAGGACGGGCGAACGTCTTGCGGGGGGCCGCGGCGCGCGCGCTGGGTGCGACCGACGGGCAGGTCGTCCTGGTGCGACCGGAGCAGCTGCGCTTCGGTGCGCCGGGACTGTCGGGTGTCGTGGCCGAGCGACGCTATACCGGCGCGGCGGCGTTTTTCCAGGTCACCATCGATACGGGGGAGCGCCTCGAGGTGCAGGCGGCTCCCGATGGCGCTCGCATCGGCGATCGGGTGAGTATCGGGGCCGCACGGGTGCTGCGCTTTTCGGAGCCGGGTCGTTGAGCGTCCGTCGCGGCCGCGGGGCAGGGCTCGCGGGCTTCGTGCTCACGTTGCTGCTGATCTGGCTCGTGGTGTACCCGATCCTGCTCGTGGCGGTGGAGGGCGCGCGGGGCGATTCGCTGCGGACGTTCGCCGCCCGCCCGGGAGAATGGCGGGCGCTGTGGGCCAGCGTGTGGATCTCGCTCGCCAGCGTGGGATTGGCGGCGCTAGTCGGCGTGCCGCTCGCGTTCCTGTTCGAGTGGCTTGAGTTCCCCGGGCGGAAGTTGCTGGGAGCCTTGATCGCATTGCCCGCGGTGCTGCCGCCGTTCGTGGGCGTGATCGCCTTTTACTTCCTGTACGGTGAAACGGGATTCGTCGCACGGTTCCTCCAACATCTGTTTGGTTTTCAGAGCGCTCCCTGGCACCTGCAGGGGGCCGGCGCGATCCTGCTCGTCCACACGTACTCGATGTACGTGTACTTCTATCTGTTCACGCGCGCCGGGCTGGCCAAGCTGGACGCGGCGATGCTCGAGGCCGCGCAGGCGTTGGGCGCTGGCCGGGTCCGCACGCTGTTCCGCGTGACCCTCCCGCTCGTACGACCGTCGCTCGCCGGCGCGGCGCTGCTGACGTTCATGACGTCGCTCGGCTCCTTCAGCGCCCCCTACGTCTTCGGTGGTGGGTTCCGGGTGATGACGACCCAGATCTTCGCGTCGAAGCAGAACGGCGAGATGGGGGTCGCCATGGTCGAGACGATCACGCTGGCGCTGGTGGCGGTGATCGGACTGGCGCTGCTGCGTCGGACCGAAGGCGACGCTCTCCTGGTGGGGCTCGGCAAGGGGACCGCGCCGCAGCGCCGCGCGCTCGCGAGCCCGCCGGTGCGGGCCGCCGCCACGCTACTGGGTTGGGGATTCGCGGTCCTCCTGTTGCTCCCGCACCTGACCCTGATCCTCGTGTCGCTGGCGCCCTACGCGACCTGGACCACGGAGACGTTGCCGCCGGTGCTCAACCTCGTGAATTACCGCCGCCTGCTGGCGGAGCCGGAGCGACTGGAGCCGCTGGTGAACTCCCTGTGGATGGCGGGCGCCAGCACCGCGGCCGCCGTCGGCCTCGCCCTCGTGGCCGGGTGGCTCGTGGTCCGGCGGCGTGTGGCCTGGCGTGTCCCGATCGACTGGCTGCTCACTGTGCCGTGGGCGCTGCCCGGTACGGTATTCGCTATCGCGCTCGCGACCGCGTTCAGCGTGCACGCGCCGCAGGCGTTGCGTTGGGTGCTCGTCGGCACCGTGGCGATCCTGCCGCTCGCCTACCTGGTCCGGAATCTCCCGGTCACCGGCCGCGCGATCCTGGCCGGCTATCGCCAGCTCGATCCGGCGCTCGAGGAGGCCGCGGCGAGCCTCGGCGCTGGGGCCTGGCGCACGCTGCGGCGCGTGACGCTGCCGCAGCTCAAGCCGGCGCTGGCGGCGGGCGCCAGCCTCGCCTTCATCGCGGCGCTGGGTGATTTCGTGACCTCGATCGTGCTCTACACCCCGTACAATCGCCCGATCTCGATCGAGATCAACTCGGCTCTGCGTATCAACGAGATGGGGGTCGCCGCGGCGTTCGGGGTGGTCCTCATGATCACGAGCGGCCTCGTGCTCGGATTTGGAGCACGCCGGTGAAGCGATTGTCCGTCCTGATGGCCGTCTGTTTTGTCGACATGCTGGGGCTGATGCTCGTCGCTCCGCTGATGCCGTTCTACGCGTTGCGTCTGCACGCGCCGGAGTGGCTGGTCGGACCCCTCATCGCCGCGTTCGCGGTGGCGCAACTCGTGTCCTCACCAGTATGGGGCAAGTTCTCCGATCGCTACGGGCGCCGCCCGGCGGTCTTGATTGGATTGGGCGCCTCAGCATTCGCGTACCTGATCTTCGGCTTTGCGAACAGCCTGTGGATGCTGTTCGCCTCGCGCGTCGTGCAGGGCCTCGGCGGCGGCACCACCGGGGTCGCTCAGGCCTACGTGGCCGACGCCATCGAGCCCGGAGAGCGCGCCAAGGCGCTTGGCTGGCTCTCGGCGGCGACGAGCGCCGGGGTCGTGATTGGTCCGTTCATCGGATCGGCGGCGTACCGTTTCGGCATTGCGGCCCCGGGCCTGGTCGCAGCCGCCCTGGTGCTCGTGAACGTGGCGTTCGCCTGGAAGTGGCTTCCCGAGTCGCGCGTCCCACACCCCCGCACCCCGAGCGGCAAGGGGCCCGTTGCTCCGCCAACTCGCTCCGTGAAGCAGGCGTTGTGGGAGGTGGTGCACCACCCCGACACCCCCGCGCACCGGGTGATCTGGATCTATGTCGTCGGGATGTTGGCGCTGAACGTCGTCATCGGCGTGCTGGCGCTCTACCTCAAGGACACCTTCGACGTGACCGAGCGGACGATCGGGTATTTCTTCCCGATCTTTGGCCTGGTCGGCGTGGCGATGCGGGCGTCGCTCGTCGGTTGGATCAACGGCCGGGTCGGGGAAGTGCGCACCATGCAGATTGGCACGCTGCTCCTGGCCGTCGGCCTGGCCCTCATGCCGCTGCCGGCGGCGGTGCTCACGCCGGCGGCGGCGCTCCCCTTATTCATTCTCTTTCTGATGCTCGTTCCGGCAGGGACGGCGCTCTTGTTCCCGGCGTCCACTTCCCTGGTGAGCAAGCGGACGGAGAAACAGGAGTTTGGCCTGGTGATGGGCGCGCAACAAACGTTTCGCGGCATCATGAGCATCGTGGGACCGGTTGGTGCCACGCTGGTGTTCGATAAGCTCGGCCACGGCGTGCCGTTCGTGATGGCGGCCGGCATCGTCGGGGTGGCTGGGGTGCTCGCCGCGCGCGAGCAGCGCACGGCCCCGCTCGCCGCTACTATAGAGGCATGATCATGCTGCTCCGGCTGTTGTTCGCGACCGCGCTCTTGGGTCCGGATCCGGCTCCCGTGAAACCGAAGCTGGTCGTCGTGATCACCGTCGATCAGCTGCGACCCGACTATTTCACGCGCTGGCTCCCGCAGCTGGTGGGCGGACTGGGAACGCTTCAGTCGAGCGGTGCGGTGTTCACGAACGCGTTTCAGGATCACGCCCTCACCGAAACGGCACCCGGGCACTCGACCGTGCTCTCGGGACGGTGGCCGGCGCACACCGGCATCATCAGCAACGTGCTCGGCGTGGGCGACTCGACCGCGCCGCTGGTCGGGGCGAACGGGCCTGGCGCCTCGCCGCGCCGGTTTCGCGGCACCGCATTCTTCGATTGGCTCAGTGCCGCCGATCCCCGCAGCCGGGCGCTGTCGGTGTCGCGCAAGGATCGCGGAGCGATCCTGCCCATCGGCACGGCCAAGCAGGACGTGTACTGGTACCAGGCCGGCGTGTTCACGACCAGCCGGTACTATCGCGACAGCCTGCCGACCTGGGTGCGGGCGTTCAATGCGCTGCGCATTCCCTTCAAGGCGGCGGGCCGGGAATTCACCACTTTGTTGCCCGAAACCGCCTACGCCGAGGTCGACAGTCAACCGTGGGAGAACGGCGGCCGGGACGTCACCTTCCCCCATCATCTGCCCACCGACAGCGTCCGCGCCGCGATCGCGTTCGCCGGTGTGCCGTCGATGGATTCGCTCACCCTCGCCTTCGCTCTGGCGGGCGCCGAGGCGATGAAGCTGGGGCGCAGCGGGGTGACCGATCTGCTCGCGGTGAGCTTGTCCACGACGGATGCCATCGGCCACGCCTTCGGCCCCGATTCCCGCGAGATCCACGATCAGGTGCTGCGGCTCGATCGCTATCTGGGGTGGTTCCTGGACCGCCTGTTCGATCGCTATGGGCGCGACCAGCTGCTGATCGTCTTCACCGCCGATCATGGCGTCACGCCGTATCCCGAAGCGTCCCGTGCCCATGGCCAGCCCACCGCCCAGTGGGTGAACATCGACACGCTGGTGAGCGCCGTGAATCGTCAGTTGGACCACGCCACGGGGGCGACGGCTCCGCGCGAGTGGCTCGAGTTCGATACCGGGCTCCTGTTCCTGCGCGACAACGGCCGCCTGACGGCTACCGGCCTGCGCCCCGACAGTGTGCTCGCCGACGTCGCGCAGCGCATCCGGGCCGTGTCGGGAGTGGCACGCGTGGATCTGCCGGCCGACCTCGCGACGGCCGACACGGCGGCCGACCCGGTCGCCCGGCGCTGGCTGCACGCGATCGCGCCGGGAGCGGGCGTCGTGCTCGTGGTGACGCTGGCGCAGTGGGACGCGTGGTCCTACGGCGGCGGCATCACATACGCGGCGCACGGACAACCGTCCGACCTCGATGCCCACGTGCCGTTGATTTTCTGGGGCAAGGGCATCCGGGCCGGCGCTTACGGCAACCGCGCCGCCACCGTCGACATCGCGCCGACGCTGGGTCGGCTCCTGGGGCTGACGCCGCTGTCGGTGCCGGACGGACGAGTGCTGAACGAAGCGCTCGGCGCGCGTTAGATTCTACGCGTGTGGAAGGAACCTTCACAATTCCTTCAAGGAGCGCGCGGGTCGGGCCGGGTAGCTTGCGCCCCATGATTTCTGGGAGCCCGATGAGCGCTGCAGACCGCAGACCGGTGGTGGCCAGATTTCTCGCCGCTGTGGTTCTGGTTGGGTTGTGGTTGACAGCGCTCCAGCCCCTCCCCGTACTCCCCGGTCGGTCACACGGATGCGACCGTGCCGGTACGGTAGCGATCCAAGAAATCGCGCTGGAGCCAGTGCAACCGGGTTGTCATCACGTGGATGTGGCCTGTCTCGTCGCTGCCGGCTGCGTCATGGTGGCTCCGGCCCTCTCACCAACCAGAACGACGCTTTCCGGTATCCAGATACCGGGACGTGGTCGCGACCGCGCCGTGACGCCGATCGCCGACCTTTTCCAGGCGCGTCCGCCTACTCCTCCACCCAACAGTTGATCCTCTTCGCCTACGGGCGATAGTGCTAGGCTGCGGATCGTTCGCGGCCTGAACTTGTGCTAGTCCCGACGGCCACGTCGGGACGAGGAGGATGCAATGAACACCGCGTTGAATACTCGTGCGCTGGCTTTCGCCGGCGCCGCTACTGGCGCCCTCGCGATCCTGGCCTGCTTCACGCTGGGCACGTTGCTCGGGCGTCCGGACCCTTGGATGGCGCTGTTCGTTGGGTCGGGTCCGACATTGGGTGGCTGGATGATCGGTATTGCCGAAGGCGCCGCGGTTGGTCTGTTCGAGGGCACCTTGATCGGCGTGTTCTACAACCTTTTCGCTCGGCCTCAGGGCCCGGCTTGAGGTGCCCGTGAACGGCCCTTTGATCTCTCTGAGCGCGGTCGCGCTACTCCTCCAGTTGCTGCCGAGCAATGTGGCTGCCCAGGTCGTCCCGACGGACACGTTGCGACTCTCAGCCGCCCTAGCCGCGGCGCTGGCCTCCAATCCGATGCTCAGGGCCTCGCGCTACTCGGCAGTGGCGGCGGCAGAGCGGGTGCGCCCGGCAGGGGCCCTCCCGGATCCCCAGCTGCAGTTCGGCCTGATGAATCGGATGATCTCCGACTTCGGCTCTACGATGGACCCGATGACGATGAACCAGGTTCAGCTGATGCAGATGTTGCCCTGGCCCGGAAAGCTCGGCAATGCTCGCCGCGCGGCGCGGCATGTGGCCGGCGCGACCCAGGCCGACGCCGAGGAACAGGCCCGCATGCTTGAGGCACAGGTCCGGATGGCCTACTACGAAGCCGCCTACGCCGACCGCGCCCTCCAGGTGATGCGACGCACGCAGGGTTTGCTGCGTCAATTCCTCCAGGTCAGCACGACGATGTACGCCGTCGGTGGCGCGGTGCAGCAGGACGTGCTGCGGGCGCAGGTGGAAGTCGCCCGCATGAGTGAGGAGATCACGCGCATGGAGCAGGAGCGGGTGGCGATGGCCGCTCGCCTCAACGCGCTGCTCGGCCGAGAGGCCACCGTTCCGGTTCCTGCCCTCCAATTGCCCGAGCCGGTCGAGGAGCTCCCGCCGGCGGATTCGCTGATCGCCCAGGCACTCTCCCGGCGTCCCGCGCTCCGGGCGGGCGCCGAGCGCGTGGCGGCCGCCGAGGCCACGCTCGCTGGCGCACGCCGGGAGCTGTACCCCGATTTGCAGGTCGGCGTCGCCTATCAGAGCCGCCCCGCCTACGACAACATGGTCAGCCTGATGGTGGGCATCAGCTTGCCGATCTTCGCCAGCGGGAAGCAGCTGCCGATGCGACGCCAGATGGCCGCGATGCGGGACATGTCCGCGGCCGAGTTGTTGAGTCTTAGGAACGAAACCATCGCCCGCATCGTCGAGACGCGGGCACGGGCGGTACGGGATCGCGTCCTGGCCCAGTTGTACCGAAGCAGCATCCTGCCCCAGGCCCGAGGCGCGGTGCAAGCCGCGCTCGCGAGCTATCGCGTCGGCCGGGTGTCGTTCATGCAGCTGGTGGACAACCAGATGACCGTGAACCAATACGAAACCGAAACGATTCGGCTGCTCGCCGATTACCAGCAGGCGTTGGGCGAGCTGATCGCGTTGACCGGAGAACAACCATGAAGCGCATCATCGCCGCCGGCCTGGCCGGCGTCCTGCTGTCCGCGGCATGTCGAGCCAAGCCAGCGCCGACGGGCATGACGAACATGCCGGGCATGTCGGGCGCCGCTGATAGCGCCGCGACCGCGGGCGAACGGCAACCCGTGCACCTGAGCGCCGCGCAGGCGCAAGCCATCGGCGTCACCTACACCGTAGCCCTCCGCGGCCCGCTCACCCGTTCCGTGCGCACGGTGGGGCAGGTAGTCCCGGCGGAGCCCGGCCTGGCCGACATCACGCCGAAGATCGACGGATTTGTGGACCGACTGTTCGTCGATGCGACCGGCGTCCCGGTGCGTCGCGGGCAGCCGCTGCTCGCCCTCTACAGCCCGATGCTCGTGTCCGCGCAGGAGGAGCTGCTCACCGCATTGCACCTCGCGCAGGCGATTGATTCGACCACGCCCGAAGCCTGGCGCAACGCTCAGGATCTCGTGGCCGCAGCACGGCGGCGACTTGCCTACTGGGACATCTCGGACGAGCAGATCGCGCGGATCGAGCGCACCGGGGAGGTGACCAAGACGCTGATCCTGACCGCGCCGTTCGACGGCGTGGTGCTGGAGAAGATGGTCGTCGCAGGACAGGGCGTGATGCCGGGCATGAAGCTCTATCGGCTGGCGAACCTCCGCACGGTGTGGATTGAGGGCGAGGTGTTCGAACAGGACCTGGGACTCATTCGGGTGGGGGCGCCGGCGCGCGTCGAGTTGACGGCGTATCCCGGCCGCTCGTTCGCTGGGCGGGTCAGCTTCGTGTGGCCTACGGTCGACGAGCAGAGTCGGGCGGGGCGCGTGCGCGTGGCACTGCCGAATCCCGCCGGCCTCATCCGGCCAGGGATGTACGCCACCATGCTGTTCGATGCTGTCCTTGGCCGGGAATTGGTGAGTGTGCCTGCCGAAGCGCTCGTGATGACGGGCGAGCGGAACCTGGTGTTCGTCGTGGCCGGGGACGGGACGCTCCAGCCGCGCGAGGTGACGATCGGCGCGCGGGCCGGCGATCGGATCGAGATCCGGCACGGGCTGGAACCCGGCGAGCGTGTGGTGGCAACGGCCAACTTCCTCGTGGACGCCGAATCACGGCTCTCCAGCGGCGCGGGGATGTCCGGCATGCCGGGAATGAGCGTGGAGCAGCCGGGAAAGGAACGGCAAGCGCCATGATCGCCAACCTGATCGCCTGGTCGCTGCGCAATCGCTTTCTCGTGCTGCTCGCCACCGGGGCGCTCGTGGCCGCCGGCGTGTGGGCGATCCGCACGACCCCCGTGGACGCCCTGCCCGATCTGTCCGACGTGCAGGTGGTCATCCAGACTGAATTCAGCGAGCAGGCCCCGCAGATCGTGGAGGATCAGGTCACCTACCCGATCGCCTCGGAGATGCTCAAGGTGCCCGGCACGCGCGTGGTGCGTGGCTTTTCCTTCTTCGGCCTGTCGCTCGTCTACGTGTTGTTCGAGGATGGCACCGACCTCTATTGGGCGCGTTCCCGGGTGCTCGAGTATATGAACGGCATCCGGCAACGACTTCCCGGGGGCGTCGAGCCTACCCTGGGCCCGGACGCCACCGGCGCGGGCTGGGTGTTCGAGTACGTGCTCGAGAGTGACTCGCTCGACCTGGCCCAGCTCCGCACGTTGCAGGACTGGTACATCCGCTATCAGCTCACGGCCGTCCCGGGCGTCTCGGAGGTCGCGAGCCTCGGCGGCTTCGTGAAGCAGTACCAGGTCGAGGTCAATCCCGAGCGCCTGCGAGCGTTCAACATTCCGGTTATGCGCGTCGTCCAGGCGATCGGGACCCACAACGCGGACATCGGCGCTCGGGTGATCGAGATGGGGGGCCGGGAGTACATGATCCGGGGACTGGGCTACCTCCGGACGGTGGACGACATCGGCAACGTCGCCGTCGGCTCGACCATGAACGGAACCCCGATCCGTGTCTCGGACGTCGCTACCGTTCAGGTGGGGCCCGCGCCGCGCCGGGGCGCCGCCGACCTGAACGGCCGTGGCGAAGTGGTCGCCGGCATCGTGATCATGCGCTTCGGCTCAGACGCGCTCAAGACCATCGAGGCGGTGAAGACCCGCATCGCCGAGGTCCAGCGGAGCCTGCCCGGGGGGGTCCGGCTCGTCCCGGTGTACGACCGCGCCGACCTGATCCACCGAGCGATCGGGAACCTGCGCCGCACGCTGCTCGAGGAGTCGTTGATCGTCGCCGCGATCTACCTGCTGTTCCTGCTGCACCTGCGCTCCGCCCTGGTGGCCATCGTCACGCTGCCGCTCGGCATCTTGATCTCTTTCCTCGTCATGCGGGGGATCGGGGTGAACGCGAACATCATGAGCCTGGGCGGCATCGCCATCGCGATGGGGGCGATGGTGGACGCCGCGATCGTGATGATCGAGAACATGCACAAGCACCTCGAGCGCGCCGAAGGTCGATCACGCTGGGACGTGGTGCTGGAGGCGACGAAGCAAGTCGGACCGCCGCTGTTCTTCTCGTTGCTCATCATCACGGTGTCGTTCCTGCCGGTGTTCTCGCTCGAGCAGCAGGAAGGGCGACTGTTCAAGCCACTCGCGTTCACCAAGACGTTCGCCATGGCTGGCGCGGCGTTGCTGTCGATTACGCTCGTGCCGGTGCTGATGGGGTATCTGGTGCGCGGGAAGATCCGCCCCCAAGAAGCCAATCCGGTGAACCGCTGGCTGATGCGTGTGTACCGGCCGGTGATCGGCTGGGTGCTGCGGCATCCGTGGCGGATCGTCGCCGGGGCGGCGGCGGTCCTGGCAGTGACGGTGCTCCCCTGGAGCCGGCTGGGCAGCGAGTTCATGCCGTCGCTCGACGAGGGGTCGCTGCTCTTCATGCCCACGACCGTCCCCGGCGTGTCCATCGCCAAGGCGCAGGAAATCATGCGCCACCAGGACAGCATCCTCGTCACCTTCCCCGAGGTGGCCGCCGTGCTCGGCAAGGTCGGACGCGCCAACACCGCCACCGACCCGGCGCCGCTCGACATGTACGAGACTACCGTCGTGCTCAAGCCGCGGGAGCTGTGGCGCTCGGGGATGACCACCGAGCGGCTCGTGAGCGCCATGGACCAGGCGGTGCGGATGCCGGGCGTCGCCAACGCCTGGACGATGCCGATCAAGAACCGCATCGACATGCTGGCCACCGGGGTGCGCACGCCCGTCGGCGTGAAGGTGTACGGCCCGAACCTCGATACCCTGCAGCAACTGGGCGAGCGCGTCGAACGGATCCTCCAGAACGTCCCGGGAACCCGCAACGTGTTCGCCGAGCGCAACGTCTCGGGATACTACGTGGACGTGGCGATCGACCGCGCCCAGGCGGCGCGCTACGGGCTGAACGCCGGTGACCTGCACGATGCCATTATGGCGACGGCCGGGGGAACGACGGCGGCGATCACCGTCGAGGGCCGTGAGCGCTACGAGGTCAATGTGCGCTACCCGCGCGAGCTGCGGGACAACCTGGAGCGGCTGCGGGAGATCGTGATCCCCACGATGGCTGGCCCGCAGATCCCGCTGGGCCAGGTCGCCACCGTCCAGGTGGTGCAGGGCCCGATGGCCGTGAAGACGGACGATGCGTTTCCGGTCACGACGGTCTTCGTCGACATCGCCGGCCGCGACCTGGGCGGGTACGTGCGCGATGCGCAGCGCGTCGTGGCCGCGCAGTTGACGCTCCCGCCCGGCTACCGCCTGACCTGGAGTGGGCAGTTCGAATTCATGGAGCGGGTACGGGAGAAGCTGAAGCTCGTCGTGCCGCTGACCCTGGGGATCATCTTCCTGCTCTTGTACCTGAACTTCCGCAGCGTGCCGCACTCGCTGATCGTGATGCTCGCGCTGCCGTTCGCGCTGGTCGGCGGGGTCTGGTCCATCTGGGCGCTGGGCTACAACACGAGCGTCGCCGTATGGGTGGGCTTCATCGCGTTGGCGGGCGTCGCGGCGGAAACCGGCGTGGTCATGCTGATCTACCTCGATGAAGCGTTCCACCACGCCGCGAGCCAGGGTTTGCCGACTGCACCACAGCTCGCCCAGGCGGTGCAGCACGGGGCGGTGGAACGGTTGCGCCCCGTCATGATGACCGTCACGGCAATCATCGCCGGGCTCGCTCCGATCCTCTGGGGTGGCGGGACGGGAGCCGACGTGATGAAACGGATCGCCGCGCCGATGGTGGGAGGCATGGTGACGGCGACCGTGCTCACGCTGGCCGTGATTCCAGCGATCTACTACCTGTGGCGGAAGTGGGAGCTCGGACGCGAGGCCCGCAGCCCGTGACCCTCGGGGCGGTGAGGAGCCGGTGGCTGACGAGCCACGTAGTGTTAGGCGCGCTGCTCGGCGTCTTGATCCTGCATCCCGCGACGAGCGTGATCTACTGGTGGTTCGAGACTCGCAATGAGATTGCCATGCCCGCCGTGAGTCTCCGGCATTTCGTTGCCCAGCGGTTCCTCCAGGCCTTTGCTCCCGCGATGCTTCCGATGACCGGCCTGTTCGCGGTCATCGGCGCCGGCCTCGGGCTCGCTTTCGGGCTGTCCTATCGTGCCAACGCTTCCAGGCGACCTGGCGCGATCGTTGTGCGGCAAGAGCTCGAGCGGGCCCTCGCTTTTCTGATCGATGGTGGAGAAGGCGAGCAGGCGGAGTTCAAGTCGTCCGCCCGCTGGGACCTCCGGCTGGGCAAGATGAACAAGGATCTGGAGGACGCCGTCGCCCGGACGATCGCCGGGTTTCTCAACCATCGCGGCGGCACGCTCCTCGTCGGCGTCGACGACTCGGGCCTGGTGACCGGCCTCGAACACGACTTCCGCACGCTCAAACGGGGCGACCGCGACGGCTTCGAGCAGTTCGTGGTGAGCCTCGTGAAGACGAGACTCGGTGGCGAAGTGATCCCGCACGTGCATGCCCGGTTCGAGGACGTCGAAGGGAAGGACGTGTGCCGGATTGTGGCGGAGCCGTCCCCCCGGCCGGTGTACTGCCGGGATGAGGGGGTGGCTCGCTACTACTTGCGATCCGGGAACAGCACGCGCGAGCTCGACGTGCGCGAGGCGATGGAGCACATCGCCCAACGCTGGCCTGCTCGGTGGCGGAAGGAGGCAGAGGGTGAAAACGCGAGGCATGTCTAACGTGACTATCCGATTCCTGGCTGCAGTGGTATTGGGGCTGCCGCTTGGGGGCTGTGTCCATGCAGTGATGATGGGCGGGATGGGCGCCGGGATGATGATGGGGCATCGGATGCGACAGGCGGACCGCGCCTGTGGGGACGCGATGACGGACATGCGCGCGCACCTGCGGCGGCTGGACGCGGCGGGCGGCGATAGCCTGCCGGCGCTCATCCCCGTTCACCGCCGGAAGGTGGAGACCCTCCTCTCGCGCTGCGTGGGCCGGACGAGCGGGATGCAGCAACCCGGCGATACGACGTGGCGCCCGATCGCGGCAGAGCTGCGGCAGGACCTCACACATCTGTCGCAGCTTGCGACCGTGGAGCTACCGGCGTTCATGTCCGAGCATCGGGCGCGCGTCGTGCGGTTTCTGGCGCTGCGCGAGGGCGCGGGTCACACGATGTAAGGGGGTATCCCATGGCATGCTTCTGGCTCGCCAGCGGCGAGCTGGGAATCGCCCTTTCGGGCGGGGGCGCAGGGGGGATGGCACAACTCGGGGTGCTGAAGGTGCTTGACCGAGCGAGGATCCCCGTGTCCTACGTCTCGGGAACCAGCGCCGGGGCCGTCATTGGAGCCGTCTACGCGACGTCCGAGACGGCCCTGCAAGCACAGAGGAGCGCATTCTCGCTCACCTGGCGACGACCGGCGTGGGGTTCCACACGGAGACGTTCGAGGCGCTCGCGGCGTCCAACGCGCGTCGCCCGACCGGATTTCTCGGCATGCTGGGCAGTCTGCGGCGTGCCGCCCGGCCCGGCGGTGGGCTCATTGGGGGGCGACGGCGATGCGCGACTCACTGCGTCGGCTGCTCGGAGAGGCCACGTTCGCCGACACCCGTCTTCCCTTTGCCACCACGGCCCTGGATCTGGTCTCGGGCCGCCGGGTGATCTTCGCCGAGGGTTCGCTCGTGGATGGCGTGTACGCGTCGTCCACCATCCCCGGCCTGTTCGAGCCGTTCCACGTCGGTGATCACGTTCTCGTCGACGGCGGCTGGGCCGAGCCGGTCCCGGTGAATGCGTGCCACCACCTCGGCGCGATTCATGTCGTGGCGGTCGATGTTGCCGACCGCGATGGGCACGAGACGGCCCGTGGCGCGATCTCGACCGCGTTGCTGGCGGATGCGCTGGCGCGGCAACCGATGGAGCCAGCGCCGACACAGACGGGGCCGAGGTTGCTCCCCGGCCCCGTCGCCAAACCGGAAACTCTGTGGTCCTAGGCTCCGTGCGGGCAGCTCGGCCCCGCGGCTTCAATCTGGGCGCGCAACGACCGGATATCCGTCGGCTTCCCCGCCGCGAACGTCTGATGCAACATGCTATGCAGGTCGCAGAGCGAGTTCAGGTTCGCAAGGCTCGCCTGAACGAGCTCTGGGCTGGGAGCGGGTGCCGGCCGGACGGTTGGCGTCTGACCGGGTTTGCCCATCGACACCGGGATGAAACGCTCCCGCTTCTCCCCACGCAGCGCCAGCATCAGGCGGCCATGCACTTTGCCGAGTCGGCTGATGGCTTCCCGGTCGTTTGCTGGCCGAGGCACAACGTGCGAAAAGCGCGATGCCGCTGCGGAGAACCCACCCCCCCCGATGATGTGGACGTAGTTGACGAATAGCGCGTCCCGCATCGCCTTGTGGTTCGTGCAAAACCGTTGTGTAACGGTGGCCCCGCGAGCCACCTGCTCGTTTGCCTGGCCGACCGCGCGCGCGGCAAGCCCGGCTGCCAGTACGAGCGTCGAGACTGCAAGCGTTGTGCGTTTCATGGCTGTTGCCTCCCCGTTTTCGTAGTGCGAGGTGACGTTGTCTGACCCGTTGAATTCCGGCATCCTAGGAGGGCAAGCCACGTGCCAATCGCGGAGCGAAAGCCAGATGTTTGCGGGATAATGTGTTGGCAGAGACGGTGAGGTCCCGCGTCACGGCGGCCGAGCGTCGATGCACCCGGTCAGTGGGGCAAAACGCCCGACGAAAACCGAGCGTCGTAGGAAGCAGGCACCTGAGCACGACCAGGGCCTGCGGTCGCGCCTCTGGAAATCGAGTGAATCTAAAGCGGCTTTCATGCTTACGTCTCTTTCCTTTCATATCGCGCCTGGTACGCTCACACCATTCCAACCATCAACCGCACCGAAACAAGGAGCCCCCTTCATGATCCGCCAGACCCTCGCGCTCGCCGCCGCGTTGATCGCGGCGCCGGCTCTCGTCGTCGGCCAGCAGCCGATGATGCAGCCCGATCAGGGAATGCGAATGCAGCACATGCAGCAAACGATGGCACAGATGGATCAGCTGATGCAGGGCATGCGCCAGTTGAACCAGCAGATGATGCAGCAGCACGCACAGCAGCACTTCCAGGAGATGGGCCAGCAAATGGAAGAAGCCGGGCAGCGCCTGCAGGGGATGCTCAAACATCTGGACGAAATGCAGCGCGATCCGCAGATGCACGCTCCCGAACGGATGCGCCAGATCGACCAACTGCAGGATCACCTGCGCCGGATTGTCGGCGACATGCAGCAGGCGCACGACGCCTTCCAGAAGCTCGTCAAGCCGTGAGGCCGAGCCGTCTCACTCTACTGTTTGCCACCTTGGCACCACTGTCATCTCTGGCTGCTCAGGGCGTTGCCTACGAGGGGGGCGTGTCAGTCGCCACTGGCAACTACATCTTCTCCACACGCACGACCAGCGTGACCATTGCGACGGGGATTGCGTACACCGTGGGACGGCTGACACTTCGCGCCGGGCTCCCCGTGTTCGTCCAGAACACCTCGCTGCTCGCCGGCTTAGGGGCGGGGATGATGCCGAGCGGAGGCGGGTCGGGCCGAAACGTGGGTGGCGGCGGCATGGGAGGTGGCATGATGGGGGGCGGCAGCGGGACCGGCATGGCTCACTATCGTGCCGCCGCGGGGGACCTGATCCTCCAGGTCGGCTGGCGCCTCGTGAATCAGACGGGCACCGGAGTTACGCTGAGCGCAGCTGCGAAGATCCCAGTGACTGATACGACGGCCTATGGCACCGGGCAGTGGGATTTGGGGGGAACACTCTCGCTCACGCATCGTTCCACGGGGAAGGTGTTCCTGGGTCTCGACATTTCCTACTGGCACCTCGGCGACCTGCCGCAATTGAATTTCCGGGACCCCATCCTCGGGACGGCGACGGTGAGCCGTCTCTTTCCAACGGCTTGGGCGGGCTCGCTGTTCCTAACCGGAGCCACCGCGGCGCTGCGAGGATATCAAGCCCCGGTGTCCATCGGGGCCGGCGTGACGCACGTGGGCAACCGAAGTGTTATGTGGGGATTCCTTGCGAACATCGGCCTTACCGAGACGGCGCCGCAATTCTCCATCGGAGCGAGTTGGCGAGTGGGATTATGACGCGCTCGGCCGCTACTCTGCTCCTTTGTCGGGCGTGACAGCCTGGTACTTCTCGATCCGATAGCGCAGCGTGTCGCGCGTGAGGCCGAGCAGTTCGGCCGCCCGCGTCTTGTTGCCCTGGGTGCGATCGAGGGCCTGCTGGATGAGATCCTTCTCGAGTTCCTCGAGGTTGATCCCCGCCGCCGGGAGCTTGAAGCCCGGCTCCAGATCCAATACGCGCCCACCAGGCTTCAACTCGTCGGGCAAGTGCGCCGGGAGAATCTCGGCCCCCTCTTCGAGAATCATGGCTCGCTCGATGACATTTTTCACCTCACGCACGTTACCGGGCCACGCATACCGCTCCATCATCGCCATGGCCTCCTTCGTGATCTGACGGGCGGGGCGCCGCAAGGCCGCGGTCATCTTGGCGACGAAATACTCGGCCAGCGGTCGCACGTCTTCGGCCCGCTCCCGTAGCGGCGGGATGACGATCGGCACGACGTTGAGCCGGTAGAACAGGTCGCGCCGGAACGAGCCGTCGCGGACGGCGGCCTCAAGATCTTTGTTCGTCGACGCGATGATCCGCACGTCCACCTTGATGTCGCGGACGCCGCCGACCCGCTTCAACGTGCGCGTTTCGAGGAACCGGAGCAGCTTGGCCTGCGCGCCCGGCGGCAGATCGCCGATCTCGTCGAGCAGCACCGTGCCGCGGTCGGCGAGCTCCAATAAGCCCTGCTTGCGCTCGCGGGCATCCGTGAACGCCCCCCGCTCGTGCCCGAACAGCTCGGACTCGAGGAGCGTTTCGGGCAGGGCAGTGCAATTGATCTCCAGAAAGGGGAACTCGGCCCTGAGGCTGCGCACATGAATCGTTTGAGCGACGACTTCCTTTCCGACACCGCTCTCCCCGCGCAGTAGGACGGTGCTGTCGCTCACGGCGACCTTCCCGACCAGATCCACGATGTGCTGCATGGCCGCGGAGCGGCCTACCACCTGGATGCCCGCGAACTCCCATCCCGCCTGCCGCCGCAGTCCAGACACCGTGCGCTTCAGCGCCCGCACTTCCAGACCTTTCGCCAAGGCGTTCACGAGCTCCTCGAGCTGGGGCGGCTTCTCGAGGAAGTGATAGGCGCCGAGTTTCAGCGCCCCCACGGCCGTGCCAATATCTCCGTGGGCGCTGAGGATGATGGCCGTCAGATCCGGATCGGCTTCCAAAAACTCCTTCAGCAGGTCCATGCCGCTGCCGTCGGGCAGCTTGAGATCGAGGACCGCGGCGTCCGGTGGCAGGTCGTGGAACGCCGCGCGCGCGGCCTCGGCGCTCGCAGCCACGGTCACCTGATGACCGGCATCGCCCAGGTGGGTTTCTAGCCAGACGCGAATCAGGTTCTCGTCGTCCACGACCAGCACGCGACTCTCATGCGTGACCATGGCCCGCCCCTTTCTCCTCCGCGAGCGGCAGGGCGACGACGAACGTCGCTCCTCCCCCTGGCGTCTCTTCGACCCGCAGCGTGCCGCCGTGCTGCGTGACGATCTGCTGTGAGATCGACAAACCCAGGCCGGTTCCCTGGTGCTTCGTCGTATAGAACGGCCTAAAGATCTCCGCTCGCTTCTCTGCCGGGACACCCGGGCCGGTATCCCGCACGCCGATCCACAGCTCGGGAGCGTGGCGCGTCACCCACACCGATAGCCGTCCGCCGCCGCGAACGGCGTCGACGCCGTTCAAGAGGAGATTGACCAGCACCTGGACCATGAGCTCCGGATCGACGCTGACTGGCACGGGACCGGCGACCGATTCGATCTCCAAAACGATCCCCGCGCTCCTCGCCTGGGCCTCCACCACCCGGCTCGCACGATCCACGAGCAGGTTCGCATCGACGACGATTTCGCGCAGCTCCGGCGGTCGCGCGTAGCGCAGGAGCTGGCTTGTGGTCGCCTCGATGCGCTTGATCTGGTGTCGTGCCTCATCGAGCAATGCACGGGCCGAGTCGCCGGCGGGCAGCCTCCGAATGGCAAGATCCAAGGCCCCGAGCACCGCCGTGACTGGGTTCCGGATCTCGTGCGCGACGCCGCTGGCCAGCTCGCCGACGGTTGCGAGCTGCTGCACGCGCGCCATCTCCCCGGCGTGCAGCTGGTCGATTCTCCTCCGCGACTCGGCCAGGTCCTCCGCCATGCGATTGAAGGCTACTACGAGCTGCCCAACCTCGCCGGCGCCGTGCCGATGAACGGGCTCATAAGTCCCCTCGCTGCCGAGGTGTCGCGCGGCCGTGGCGAGCTCGTTCAGGGGAGTGGTGACGGATCGTGCTGCGAACACGGCGGCGAGCACGATCAACAAGACCAGCGCACCGGCTCCGACAACCGCCGCGTCGCGCAGCCGTGCGAGCGGGGCCACGGCAACCTGCACAGGCAGGAAAGACGTCAATACCCAATCGGTAGCCGCGATCGGTGCAGCGACAACCAGTGACGGAGTGTCGTCCACCATGGCGTGCACAACCTTCGCAGAATCGCCCTCCAGCACCCCGAAAGCGGCTGCCAGGTCCTTGGCGGCGTGCTCATGCGCAATAAGGACCGGTTCGCCCGTTTTCGTGAACACCGCCGACTCTATCCCGGACAAGAGATGTTCGGGCAGGCCGAACACACGGCGGAAGTCCTCCGCCTGCACGTGCCCCTCCAGCCATCCTCTCACGCCCACTCCGGCTGCAGGGACGGCGACTAGATACGCCACAACTCGAGATCCTGCGCGATGCACGAATACGGGTGCCTGCGTCCAATCCGCAGCCGGGACAGAGTCCGGCCAGTGAGGCACTGTGCCCCGCAAGGAGACAGTCGCGAGAGTTACTCTCGTTGATGTGACGAGCCGCAGGCCGTCGAACACACCGTCCTCCGGCAGGCTCTGCATGAGGTCTTGTGCTGCGATATCGCGTGGGGCCTGGCCGAGCGCGCGGGCCGGCTGCAATCGTCCGGCGATCGTGCGCAGCAGCAGTCGCTCGCGATTTACTTCCGCTCCAAGGTGCAGCGCCCGCTGCCGCGTGAGCTCGCGCAGCGCCCGCTCGGCCTCTCGGGTGATGACAGCACGGCTCACTGCATAGCCGACGACAATCGACGCTGCGAGGGGCAGGACGCCGAAGACCAGCAGGAGAGCGAGCAACTTCGTCCGGAGACGCGTGCCGAGGAGTCGCGACTTCATGGACACCTCGCGTCCACTCCGGGGCATTTACCCCACGCACTGGGCGAGCCAACCCGTAGCCCCGTCGCCGAACCTGCTGCATCCATCGACCCGACCTCCTTGAACTACCGCCGTTTGCGTCGCCACCAGGCTCGGCGTGGAACTTGCCCCCCTCACCAATTCGGGCGCAAGCATCAGGCCCCGACAGCAAGGGAGGCAGTAGTGCGTTCCAACATCATGAGGATCGCCTTGGCGCTCGTTCTCGCCAGGGCGGCGGGAGTCGCAGGTCCCGTCGTGTTGAATGCGCAGGACAGCGGATTCGTGAAACAGACCAGCAACGGTCGCGTCACGCTGCAGCTCTGGCCTCAGTGGCGAGACACCGTGCTCGTTGTTCAAGTCCGAGCCAACACTCACGCGGTGGATCTCAGCACGGTGAACCTGAGCGAGCAGGCTCGCCTCGTCGTTGCTGGAACGGAAATAGCCCCGCTTAGCGCGGGACAGTTGAACCGCCACCATGCCCAGACCGAGGTGATTTTTCGCCTGGGCGGGCGACCGACCAGCTTCGCAATCACGATTCGCGATGTGCCCGACATTCCCTTACGTACCCTGACGTGGCCGCCTGCCGCGGCGGACCATCGTCCGTAGTATGAGCCACGCCTGGGACTTCCTGGTTGCCGGCGCTGGGCCAGCGGGAAGTCGGGTGGCCGAGCTCCTATCCAAGCAGGGGTACTCCTCCGTCCTGCTGCTCGACCCCAAGGCGCCCTGGGAGAAGCCGTGCGGTGGCGGGCTCACAGCGGCCGCGCTGCGTCATACGCCAGAACTGCGAGAACTCGCTTCCCAAACAATCACCGTCCGTGAGCTCCTCGTCGTCGCTCCAAGCGGCGCGAGTGTCGTCGTTCCGATCCGGGACCCTTACGAGGTGGTGAGCCGTCTCACCCTTTCACGTTGGGGATTGGAGCGAGCGCGCGCAGCGGGGGCGCGGTTCCTACCCGTCGCGGCCCA
This sequence comes from Gemmatimonadota bacterium, assembly GCA_041497135.1. GTDB lineage: Bacteria > Gemmatimonadota > Gemmatimonadetes > Gemmatimonadales > GWC2-71-9 > DASTHG01. The sequence goes on along the minus strand of JBGQFX010000002.1, from coordinate 40,412 downwards.
AACTGTCAAACGAGATCCTGACGGCTGGTGCGTCGCTGATTCTCGAGGAAGTGAGCACTGGGCCCATTGGCTGATCGCCGCTGACGGTGCCACGAGCCGCCTGCGCGGCACGCTCGCGCCCCGTCTGCGACCCGAGCTCGCGCCGACGCGCGTCGCCTACCCGCAGTTCCCGAGCGTGAGCGGCCGGGCCGTATTCGCCTTCCTCCGTACTGCGGACGGATACTTATGGGACTTCCCGCGGCCTGGGCATCACTCCGTAGGGATCGGCGTGGCGCCGGGGACCTTTGCGCGCACGCCGCTGGACGAAGCGATCGCGCAATACCGCTTGGCCGAAGTGGGTGAACACCAGCCGGTCGAGCAACTGGGAGCAGTGATCGCGACCTCGGAATGGGCGTCCGGCCGGTTCCGCGATCTGGGGACCCGGGACTACGCGCTGCTCGGCGACGCAGCCGGGCTCGCCGATCCCGCGACGGGCGAGGGCATCGACTACGCGCTCCGGTCCGCGACTCTGGCGGTGCGAGCATTCCGACCCAATCGCGGCTTCGAGCGCTATCCCGCGGCGGCACGGAAGGCTTTCACCGGGGAGATGCGCCGGGCGCGTTTGATCCGGCACTGGCTCTACCGCCCGGGCCTGGTGGATGCACTGGTTCGCCGGGCGCGCCGTTCCCCGCGGTGGGCGTTGCTGCTCATGTCGCTCCTCGACGCCATCAACGAGCATGGCTCGCTCCGCGGAGCGCTCCTCCGGAGCCTCGTTTGGAGAGTCCCCGACCGCCAGATCGCCGAGGCGGTCTGCGAGTGCCCGGACGGGCCTGGGGCATCTGCCCCAACCGCACGGGGAAATGAAGCGACGCCCGGCCGCGCCAGCCCCGGCGCGCGTGACCCAACCCGCGCCACGGCATAGAGATCAGCCCGGATCGCCGCATGGTCCGGGCTTTGCCTCTTGGCAGGGCGAACCGAGGAGTGAGAGGAGTCGATGGCAACAACAGTGACGCAACCGCTCGGTACCATCACCTGCCCCACGTCCGGGGCGAAGCCGGAAGTTGGTACGGTGACGCAGCGCCTGGAATTGCAGCGTATCGAGCTATCGGTCGCCGGTCTCTCGTGCGCCGCTGAGGCGGCGCCGCTCGCCGCCCGGCTGGAGCGTCTGCCGGGCGTGCGCGAAGCGATGGTGAACCCCGTCACCGAGCGCGCCGTCATGATGTTCGACCCCGGCGCCATCGGCATCGAAGCGATCATCGGAGTCCTGGAGGAGCGGGGCATCGATGTCGGAAGAACCGTGGCTCGGTGGCGCCTCAAGGTTCCCGGACTCAAGTGCGCGAGCTGCGTTCGGCGCGTCGAGCGGGCTGTGCTGCAGCTGCCGGGCGTCTACGACGCCAGCGTTAACCTCGCGACGGAAACATTGAGCATCGAGTACACTCCCAAGCATACCGACCTCACGGCGGTCCGCGCGGTGGTTCGCGCGGAGGGCTTCGACCTGGGACCGGAGCCGATCCAGACGACCCCAGCGGGAGCTCCCCGGCAGGCCGACGCACACGCCCGCGAGTTCCGTTCGCTGATGCGCAAGTTCTGGTTCGCGGCCGCCGTATCCGTCCCTACGGTCCTTCTCTCATATCCGTGGATCTTCGGCATGCGCGAGCTCCTGCCGCCGGGCAGCGCAACCCTGCGGCTGGTGTGGGGGGGGCTCGGCGTGCTCACGCTCCCGGTGCTGTTCTACTCGGGGGGACATTTCTACAAGGGTCTCTGGGCGGCGTTCAAACACCGCACTGCCGACATGAACACCCTCATCGGCATCGGCATCGCGGCCGCCTGGCTCTACTCGACTGTCGCCGTGATGGTGCCCTCGCTGTTCCCCCGGGGTGACTTGGCGGAGGTCTTCTACGACGTCACCGCGGTCGTCACGGCCCTGGTCGTGCTGGGTCAGGCGCTCGAGGTCAAAGCGAAAGGGCGCTCGTCGGAAGCAATCCGCAAGTTGATCGGCCTCCAGCCAAAGACCGCGCGCGTCATCCGTGGCGGGCGCGAAATCGAGATCCCGGCGGAGGAGGTCGTGCAGGGGGATATCGTCGTCGTGCGGCCCGGCGAGCGGATCTCGGCGGACGGCGAGATCACGGAAGGCAGCTCGGCCGTGGACGAGTCGATGGTCACCGGGGAATCCCTGCCCGTGGAAAAGCGCAACGGCGACGCGGTCATCGGGGCGACGATCAACAAGACCGGCAGCTTCAAGTTCCGGGCGACCAAGGTCGGCAGGGACACGGTCTTGAGCCAGATCATCCGGATGGTCGAGCAAGCCCAGGGCTCGAAGGCTCCGATCCAGCGTCTCGTGGATCTCGTCTCGAGCTACTTCGCCCCAGCCGTGATGATCCTCGCCCTCCTCGGCTTCATGGTCTGGTACACCTTCGGTCCCCATCCGGCCGTCGTTTATGCCCTCATCGTGTTCGTGACCGTATTGATCGTCGCCTGCCCGTGCGCCCTCGGCCTCGCCACGCCGACCTCGCTCATGGTGGGTATCGGCAAGGGTGCGGAGAACGGCATCCTGATTCGTTCGGGTGAGGCACTGGAGACCGCGCACAAGCTCGACGTCGTCGTGCTCGACAAGACCGGGACAATGACGAAGGGCCAGCCCTCGGTCACCGATGTCGTCGCTGCCGCGTCCGACGAAGCGTTCGTGCTGCGGATGGCGGCGACCGTCGAACGCGGCTCAGAGCACCCGCTGGGCGAGGCCATTGTCGCCGGTGCGCAGTCCCGCGGGATCGCGCTCGGGGAGTCTACCGCCTTCGAGGCGCTCCCAGGCCGGGGGGTCAAGGCAGTGGTCGAGGGCAAGGATGTCGTCCTCGGCAATCGGCGGCTGATGGAGGAACGGGCGTACGAGCTGGGCGATCTCACCGCCGCCGCCGACCGGCTGGCCGACGAAGGGAAGACCCCGATGTTCGTCGCCGTCGACGGCAAGATCATCGGCATCGTCGCCGTGGCCGACACGCTGAAGGAGGACACGGTCGCGGCCGTTCGCACGCTCAAGACCATGGGCCTCGAGGTCGTGATGCTGACCGGCGACAATCAGCGGACCGCTAACGCGATCGCTCGGGCGGTCGGCGTGGATCGGGCACTGGCCGAGGTCCTCCCCGAGACCAAGGCCGACGAGATCAGCCGCCTCCAGGGGGAGGGCAAGCGGATAGCGATGGTGGGCGATGGCATCAACGACGCCCCCGCGCTCGCGCAGGCGGACATCGGAATCGCGATGGGTACGGGGACAGATGTCGCGATCGAGGCCGCGGACATCACCCTCGTCAAAGGGAGTCTCCGCGGTGTGATCACGGCGATCCAGTTGAGCCGCGCCACGATGCGCAACATTAAGCAGAACCTGTTCGGGGCGTTCATCTACAACGTGCTGGGCCTCCCGGTGGCCACGGGCATCCTCTACCCGGCGTTCGGAATCCTCTTGTCTCCGCTTATCGCGGCAGCGGCGATGGCGTTCAGCTCAGTCACGGTCGTGACCAATGCCAACCGTCTGCGCGCCTTTGTCCCGAAAGGAGTCTGAGCGATGCCGCTCGACAAAGTCCTCATCGACCTCATCGGCCTCGCGACCATCGGGGCGATCGTTTGGTACTTCTGGCTCTCCACGCCCCGAGGCGTCTTCGCGGCGCTGTCGGGCGGCGTCCAAAGCGCGCTCATCGTGGTCAAGGGCGGGTACACGCCTGACACCATCGTCGTGAGGCGGGGCCGGCCCGTGCGGCTCGTGTTTCGGCGTGAAGAGTCGGCCCTGTGTAGCGAGCGCGTGGTCTTGCCCGCATTCGACAAGAGCGCGCTCCTGCCGGAAGGCGAAGAGGTGGCGGTCGAATTCGTTCCGACCGAGCGTGGAGAATACCCATTCAGCTGTCAGATGGGGATGTTGCGGGGCCGGATCGTCGTTGAATAGGGGGTCCCATGCTGAACCCAATCCAGGAAGCCGCGATTTCTGCGTGGTGGGTCATCGCCGCCGGGTTCATCGTCTGGCTCCTCTGGGCTGCCAGGAGATATGCCACCCGTCATCCGAAGGAGCCATCCATGAGAGTCACCGATCCCGTCTGCGGCATGACCTTCGACGCGGACCCTGCGGTCGCGAAGGTCGCGCACGCCGGCAACACCTACTACTTCTGCGGCGAGGCCTGCCGCAAGCGGTTCGCCGCTGCGCCGGATCACTACGCGAGCCGCGCGTCGCAGGAGTCGAGTGGTCACCACTAGTACGGCCAGCACCGAGCTCCTGCTGGCGCTGGCATCGCCCGGTTTGCGTGAGCCCGCCTCGGCTCCGGTTGGTAGCGAGCGGCGAGAAGAGTCACCATCGGAGGCTCTTCAGCGCCTCGCGGCTAATGGGTTGGTGCCAGTCGCGAGGGTCTGCGCCCGAGAGTCAGACAGGTGAGTGAACCGCGTAGGTGGTGGATGCGACCATTTGTCGTGGCACGGGTCTACGACCGCATGGCGCCGCTTTACGATTGGCTCGAGGCACCCATGGAGGCGATGGGCGGCCGGGCGCGGCGCCGCCGCGTGATCGAACGCGCGCAAGGACTCACCCTGGAAGTCGGGGTAGGCACCGGCCGGAATCTCCCGCTGTACCCGCAGGGCGTGCAGCTCACCGCCGTGGACATCTCGGCGCGGATGCTCGTACGCGCCCGGCACCGGGGGAAGACGCTCGGGCGAACGGTGGAGTACGTCCGCGCGGCCGCCGAGGCCCTTCCATTCCGGGACGGAACCTTTGCCACGGCCACGGCCACCTGCGTGTTTTGCTCCGTCGAGCATCCGATCCGGGGACTGGAGGAGGTAAGCCGCGTCGTGCGTCCCGACGGAACAGTGCTCCTCTTGGAGCACGTCCGTCCGACGAACCCCGTTTTGGCCAAAATATTCGACTGGCTGAGTCCGCTCACACGCCGAATCTTCGGGCCCGAGATCAACCGCCGCACGGAGGAAAACGTGGTGGCGGCCGGTCTCGCGATCTCGCACGTCCGAAGGAACGGAATCTGGCGCGAGATCGTGGCGCGGCTACAGTCGCCTCGCTCCTCTCAACCACATCTGCGATGAGCGGGGCATCTGCCCCATTCCGCGAGCGGCCTCGCCCGCGCTGGGACCTGGCCGCGGCTGGTTTCCTCGCCTAACCGACTGAAATCATGGGCGATGAAAGCAGCGCCGCCCCGGCCCGAGGCGTGCGGCACGAGCCTGTACCGGAGGGAAGACTCGTGGACCCAGCCGTGGCACTCGTACAAGCCTATTTGCACCTCAGCGGCTACCTGACGGTCACCGAGTTCCCGATCGTCGGAGCGGGGTCGAGCGGTAGTGAGATGGTGACCGATGTCGACGTGATCGCGCTCCGCTTTCCGCTCGCCCAGCCGTTGGGCGCCGGCCCCGAGCACGAGGCTCGCCCCGATCCGGGGTTGCGCGTCGGAGACGACGCCATGGATCTCCTGATCTGCGAGGTCAAGGAAGGAAAGGCCCGCGTCAATCCGAATCTCAAGCGCGCGGATACGTTGCGGGCCACCCTGGAGCGGCTCGGCTGCTGCGCGCGGGCCATGTCGGCCATCACGTCCAGGCATTGCTCCAGCGCGGCACCGCCGAGATGGAGCACCCTGGAGGGCTTCGCTGTCGCGCGCGCCTGGCCGTGTTTGCCGGCCGCTCCGGTGACGTCCACCGTGCGCCGGTCGTCATCAGTCTCGCGCACGCGGCTCGCGAGATTTGCCGCTTCCTGGAACGGCACCGGGAGGCGCTGCACGGGATGCGGCTGACCCAACCCGCGCTGGCGCACTTGCATCTCCTGGAGAAGCTCGGCGTGCTCCCGCCGCCGCAGCCGGCTCCAGTCACATGAACGTCGGGGAGGAGTGGGGATGCGGGGCGCTGTGCGAGACCGAGCGGTGTACTTCGACGTCGCGATCGCCGGCCCCCTAGCCGGGTTGGTCGCCGCGGTGATGGCATTGTTCCTCGGCCTGCCGGGGAGCGTGACCGGGACGGCGCACGGCATGGCGCCCTCTTCTTCGCTGCTGTTCGCGGGGATTTACCGAGTCGTGACCGGAGCGCTGCCGACGGGGCCGGTCGAGCTCGGAGCGGTCGCGTTCGCAGGATGGCTCGGTTTGGTGGTGACCGCCTTGAACTTGATCCCCGTCGGCCAGCTTGATGGTGGTCACATCGCGTACGCGCTGCTTGGTCACCGCGGCGCCGCGACGTTCGGGAAGGCGATCGTCGGGCTCCTGCTCGTCGGCGGCGTGCTGTACTCCCCGCATCTGCTGACGTGGGCGTTACTCATCTGGTTCTGTGCGGGCGTCGGGCACCCGCCGGCCCAGGACGAGCTCACCGAGCTCAGCGGCGGGCGGAAGCTGCTCGCGTACCTGACGTTCGCTCTGCTGCTGGCCATCGCGTTGCCTTGGCCGGCGCGAGGAGCCTGAATGCCGCGATCCCGGCGGATCGATCCAGGGTCGGCGGCCTGATGGACACTCCTGACCGAGACCCCGTATGCGGCATGCTGGTCGATCCCGAGAAGGCCCGGTCGGCCACGCACCGGGGGCGGGCGTTCTTTTTCTGTTCCCAGTACTGCAGCGACGCCTTTCTACAGCGCCCGGAGCGGTACGTAGGGGTGGAGGTTCGTCCGGCCGCCGAGGACCCCGCCGCCCGGCGGATCGCTTACTTCTCGATGGAGGTGGGGATCGATCCGCGGCTCCCGATCTACAGCGGCGGCTTGGGGGTCCTCGCCGCCGACGCGCTCCGCTCCTTCGCCGATCTGCGAGTCCCGGCGGTGGGAGTGACCTTGTTGTTCGCGCAGGGATACTTCGACCAGATCCTGGACTCCGAGGGAAACCAGACCGAGCGCCCCGTGATCTGGAGCCCCGGGGAGATCCTGCGCCCGCTCGAGCCGACGATCCAGATCTCCATCGCTGGCCGCCCCGTGCTGGTCCGGGCCTGGCGGTACGATGTCCTCGGCCAGGGAGGCTTCGTGGTGCCGCTGATCCTACTGGACACAGGTGCACCGGAGAACGCGCCCGAGGATCGGGGGCTGAACGACGGGTTGTACGGCGGGAACGAGCGGCACCGCTTCGGCCAGGAGATGGTCCTCGGGATCGCGGGCGTCCGCGTGCTCCGTGCGCTGGGGTACACGGGGATCGAGCGCTACCACACGAACGAAGGGCACGCGAGCCTCCTCGCGCTGGAGTTGTTGCGTGAAGCGCCAGGTGAGCGCACCCTCGCGGAACAGATCGAAATCGTCCGGAGGCGCTGCGTGTTCACCACCCACACACCGGTGGCCGCAGGCCACGACCAGTTCCCGTATGAGCTCGTGCGAGCGGTGCTGGGAGAGCCGATTCCCCTGGAAGCGCTGCGCATGCTGGGGGGCCAGGACCGGCTCAACATGACGCTGCTCGGGCTCAACCTCTTGCACTTCGTCAACGGGGTCGCGAAGCGCCACGGCCAGGTTTCGCAGCAGCTGTTCCCCGGCTACGCCATTGACGCGGTCACGAACGGGGTGCATTCCAGGACGTGGACCTGTGAGCCGTTCCGGCGCCTGTACGACCGTCACATTCCGGGGTGGGCCCAGGATCCCTTTTCGCTTCGGTACGCAATCCGGATTCCGGCCGACGAGGTTTGGGCCGCCCACACCGAAGCGAAGGAAACGCTCCTCGAAGAGGTCCGGCGGCGCACGGGGACGCGGCTCCTCGCCGACGCGCTCACCATCGGGTTCGCCCGGCGTGCCGCGGCCTACAAGCGGGCCGACCTTGTGCTTTCCGATCCCGGGCGGCTGAGGGCCATTTCTCGAGCTGTCGGCCCCCTGCAGTTCGTCTTCGCCGGTAAGGCGCATCCCAGAGACGAGCCGGGGAAGGCGCTGATCCGGAAGGTGTTCCGTGTGGCTCGGGAACTGGCTGACGAGGTGAGGATCGTTTACCTCGCGAACTACGATCTGGAGCTGGCCGGCTTGGTCACGGCGGGGGTGGACCTGTGGCTCAACACGCCGATTCCCCCGCTCGAGGCCTCTGGCACCTCGGGGATGAAAGCCGCGCACAACGGCGTACCGAGCCTCAGCGTGCTTGACGGCTGGTGGGTCGAGGGCCACGTGGAGGGGATGACCGGCTGGTCCATCGGGCCGGATCCGCGGGATGCCCGCCAGCCGGTGGAGGGCAGGGCCGGCGAGGAAGCCGCGGAGCTCTACGACAAGCTCGGCGGGGTGATCGCGCCGCTGTACTACCACGACCGCAGAAGATGGATCGACATCATGAGGCGGACGATCGCCTTCAATGCGTCGTTCTTCAACACACATCGGATGGTCCAGCAGTACGCGGCGAACGCGTACGTGTAGCTGTCGGGGCATATCCCCCATCCAGTGGGCCATCCCTCCCGCCTTCGTGCCGCCTAGGCCTCGCGCGACACCGCCTAACTGTCCACTCCATCGCCGGTTCGGAAACCGAGGCACGGGGCACCGGTCTTGCCTTCTCTCACGCGGGCGGAGGCAGGGTCACTGTCGACGGAGGCCGCAATGGACTGGATACGCGAGAACTGGTTCTGGATCGTGGTCGGAGTGCTGTTCATCTGGATGCACACCAAGATGCACGGCGGCCACGGGGGCGCGGGGCACGGCGGAGGCGGCGGTTGCGGTGGGCACAGTCACGGCCGTAGGCAGGATGAGCCAGGCGAGCGAAAGGAGGAGTCCCATGCTGAGCATCAGACCCAGGGGTCCGGAGGCAACAACCCCTCTGCCAGTGGAAGAGAAGGCCATGCTGAGCAATAAGGTCGTCACCTGGTCGCTCGGCCTGTTCGGCGCGGTGACGTTCGTCGTGTGCGTGCTCTACGGGTTGATCGTCCCTGAATCACTGCACATGAGTGGCTTCCTCCAGAGCGTGCTTCCCGGGTTCCGCTGGCTCACACCGGCAGGCTTCCTGATCGGACTCGTGGAGTCGTTCCTCTACGGGGTCTACGCGGGACTTGCATTCACGCCGATCTACAACGCGCTGTCCAAGCGATTGGCCGGCGGACGATTCGAATAGGAGGTCGGTAACATGGTGAAGCAGCAACGAGCGCGCAGGAAGGGATGCGTCAAAGTGACGTTCTTGCTCCGGCCCGCAGAGGCGGCCACGGTGCACGTGATGGGCGATTTCAACGACTGGCACCCCGTTCATGCCATGCGCCGGACGGATGACGGGGCGTGGCAGCTCACCTTGCAGCTCGAGCGCGGGCGCGAGTACCAGTTCAAGTACCTCCTGGACGAAACCGTGTGGATCAACGATCCCGAGGTCGAGAAGTCCGCCGCGAACTCGTACGGCGGCGAGAACTCGGTGATCGCGACCTGAGAGAAAAGGGGCGATGGACACTGCAACGGTGGGGAAACCTCAAAGACGGGAACGGGCCCGCGTGCGGGCCGCGTCGAGCCGCCTCCAGCGACCGGTCCCGGCGACGCGGCCGACGGCGGTCGTGCACCTGAGCGCCGAATACTGGCCATTCGCTCAGACTGGGGGCCTCGGGATGGCGGTGAGCGGGCTGGCACGGTGCCAAGCCGAGGGCGGCCTGCGGACGACGGTCCTCTCGCCCCTGTACCGATGCGTGCGCGAGAGCGAGACGCCGCTCCAGCCGCTCGGCCCCGCGTTCGAAGTCCCGCTTGGCCGCCAGCGCGAGACGGGACGTCTCTGGCAATTCACGGGTGCGGGAGCCGGCCCTCGTGTCGTCTTCGTCGAGCACGATGGCTTTTTTCAGCGGCCGGGGATCTACGGCGAAGGCGGCGCCGATTACCCCGATAACGCGCGGCGGTTTGCGTTCTTCACGCTGGCGGCGCTGCGGGCGTTGCCGCGGCTGGTACCGGCGCCGGCGGTGCTCCACGCGCACGATTGGCACACGGCGCTCGCCCCGGTATACCTGCGCGCCGCGCTGGCGGCGGAGGCGTACTACGACGCGCTGCCCGCAGTGCTGTCGGTGCACAATGCGGCATTCCAGGGCCAGTTTTCCCCCGAGACCCTGGAGGAGATCGGGTTCGCAGCCTCCGCCACCAGGCGGTTTGCGTGGCAGGGCTGCGCGAACTGGCTCAAGGCAGGGTTGGCGCTTGCGGACCTCGTGACGACCGTGAGCCCCACCCACGCCCGCGAGCTGCAGACGGCGATGGGCGGCTTCGGCTTGCACGAGGCGTTCCACGGGCTCGGAGACCGGCTCCTGGGGGTGCCCAACGGGATCGACCCAAAGGTCTGGGACCCGCGGACCGACCCGTACATCGCGGCCTGCTACTCGGCGGACGACCTATCCGGCAAGGCGCGGTGCAAGACGGCGCTGCAGCGCGCTTACGGGCTGACCGTTCAGGCCACGACGCCGCTCGTCGGCATGTGTGCACGACTCGTCGGTCAGAAGGGCTTCGACCTGATCCTGGACGGTGCGCTGCGCTCGATGCCCGAGGCCCAGTTTGTGTTCGTGGGCCAGGGCGAAGAGCGCTACGCGCGCGCGTTGACCGAGGTGGCGACCGCGGCGCCCGAGCGAATCGCGGTGCACGTCGGGTTCACCGATGCGCGGGAGCACCGGCTGCTGGCCGGGGCGGATCTGCTGCTGATGCCCTCGCTATACGAGCCGTGCGGTATCACGCAGATGCATGCACAACGTTACGGCACGATTCCCGTGGCCCGGCGGGTCGGCGGGTTGGCCGACACGATCGAGGATGAAGTCACCGGCTTCCTGTTCGACGTGTACAGCGCCGCAGCGCTCGAGCGGGCGCTCAGGCGCGCGCTGAGCCGGTACCGTGATCCGGCGGCCTGGGTGGGGCATATTCGCGCGGCGATGAACCGGCCGTTCGGCTGGGATGTCCCCGCGGCGCAATACGCCGAGGGGTACAGCCGCGCGCTGCGCCTACGTCGCTCACGCGCAGACGCACCACAACACGAAAGGAGCCTGACATGACGAGTCTCGGAACCGAGTCCAACAGGAAGAATCTCGGGACCATTGAACGGGGGCTGCGCGTGCTGCTGGGCGGCGCGCTGGCCGTCTGGGCCTTGTCGCTGCTGCTCGGCGGCGGGGCACTGGTGTGGCTGCTGCTGTATGTCGCCCTGATCGCACTGGGAGTGGATTTTGTGGTGACCGGCATCCGCGGCTATTGCCCGCTGTACAAGCGGCTGGGGTGGAGCACGGCCCGGCCGCAAACAAGCAGCTAGGAGGGTATCTACCATGCAACACGAGACGAGCGACGGCAAGCACAGTGGCTGGAAGAGCTGGTTGTGGATGGTGGCCTGCTGCGTGCCGATGATCGCGATTGTTGTCCTGCTGATTCTCAGTTCTCGCTAGCGCGATCGCGAACACGTTTGGCGACTCCTTCGGCTGGACGGCGCGGCACCGCGAGGCGCGCCCGCCCAGCCGGAGCCAGCCGCGCGCGCTGGCGGCGTCGGCGGATGGTTGGCCGGAAGCCTCACCATAGGGAGCGTGCATGACGAACAAGGCGCGGGTCGCGATCAACGGCTACGGCGTCATCGGCAAACGCGTCGCCGACGCTGTCGCCCTCCAGGACGACATGACCCTGGTCGGGGTCGCCGACGTGGTGGCAGATTATCGCATCCGGCTGGCAGTCGAGCGCGGCTACCCGGTATATGCCTCGGCACCGGAGCGACGGAAGGACATGGAAGCCGCTGGCATCCCCGTCGCCGGCACGGTGGACGAATTGATCCACCAAGCGGACGTCGTCGTGGACCGCACCCCTAAGGGTGTGGCCACGAAGAACAAGGAGCGCTACCTAGCGGCCGGCGTGAAAGCGATCTGGCAGGGTGCTAGTTCGCCCGGGTGGCGTCCTGTAACACGACGGCCATGAGCCGGATGATGCACGCCCTGCACCGGCGGGGGTGGGTGAAGCGCGCCCGCGCCGTGCTGCTGCGTCGCGGCACGGACCCGTGGGAGTCGCACCAGAACGGCCTCATCAACACGGTCGTGCCAGAGACCAAGGTGCCAAGCCACCAGGGTCCGGATACGCAAACGGTGATTCCGGACTTGGACATCACCTCCATGGCCGCGGCCGGGCCGTACAACCTGAGCCACATCCACTTCGCCATGGTGGAGACGACGCGGCCGGTCAGCCTGGACGAGCTGCGCGAGGCGCTGTGGGAGGCACCGCGCATGGCCTTCGTGCGCGCGAGCGAAGGGCTCGTCGCCTTGAACTCGGTGATCGAGCTGATGCGGGATCTCGGCCGTCCTCGCGGTGACATGTGGGAGGTCGCGGTGTGGCAGGACGCACTGGCAGCGGACGGGCGCGAGTTGTACCTCACGTATCAAGTCCACAACGAAGCCATCGTGGTGCCCGAGACGGTGGATTGCATTCGCGCGCTAGCGGGGAGCGAACCCGACGGCGCCAGGTCAATCGCGAGGACCGACGCCGCGCTCGGCGTCCGGAAAACCTTCCTGCCGGCGACCGGTGAGCCCATCGTCGCGGCCGCGGCGCCGCGGCCGGCGGCCGCCTCCTGAATCGGAAGGCGAACTCATGCGAGAGATCGTGCTCGAAGCCGGTGGGCTGCTCCATGGGAGCGCCGGCCCGGCGCTGGAAGCGCACCTCCGCCGCCAGGCGGGGATCCATCATGTGGCCGTCAACCCCGTGAGCGGCACGCTGACCGTGGGCTACGATGAAACCGCGATCTTGGAGATCGAGATCCAGCGCCTGATCGGGGAGTGCGGCTATCACTGCCGCGGCCAAGTGCTGCCCAAGCACCTGTGCGCACCTGAGCCGGCGGCCACTCCGACGCCTCCGGTCGCACCCGTCCACGCGGCTCACGCTGCACGGACAGGGAGCGGGGCGCCCGACGAGATGGCGCAGATGACCCACGCGATGCGCCACGGCGCCGGGATGAGCATGGACGCGATGGTGCACGACATGCGGAAGCGGTTTCTCGTCACCTTCGTGCTCGCGGTTGCCGTGACGCTCTATTCACCGTTGGCGTCCGAGGTGTTCGGCGTGCGCCTGACCCCGCCCCTCGGACTCTCGCCCGCGCTCTTCATGTTCGTCCTCGCGACGCCAGCCGTGCTGTGGGGCGGTCAGATGTTCTTCGTCGGCGCCTACCGCGCGCTGCGGCGGCGTACGCTCGACATGTCCGTGCTCGTGGCACTCTCGGTCGGCGCGGGATACATCTTCAGCGTCGCGGCGACGTTCGTCTTCCGGGGCGAAGTATTTTACGAAGCCGCGGTGGTGCTGCTCACTTTCATTCTCTTCGGCCACTGGATGGAGATGCGCGCCCGCGCCGGCGCGTCCACCGCGATCCGGGCGCTGCTCGACCTCGCGCCGCCGAAAGCCACCGTGATCCGAGGTGGCCAACCCGTCGAAGTGCCCACCTCTGAGGTTCTCGCCGACGATGTCGTGCTGATCCGTCCCGGTGACAAGATCCCGGTGGACGGGGACGTCCTCGACGGGGAATCGACGGTGGATGAGTCCATGATTACCGGCGAAAGCGTGCCGCTCGACAAGCGGCCCGGCGACAAGGTGATCGGCGCGACGATCAACAAAATGGGCACGTTCCGCTTCCGCGCGACCAAAGTCGGTGCTGAGACCGCCCTCGCCCAGATCGTCAAACTCGTGCAGATCGCACAGAACTCGAAAGCACCGGCCCAGCGCCTGGCGGACAAAGCGGCGCAGTGGCTCGTCGCCGCAGCGATCGTGTTCGGTCTGGCGACCTTTGCCGGGTGGTATTGGTTCGCCGGGGCAAGCCTTGTCTTCGCCGTGACGCTCGCCATCACGGTCGTGGTGATCGCATGCCCCGATGCCCTCGGCCTCGCGACCCCCACCGCCGTCATGGTGGGGACCGGTCTCGGAGCGCTCAACGGGATCCTGTACAAGAACGCTACGGCGCTGGAGCAGGCGAGCAAAGTGCGGGCGATCATCTTCGACAAGACCGGCACGCTCACCGTCGGGCAGCCGCGCGTGGTCGAGGTCGTGGCGGCCGGGAACCCGGTGTCCGAGGACGAGCTGCTGACACTGGCCGCCTCGGCCGAGCAGTCCAGCGAGCACCCGATCGCCCAGGCGATCGTGCAGCTCGCGAGGGAACGGGGTCTGGTGCTCGCGGACGCGACCGGTTTCGAGGCGATCGCCGGCCACGGGCTGCGCGCCACGGTCAACGGCCGCCGCATCCTCAGCGGCAACCACAAGCTGATGCGCGACAACGGGATTGCGCTTGGGGTCCTAGGCGAACGCGCAGCAGCGCTCGAGGGTGCAGGTCGGACGGTCGTGTACACCGCCATCGATGGACAGGCCGCGGGCGTCATCGCCGTCGCCGACGCTCTCCGCCCCACGGCGCGACAGGCGATCGACGAGCTGCATCGCTTGGGCGTGCAGGTCGCCATGCTGACGGGAGACAACCGCGCGACCGCCGAGCGGATAGGGAAAGAGCTCGGCATCGACACGGTGTTCGCGGAAGTCTTGCCTGGCGAAAAGGCCGACAAGGTTCGCGAGCTCCAACAACAGGGGAAACTCGTCGCCATGGTCGGCGACGGCATCAACGACGCCCCGGCCTTGGCCCAGGCCGACGTGGGGATCGCCATCGGCGCCGGCACCGACGTGGCGATGGAAACGGCCGATGTGGTGCTCATGAAGAGTGACCCGTATGACGTCATCGGGGCGATCGCGCTCAGCCGCGCCACGGTGCGGAAGATGAAGCAGAATCTGGTATGGGCCGCGGGCTACAACACCGTCGCATTCCCGATCGCGGCCGGGCTGTTCTACCCGTCGTTCGGTCTGCTGCTGCGCCCGGAGATCGCCGCCCTCTCCATGTCCGGCAGCTCGCTCCTCGTCGCGCTCAACGCGCTCATGCTCCGCTGGACGCGGCTCCCGGGAATCCCGCGGCGGACGCCCGGTACTTCTCCGGCCCACGCGACGCGCGAAGCCGGGTAGCCGATGCGGGCCGCGCTGCTTCGGCATGTCCTCGTGGGCGCGGTCCTCGGCGTGCTCGTCTTGCATCCTGTCAACGAAGTCATCTACTGGTTCGAATCTCATCCCAACGTCCCCGCGGAGACCGGCACCCTCTGGCACTCTCTGGGACGACGCTTCTTGCTGGTATTCACCCCCCGCATGCTTCCGATGACCGGTCTCTTTGGTCTCGTCGGGGCCGCGCTTGGCCTCGGCTTCGGCTGGTACTACCGCATGCTGGTTCGCCGACGCTCCGCCGCGGCGCAGATCCAGGAGGAATTCGAGCGCGACCTCGCTTCCGCGATCGCGGCACGGGAAGGCGAACGCTTGGAATTCAAGGCCTCGGCCCGCTGGGACGCGCAGTTCAGCAAAACGAACAAGGTGCTCGAAGAAGCCATGGTTCGCACCATCGCCGGGTTTCTGAACCACGAGGGTGGCAGCCTCCTCGTCGGCGTCGCCGACTCCGGCGAAATCGTGGGCATGGATCGGGACTATCGGACCCTCAAACGACCAGATCGGGATGGCTTCGAACTGTTCGTGATGGGGCTCGTGAAGCACGCGCTCGGCGGCGACGTCTGCGCACACGTGCACGTGCGGTTTCGCTCCACCGACGGGAAAGACGTGTGTCAGATCGCGGTGGAGCCGTCGGAGCGGCCGGTGTACTGCCAGGACGGCGCGGTCGCGCGTTACCTCCTCCGCATGGGGAACAGCACGCGTGAGCTCGACGTGCGCGAGGCGATGCAGCACATTGCCCAGCGCTGGCCCGGTCCGCGGCGCCGCGGCCGCGCCGTCGCAGCAGAGCCACTGTGAATGACCGCCGGCAAACCGCTCTACACGAAAGCGATCGCCGGCGCGGGCCCGGCATTGGTTTTTCTGCCGGGAGTGGGCGGCACCACCCGCTACTGGGAGAGCCGCGTAGCGCCCCTCGCGCGCGGCCATCGCCTCATCCTCGTCGACCTGCTCGGCTTCGGCAAGTCGCCCAAGCCGTGGATCCGTTACACCCTCGACCGCCACGTAGCGGAGCTGCGCCGCGTCCTCGGCGAGCGCGAGTCCTTCACGCTGGTGGGTCATTCGTTTGGAGCGGTCGCCGCGGTCGCCTACGCCGCCCGCTATCCCGAGCAGGTGGAAGGCTTGGTGCTATTCAGCCTCCCCTGCTTCGGCGGTTTGGACCAGGCCATCCGGTACTATCGGCGCCGCGGCGGTCCGGATCGGTGGCTGATGACCAACGTGGTCCTCGCGGCGGTCACGTGTGTCGTCACGCGACGCATCCTGGGCCGCCTCATGCCGCGCCTGCTGCCGGACATGCCGCGCGAAGTGGCCGAAGACCTCGTGCAGCACACGTGGCTTTCCTCGACGTCGACGATCTGGGAGGGGGTCTACCGCCATGACGTCGCACAGGACGCGGATCGCCTGCCCAAGAAGCTGCCGGTGCTATGCCTGCATGGGGATCGGGACGTCACGGCGCCACTCGAGTACGTGCGACGGCTGACGGAGGGCCGGCCCCAATGGACACTGCGCGTCCTGCCCGATGTCGATCATCACCCGCTGCTCCGCGACGCGTCAGGCTGCATCGCGGCCATTCAAGAGTTCGTCGCGCCGCCGAGGCTCGCCGCGACCACAACCCGATGACGTCACGGAAGCGGCTGCTCCTCGTGGTGTTCCTGGCCGCCGTCTACGCCGCGTGCTACTCGGCGATCAAGGTCGGCCTCGCTTACGCCCCACCGCTGCGGTTCGCCGGGCTGCGGGCCGTGCTGGGCGGCTTCGTCCTGCTGGGGCTCGTGGCGGTGTTCCGGAAGCCGCTGCTGCCTGCGCGCCGGCTGTGGCCGGGCGTCGTGGCCCTTGCCGCGACCGGTACGTTCCTGTCGTTCGGCGCCATGTTTCTCAGCCCCGGCCGCACTGGGGCTGGAATCGCATCCGTGCTTGGCAACACCGGTCCGCTGCTCGTCGTGATTCTCGCGGCAATTTTCCTCGGCGAGCCCGTGACTCGGGCGAAGGCCGCGTCGCTCGTGCTTGGCCTCGCCGGCGTGAGCCTGATCGCCTACCCGGCGATCACGGATCCATCGCGGCGCGGCGCGCTCGGTGCGATCCTGCCGCTCGTCGCGGCGGCCGGCACTGCGGTGCAAAGCGTCATCGTCAAGCGCCTCGAGATCCGTGAAGCCCTGCTGTCGGTGACGGCTTGGCAATTCGTGCTGGGCGGTCTGCCCCTGCTCCTGGTCTCGGCCGTCGTGGAGGACCGTGCGGTGGTCGTTTGGAGCGGCACCTTCCTGTCTCTGTTTCTCTTCCTCTCTCTCCTTGGTACTTCGGCCGCCACGGCACTCTGGTTTTGGCTCGTGCAGGACGACGACGTGGGTCGCCTGACCCTACAGCTCTTCCTCGTCCCCGTGCTCGGACTGATCCTCGCGATGGTGCTCTTCCGTGAGACGATCGGTACGCTCGAGGCTGCCGGCATCGTCATCGTCATACTCGGGATCAGCCTGACCATCGGCGATTCGTGGCGCTCCACCCAGCCCCGTGCCAATCAGACGCACCCGCCTCTGGGCGGTCTCACCCAGCCCAACCCGCGCGAGCGTACCTGAAGCATCGCTGAACTGAGCGTGAAGGTGTCCGAGGGTCGAGGGCCGAGCGTACGCTGGGGCATTCGACCCGGCTAGCGAGCCCTGTCGCCCACAGTGCACCGTCCCCACGCGTCGCGCGCGAGAACGAAGACCGGTTTTCCCAACGACTTAGGCCGTGCCACTCGGGCGGCGCGGCTCCTGCACCTGGCGAAGGGAGGACGACGGGAATCGAAGTGACCCGCACGCTGGCCATCGGATGCCCGAGGAGTTCAAGCCATGACACCTGACACCCCGGCCTACGGCCTCTGGCTGCTGGTGATGATCAACTCCGCCATCTTCATCATTTTCGCGTTCAGCTTCACCAAGCCCAAGACGCGCCGCGACTGGCGCTCGTTCGGTGCCTTTTCGGCGTTCCTGGTCGCGCTGTTCACCGAGATGTACGGGTTCCCGCTGACGATCTACCTCCTGTCGGGGTGGCTCGGGCGGCGCTATCCGCAGCTCGATCTGTTCTCGCACGACGCGGGCCATCTCTGGAACACGCTGTTCGGGTGGAAGGGCGACGCGCACATGAACCCGCTCCATCTGTTGAGCAACCTGCTCATCGTCGGTGGCTTCATCGTGCTGGGCCGCGCCTGGACTGTGCTCCACAAAGCCCAGCGCGATCATAAGCTCGCCACCACCGGCGCATACGCCCACGTGCGTCACCCACAGTACGTCGGCTTCATCACGATCATGGTGGGCTTCCTGCTCCAATGGCCCACGCTCCTGACACTCGTCATGTTCCCGATCCTCGTGACCATGTATGTGCGGCTCGCGCGACGGGAAGAGCGTGATGCACGCACCATGTTCGGCACCGAGTGGGACACCTACGCCACCGGAACACCGGCATTCATTCCACGCCTGGGCCGCCGACCACAGGCGACACCTTCGTCGCCCGCACCCGGAGTGCCCGCGTGAAACTCGAGCCCCAAGAGTCGCGCACCCGGCCGGTCAGGCAACCTGAGGGAGGCGCGTGATGGAAGCTCGGCAGCGGTTCTCGCTCTGGTATATCGTGGCCGTCACGCTGGCGTTGATCGCCATTCAATCGACCTTCTTCGCGGCCCACAAGGCGAATGTCGCCTACAGCGAGTTCAAGACCCTCCTGCGACAGCGCAAGCTGGGCGACTTGATCATCGGCGGGCAGACCATCTCGGGCACGGTGGACGTCCAGAGCCTCGACAGCGTGCTGCCGAAGGAACGCGTGGCAGTCTTGAAGGGCACCGGGAAGGGGCCTCACCTTTTCGTGACGGCCCGTGTAGACGACCCGGAGCTGGTACGCGAGCTAGAGGCCGCCGGCATCCGTTTCACGGGCAAAGTGGCGAACCCCTGGTCGTCCATGCTGCTGGGCTGGGTCTTACCCGTGCTGTTCTTCTTCCTGCTCTGGCGGCTCATGGCCAGCCGCATGTCCCAGCAGGGCGGGCTGATGGCCATCGGGAAGAGCAAGGCGAAGGTCTACGTCGAACGGAGCACTGGGGTCACCTTCGCGGACGTCGCCGGGATCGATGAGGCGCGCGCCGAGCTTGTCGAGATCGTCGATTTCTTGAAGAATCCCGACCAGTACCGCCGCCTGGGAGGCAAGATCCCCAAGGGAGTCCTCCTGCTCGGCGCTCCGGGGACGGGGAAGACCCTGCTCGCGAAAGCGGTGGCCGGCGAGGCGAAGGTGCCGTTCTTCAGTCTCACCGGATCGGATTTCGTCGAGATGTTCGTGGGCGTCGGTGCGGCACGGGTGCGGGATCTCTTCGTTCAAGCACAAGCCCACGCGCCGAGCATCATTTTCATCGACGAGCTCGATGCCCTCGGCCGAGCGCGCTCCGCGAGCTCTATTATCGGCGGGCACGAGGAGCGGGAGCAGACGCTCAACCAGCTCCTCGCCGAGATGGATGGGTTCGACACGCGCAAAGGCCTGATCATCATGGCCGCCACGAACCGGCCCGAGATCCTGGACCCGGCCCTCCTTCGCCCGGGGCGCTTCGACCGCAAGGTCGTGATCGACCGCCCCGATCTCAAGGGACGGGAGCAGATCCTCAAGGTCCATACGCGTGGAGTCACGCTTGCGCCGGAGGTCGACCTCACCGCTGTCGCGGCGCGCACTCCCGGGTTCGTGGGCGCCGACCTTGCGAACCTCGTGAACGAGGCGGCGCTGCGCGCGGCTCGCGCGGGGAAGGGCGCGGTCGAGATGGCCGACTTCGACGAGGCCATCGAGCGGGTGGTGGCGGGGCTCGAGCGTAAGTCGCGCGTGATGAACCCCAAAGAAAAGGAGATCGTGGCACACCACGAGGCGGGGCATGCGGTGATCGCCGAATCGCGGCCGCACGCCGATCGCGTCGCAAAGGTCTCGATCATCCCACGGGGCGTAGCGGCGCTGGGCTACACGCGCCAGCAGCCCACCGACGACCGCTACCTGCTGACGCGCACCGAACTGCTGGATCGAATGGACGTGCTGCTCGGCGGGCGTGCGGCCGAGGAACTGATCTTCGGCGACGTGTCCACTGGGGCACAGGACGATCTCCAGCGCGCGACCGATCTGGCCCGGCATATGGTCACGCGTTACGGCATGAGCGACACGCTCGGCCCGGTCGCGTTCGAGCAACTTCCCCAGAGCGCTTTTCTGGATCTGCCATCGGCAACCGCGAAAGAGTACAGCGAGGATACGGCCCAGACGATTGACGCCGAGATCCGTAGGCTGCTGAATGCCGCTCACGAGCGAGTGCGCGCGACGCTGACCGCCCGTCGCGGTGCGCTCGAAGCTTTGGCGAAGCTTCTCATCGAGCGAGAGGTTGTGGATCGCGAGTCGCTGACCCAACTGCTGTCGGCTTCCGTTCCCCGTCTGGACCGTCGGGTCCAGGCGAAGTCTTCGTCCTCGTTACCAGGAGTGACCGTATGAAGCTCAACCCCAGTGCCTTCGGACTTGCGGCGGGTCTCACGGCAGCCGCGGTGTCAGCGGTGTGTGCGCTCTTTGTGGCGCTCGCCCCGCATACTGCGATGGCCTTGCTCAGCAACGTGGTTCACGCGGACCTCACGAGCCTCGCCCGAAACGTCACCGTCGGCAATTTCTTCGGCGGCATCCTGTTCTGGGGGATCGGAACAGGTCTCGTCTTCGCATTCGCCGGTTGGCTCTACAATAGGCTGAGCATCACCACGCCTCGAGCCCCGGTCTCCATTCTCACGCCTGCGCAGCATGCGTGATACGGACGATTCAATGCCCCGGCACGACACGCGGTGCCGGGGCATCCACTCGTCGAAAGGGGCGCGCCTCTGCGTTCGCGCCAGAAGCCGATGAGGGCGTGCGAGTGCGACGCACCCCACGACCGGCGCCGCGTCGTACTGACCGGCGGCCCCGGCGCGGGCAAGACCGCCGTCCTGGAGCTCATCCGCCAGTCCTTCTGCGTGCACGTGAAGGTGCTTCCGGAGTCGGCCGGCATCGTCTTCGGTGGAGGCTTTCCGCGTGGCGAGAGTCTTGGGCTCCGTCAGGCGGCGCAGCGCGCCATTTTCTACATGCAGCGTGAGCTTGAAGCTGCGGCAGATGCCGAAAACCCTGCTGTCGTCCTGTGCGACCGTGGCACAGTCGACGGCGCCGCGTACTGGCCCGGACCCGACGACTTCTGGTCCTCAGTAGGGACGACGTTGGGGGAGCAGCTCCACCGTTACGACGCAGTCATCCACCTGCGCCCCCCCGCGCTCACCAGCGGTTACAACCACGAGAATCCACTACGAACTGAGTCGGCGGAGGAGGCCACCGCGATCGATGCGAAGATCGCACACGTGTGGGAATCACACCCACGACGGTTCGTCGTGGATGCCACGCCGGATTTCCTCGGCAAGGCCGCGCGTGCGCTCGAGATCCTGCGCGGTGAGATGCCCGTGTGCTGCCTGCGCCACGTCGTTTCACTCCCTGGTGAGCGCCGACGAGAGGTAGCCGAGCGATGAGAAGCCACGACCACTAAGCCGAACGTGAAGGCTTCCTCATCACTCGTACGGCTGAGCCGGGCATCACCTGAGATTCATCGTCTGTTCACAGCCCGCGAGCTAGCCATGGATACGGCAGCCTCGTTCGAGACGGCCCAGGGAACGGCGGAGGGGAGAGCAAGGATCGGTGAAGGTGCCGCAGCAGGTCCCCCGGCTGGCCACGGTATTCGCGGTCGCGCTGGCGGCGCTCGTGGGCGCTCGGTCCTTCCTCGTGCCCGCGACGTTCGGGAAGTACGGGCATTACCGGGCGGCGGCCGTGGATTCGATTGGAGCCCGACCCCTGCACTTCGCCGGTCGACAGGAATGCGAGGCCTGTCACGACGACATCGCGGAACGACGGATCCGGGGCAATCATCGGGGCGTCGCGTGCGAGGTGTGCCACGGACCGCAAGCGGCCCACGTGGCCGCCCCGACTGACGTCACGCCCCCCGCTCCCCGCGATCGCGGGTTCTGTCCGCGTGCAACGCGGCGTACTGCTCCATCCCCAGCTCCATGGAGCGGCTGAACGTCACGGTGATCGACACTCCCCGTTGACACTCCCGCGCTGCCGCCGGACGGCACGACGTTCGCGACGAAGGTCCCGGTCACTGCGGATGTGGGATTCCCGCTGCAGGCCGAGACTCCCACCATCAGAGCAAGCCAGGCCAGGGAAATGGGATTGCGCATGCCGTCCCTCCAGAGCAAGTAGACGCCGAACGAAGTCCTGAGCGCGTAAAAAACTGGGGTGGTGGAGGGCGGGCGATGATGAGAACCATGTGAACGTGTCTCAAGCCCTCCCCCACGATAGCGATGCCCAGACCGGGTCATCGGCACGGTCCTGAGACGGTGCCCCTAGTGGTTTTATGAAGGGAACCGTATAATCGGCCCCAGACTGGCCCATCGAGGGGCGGGGAAGGCCCGAGCCCCGACAACCGAAAATCCCGAAACGGGGGGGATCATGCGAGGCAGATTGGGACTGATCGGTGGTATGGCAGCTATGGTGTGGGCAGCGCCGGCGATCGCCCAGGTGACATTAGGCGTCGACGCGGCATTGAACAGCCAGTATGTCTGGCGCGGGCTGAGCTATACCAACAAGCCGGTGATCCAACCGGACGTATGGATCAGCGCCTCCGGATTCACGGCGGGCGTCTGGGCGAACGTCGAGCCTTCGAGTTACACTGGCGCTACTGACATCAGCGAAAACGGCAGCGAGGGGGCGGGTATCGCGGAGATCGATGGCTGGATCGAGTACGCGCGCGCCAGCGGCAATGTGAACTGGAAGCTTGGCTGGACGATCTACACGTTCGACATGAACAAGAGCGGATTTACCGCGTACTACGACACGCACGAGTTTTACGGGCAGGCGAGCATTGGCGGGCTTCCGTTCACGCCCACTCTGTATGCCGCCTATGACGTCGACAAGGTCAAGGGACTCTACCTCCAGCCCTCCATTTCCAGGGCGGTGGCGGTGAGTCCCGCGTTGTCAATCACGCTGACGGCCCTTGCTGGGATTTCGGCCGGACAGGAAAAAGGAAACGCAACCGATGCCAGTTGGAACTTCGCGAACAGCGGTCTCGCCCACCTGGATCTTGGGGCGTCGACCTCGTTCGCCGCTGGATCGGTTTCGATCGCGCCGCAGTTCCATGTGCAGTGGTGTCACGATGATTTGGTGAAAGCCACGTCGCTCGGCCATCAACACGACGTGAAGTTTTGGGGCGGCGTGACGCTGAGCTGGTCGCACGCGCTCGGCGCCGCTGCCGAATAGCCGTCGATTGGGTTGAGCATCGCGAGCCCGCTCCCTTCGGGGGGCGGGCTCATTCGTTTGCGCGCTTGCCGAGTGCACGAGGCGGTGTATTGTCCTGCCCCAGCAGAGGTGGCCGTCGAAAAACCCAACCGCACAGGAGGCCGCATGGCCGAACCCGCGAAGCAGTCGCGTGAGGAGCTGATCCGGCAGGACATCCGCGACCTGCACAAGATGGGCTACGCGCAGCAGCTGTTTCGCGAGATGGGCGGCTTCTCCAACTTCGCGATCTCGTTCTCGATCATCTCGATCCTGACCGGCGCGATCCTGCTGTACGGCTACGGTCTCAAGTTCGCCGGACCGATCATCAACACGGTCGGCTGGCCGGTGGTCAGCATCTTCACCCTGTGTGTGGCCGCCTCCATGGCCGAGCTGGCCTCGGCCTATCCGACCGCCGGTGGACTGTATTTCTGGGCCTATCGACTGGGCGGCAAGACGTGGGCCTGGGTCACGGCCTGGATGAACATGATCGGACAGATCACGATCACGGCTGGCATCAACATCGCCGCGTCGATCTACATCGTGGGGGCGATCACCCGCATCTTCGGCATCCAGCTCTCCACCAACTGGTATTTCTACATCCTCGTCATGGTCGTGATCATGATCCCGCAGGTGCTGATCAACGTGTTGGGGATCAGACTCACCGCCAAGCTGAACGACTTCAGCGTGTACTGGCACATCGCCGGCGTGTTGATCATCGCCCTGCTGCTCACGGTGTTCGGGAAGTACCACAACAGTCTGGGGTTCATGTTCTCCCACCCCACGACGGTCAACCCGCTGGACGCGTCCTCGGCCGTGGTCGCACCGGACACGGTGGCCGTGCCGGCCCTCGTGATCGGGAGCAAGACACTCCACTCTCCGCTGTTCGGCTTGTTCCCCGGACTGGTCGGCATGTACAAGGCCGCGCCATTCATGCTCGTGTTCATGCTCGCGCTGCTGCAGGCCCAATGGACCTACACCGGGTACGACGCCTCGGCGCACGTGGCCGAAGAGACCGTGATGGCCCGCAAGAACTCGGCCTGGGGCGTGTTCCTCTCGGTGGCCGTGTCGGCGATCGTCGGCTACGTGATGCTGCTGATCCTCACCTGGGCGATTCCCGAAGGCGACATCGGCAAGACCGCCAACGACGCGTATCCGGTGCTGTACATCGTCTACAACAACCTCAGCACGTTCTTCGCGAACGTCATCGCGGTCATCATCGGCGTGGCGATGTGGTTGTGCGGGCTGGCGTCGATCACGTCGATGGGGCGCATGTGGTACGCCTTCGCGCGCGACGGCGGGATGCCGGGCTACACCCTGATCCGGCAGGTGAGCCCGAAGTACCGCACCCCCGTGTGGTCGATCGTGATCACCAGCGTTCTGGCCGTGTTGCTGTGCGTGTATGCCGCGGCGTATTTCGTGGTGACCTCGATCAGCACGATCACCCTGTACCTGGCCTACATGTTCCCGGTGTACTTGAACTGGCGGAACAAGCGGCGCGGCAAGGGTGAGTTCGCGACCAAGGACACGGCGCCCTGGAGCCTGGGTGGCTGGGGACCGCTGATCAACGTCATCTGCATCCTCTGGTGCCTGTTCCTGGTAGTGATCTTCAGTCTGCCGCCCAACGAGCTGGTGCTGTGGACGATGGTGGCGCTCGTGGTAGGGATGTTCCTCTACTGGCAGCTCGACGCCAAACGCCGCTTCCACGGGCCCAGCAAGGCGGACGAGGCCGCACTGCGGACGCTCGAGCAGCAGGTCGGCCAGACCCCCACCGCCGGCTAGCCCGCGGTGCGGAATCTGCTGATCGCGGATCGACGCCCGAGCGGGTCGGGCGTCATCCGCGTCATCGAGCCGGCCAAAGGCGAGCCGTTCGAGGAAGTCGCCGCTGCCGGTCCCGCCGATCTGGACGCCGCCGTCGCAGCCGCGAAAGCGGCGTTCCCGGCATGGTCCGGCCGCACCGCCTTTGAGCGGGCGGAGATCCTGTTCGCATTCTCCGACCGGGTGCGCGCTCACGCTGAGGAGCTGGCGGTGCTCGAGGCGCGCAATGTCGGGAAACCGATCGGCGACGCCCGCTGGGAAGCGAACCACGTCGCCGATACGCTGCGCTATTACGCCGGCGCTGCCGACAAGCACTTCGGCGAAACGATCCCCGTGAAGAAGGGCGGCCTCGATGTAACGCTGCGCGTGCCGCTCGGCGTCGTCGGGTTGATCGTGCCCTGGAACTTCCCGATGGTGATCGCGACCTGGAAACTGGGCCCGGCGCTGGCCTGCGGAAACACGGTCGTGCTCAAGCCGGCCAGCCTCACGCCGCTCACCGCGCTGCGGCTGGGCGAGCTGGCGCTCGAGGCGGGCCTGCCGCCCGGCGTCCTGAACGTGGTGCCGGGCCCCGGCGCCGCGATCGGGGCCGCGCTGTCAATGCACCCGGACGTCCGCAAGATCGGCTTCACGGGCGAGACGGCCACGGGCCGGACCATCATGGCCGCCGCCGCCCAGACGATCAAACGGGTCTCCCTGGAGCTGGGCGGGAAATCGCCCTGCATCGTGTTCGGCGACGCGAACGTGGAGCAGGCCGCGGGGGAAGCGGCCGCCTCCGTGTTCGCCAACGCGGGACAGGATTGCTGTGCGCGCTCACGCACCATCGTCGAGCGCCCGATCTACTCGAAATTTGTCGAGGCGATGCGGGCGGCCGCCGAAGGCACCGTGGTGGGGAATCCGCTCGACGAGAAAACCCAGATGGGACCGGTGATCTCCGTCCACCAGCGGGAGGTCACCGAGACGTACGTCGCGTTGGGAAAAAAGGACGGGGCGCGGCTCGTCTGCGGCGGGGACCGGATCCCGGGCCCCGGGTATTTCCTTCGTCCAGCCGTATTCGCCGACGCGAAGCCGGGCATGCGCATCGTGGACGAGGAGATCTTCGGTCCGGTGGCGAGCGTCATCGCCTTCGATACCGAAGCGGAGGCGATCGCGATCGCCAACGATTCGATCTACGGGCTCTCCGGGTCGCTCTGGACCAACGACCTGAAACGCGGCCTCCGCGTCGCGCGGGCGCTCGAGACCGGGGTGTTGTCGGTCAACTCGTCGTCGAGCGTGCACCTGCAGGGACCGTTCGGCGGATTCAAGCAGTCTGGCCTCGGGCGTGAGCTGGGCATGCACGCGCTCGATCACTACTCCGAAATCAAGAACATCTACTTCGAGACGGCACCATGAAGACGATTCCTCTGGCCGAGCTACGGAGTCTGGTCGAGCAGGGCGCGATCGACACCGTGCTGGCCGTGTTCCCGGACCAGCAGGGGCGACTCGCGGGCAAACGCTATACCGGACGGACCTATGTCGCGGCCGCGCACGAGGGCTGGGAGGGCTGCGACTACCTGCTCGGCTGCGACATCGAAAACGAGCCGCTCCCCGGCTACCAGCTCTTCTCCTGGGACCTGGGCTACGGCGACTTCATGGTGCGCCCCGATCACGGCACGCTCGTGGTCGTCCCCTGGCTCGACAAAACCGCATTGGTGTTGGGCGATGTGGAAGGGAAGGATCACAAGCCGCTGGCGGTGGCGCCCCGCCAGGTGTTGCAGGCCCAAGTGCAGCGCGCCGCCGATCTCGGCCTCACTCTGCGGGTCGCCTCAGAGCTCGAGTTCTACGTGTTCAACGACACCTACGAGCAGGCGTTCGACAAAGGCTTCCGCGGCCTCGATACCGTCGGGCGCTACATCGAGGACTACCACATTCTCCAGACCACCAAGGAAGAGCCGATCATGCAGGCGTTACGGCGCCACATGGACACCCTTGGTCTCGACGTGGAGAACTCCAAAGGAGAATGGGGGCCGGGGCAGGAGGAGCTGAACCTGGCTCACCAGGAACCGGTGCTGATGGCGGATCATCACGTCGTCTTCAAGCACGGCATCAAGGAAGTCGCCGCGCTCATGGGCAAGTCGATCACGTTCATGGCCAAATGGAACACCGGCCTCGCGGGGAGCTCCTTCCATCTGCACAGCTCGCTCTGGGACAAAAAGACCGGCGAGCCGGCCGGATACGACAAGGCCGGCCCGGCCCACATGTCGGCGCGGCTGCAGCAATGGACGGCCGGGCAGCTCGCGTGCGGGCGCGATTTCAGCGTCTTCTACGCCCCTTACGTCAACAGCTACCGCCGCTATATGGCGGGGACGTTCGCGCCCACACGGCTCGTGGCTGGAGTCGACAACCGCACCTGCGGGCTGCGGCTGATCGGGCATTCACCCAAGTCGATTCGCGTCGAGAACCGCTGCCCGGGCGCCGACGCCAATCCGTATCTGGCCTTCGCCGCCACGATCGCGGCCGGCATCCACGGCATCACCAAGGGGCTGAAGTTCGAGGGGATCTATACCGGTGACGCCTATCGGGACCCCAAGGTGCGCGAGGTGCCGAAATCATTGTACGAGGCGGTGCGGCTGCTCGAGGACTCGAAGATCGCGCGCGAGGCGTTCGGCGATACGGTCGTGGACCACTACGTCAACACGGCCCGCCAGGAACAGATTGTGTATGATCGGCGGGTGACGGATGTCGATTTGATGCGGAATTTCGAAAGAGCCTGAGGATCCAATGGGTCGTCTCGACGGAAAGGTCGCGGTTATCACCGGCTCCGGCGCTGGGCTAGGCGCTGAGGCCGCTCGTCTCTTCGCCAAGGAAGGCGCCGCCGTCGTCGTGAACGACGTGAACGCCGAAGCAGGCGAGAAGGTGGCGGCCGAGATCCGCGGGGCCGCGGGGAAGGCGCAATTCATTCCCGGCGACGTGCGCAATACGGGGCAGGTAGAGCGGCTCTATGCCGAGGCGAAGCGGGCGTTCGGCAAAGTCAATGTGCTATACAACAATGCCGGCGTGTCGCCGGGCGACGACGACGGTGTGGTGAACACGGGCGACGCGATCTGGGACCTCGTGCTGGACATCAACGTGAAGGGGGTGGCCCGCTGCTGCCGCGCCGGGATCCCCTACCTCCGGGAGGCGGGCGGCGGATCGATTATCAACGTGGCCAGTTTCGTGGCCACGCTCGGCGCCGCCACGCCGCAGATCGCTTACACCGCCTCCAAGGGCGCGGTGCTCTCGATGACCCGCGAGATCGCCATCATCCACGCGCGGGAGAACATCCGGGCCAATGCCCTGTCGCCCGGTCCGGTGCGCACGGCGTTGCTCGAGAAGTTCCTGTCGACGGAGGAGAAACGGCAGCGCCGCCTGGTGCACATCCCCATGGGCCGTTTCGGCGAGCCCCGGGAGATCGCGCAGGCGGCGCTGTTTCTCGCGTCCGACGAGTCGTCCTACATCACGGGCGCGGATTTCCGGGTGGACGGCGGCATTACCGCCGCGTATGTGACGCCGGAGGGCCCTCCCCGCTAACGCGCGGAATGCAGTGTGTGGTCGGGCGTCTGGCAGGGTGTGACGTCTGGCAGCCGGGTTGCCAGCAGACCATCTTTGCCGGGTATGGCTGAACTCCTGAACCATCTCGAGAAGGCGCTCGGAAACCGCTATCGCGTCGAGCGCGAGCTCGGCCATGGCGGGATGGGGCTCGTGTTTCTCGCCGAGGATCTGAAGCACCACCGCCACGTCGCCCTCAAGGTTCTCCGACCGGAGCTCGCGCAGTCCTTGGGCGCGGAGCGTTTTCTCCGGGAGATCCGCATCTCGGCCCAGCTCAACCACCCCAACATCCTGACCCTCATCGACTCTGGCGAAGTCGACGGCTTCATGTACTACGTCATGCCCTATGTCGAAGGCGAATCGCTCCGCGACCGCCTGACCAAGGAAACGCAGCTCCCGATAGAGGACGCCCTGCGGATCACCCGGGAAGTGGCCGATGCGCTGAGCTACGCGCACAGCCTAGGAGTCGTCCATCGGGACATCAAGCCGGAGAACATCCTCTTCGAGGCGGGGCACGCGGTCGTCGGCGATTTCGGGATCGCCCGCGCGGTGAGCGAGGCCGGCGGTGAGCAGCTCACCGAGTCCGGGCTCGCCGTGGGCACGCCGGCATATATGAGTCCCGAGCAGGCCAGTGGGAGCGATCCCGTCGATGCCCGCACGGATATCTACAGTTTGGGGTGTGTGCTGTACGAGATGCTGGTTGGGGAGCCCCCCTACGTGGGCCCCACCCCTCAGGCAATCCTGGCCCGCAAGGCGGTGGAACCCGTGCCCAGTCTTCGGGTCGTCCGGGACACGGTGTCGGTGGCCGTCGAGCGGGCCATCACCAAAGCCCTGGCCAAAGTGCCGGCGGATCGGTTCGCCACCGCGCGGCAGTTTACAGAGGCCCTGTCCGGGGAAGGATTCGCGGCGGCGGTCGCGGCGTCGGCGATCGGTGTGGGGCGGAAAGGGCAGCGGGTGCTCGCGATGGCGCTGGTGGGCATGCTCATCGCGACCGGCACCTACGCTCTCGTCCGGCACAACGGCGGCAGTCTCCCCGGCAGGCCGGCTCCCCTCGGCGCGAGCGTCAGCCAGCTGACCGCCGAACCCGGGGTTGAGTGGTTCCCCAGCTTGTCGCCCGACGGGAAGTGGATCGTCTATGCGGGTGATGGGGCGGGCGATCGGGACATTTATCTGAAGAGCGTGGGGGGCCAGAACCCGATCAACCTCACCGGCGATTCGCCCGCGGACGACGACCAACCTGCCTTCTCGCGCGACGGTGAACGGATCGCGTTTCGGTCGAGCCGGGAGGGCGGCGGGATCTTCGTGATGGGACGCACCGGCGAATCGGTCAGACGAGTGACGCGGATGGGCTTCAAGCCGACGTGGTCTTCGGACGGTACCCAGCTTGCCTTCGTCAGCGAGAATGTCGAAATGAATCCGCAGAACTCGGAAGGCCGGAGTCAGTTGTGGGTTGCCGACGTAAACACCGGCGAGACCCGGCAGCTCGACGTCATCGATGCGGTGCTGGCCAGCTGGTCACCCCATGGCCAGCGGATCGCCTATACGAAGAGGTTAGCGGGCCAACCTAGCCAGCCAGCCCAGGGGGACGTGTGGACGATACCCGCAGGGGGAGGCGAGCCGACGGCCGTGACGACCAGTGTGGCGACCGACTGGAACCCCGAATGGTCACCGGACGGGAGATATCTGTACTTCGCCAGTGATCGAGGTGGGAGCATGAATCTCTGGCGGGTTGCGATTGACGAAGGGTCCGGAAGAACACTGGGCGAGCCCGAAGCGATCACCACGCCGGCTACTTCACTGGCGCACATCAGTATTGCCGCCGACGGACAACACATTGCCTACAGCTCGGTCCTCGTCACGACGAACATTCAGAAGGCTGCTCTGGATCCGACGACGCAAGCCGTGATCGGCGAACCCGAATGGGTCACGACCGGGACGCGGCGCTGGTCGTCACCCGATCCCGCTCCCGATGGAAAGACGGTCGCGTTTTACTCGCTGGTCCGACCGGACGGCGATCTCTACGTGGTGGGTGTGGACGGGACGGGCCTGCGACAGTTGACGGGGGGCGATTCCACCGCCGATCGCGTGCCGCGGTGGTCCCCAGACGGCAAATGGATTGCGTTCTTCTCGAACCGTAGCGGACCGCTGCAGATCTGGAAGATTCGGCGGGATGGCAGCGAGCTTTCCCAATTGACCGAAGCGGCAGGGGACGTGGGGGTTCCCGTGTGGTCGCCGGACGGCTCACGGATGGCGGGGTCGCAGGGGTTGACCACCACCAGTGGCTACGTGGTTCTGCTCGATCCAAACCGTCCATGGCACCAGCAAATTCCGGACACACTGCCGCCTCCCGACACCTCGCTCGGACGGTTTACTGTTAATGCGTGGTCGCCTGACGGCGAGTGGCTAGCCGGGGACATGAGTTTCAAGGACGCCGGGATCGTGATCTATTCGTTCCGCTCCCGGGCTTACGAGCGTTTGACGGACTTCGGCCAGTGGCCGGTCTGGCTTCCTGATAGTCGCCGTGTCCTCTTCGTGTCGGGCGGTCACGCTTTGTTCGTGGTGGACCGTGCAACGAAACGGGTGCGGAAGATCTTCTCTGTGGCGCGGGACCTTATCGGCCCGCCGCGACTCTCCCGAGACGGGCGCCAGATGTTCTTTTCGCGACGGGTGACCGAAGCCGACATCTGGCTTCTGACCCTGCGGTGAGGATGGCCGCCAACACCCTCAATCGCTCCTTCACCGGCCGGTCCAAAATTGTTCAGGCCGCTAGAATCCGCAGTCGATCCTTGGCGGGCCGCTCCACGGGCATCTGCCGTACCTGCCACGGCATCCCGGCGGCGGGCAAGCGATCCAGGAACGGGTCCGGGTCGAACTGCTCGGGCGACATCACGCCAGCGCCGCGCCATTCCCCTTCGGCGATCAGCTCCGCCGCCACCACGGGCGGAATGCCCGTCTGGTACGCCGTGGCCTGAACGCCCATCTCGGCATACGCCTGCTCGTGGTCGGCGATCGAATAGACGTAGAACGACTTCAGTTCGTCGTTCTGGTATCCCTTGCCCAGGGTGCCGACGCAGCTCCGGCCGCGCAGCTTGCCGGCCAGATCGACGGGCTTCGGCATCAGCGCGACGACGAGATTGCGCGGCACGATCTCCTGCCCGTCCACTGTGATCGGAGACTTCTTCGACAGCCCGAGCTGGTGCAGTACCCGCAATGTGGCGACGGCTTCCTCTCCCAGCGTGAACTTGAAATCGGCGTTCCGCACCGTCCCGAAAAAGCGGGGCAGCGTCGTGGTTTCTTCGTGATCCACGTGGAAGCAGTTCAGCTTCCCGATCTCGGGGAAATCGAAGCGCTCCACCCCCGACAGCGGATCGGCGTAGCCGAACTTGCCGTCCCGGTACACCGTGGCCGGACAGAGGCACTCGTCGATGAATACCCAGGGGCTGAAGGCCGCCACCATCCCACCGGGGCCTTCACACACCGAATTGTCCCCATCCCGCACGTGGAACGCGGTCACTTCTTCCAGAAGATGCTTGGCGATGTGGGCGGCGTACACGTTCGAGGTGCCGGGATCCGCGCCCATGCCGAGCAGGGCGAGGCGACCGCGTGAGCGGTAGGCGGTCTCCAGGGCGAACTGGTCTTCCAGCTTGGGGATGCCGTCCGCTTCCGTGCCGCCGCTGGCCAGATCGATGTAATCCACACCTGCCTCGAGGCAGGCGCGCATCACGATCAGGTTGGTGGCGGGAAGGGCAGCGTTCAGCACCAGGGTGGTCCCAGTCTCCCGGATGGCCTGCACCAGCAGGTCTTCGCGGGAGGCGTCCAGCGTGATGGCCCGGACGCGGGCGTCGTCGATGCGGGCGGCCAGCGCCTGGGCACGCCCGGGTACGGCGTCGGCGATGACCACCTGACGGAAGATGGGACGGCGGGCAAACCTGAGTGCGGACACGGTCCCCACCGCGCCGACACCGAGCACGAGGACTTTCATTTTTTCCTCAAGGGGCTGTTAGCGGCTCACGGTCCGGTTACCAGGGGCATTTTTCAGGCCCAGGCTCCCTCGCCCCCGGCCGCAGTATGGGGGTGGCGACTCAAGGGGACAGTCAGCCGCCAGGACGCCCGCCCGTGGAAAGGTTGGGTGGGCTGACCCAAGGTACCCTGGGGGGTCACGTTGAAGGCAACCCCCCAAGGTTAACGCTATGATAGATTGTTACTTAGGCAGTTACGGTCGGCGAATTCAGTCTCGCCAGAGTGTCAAAAACCTCGACAATCAAGTGTACCAACCGATCGGTTTCTCGTCCAGGTTGATGTAGACCTGCTTGGTTTCCAGGTACTCCTCCACCCCCCACCTGCCGAGCTCGCGACCGAAGCCGGACATCTTGTAGCCCCCCCAGGGGGCCTCTACGTAGGTCGGCTGCATGTGGTTGACCCAGATGATGCCGGCTTCCAACGCTTTCACCACCCGCATCGCCCGGAAAATGTCCCGGGTCCAGACGGCGGCGGCGAGGCCGAAACTCGTGTCGTTGGCGATGCGGAGCGCATCGGCCTCGTCGGTGAAGGGGATGACACTCATCACCGGGCCGAAGATCTCCTCGCGGGCGATCTTGGCGTTGTTGTCCACGTCGTAGAAGACCGTGGGCTGCACGAAGTACCCCTTGCCGTAGCTCGTCACGACGCCGCCCCCGGCGGCGACTTTCGCTTCCTTCTTCCCCGCGACCTGATAGCTCGCCACCCGGTCGTACTGCTCCTTGGAGACCAGGGGTCCCATGTTGTACTGGCGGTCGAGCCCCGGCCCGACGCGGATTTTCTTGGCTTTCTCAGCGGTCGCGTCCACGAACTTCTTGTAGATCGAACGCTCGACCAGTACCCGGCTCCCAGCCGAGCACACCTCGCCCTGGTTGATGAAGCAGCCGAATAGCGCTCCATCGACCGCGTTTTCGAAGTCAGAGTCGGCGAAGAAGATGTTGGGCGACTTGCCACCCAGCTCGAGCGTGACGCGCTTCAGCGTGTCGGCGGCGTTCTTCATGATGAGCTTGCCGACCGCCTGGCTGCCGGTGAACGCGATCTTGTTCACGTCGGGATGGGTCACGATCGGGCCGCCAGCCTCCGGGCCATCTCCCGTGATGATGTTGACGACCCCCTTGGGAATCCCCACGTCCTCGAAATCCTTGGCGAGCGCGAGAATCGAAAGCGGGGTCTGCTCGGCCGGCTTCAGCACGCAAGCACAACCCGCCGCGAGCGCGGGCGCGAGCTTCCAGGCCGCCATGAGCAGCGGATAGTTCCACGGGATGATCTGTCCGGCCACTCCCACGGGCTCCTTCAACGCCAGGGCCAGCGCCGGGGCGGGGACGGGCAGCACTTCGCCGTGAATCTTGGTCGCCAGGCCGCCATAGTACTCGAAGCACGTGGCCGTGTCGTCGATGTCGTACTCCGACTCGACGATCGGCTTGCCGTTGTTTCGCGTTTCGATCTCGGCCAATTCCGCCTTGCGGGCGCGGAGGCGCTCGGCCAGCCGCAGCAGCACGCGGCCCCGCTCCTGGGCGGTGGCGTCCTTCCATCCCCCCGTGAAGGCCGCGCGGGCCGCCTGCACCGCCTTGTCGACGTCCGCGGCGCCTGCGGCCGGGACCTGGGCGATGACCTGCTCTGTCGCCGGGTCGATGACGTCCAGCTGTTTGCCCGAGGTGGCGGCGACCCATTCGCCGCCGACGTACATCTGATACTGTTTCACAGTCATGCTTTCGCTCCTTCCGGGTCGTGCATCAGGCGCGCCCATATGACGATGACGACGACAGACACGATGAAGATAATCGTGGAGATCGCGTTGACTTCGGGGGTGATCCCCAGCCGCAGTCGCCCCCAGATTTCCAGCGAGATGGTGTTCTGCCGTCCGATGAGAAAATAGGTGACCGCGATCTCGTCCAGGCTCAACGTGAACACCAGCAGCCCCGCCCCCAGCATGGCGGTGCGGATGCTGGGCAAAGTGACATACCAGAAGGTCTTCCAGCCGCTTGCGTAGAGGTCATTGGACGCTTCTTCCTGAAAGCGGTCCATGCGCTGCAGCCGCGCGAAGACCTGCGTGACGACCACGGAGGCGAGTGCCGTGCCGTGCCCCAACACCACCGGCCATCCCGGGATGACGGGAAAACCGGTCGCCGGACTGAGCCCGATGTCTGTAAAGAAACGCAGCAGCGCGACGCCCGTGATGATGCCCGGCAGGATGAGCGGCAGCAGCACGAGACGCTGGAAGAGGGTCTTGCCAGGGAAATCGTGCCGATCCAGAAGGAACGCTGCGGGCACCCCGACTGCGAGTGAGATGATCACGGCCAGCACGGCGAGCTTAAGGCTTGCCACGACGGCCCCGATCATCCCCCGATCGTGGAGCAGGACGTCGTACCAGTGCAGCGTGCCGAGGCGCAGGGGCCAGGCGATGATGCGGGAGTCGTGGAACGAGTAGAGGATGACGACGAGGAGCGGCGTGTAGATGAACACGAACACAGCAATCCCCCCGAGCCAGAGGGAGCGGGAAAGCCAGTCTGGGCGGCCTGGGACGCTCATGCGCGGCTCTCGGTGGCGATCGCCCCCAGGGCGTCGGTCTTGGCGGCACGCCCGGACTCGCCGCGGTAATCAAAGCGGCGCTCAAGTCGGTTCGCCAGTGTGAGGATCAGGACCACCAGTGTCAGTACCACCATGGACATGGCGGCACCGAGCGGCCAGTTGTAGGCCACGCCGAGCAGACTGACCACCACATTGGAAATCATCAGGGCGCTGTCGGGGCCGCCCAACAACTGTGGCGCGACGAAATCCCCCATGCTGAGGACAAACGCGAACGTGCTTCCGGCGAGCACCCCCGGCAGCGACAGCGGCAAAATGACGTGGAAGAACGTAGCGAATCGCCCCGCGTACAAGTCCTGCGAGGCTTCCTTAAGACTCGGTGGAATGGATTCGAGCACGGCGTAGATCGGCATCAGCGTGAACGGCGTGTAGATGTGGGTCAACGCGATGATCACCGCCCACTTGCTGTAAAGCAAGAACTCGAGCGGCTCGTGGATCACGCCAACCTGGATGAGCAGCCCGTTCAGGATCCCCTCCTGGCCCAAAATGATCTTCCAGGCGTAGGCGCGCACCAGGTAGCTCACCCACAGCGGAATGATCACGGCCATATACATCAGGTTCTTGTGCCGCTTCACCTTGAAGGCGAGGAGATAGGCGAGCGGAAATGCCAACAGGAGCGACAGCGCGGTCACGATCGCTGCGATCTGCGCCGACGACAAGATCGTGCTGGGGTACACCGAGGTCGTGAACAGCCGGTGGTAATTGGCCAGGGTCCACGCGCAATCGAGCCCCCGGCAGGGAACGATGTCGCCGGCGGGGGTGCGCGTGCGCAGCGAATAGATCAGCAGCATCAGGTAGGGGACGAACAACAACACCGTCACCCACCCGACCGGCAGCGCGGCCGCGAGGGCGGTGCGTGCCCAAGGGCGGCCGCGCACGCGATCGAGCCACGTGAGCCGGGCGTCGGGGGCAGGGAGGGCGGAGGCAGTCTCGGCGGGGTTCATTCCGCGAGGCACACTCCCCGCGCGGCGGGCCAGCCGATGCGCACCTGTTGACCCGGTGCGACCGCGGACCCGGTCGGGGCCATATGAAGTACGAGCGCCGTTCCCCCGGCCAGCCGCAACCGCAGCCTGGTGAGTGACCCTGCGTAGATCCCCTCCTCGACGGTGCCGACGAGCACATTGTGCCCGGGTGGGGACTCGCCGTCGCGCAAGATCGTCATCACCTCCGGCCGCACCGACAACCAGACCTGACCTCCGGCAGGGGGGACAGGACCACCCGCCGGCGCCTGCGCATCGATCGCCTGGCCCTCGACATCGAGCGTGGCGCGGTCACCCGCGATGATCCGGACCCGGGCCGAGAGCAGGTTCGTCTCCCCGATGAAATCGGCAACGTATTTCGTGGCCGGGCGATCGTAGATCTCCTGCGGCGTGCCGACCTGCTCGATCCGCCCGGCGCGCATCAGGGCGATCCGGTTCGACATCGTGAGCGCCTCCTCCTGGTCGTGAGTCACGTACACGAACGTGATGCCGACCTGGGTCTGGAGGTGCTTCAGCTCGAGCTGCATTTCCTTGCGCAGTTTCAGGTCCAGCGCGCCCAATGGCTCGTCGAGCAGCAGGACCTTGGGCCGGTTCACGAGCGCGCGCGCCAGGGCCACCCGTTGCTGCTGGCCGCCGGAGAGCTGTCGCGGGGCGCGGCGCGCGAGCTGCTCCAGGTGCACCATCTCGAGCACTTGCCCGACGCGCTCGTCGATCTCCGCCCTGGCCACGCGCCGCATCTTGAGCCCGTACGCGACATTGTCCCACACGCTCATGTGCGGGAACAAGGCGTAATTCTGAAAGACGGTGTTGACGTTGCGTTTGTAGGGCGGAAGCAGGTGGATCGACTGGCCTTCCATCCAGATCTCGCCGGCGGTAGGCAGATCGAAACCGGCGATCATGCGCAGCGTGGTGGTCTTCCCCGAGCCGGAGGCGCCGAGCAGGGTGAGGAATTCTCCGGCGGCGATGGCCAGCGACACGTTGTCCACCGCCACAAAATCGCCGAAGCGTTTGGTGACGGAGCGGAGCTCGAGGAGGGACGCGGTCACGGATTACGGGGGGCAGGATGTGGGAAGGGGATGTGGTGATCGTGGGAAGTGACGGCCGCTTCCCATACCGCACACCCCACCCCACATCTCACACCTCACACCCCAGTCTGTCGGGCTACCTGCCCGCCTTCACCTGGTTCCAGACCTCGGTGTACTTGTCGCGGCGTGGGCTCCATTGCCAGAAGTTCACGAGGGTGCCGTAGTCGGCGATATCCCGCTGGGTCCCTACCTGCTGCGCACTCATGTACGTCTTGGCACCTGGGTTGGCCACGATGTAGTTGGTTACGTCGGCCATCAGCTTCTGCGTGAACGGCTGCGCTGTGTACTCGAGCCACGCATACGCGGCGTTGAGGTTCTTCGCCCCGCGCGTCATCACCCAGTGATCGGCCCAGGCGGTGGTGCCTTCCTTTGGAATCACTTCGCCCGCCGGGAAGCCGGCTGCCCGGAGCTGCGCCGTCATGAGCGGCCAGCCCTCACCCATCACAATCTCGTGGTTCTGGAACAGCTGGGTCATGTCACCGGCGGTCGCCCAGTACTTGCGGACCTGGGGGCGCAATTGGAGCGCCCGCGTGCGCACGGTGGCGAGCTCGTCGTCCGAGAGATTGTAGAGGTGTGCCCGATCGGTCGCGGGGTCCATCCCGAGGAACTGCGCCACCATCCAGAGCGTGGCGATGTCATCCTGGAGCGAGACCTTCCCGCGATACTTCGGATCCCACAGGATCGCCCAGGAGTCGGGCGCCGGTTTGACCTTCGTCGTGTCGTAGATCAGCGGGTTGGGACCGAACGCCCATGGCACGCCGAAGACGGTGTCGCCGCTCTTCGCCAGCGCCAGGGCGCGGAAGCTGGCCATCAGGTCGCCGTAGCTCGGCACGCGCTTGAGATCGAGCGGGGCCGCCAACCCGGCCTGGACGATCTGGGTGATCGCATCGCTCGAGGGAGAGACAAGGTCGATCGTCTCGGCGCCGCCCGCCCGCAGCTTGGCGACCAGCTCGTCGCTCGAGCCCATGTAGGTCGAGTTGAGCTTTACGCCGCACTGCTCCTCGAACGGCTTGGCGAAGAGCGTGTCGGTGTAGCCCTCCCACACCATGAAGTTGAGCTCGCCGCCGATCGGCTGTGGGCACAGCTGGGCCAGAAACGCCTTGGCGTCGGCCGCCGCGTCGCTCGTCGAGGTGATGGTGATCTTCGCCGCCGCCCCTGCGCCGGCGCCGCCTTCCTTGCCTTTGCACCCTGCGACGGCGATCAACGCCCCCGTCACTAATAGCACGATGCTGTCGCG
Organism: Gemmatimonadota bacterium; assembly: GCA_041497135.1. GTDB lineage: Bacteria > Gemmatimonadota > Gemmatimonadetes > Gemmatimonadales > GWC2-71-9 > DASTHG01. Next base: position 1,970 of record JBGQFX010000002.1, on the reverse strand, counting down.
CCAACGTCCGCCGGTCATGGCGTCCCTCCCCGATGTTTATTGCGTTTCGCTGCTGCGAAGCGGGATATGCTACACGCGGCGCGGCCTTTCGCAATGCTGGAGCGGGGCTAGCTTCCTGCCGCTATGGGAGTGATTCGTCTCGGAGCCGAGATCCCCGGCGCCCAAAGCCGTGCGCTGCTCGAACGGCGGCAACGAGCCGTCCCGCGCGGCGTCCCGCTCGTGGCGCCCATCGCCATCGTCACAGGCGAGAACGCCGTCGTCACCGATGCGGACGGGAATCGGCTCATCGATTTCGCCGGCGGGATCGGCACGCTGAACACCGGGCACCGCCATCCCGCCGTCGTCGCCGCCGCAAAGCATCAGCTCGACCAGCTGATCCACACCAGTTTCCAGGTGGCAGCCTACGAGCCGTACGTGGACGCCGCCGAGCGACTCAACGCACTCACGCCGGGCGACTTCCCCAAGAAGACGATGTTCGTAAATTCCGGCGCCGAAGCGGTGGAGAACGCGGTGAAGATCGCCCGCATTCACACCGGCCGTCCGGCGGTGCTGTGTTTCGAGCACGCGTTCCACGGCCGTACGCTCCTCACCATGACGCTCACCTCCAAGGTGATGCCGTACAAGAAAGGGTTCGGCCCGTTCGCGCCCGAAGTCTACCGGCTGCCGTACCCGTACTGCTATCGCTGCGACGAGCCGCGCGCCGCGGGTGAGTGCTGCCGGTCTTCCCGCGCGCGATTCGAGGCGCTGGTCGCCTCGCACGTCGATCCGGACGCCCTCGCGGCGGTGATCGTCGAGCTGCAGCTCGGCGAAGGCGGCTTCGTGCCCGCGCCCCCCGCCTTCGTGGCGATGCTCGCGCAGTTCTGCCGCGATCACGGCATCGATCTGATCGACGACGAGATCCAGACAGGATTCGGACGCACCGGTCGCATGTTCGCCGCCCTGCACTACGGGCTCGCTCCCGACCTGCTGGTCACGGCGAAGTCCCTGGCGGGTGGTCTGCCCCTGGGCGCGGTGACCGGTCGGGCCGAGGTCATGGACGCGGCGCACGTGGGCGGGTTGGGGGGGACGTTCGCGGGCAATCCCGTGGCGGTCGCGGCGGCGGTCGCCGTGCTCAATCTGATGGCCCAGGACGACGTCGCGGGGAAGGCCGCGCGGCTGGGGGAGCGGCTGCGCGGACGGCTGCTCGCGCTGGCCGAGCGGCATCCCGTCATTGGAGACGTGCGAGGGCTCGGGGCGATGGTGGCGATGGAGCTCGTCACCGACCGGACCTCCAAGGCGCCCGCGAAGGAGCTGGCGGGGAAGCTCCAGGCGGTGGCGCTGCAGCGCGGTCTGCTGCTTCTGACGGCCGGGACCTATGGCAACGTCATTCGGATCCTGGTGCCGCTCACCGTGGAAGACGCCGTGGTCGACGAAGGGATGGCCGTGCTCGAGCGCACGCTGGCCGAGATCACCGCGTAGCTATCTTCGAGCCATGGCAGAAGGCAAGCTCAGTCCCAACCAGCAACGCCGCGTCGATGAGATCGAAGGGTTCTTGCGAACGGTAGCACTCGTCAAGAAACTCACCGCCGAGCTCGAAGGGAACCGGGCGGCCCGCCCCAAGATCCTCGAAGACATTTCAAGCCGGATTTCTCGTGAGCTAATGAAAATGCGACACCGCGCGGTGGCCGCGAACGTCGGCACGGTGGCGGACATAGCGAGCAATCTCGCTGCGGTGGCCAAGCGCACGCAGGGATTCCAAATGAAGATCCGTACCCTGAATGACGGTGTCGCGAGCCTCAACATCCAACTCGATCGCGCCTTGGCCATGGCCAGAACACCCGAGGAGAAGCGATCGGCGGGAACGCAGGCCCCTCCAACGGAATGAGCGCGACCGAGCGACCGCCGGCGATCCGCTGTGCTGGCCTCGTGAAGCGGTACGGTGACGTGACCGCCGTGGCCGGACTGGATCTCACGGTGCAGGCCGGTGAGTG
>JBGQFX010000001.1:0-148165 GCA_041497135.1 Gemmatimonadota bacterium | reverse complement strand
GCAGAAACCGGCCACAAAGCGACGGGCTGGGTGTTTCTGGAGTGGCAGGAGCGGGACATCCTCGAGCGATTCGGTGAATTTTCGGCCGTGGAGCTGCTGCAGTTCGTCGAGGCTATCCCTGGATAGCGTAATGTCACTGAAATTGTGCATATGTTGCACAGATCCGACGACGATCTGACAGTTTCTTTCATCAATTCGACTGGAAATCAACTTTCTACTGCAATTGGCGCAAGAATTGCTTGACGCTCCCTTGAGCGTCGAGTAGCTTGCGCCATCCCAGAAGCCGACGACCGCCACCGAAAAGGGGACCCATCAGATGACCGCGACGTTGGAGCCGACGAGGACAGAGGCGAAGGCCGCCGCCAAGGCATCGCCCGCCGAGGTGATCCGCCGCGCCCGCGAGGCCGGCGTGCAGATCGTGGACGTCAAGTTTTGCGATCTGCCGGGGACGTGGCAGCACTTTTCGCTGCCCTTGAAGGAGCTCACCGAAGACGTGTTCAAAGAGGGTCTCGGTTTCGACGGCTCGTCGATCCGCGGCTTTCAGGCGATCAACGAGAGCGACATGCTGCTCATGCCCGACGCCGGCACCGCGTTCGTGGATCCCTGCCTCCAGGTGCCGACGCTGTCATTGACCTGCGACATCGTCGACCCGATGAGCGGGCAACGCTATTCGCGCGACCCCCGGTTCGTGGCGCAGAAGGCGGAAGCGTACGTCACCAAGAGCGGCATCGCGACGACAGCGTACTTCGGGCCGGAGGCGGAGTTCTACATTTTCAATTCCGCCCGCTTCGACCAGAACGCGCATGAGGGTTACTACCACCTCGATTCGGTGGAAGGCATCTGGAATTCGGGGAGCAACGGCGCGCCGAACCTCGGGCATCGGCCGCGTCACAAGGAAGGCTATTTCCCGGTGCCGCCGGTCGACAAGTTGCAGGACCTGCGGTCCCGCATCATGCTGGCGCTCATCGCGGCCGGGATCGACGTGGAAGTGCACCACCATGAGGTGGGGACCGCCGGCCAGACCGAGATCGACATGCGATTCACCACCCTCACGCGCATGGCCGATCAGATGTTGATGTACAAGTACATCGTCAAGAACGTGTGCGCGCTGCACGGCTACACCGCGACGTTCATGCCGAAGCCCATGTTCGGCGACAACGGCTCGGGCATGCACGTGCACATGAGTCTGTGGAACGACGCGACCAACCTGTTCTACGACAAGAACGGCTACGCGTTGATCTCGGACACTGCCCGCTGGTACATCGGCGGTCTCATCAAGCATGCGGCGGCGTTGCTCGCCTTCGCCGCGCCGACCACCAACAGCTACCGGCGGCTGGTACCGGGCTACGAAGCGCCGATCAACCTCATCTACTCCCAACGCAACCGCTCGGCGATCTGCCGCATCCCGATGTACTCGAGCTCGCCCAAGTCGAAGCGGATCGAATTCCGGGCTCCCGATCCGTCCAGCAACCCGTACCTGACGTTCGCGGCGCTGCTCATGGCCGGCTTGGACGGAATCCGCAACAAGATCGAGCCACCCAAGCCGATGGACGTGGATCTCTACGAGCTCGAGCCGGCGGAGCGGAAGCATGTGAAGAACACCCCGGGGAGCCTGGCCGAATCGCTGGCGGCCCTCGAGGCGGACCACGCGTTCCTGCTCGAGGGTGGGGTGTTCACCAAGGACTTGATCGACACGTGGCTGGCATACAAGCGCGTCAAGGAAATCGATGCGGTGGCGCTGCGGCCGCATCCGTACGAGTTCTTCCTGTATTACGATTGCTGAGCTGAAACGGACGGTTGAGGGCAGCAGCGGACGGTAGCGGTCTACCGCCTGCTGCCGCCCTCTATCGCCTTCGACTCCCATGCCCGAAAAGACCACCGGCGCCACCAAGCGGGATATCCTCGCTCTCGCCAAGGAGCGCGGCGTCGCGTTCCTGCGACTCCAGTTCACCGACATCTTAGGTATCAACAAGAACGTCGAGGTGCCCGACAGCCAGTTCGAGAAGGCGCTCGACGGGGACATCATGTTCGACGGCAGCTCGATCGAAGGGTTCGTGCGGATCGAGGAGTCGGATATGGTGCTGAAGCCGGACCTCGACACGTTCCGGGTGCTCCCCTACGAAGACGAAGGTGGGAAGGTGGCGCGGGTCATCTGCGACATCTACAACACCGACGGGTCGGCTTTCGCCGGCTGCACGCGGCAGGCGCTGGGGAGACAAATCGCCCGGGCGAAAGCGCTGGGCTTCGAGATGATGGCCGGCGTAGAGGCCGAGTTTTTCATTTTCCAGCTCGACGCGCGGGGCGCGCCCACGACGGAGACCCACGACCAGGGTGGGTATTTCGATCTCACCCCGGTTGATCGCGCCGAGGAAATCCGGCGGCTCATCATCCGCGACCTCGTGGCCATGGGGTTCGAGGTCGAAGCCGGCCACCATGAGGTCGCGCCGGGGCAGCATGAGATCGACTTCAAGTACGCGGCCGCGCTCGACACCGCGGACAATCTGGCGACGTTCCGGTTCATCGTGCGGGATGTGGCGTACCGGCACGGCTTCCTCGCCACGTTCATGCCGAAGCCGATCTTCGGCCAGAACGGCTCCGGGATGCACACGCACCAGTCGCTGTTCGCCAAGGACAAGAACGCGTTCCACGACCCGAAGGGGCGGTGGGAGCTCTCGCACACCGCGCTCGCCTACATTGGCGGGCTGCTGGATCATGCCCGGGGGTTCTGCGCGGTCACGAACCCCCTCGTCAACAGCTACAAGCGGCTGGTGCCGGGATACGAAGCGCCGGTGAACGTGGCGTGGTCGATGCGCAACCGGTCGCCGCTGGTGCGTATCCCCGACAAGCGCGGCACCGGGACGCGGTGTGAGCTGCGCATGCCCGATCCCTCCGCGAACCCGTATCTGGCCCTCGCCGTCCAGCTCGCCGCCGGGCTCGACGGCCTCGAGCGGAAGCTTGTTCCGCCCGATCCCGTGAACAAGAACATCTTCGAGATGAGCCATCGGGAGCGGCGCAAATACCGGATCGACGAGCTGCCGCGCGACCTGCACGAAGCGCTGGAGTGTTTGGAGAAGGACGCCGTGGTTCGGGCAGCGTTGGGCGAACACATCTATGAGCGATTCGTCGAGGCAAAGCGGGAGGAGTGGGAGGACTACATCGGGCAGGTGGGGGAGTGGGAGCTGGACCGATACCTAGGGCAATACTAGAGGCGTACGGAAAAGACGTACGGGTGAAGTCGTAGGGACAACGACGTACCTACGAGATCTTGGGCGGGAATCGACCGCAACCTCAGAGGCCAGTTGATGGACGAGCAGTCGCCCCACGTGGGCCCGGATTGGCATGCCGCAGTCTAGAGACTCGGGTCACCAGTCCCGGTATCATTCGTACGCCATTTCCATACGTTCTTACGCCTGCTCCATACGGTTTTCCCCGCTACGCCTTTTCCTTACGGTTCTCTGTTGCGGTTGTGACATCCTGCCCCAGAAGGGCGACACCGAAGGCGAGCAGCAGCAGGCCCAATGGCTCACGAGCGCCCGACTGGTCGTGGACACCGATCCCCGTCTCACGATCATCCGGCTGCGCGCGGAGCCGCTCGATTCAGCCCACGGTGGCCATCACCTGCTGCTGACGCGATTCGAATTCAACCCCACCCCGAGCCTGGGCGATGAATACGCGCTCAGCGTCGTCCTGGACCTGGGAGACGTGCACGCCCTCCACCGCGCCACGCCGTACGCCCTCGGCTCCCAGATTCCCGCGTACGCCACCGTCACCTGTCTGTGCCGGCCGCTCAAGGCCGACTCGGTGCGCGGGACGTTCACGATGGCCCAGCGGGGGATCGCACAGATCTTCGGTCGCATCGACGCCACGCTATTCTTCACCGCATGGGACGACACGAGCCTGCACGCGAGCTACCGGCTGCGCCAACGGATCGACGGACTGCGGTGAGGCTAGGCGGGCTCTTCGCCCTGGTGGGCGGCTTGGCGGGCGTGGCGCCCGCCGCGCGGGCGCAGGCGACGATCGACACGGTGATCGTCGTCTCGCGCAACGTGTTCGATCCGCCGGGGAGCACCCCGCGATTCGTGGCGCGGCTCGGCAACGCGTTGCACATCACGACCAACCCGGGCGTGGTGCGTCGGTTGCTGGTGTTGGACGCCGGGGCGCGGATCGATTCGGCCCGGCTGGTGGAAAGTGAACGAGCCTTGCGCGAGGTGGGCGTGTTCCGCTCGGTGCGATTCGACACCTTGCGCGTGGGCGACCGCCTGGCGCTCCGCGTCGAGACGGCGGATGGGTGGAGCACGTCGCCGCAGCTCAACTTCTCGAGCGCGGCGGGCTCCACGACGTGGAGCGCCGCGCTCGTGGAGCGGAATTTCCTCGGCACCGCCACGTTCGTGAGCGTGGCCTACGGGCGGAACCCCGACCGGCGCTCGTTCGACGTCCAATTCGCCAGTCCCGGACTGTTCGTGCGGCATGCCCCGCTGCTCATCGCCTACAGCGATCTGTCCGACGGGCGTCTGGGCTCGTGGAGATACGGCCTGCCCTTTTATCGCGCGGACGCGCGCTGGTCCCTGGTCACCGGGGGCGAGGCCGCTCACCATCGTGTGCTCGTGTTTACCGGCGGGGCCCTGAGCGACAGTGCCGAGCGTCGCGTGCTGGCGGTTTCGGTCCGGGGCGGCGTTGCACTGCAGTCCTCGACCCGTGGCTATGTGCGGCTCTGGGGCGGGGCGGCGCTGCGGCGGGAGGATTTTCGGCCCTACACGACGACCGGTATCGCGTATTCGAGCTTCGGCACCGTGGGTGTGGGCATCGAGGCAGCGCGGGTGCGCTACGGCGTGTTCGAGCACCTGAACGGGTTCGGCCGGCGCGAGGACGTCGACCTGTCTTCGGCATTGCGCCTGGGGGTCTGGGCGGCGCCGCGCGCCTGGGGGTACCCGGGGGCCCGAGCCGGCATCGGTCCGGAGCTCGAGGGTCAGATCGCCGCGCAGTGGCGGGCCGGGTTTGCCCTGCTGCGCGCCCAAACGCACGGCGTGTTGTCGTCGGCCGGCGCCGATTCCGGCCTGGTGCACGCGTCGCTCGACGTCGTCAGCACGCGGCTCGCCCGTCAGGCGTGGCTGCTGCACCTCGAGGGCGGCGCGCTGCGGCGCCCGAAGTTCGCGGAAGCCTTTGACCCATGGGCGACGCACAACGGGCCGCGCGGGTTTGGCGCGCATGCCTTCACGGGCACCCGTCTCGTGTACGTCATGCTCGAGGATCGCGTGCTCGTTTCGGACGAGCTGTTCGGTGTCCTGGGCATCGGGGCGGCGCCGTACGTCGAGTACGGTGGCGCGTGGTATGCCGGGCTGGAGCCGGCGCGCCTGGGCGGTGACGTCGGCGTAGCGTTGCGGCTCGGATCGCCGCGCTCGGTGCGCGGCGACGTCGCCGAGATCGCCGTGTCGTATCGGTTTGGCGACGGGTTCACCGGCGGCCCCTGGGCGTTGAGCTTCCGGCAGAGCTACACCCTCAAGTAAGACGGGGACTATGAACGCGACGGAAACGGTGCATCTGGAATCGATCGGGCAGATTGCGGTCAACGCCAAGGATCTCGGCCGGGCCGTGCGCTTCTACCGGGATACGTTGGGTCTGCGGTTCCTATTCGAAGCCCCGCCGCAGATGGCGTTTTTCGATTGCGGAGGGGTGCGCCTGTTGGTCGGCGTTGCTTCCGAGCCCGCATTTGATCATCCCGCCTCAATCATCTATTACCGTGTGGACGACATCCAGTCGGCGCACCGGGTCCTGGCAGGACGCGGTGTGGCGTTCATTACCCCACCGCACCTCGTGGCCCGCCTTCCCGATCACGAGCTCTGGCTTGCGGACTTCCGCGACACTGAAGGCAATGTGCTGGCGCTGATGAGCGAGGTGCGGTCGGGCTAGCCGACTTGCTGAAGGGCCAGCGGCTGGCGAGCTTTTGCTTCCTCCGGCGCCGTAGCCAAGTGGTAAGGCAGAGGTCTGCAAAACCTCCATTCGACGGTTCGATTCCGTCCGGCGCCTCTCGTGGTCCCCCGCCGGCGGCTCCTCCTCGGTTTGATCCTCGTGCTGGGCGCGGCGCTGCGCCTCGTACTCTATTGCTCCCGGCCTTCGCTCTCGATCGACGAAACCATGCTCGGTCTCGAGATCGGGACTCACTCGCTCGCCGGACTGCTCCAACCGCTTGCCTACGCCCAGACCGGTCCGCCGCTGTTCCTGTGGGGCATCAAGCTCATCGCCTCCACGGCCGGGATGAGCGAGTACGCGCTCCGGGCCATTCCGCTGGCGACGGGACTGCTCATTCCCTTCATGATGTGGCGGGTAGGCCGGAGGCTGCTGGGAGAGCCGGCCGGGCTCTTCGCCGCGGCTTTGGCGGCGCTCGCGCCCACGCTGGTGCAGTACAGCGTGATCGTGAAGCCGTACATCACCGACGCATTGTTCGCCCTGACGCTCGCGAGCTGCACGCTCGATCTGCTCGAACTCCCGAACGCGCGCGGCGTCTGGCTCCGGCTGGGACTGGTCGGGCTGCTGGCCGCCATCGGCTCGGTGCCCGCGCCGTTCCTGCTCGCCGGCGTGACGGCGGCCATCCTGCTCGGCGTCCGCCCGCTCGAGCCGGCGGTGACATGGCGGCTCGTCGCGTGTCTCGTGATGTGGGGCGCCGCCTTTCTCCCCCCCTACGCATGGGTCTACCGGCCGGTCGCCGTGAGCGAGTACATGCAGCAATTCTGGGGGGCGAGTTTCTTCGCACCCGCTCAACTGGAAGACTGGCCGCTGCTCGGTCGCTCTCTGGTACAGGCCCTCGTGGCCCGTCCAATGCCGCTTGCCGTGGTGCCGCCGGTCGTCGCGCTCTTTGGCTTGGGACTGTGGTCGGTCTGGCGTCGGTGCGGCCGGCCGGTTGCCGCGTTGCTGGGTGTGCCGTTGCTCGCGTTGCTCGGCGCATCGCTCGTGCAACGGTATCCGCTGTCCGCCCGGCTCTTGTTGTTCGTCGCTCCGTGCCTGTTGCTCTCGTGTGCCGCCAGCATCGACGCGGCGGCCGCCTGGCGACGCGGCGTTGGACGTGTCCTTGGTGCGGTCGTGGTTGCGGCGTTCGCGGGAATCAATCTCACGCACCCGTACCGCACCCCGGCGACGCGCCTGGCGGTGGCCGCGGTCAACCAGCGTGCCGCGCCGCTTGAGCCGATCTACGTCGCCAGCGGCGGTATTCCGGCGTGGGCCTTTTACACGACCGACTGGTCGGCACCCGACACCGGTTACTTGCGATGGGTCAGCCGGTGGGCGGGGCAACCCGGCGCCGGAGCGTTCCATAACTCCGCCGCTCGCGGCCACGCGGTAACCACCGACGAGGGCCGCGATCTCTGGATGCAACGCGGGGGCCGGCAAGTGCTCTTCGGGCTCGGCTCCGGCATTCAGTGGCGGGAAGGACGGGGGTTCGCTCGACCCGTGATCCCGGATACCGGCTGGGCTGCGCGGGAGGCCGAGCGTATCCGGGCCGCGGCCGCGCCTACCGTCTGGGTGCTGGTCGCCAATCCCTATCCTACGACCGTCCGCGACCTCTTCGCGGCGCTGCAAATCGCCGGTGGCGTGCTCGAGACGGAATCCGCCGTGGGCGGAGTGCGGGTGGACCGATTTCGGTTCACACCCTGATCGCACCGTGAGCCGGGCCTTCGTGCTTTCAGGAATTGGCGCGCGTCGTCGGCATCGATTAATTTCGCGTTCGGTGTTCGCTCCACACGCCTGCCTCACTCACCCATGCAGCTGACCGTCCACCAGGCGGCGTCGTATCTCGGGGTCAACGAGTCGACCGTGCGCCGCTGGATCACGGTGCGCGGGTTGCCGGCCCACCGGGTGAATGAACGCCTGCACCTGAACGCCATCGAGCTCTGGGAATGGGCCATGGAGCACGGCATCGCCGTCTCGCGGCGCCTGCTCGATCAGGCGAGACGCCAGCCTGAGGAAGTGGCACCGCTCTCGGAGCTGCTGACCGCCGGCGGAATCCACCACGATGTCGGTGGGACGGGGAAGGCGGGGGTGTTGCGCGAGATCGTCGCACGCTTGCCGCTTCCGGCCGACGCCGATCGGCCGTTTCTCCTCACGGTGCTCGAGGCCCGCGAAGCGATGGGCTCCACGGGAATCGGCGACGGCATCGCGATTCCCCACGTTCGCAATCCCATCGTGTTGCACGTCGATGCGCCGTTCGTGACAATGTGCCTGTTGCGCCACCCCGTGGAGTTCGGCGCGGTCGACGGCAAGCCGGTACACGCGCTGTTTACACTGATCAGTCCGAGCGTTCCGACGCACCTCCGCATCCTCGCGCAACTGGGCTTCGTGCTGCGGGATGACGAGCTGCGACGCCTGCTCGCGGGGCGCGCTACCGCCCCGGAGCTGCTCGCGCGAGTGCGAGCGCTGGAGCAGCAAACGAGCGGCACGCATGGCGCCGCGCGCCGCGTGGGCGGCGAGCGGCCTTGACGCTGTTCTTCAGTGGCCTCGCGGCGATCGTGGCCGCGGGTGTGAGCGCCGCTCTTCTCCGGCACCGACCCCGCCTCGCCGATCGGAGCTATGCCCTGCTGGTGACCGTCGGCTGCGCCCTGGCGGCGATACCGGCGCTGCGCGTGTTGGCCGGAGCGTCCGGGGTGGAAGTTCGGGTCGCCGTCCCGGCGCCGAGTGGGCCGTGGGTCTTTGGGATCGACCTTCTCTCCGCCGCGTTTCTGCTGGTCGTCCTTGCCCCGGGTCTCGCGAACGCCTGGTACGGGTTGCGTGCGCTCCGTGCCGAACGCGAGCACCGGCCGGTGGCCGCTGCATTCGCGCTCTTCGCCGTCGAGCTCGCCGCCCTGGCGCTGGTGGTGACGGCGCGGGCGGTGGTGCCGTTCCTGGTCGCCTGGGAAGTGATGGCGGTGCTCGCCTACTTCCTGATGACCTTTGAGCACGAGCGCGCCGACGTGCGCCGCGCGGGGCTCGTCTACCTCGTCGCGACGCACACCGGCACGCTGGCCCTGCTCGCGTTGTTCGCCTTCTGGGCCGGCGCCGGCGGCGCCCTCACCTTCGATGCGCTGGCGGCCCGCGCCGCTGCGCTGCCCGCCGGCGGGGCCCTCGTCCTGTGGCTGGCGTTGTTCGGGTTCGGACTCAAGGCCGGCCTCGTGCCGCTGCACTTCTGGCTTCCGGAGGCGCATGCGTCGGCCCCATCACACGTCTCGGCGTTGATGTCCGGCGTCGTGATCAAGATGGGGATCTACGGGCTGTTCCGCGTCCTGACCCTGCTGGCCGCGCCGCCCGCGTGGTGGGGCTGGCTCGTCCTCGCCTTGGGCGTCGCGTCGGGTGTGCTGGGGGTACTCTGGGCCCTGGCGCAGCACGATCTGAAACGGCTCCTCGCCTACCACAGCGTCGAGAACATCGGAATCATCTTGATGGGCCTGGGCGCTGGAGCATTGGGGATCACGTATCGGGTCCCGCTCGTTGCGGTGCTGGGATTCGCGGGTGCGATCCTCCACACTCTGAATCATGCGCTGTTCAAGAGTCTCTTGTTTCTCGGCGCGGGCGCGACGTATCACGCCACGGGGACTCGGGATCTCGACCGCCTGGGTGGTCTCGCCCGGCGGATGCCGCTCACCTGGGTCGCGTTCCTCATCGGGTCGGTCGCCATCGTGGGCCTCCCGCCTCTCAACGGATTCGTCAGCGAGTGGGTCGTGTATCAGTCGCTGCTGGGTGGCGTCACGTCCGGTGCGCCGATCCGGCTGACGCTCGTCGCTGTGGCCGGTCTCGCACTCGTCGGCGGGCTCGCGCTGGCGTGCTTCGCCAAGGTCTGCGGCATCATATTCCTCGGCGTGCCGCGCAGTGGCGACGCGGCGCACGGTCACGAGGTCGCCCCCGGTATGCTGGCTCCGATGTTCGGACTGGCGGCGGCGTGTGCGCTGATCGGATTCGTTCCGGGGCTGGCCGTGCCGCCGGCGCTTGCTGTAGGCGCCTCCGTCGCGCGCGTCGCCGTCGCCTCCGCCGGCAGCGATATCCCGCAGGCGGTCACCCGGATCGGGCTCCTGTCGCTGATGCTGGTGGCGCTCCTCGGGCTCGGCAGCGTGGCATGGGGCGCTGTGCGGCGGCGCCGCCCGATCACGCAGGCGGAAACGTGGGCGTGCGGCTACGCCCTTCCCAGTGCACGGATGCAGTACACGGCGTCGTCGTTCGCGGCGCCGCTGCTTGCCGCTTACGGACCCCTGGCCGGCGTTGACGAGACGCGCGACCCCACCGCGTTTCACAGCCATGCGCGCGAGCTCGTTTTGGAGGGAGCGATCCTCCCGGCGTGGACGGCGGTGCGCAACGCCCTGTGGCGCCTGCGCCCGATCCAACATGGCCGGCTGTGGGTGTACCTCTTGTACCTCATCGCCGTTCTGCTGCTGCTCCTCCTCTATCTCGCGGGCCTGGTCGGGGGAACGGGGGGATCGTCGTGACTGCCTGGCCGCTGGTGAGCCTCTTGGCCGTGCTGGCGCTCGCGCCCGCGCTGCCCGGAGTCGCCGCGAAGACCAAGGCGGTGCTGACTGGTCGCCGTGGAGCGCCCGCGCTGCAGCTGTACTGGGATCTCCTCCGGCTGCTGCGCAAAGGAGCGGTGTACAGCACGACGACGACGTGGGTATTCGGCCTGGCCCCGGTCGCCGCTGTGGTGACGCCCGTGCTCGCTGCGTGTCTCTTGCCGCTCGATGGACGCGACGCGGTATGGAGCTTTGCGGGCGACTTCGTGGGGTTCGCGGCCCTGCTGGCCCTGGGTCGGTTCATCCTGGTGTTGGCGGCGCTCGATACCGGCTCGAGCTTCGAGGGCATGGGGGCAAGCCGCGACGCGGCCTTCGCGTCGCTCGTCGAGCCGGCGCTGTTTCTGAGTTTTGTGGTGCTGGCGCTCGCCAGCGGGAGCCTCTCCCTGGGCGGGATGCTCGGTGGAGCGCCGGTTACCAGCTGGGGGGTGGCGGTGCCGTCGCTCGCGATGGTCGCGGTGAGCCTGTTCTTTGTTCTCCTGGCCGAGGCGTCCCGCGTGCCAGTGGACGACCCCGCCACGCACCTCGAGCTGACCATGATCCACGAGGTCGAGGTCCTGGATAACAGTGGTCCGGACCTGGCGCTCCTCCTCTACGGCGGCGCGCTCCGCATGGCGTTGTTCACCGCCTTGCCGGTGAGCGTGCTGGTGTCCCGCAAGGGACTGGCCGAGCCGCTGGCGTTGGGGGTGCTCGCCGCGGGAATGGTGGTGGTCGCCGTGGCTGTGGGGGTGGTCGAGTCCGGTATGGCGCGGCTCCGGTTGAGTCGCGTGCCGCAGTTCCTCGTCGCCGCGTCGGTGCTGGCGTCACTGGGCGTCATCCTCCAGCTCCTGACCTGACCATGGAACGCTTGGCCGACCTGGTCCTGCTGCTGGTCCTGCTGACGAGCTTCCTGATTCTCGGCACGACGCGGCTCACGACCTGTATCCGGGCGGTAGCGGTGCAGGGCGGCCTGCTCGGCGTGCTGCCGCTGGTGCTGTACCCAGGGTGGTCGATTCACACTTTGGGGCTCGCCGCGGGCACGATTCTCGTGAAGGCGATCGTGCTGCCGTGGTTTCTCACCTGGGCCATCCGCGAAGCCGCGGTCCGCCGCGAGGTGGAGCCGCGCGTCGGGTACATCGCGTCGCTCGTGCTCGGGATCGTCGCCGTGGCGGTGGCGAGCGCGTTGGCGGCGCGGCTGCCCGTCCCCGGCGAGCACCCGGCGCTCCTGCTCACCACGTCTCTCTCGGGGGTGATCATGGGGCTCCTGGTCCTCGCGACCCGGGCCAAGGCGCTGATTCAGGTGGTGGGATATCTGATGTTGGAGAACGGGATCTACATCTTCGGGTTGATGACCATGGAACGGGCGCCCTTCCTGGTGGAAGTCGGAGTGCTCCTCGACATCTTCGTCGGCGTGTTCATCATGGGGATCGTGGTCTTCCATATCAACCGCGAGTTCGACTCGCTCGATTCCGCCCGGCTCACGGAGCTCAAGCACTGATGCTCCTCGCGGCGTTGATTCTCGTTCCCGCGCTGGGCGCGGCGGGTGCCTACGCGCGCGCAGCCCGCCACGGGGGTTGGCTCGTCTCGGTGGCCGGACTCCACTTGGTACTGGTGGTGCGCGCGTGGATCGCTCCACCGGCCCCGATCTTGGACGGATGGTTGGCGCTCGATTCCCTGGGGCTGGTCGTGTTGACGGTAGTCAGCGGCCTCTTCCTCGTGGTCGCGACGTACGCCGTGGGCTATCTCCGGCAGGAGCGGGCCGGCCGGGCATTTGCGAGCTGGCTCCTGGCCTTTCTCGCGGCGGCTTCCCTCGTCGCGCTGAGCCATCACCTCGCGCTGCTGTGGGTGGGGATGGAAGGCACCACCCTGTCGCTGGCGCCGCTCATCTACCAGCGTCGCGACCGGCGCTCGCTGGAAGCCGTCTGGAAGTACCTGATCATCTCTTCGGTCGGCATCGCGCTGGCGCTGCTGGGCACCTTCTTCCTCACTACCGCGCAGGGCGACCTGGGTCCGGGCATGCGGCCGCTGGTGTTGGAGGACCTCGTCACGGGGGCGGCACGGCTTCATCCAGCGTGGCTCAAGGCCGCGTTCGTGTTTCTCCTCGTGGGGTACGGCACCAAGCTGGGACTCGCCCCGATGCACACCTGGAAGCCGGACACCTACGGCGAGGCGCCGGCGCTCGTCGGCGCGCTGATGGCCGGGGGGCTCACGAGCTGCGCGTTTCTGGGAATCGCGCGGGCGACCGAAGTCGCGACGGCTGCGGGTCTGGCATCCTTCGCGCGCCCGCCGCTCGTGGCCTTCGGTTTGCTGTCCCTTGCCGTGGCCGCGGCGTTCGTGATCGGTCAGACGGACGTGAAGCGCCTGCTCGCGTACTCCAGCGTGGAGCACGTGGGCCTGCTGGTATTGGGGCTCGGGCTGGGCGGGGTGGGAGCCTACGGCAGCGTGCTGCACCTGATCAACAATGCCCTCGCGAAAGGACTTCTGTTTCTCGCGGTCGGCAATGCCTTGCTGGTGACCGGCTCCGTCCAACGGGGCGGCGTACTCCGCGCGGTCCCCGCATCCGGCGTGCTGCTGTTGATCGGGCTCTTTGCCGTGACGGGTTCGCCGCCGTTCGGCATGTTCTTGAGCGAGTTCACCATTCTGCGGGCCGCATGGGGTGGGGGGCATCCGTGGATCGCGGGGGTGACGCTTGTCCTGCTCGCGCTGATCTTCATCGGCATCGCCGCGATGATCCTGGAAACGCTGTACGGGACGGCTTCGACTCCGCCGCGCGTCTCGCGCGAGAGCGTGTGGCTCCTCGCGGGCCCTGCGACGCTGGCGCTCGGGGCTCTGGCCTTGGGAGTGGTGATCCCCGGACCCCTGCACGAGCTCCTGTCGCGGGCCGCAGTCGCATTGGGGGGTGCAGCGCCGTGAACCGGTTCAAGGAGCTGGGGCTGCGGAACCGGCGCGCGGTTCCCTGGAAGTCCGTCCCGATCGAATCGATGGACGGCTTCCAGGAAACGGTGGTCGGGGCGGTGGGGCAGGGTTGGCGGCTCACCTCGCTGTTCGGCCTCCCGGATGGGAACGATCGGACGCGGCTCGTGGCGATTCTCGCCGACGATACCCATGGCGTACTCGGGGCATCGAGCACGCGGGTGGGGGAGCGCTATCCCGCCCTCACGCCGGCGTGCCCCCAGGCCAACCGGTTCGAGCGCGAGATCGCCGAGCAATGTGGCGTCATTCCCGAAGGGCATCCGTGGCTCAAACCGCTGCGGCGGCACCCGCCGGATCACGCGCCGCCGGGGCGGCGCGTCGGCGCAATGGACCGCGAAGCCTATCCCTTCTTTCTTATAGAAGGCGACGAGGTCCACGAGGTGGCGGTGGGGCCGGTGCACGCCGGGATCATCGAGCCGGGACACTTCCGATTCCACGCCCACGGCGAAGCCGTGTTGTTCCTCGAGATCGAGCTGGGCTACCAGCACCGCGGCGTGGAGCGGCTGCTGGAAACATACGACGCCTCGCGCGGCGTCCTCCTGGCTGAGTCGATCGCCGGGGACACGGTGATCGGGCACGCCGGCGCGTACTGCGGCGCCCTCGAGGCGCTCTCACGCAGCCGCAAGACGCCACGGGCGCAGACGGTTCGCGGCATCGCCCTGGAGCTCGAGCGGCTGGCCAATCACATCGGGGACCTGGGCGCGCTTGCGGGCGACGTGGCCTACGCACCGGCGGCGGCGTATCTCGGTCGCTTGCGGGGAGAGTGTCTCAATCTCCTGATGACGCTTAGCGGCAACCGCTACGGGCGTGGACTGGTGCGGCCGGGCGGCGTCGGGTTCGACATCCCTCCGGAGATGGCCGTCGACATGCGCGACCGATTGCAGCAGCTCCGGGAAGAACTGGACTCGGTTCTCGATCTGATGTTCGAGAACGCCTCGGTCCAGGCGCGGCTCGAGGGCGTGGGGATAGTACCCAAAGGGGCGTGCAGCGACGGCGGCTTCGTGGGTCCGGTGGCGCGGGCGTGCGAGGTTCCCCGGGATGTGCGGCACGATCACCCGTATGGCATCTTCCGCTTCGCGCACATTCCGGTGGCCACGGCCTGGGCCGGTGACGCGCTGGCGCGGGCCTTGGTCCGTCGTGTCGAGATCCAGCGATCGCTGGAATTCGCAATCGAGCAACTCGGCGCACTTCCTCGCGGCCTGGTCCGGATGCCTTGTGGTTCGCTCGGGTCCAACGAGCTCGTCGTCGCCATGGTCGAGGGGTGGCGGGGCGAGATCGTCCACGTCGTCATCACCGATTCGGCGGGCAATATCCGGCGCCACAAAGTGACGGATCCGTCATTCCACAACTGGGCGGCATTGGCCATCGCGATGCCCGGGAACGAGATCTCCGACTTTCCGCTGTGCAACAAGAGCTTCAACCTCTCCTACGCCGGGCACGACCTGTGAGGGGGGGGCTCGATGCTTGACTTGATCCGCAACCGGCTGCGACAAGGGATGCGGACCCTGCGTTTCCCGCAGGGGCCGACGCCAGAGTTGCCGGAGCGGTTCCGCGGGCGTCCGACGCGGGATCCCACCCGTTGCCCCGATGACTGCCGGGGATGCGGCACGCGCGCTCCCTCGGAGCTGCTCGTCGCGGGATCCGACGGCCGCACGGCTCTGGACGTCGGCGCCTGTCTTTTCAGTCCCGAGGAAGTGGCGGCGTGCCCAGGGGGCGCGATCGGCTACACGCGCGATTACCGGATGGCAGTCGCCAGCCGTCAGGCGCTGGTCACCCCCTCGGGCGAGGTGGCGCTGGCCCGCGCGCTGGACGAGCGGAGCCGCCGGCTCTTCGGGCGCTCGTTACGGCTGCGATCGGTCGTGGCGGGGAGCTGCGGCGGCTGCGAAGCGGAGCTGGTCGCCCTCGGAAACGTGGTGTTCGACCTGGCGCGCTTCGGCGTGCAGTTCGTCGCGTCGCCGCGTCACGCCGACGGCCTCGTCGTCACCGGCGCGGTCAACACCAACATGCGGCTGGCCTTGGAGAAGACCTACGAGGCCGTTCCACCCCCCAAGATCGTGCTCGCCGTCGGCGCCTGTGCCGTAAACGGCGGGCCATTTCGCGGCAGCCCCGAAGTCCAGGGCGGCGTGTCGGACACGATTCCCGTGGATCTCTGGGTGCCGGGGTGCCCGCCGCATCCGCTCACCATCCTGGACGGCGTGCTGCGGCTGCTTGGGGCGATCGAGAACGGGGACCGGCCGCTCACGTGAGCACTCCAACGACTGCCACCATCCAGTTCCTCGGCGCGGCCGAGACCGTCACCGGCTCGATGCATCTCGTGACCGCGAACGGCCGGCGCGTGCTGCTCGATTGCGGCCTGTTTCAGGGGCTCAAGGAGCTGCGGCTGCGCAACTGGCGCGAGCCGCCGTTCGATCCGAAAAGCCTCGACGCCGTCGTGATCTCCCACGCCCACATCGACCATACGGGCTACCTGCCGCTCTTGGTGCGGCGCGGGTATCGCGGGCCGATTTACTGCACGCCTGCGACCGTCGAGCTGCTTGGCGTGTTGCTCCCCGACGCCGCGCACCTGCAGGAAGAAGAGGCGGAGCGGGCCAACCGCTACGGCTACGCCAAGCACACGCCCGCGTTGCCGCTGTACACGGGCGAGGATGCCCAGCGCGCCCTCGCGCAGCTCAAGCCGTTGGGCTACGGGGGGCCGTTCCCGGTCGTGGGTGACATCACCGTTACCTATCGCCGGGCCGGGCACATCCTCGGCGCCGCGACGGTGGACCTGAAGCTCGGCGCCGGTCCACTGGTCGTCTTTTCGGGCGACCTGGGACGGTACGACCGGCCCATCCTGCCGGACCCCGAGCCCGTTCCCGAAGCCGACGTCCTGCTGCTCGAGTCCACCTATGGCGACCGCGCGCATCCGGCAGGGACGGACGAAGAGCTCGCCAAAGTGGTTCGAGAAACGGCCCAGCGGGGCGGCGGGCTGCTCGTGCCCGCGTTCGTCGTGGACCGCACGCAGGAGCTCTTGTGGCTGCTCAAGCGTCTGGAGGAGGAGAAACGTATCCCGGTGCTCCCGGTGTACGTGGATAGCCCCTCGGCGGTGGACGTGACCGAGATCTACCTGCGCCACGCGGAAGACCAGGACGAAGAGATGCGCGCCGAAGTGTCGGACGGCCAGCGCGCGCTACGCACCAAGCAATGCCAGTTCTGCCGCACGGTGGAACAATCGAAGCGGTTGAACGACATCACCGGACCGGTGATCATCGTGTCATCCTCCGGGATGGCGACTGGCGGGCGGATCCTGCATCACCTGCAGCACCGACTGCCCGATGCGCGCACCACCGTGCTCTTGGTTGGCTTCCAGTCCGAGGGGACCCGCGGGCGCTCACTCCAGGACGGGGCGAAGACCCTCAAGATGTTCGGGGAACAGGTGCCGGTGCGCGCGCGGGTCGAAACCATACACGGCCTGTCGGCGCACGCCGACCAGCAGGAGACGTTGCGCTGGTTGGGCGGGTTCACGCGGCCGCCGGGTCAGACGTACCTGGTGCACGGCGAGCCCGAAGCGGCGCGCGCGCTCGCCCAGGCGATCACGGCACGCTACGGCTGGGCGGTCAATGTGGCGCAGGATCAGCAACAGGTGACGGTGGGCTGACGGCCGAGCCGATTCGAGCCGCACCGTCGGCGGCGTTTATCGCCCTCTCACCAGCCGCTCGAACCGCGGATTCCCCCGCAGCGGCGCGAAGGTCGGATCGATCTTCAGCCACCCCGGAGCGAGGTAGTAGGGGATCTTGAGCAGCGGCTCGAGTTGATCGAGGGCCTTCTCAGGCTCGTTCACCAGGATGTAGATCCGCGCGAGCTGGTGCTGATAGTAGGGACCGAATAGCGCATGCTTCGCGATCGGCAACAGCGCCACGCCGCGCTCGCCTTCCCGCACCGCGTCGGCTTTGCGACCGAGGTAGGCGAGCGCGAGACCGAGCAGCACATGGCGCTGCGCGTCCTCCGGTGCGCTCTGCAGTTGTCGTTGGTAGGCAAGCCGTGCCGAGTCCGCGTAGACCCGCGCCCGTGCTTGTTCGCCGCGCAACCAGTAAGTCTGGGCTAGGGCGATTCCCCAATTGCCCCGATCGGCATCGAACGCGTTCGGGGTCAGCCGCAGCAGGAGCTGTTGCTGGGCCTCGTCCAGCACCCAGTAGAGGTCCCAAGAAAACGCGAAGAAGGCGACCAGCGCGGCAGGGTCCACCTCGGTCGGCGCGGCCGCCACCACCCCTCGCGCACCCGCCAGATCGCCTTGCCCCAGCGAGATCATCGTCTTGCTCTCGATCGCGAACAAGTGGGTGGGGGCAAGCACGAGAGCGTGGTCGACGGCCGCGCCCGCCTCCGGGTAACGCCGGAGCCACACCAAGACTTGCGCCAGGTTCGAGGGAGGGAGGACGGAGCGCGGATCAAGAATCTGGGCTCGCTGTAGGAAGACGACGGCTGAATCCCAGTGGCCAAGAGTAGCCTCGATGAGGCCGGCCATGGCGAGCAGATCCGCATTGCCCGGGGCTGCCTGCCTTCCCTGCTCGAATTCCCTGGCCGCGCGAGCGTTGTCGTGGCTCACGAAGTAGTAGTAGAGACCGGATGCAAATCGCCCTTCGGCACGAGTTGGCGCGAGCGCCAGGGCCCGTTCGGCACCCCGGCGTGCCAGCTCCGCCTCCGCAGCCGTCGGCGTGCTGTTGGTGTAAAGGCCCGAATGCGCTCGAGACAGCTTGTCCCAGGCCTGTACGAAGGTGGAGTCGAGCGCCACCGCCTGCGCGTAGTAAGCCGCCGCTTGGCGCAGCGTAGCGGGGTCCCCGGCGGCCAGACCATGTGACACCTCTTCGCCCTTCAAGTAGGCGTCGTACGCAGCGAGGCTGTGGGTGGGTGGCTCGGCGAGCTGCTGCCGGTCGCTGTCGCCCAGCGCCACGTCCAGCGCTTGCGCCACCTGGGTCGCGATGTCGGCCTGCACCTGGAACACGTCGGTGAGGGCGGCGTCGAACGGCTGTTGCCACTGGGTCGAGGCCGAGGCCACGCGCACCAGCTCGGGGGTCACCTGCACCCGGCTGGTCCCACTCCCCAGCTTCTGCCAGCGCACGGTGGCGGTGAGGAGGTAGCGCACGCCCAGCTCTTGACCGATTTGCTGGGGACTCTTGGGGGTTTGCTTGTATTGGCTCGAGCTGCTCCGCGCCGTGACCGCCAAGCCCGAAAGCGCGGCGAGCTTGCCGCGCACCGCGTCCGTCATCCCATCGGCGAAGTATTCGTCCTCCGGCGTGCCGAGGTTTTCGAAGGGGAGCACGGCAATCGTCGCTGCCTCGGCAGAACGGGGATGAATCACGGAGCGAACACCGAGCCAGACCGTGAGGCCTACCGCGAGCGCTAACAGCGCCCCAAGGCCACGGCGCAGCGCGGGCCGTGGAACGAGAGTCGCCCGAACGATCGATGCGGGCGCCTCCAGAGCGCCGGCAAACTCGAAGGCGGTCGGGAAGCGATCGGCCGCGACCTTACTGAGCGCCCGCGTCACCGCGCGCTCGATCGGCTCGGACACCGAGGGCCGCGCCGAGCGCAGCGGCGGCACGGGATCGAGCGTATGGCGCGCCAGAATCTCCTGCTGGGATTCGCCCAGGAAGGGGGGGTGCCCGGCCAGCATTTCGTACAGCACGCAGCCGAGGCTGTAGACGTCGCTGCGACCGTCCAGCCTCGCCTCCCCCGCTCCCTGCTCCGGGCTCATATAGGCCGGCGTGCCGACGGCGATGCCGCTTTCGGTGAGCGTGTCCCCGCCGGCGACGGTGATGGCGCGCGCGATGCCGAAGTCGGCCACCAGCGCGTGGCCGCCCGAGAGCATGATGTTCTCCGGCTTGATGTCGCGGTGGATCACATCGTGGCTGTGGGCGTAACTGAGGGCGTCGGCGACCTCGCGGGTGATCTGGAGCGCCTCGGCGAAGGGGAGCTGGCGCTCGCGCACCAGGCGGACGCGCAGCGATTCGCCCTCGACGTAGGGCATGACATAGAACAGCTGGCCCGCCGCGGTGCCGGAATCGAACAGCGGCACGATGTGGGGATGCTGGAGCGCGGCGGCGATCGTGATCTCGCGCAGGAAGCGCTCGACGCCCAGGGCGGAGGCGAGCTCAGGGCGTATCACTTTGACGGCGACACGACGCTCGTGCTTCACGTCGCGGGCGAGATAGACGATCGCCATGCCGCCATGGCCCAACTCGCGCTCGAGCCGGTAGCGGTCGGCCAGAGCCTCAGCGAGCAGGGTGTGGAGCGTTTCGGACGTGGTGACCGGCCGGTCGGAGTCGGTCCAGCATACGCGCGGCAACTCGCGCCGGCCAGGGCAGCACTAGGCCCGGTGTTACCCCACGGCCGCAGCCGCAGTCTTCGCCGCGCTCACCTTGGCGGTCCCCGCCCGCGGCGCGCCCCGCCCGGCCGGCACCACCAGCAGCAGCGGCGACGGCAGCTGATTGAGCAGCCGCTCGGTGACACTGCCGACCAGCATCCGCTCCACGAACCCTTTGCCGTGGGAGCCGACTACCACGACATCAGCGTCCCAGGTCTGGGCCTCCGCGGCAATACCGGTCTCGGCCGATGCGTGGCGGGTCACCTTTTCGGCGTCGGGCCCCACGAGCGGCCAGATCTTCTGCGCGCACTCTTCTTCCAGCAAGCGCTCGTAGTCGCTCGGGTTGACGGGCGGCGGGGTCTCCGGCAGGATGGGCAGCGGCTCGATGACGTGCAGCACTCGGAGCTCGGCATCGAACAGATCGGCGAACCGCTGAGCGAACTCGAGCGTCGGGCGGGCCGCGGCGGAGGCATCGACGGTCACCAGCACGCGCCGGATCGCGGCCGGCGGCGATCCGACGACGAGCAACGGGGCGCGCATCATCCGCGCGACGTTGTGCACGGTGCTGCCGCCGAGCCAGCGACCCAAGGCGGTGTGGTGCTTGGCGCCGAGCACGAGCAGATCCGCTCCGGACTCGCGGACTTCGTCATCCAGGGCGGCCGGCGGCCACCCTTCCCGGACCAGAAGATCGTGCAGCACGTCCCACGGCACTTCGCCGGCCAGCGCGGCCTCTATTTGGGACCGCACCTCATGCAGCGCTGCCGCGCGGAACGCGGCCGCTTGTGCCTGCAGCCCACCTTCCGCCACCAGGCTCCACGTGTCGCGGGTCGCGTGAACGAGCCGGCACTCCGCGTTGGCCGCGGCGGCGATCTTCAACCCAAGCTGCGCCGCGCGCGCGGCGGCCGGCGACGGATCCACTCCCACGATGATCTGCTTCCACGACATACCGGCCTCCGGTTGGATTCCTTGGGCAAGATGGCCGGGTCTTCATGAAGCAAGGTTGAAGGCCACTAGAAGCGGGCTTGGTAACTCCGATCTGCGCTGAGGGGAGCTTCACCTTGGCTTCACAAAACCCCTGAAGCAGGCTGGCTAGAATCGATTCCGTACGATCTATGAACTCCGCCGGTCCGCCTCCCGTCCTCATCTCCGAATCAGAGATCGCGGCTCGCGTCGACACGCTCGCGCGCCGCATCTCGGCGGACTATGCGGGAGTGGATGAGCTCCTGCTGGTGGGCGTGCTGCGCGGAGCGTTCATCCTCCTGGCGGACCTCTCGCGGCGGCTGACCATTCCGTGCCGGGTCGATTTCATCGCCCTGTCGCGCTACGAGCACGGCTCGATCCCCTCGGGCGCCGTGCGGCTCATCATGGATCTGCGCGTGGAAATCGCCGGCAAGCACGTGCTGCTGGTGGAGGACATCGTCGATAGCGGAGTGACGTTGGGCTATCTGCGCCGCACGCTCGAGGCCCGGGGGCCGGCGTCGCTCAAGACCTGCGCGCTCACCCGCAAGCCCGACCGGCTGCCGCCCGACGTGTCGGTCGATTACGTCGGGTTCGACATTCCCGATCGCTGGGTCGTGGGCTACGGTCTCGACTACGACAACCGCTTCCGCACACTCCCCTACATCGGAGTCCTGGAGCCGCCGCCGGAAACCTAGTCGGACTCAGCGGGCGGCCGTCTCCTCCACCGGTTGGCGTAGCCCGACCGCTTCAGGCAAATACCGCTTGAACCACTCCGCCGCATGCTCGGCCGCGGCCTCCAGCGTGCCGGGCTCCTCGAAGAGGTGCGTGGCTCGCGGCACCACGACCAGCTCCTTGACGCCGGCAATGGCGCCAAGCGCCTGGATGTTAAGCTCCAGGACGGCTGGGTCCGCCCCGCCGACGATCAGCAGGGTCGGGACCCGGACCTCGCGCAACGCGTCGCCGGCCAGATCGGGCCGGCCGCCACGGGACACGACGGCGCGGATTCTCTCATCGTCGGCGGCGGCGCGGAGCGCCGCGGCCGCGCCGGTGCTGGCGCCGAAGTAGCCGATGGGCAGATCGCGCGTCGCGGGATAGGCCGCCACCCAGTCGGTGGCCGCCCGCAGCCGCGTGGAGAGAAACTGGATGTCGAACACGTTGGTGCGCGACTGGGCCTCCGCCTCGGTCAACAGGTCGAACAGCAGCCACCCGAGGTTGGCGGCAAACAGCCGGTCCGCTACAAACAGGTTGCGCGGCGAGAGGCGCGAGCTCCCGCTGCCGTGGGCGAACAGCACGACGCCCGCGGGATGCGGGGGCAGGGACAGCGTGCCCGGGAGCGACCGCTCGAGGCCGATCGGCACGTACACCGGCTCGGGGATCCCGTCCGCAATGGGCCCGGCAAGAGTGGGCGTCATGGTGCCAGCTCCAGCTTGAGGGTAAGGAAGTTGAGCAGATCCTGCGACGTGACCATGCCGGCGAGACGACCGTTTTCGACGACGAGCAGGCGCGATTGGCCTTGCTCACGCATTCGGGCCAGCGCCTGCAGCGCCTCGGTGTCCGGGGTCACGGTGACCGCGTTCGACAATGGGACAAGGGCGGCGCCGACCTTGCGGAACGGCCACTCCGCGCGCGGCACGCCGTGCAGCTGATCGGTCGAGATCATTCCCAGCAGCCGGCCATTGTCCTGCACCGGGAAGAGTTTGTGGTGGTAGCGGTACACGTACGAGTCGATGAATTCCGCGAGCGTGAGACTCGGACCGACGGTGATCGGGCCCACCGTCATGATGCGCCGCACCGGCTCGCCACCGAGCGCGCGGCGCACGAGGACTTGCTGGTAGGAGGCATCGGCGGCCTGGCGCAGGAACATCCCGATCAAGAACGACCACACGCCGCCCAGCACGTCACCCGTCAGCAGGCGCACGGCGCCGAGTCCCATGAGGAGCATGCTGAATGCCGTCCCCATCCGTGCCGCGGTGCGCGTCGCTCGCACCAGATCCCCGTGCCGCCGCCAGAGCAGGGCACGGAAGACGCGGCCGCCGTCGAGCGGGAAGGCGGGCAGTACGTTGAAGGCGGCCAGCACCAGGTTGACGGCGCCGAGATAGGACAGGACCGAGATCACCGGAGCGGGCCAGAGTCCCCGCAGCGTGGCGGCCGCCAGCGCGACAATCCCGATGCCGATGCTGACGAGCGGCCCCGCGATGGCCATGGCGAACTCGGCCTTCGGGCTCGAGGGCTCCGCGCCCATCTCGGCGACCCCGCCGAAAACGAAGAGCGTGATCCCCTGTATCGGAATCTGATGCCGGCGTGCCACCAGCGCGTGGGACAGCTCGTGCACGACGATCGAGGCGAACAACCCGAGTGCCCCGAAGATGCCCATCGTCCAGTACGTCGCGCGCGGCAGGCCGGGACGCCAGGCGGGAAACAGCTGGGTCGCGAGTGACCAGGAGATGAGCGCCGCGATGACGAACCAGCTCGGGTCGAGCCGGATCGGAATGCCGCGAAAACTGAACAACCGAAGTCGTGGAACCGCCATATGACCTCCACGACCAGCCTACCCGCGCCGAACTGAGATTCGCGTGAAGCGGGCGTTAAGAACCTGGTAGGACCATCCTCAGGCCCCGGCAGCGTCGCTTAGCTTGGTTGCGGATGGTCTTCCATTGGCGAGTCGTCCTGGGACAGGTGACCCTCGTGCTGGCTCTGGCGAGGGACGGAGTAGCACAAACGCCACTCGTGTGGAGCACGGGCGGAGCCGATACGCGCGTTCGAGACCTGCTCGACAGACTCGAACGAGCGGAAACCCAGGCGCTCGACTCCGCCGACTACGGGATCTCCCGGCTGTGGGCGCTCTGGGCACAGCGCGACAATCCCGACACCCTGGCCCAATTCGATCTGCTCGCGACCGCCGTGGCTCTCCAGTACATGTCGGATCTCACCTCGGGTCGCGTGACGCCCGCCCTCGTCGACACGATGTGGACCACGGCCCCGCGGCACATCGCCCTGCTCGACGAGCTCGCCACCGCTCTCGACTCGGATCGAGTGGGCGCCATACTGGACCACCTGGCGCCTCCGCAGGAAGGCGCGGTACGCCTGCGGACGGCCCTGGCGCAATATCGGTCCATCGCCGCGCGCGGCGGGTGGCCGGAGCTGCCGGCCGGTCCGCCACTCCGGGTCGGAGCCGTCGACCCGCGCGTGCCGCTCGTGCGCCGGCGGTTGGAGATTACGGGTGACCTCGCCCTGGGCGGAGCGGGCCTGGGGTTCGATAGCACGCTCGCCGCCGCCGTGCGCCGCGTCCAGGCGCGGCATGGTCTTGCCCCGGACGGCGTCGTTGGTCCAGCCACGCTGGAGGCTCTCAACGTTCCGGTGTTGGAGCGGATCCGGCAGATCGAGCTGAACCTCGAGCGTTGGCGCTGGCTCCCCGGCGATCTGGGCGGACGCTACCTGATGATCAATTCGGCGGGGTTCACGTTCGAGCTCGTCGACTCGGGGCGCGTCTCGTTCTCCGGACGCATCGTTGCCGGCCGGGTGGACTGGCCCACGCCGATCCTCAGCACCCGGCTCACCGAAGTGACCTTCAGTCCACGCTGGAACATCCCCAGGAGCATCGCGATCCAGGAGGTCCTGCCGATCGTGCGGCGGGATCCGGACTACCTCCTCCGCGACGGGATCCATGTGATGAGTGATACGACGGAGCAGGCGGTGGAGCTGGATCTCGGCACGATCTCCTGGGACACCGTTCCCGACAGCAGCTTCGCCTTGCGGCTGTGGCAGGAGCCCGGTCCCCGTAATCCCCTGGGGCGGATCCGGTTCACGATTCCGAACCGGTTCGGGGTCGCGCTGCACGACACGCGCGAGCCCCAGCTGTTCGGCGCACTGGCGCGGGCCTTCAGTCATGGGTGCGTCCGTGTGGCGGACGCCGAACGACTCGCGATCTACATCCTGCGGGACGTTCCGGGGTGGACGCCGGATTGGATCCGTGCGGCGGCCATGCTCCCTGCCGAGTGGCGCGTGGCCGCACCCGATTCGATCCCCACGTACCTGGATTACTGGACCGCGTGGGTAGGAAGCGACGGAGCGGTGGAGTTCCGGGCGGACCTCTACGGTTGGGACGCGGAGCTTGCCGACGTACTCTCGCGCAGGGCTCGCGAGGTGCCATGACGAACGCATTCTGGCAGCTGCCCGTCGATGTGCTGCTCGCGGACCTGCAGGCCGCGCCCGACGGCCTACCCGCCTCCGAAGCTGCTCGACGGCTGGCCGCAGCGGGGCCGAACCTGTTGCGGATCCACCGGGAAGCGACACTCGTGCCGCTACTGCTGTCCCGATTCCGAAATCCGCTCGTGATTCTGCTGGTCGCGGCGGGGCTCATCGCCGCGCTCACGGGCGACGTGACGAGCTTCGTGATCATCGTGCTGGCCGTCGTGCTGAGTGTGACACTGGATACGATCCAGGAGTACCGCGCCGGCCAGGCCGCCGAGCGGCTGCGGCAATCGGTGGCCATGCGAACCATCGTCCAGCGTGATGGACGGCCCATCGAAGTGCTGGCGCGGGATGTGGTGGCGGGGGATGTCGTCATTCTCTCGGCCGGCGACCTCGTCCCCGCGGACGGACGCGTACTGCAGGCGCGTGATTGCTTCGTCAATCAGGCCTTGCTCACGGGCGAGCCGTATCCCGTCGAAAAAAGCGCGCAGGAGCAGGGGGAGCCGGACGCCCAGCTGGCCGACGCCAGCGGTGCGCTGTTCATGGGCACCTCGGTGGTGAGCGGCACGGCCCGCATGCTGGTGTCTCGGACTGGCCGGACCACCGCTCTGGGCGAGATCGGCGAGAGCCTGCAAGCGCAGCCTCCGCCGACGGCGTTCGAGCTCGGGACCCGCAATTTCGGGCTGCTGATTCTGCGCCTGGCGGTTTTGATGGTCCTGTTCGTGATCCTGGTCAACATGGCCCGGCACCGGCCCTGGCTCGAATCGTTCTTGTTCGCCGTGGCACTCGCCGTTGGGCTTACCCCCGAGCTGTTGCCCATGGTCGTGTCGGTTACGCTGTCACGCGGTGCGCTCCGGATGGCCGCGAAGAAGGTCATCGTGAAGCGGCTGGCGGCGATTCACGATCTGGGCAGCATGACGGTGCTGTGCACCGACAAGACCGGCACGCTCACGGAGGCGCACATCCGCCTGGAGCGGCATCTGGATCCCCGTGGCCGGGACAGTGCCCGGCTCCTCGAGCTCGCTTACCTGAACAGCTATTTCCAGGCCGGGCTCAAGACCCCGCTCGACGACGCGATCCTGCGTCATGAGGAGGTCGACGCGGGCGGCTGGGCCAAGGTCGACGAGCTGCCGTTCGATTTCGAGCGGCGCCGCGTCTCGGTGCTGGTTGCGAAGGACGGCGGTCAGCCGGTGCTCGTGGTCAAGGGCGCGTTAGAGGACGTCGTGCGCCTCTCCTCCCGGTACGAAGCGGATGGTCCCGCCGGTCTCCAGCCCATGGACGACGCCTCGCGTCAGGCCATGGTCGCGCGCTTCGAGGCGCTCGGTCGCGAAGGCTTTCGCGTGTTGGGTGTCGCCTGGAAGACAGCGGGAGACGGATCACGCCCGGTCGTACGGGAGGACGAGGTCGATCTCGTCTTCGCGGGGTTCGCGGCGTTCGAGGATCCACCGAAAGCAAGCGCCGCCCTGGCACTCATGGACCTGGCCCGTCGTGGAGTCACGGTCAAGATACTGACGGGCGACAACGAAATCGTCACCCAGCGGGTGTGCGCCGAGCTGCGCGTCGCCGTCGCGGATGTGCTCACCGGCGCCGAGATCGACCGGCTGGACGATTCAGCGCTCCAGGCGAAGGTCGGCGCGGTGACGCTATTCTGCCGCGTCACGCCCCCGCAGAAGAACCGAGTGATCCTCGCGCTCAAGCGCCGGGGAGAAGTAGTCGGGTACATGGGCGACGGGATCAACGATGCCCCCTCGCTGCGCTCCGCCGATGTCGGGATTTCGGTGGACGGCGGTGTGGATGTGGCCAAGGAGGCGGCGGATCTCATCATGCTGGAGCCGGATTTAGGGGTGCTGCACGACGGCGTGGTGGAGGGGCGCCGCACTTTCGGCAACATCATGAAGTACATCATGATGGGGACGAGCTCCAACTTCGGCAACATGTTCAGCATGGCCGGGGCGTCGCTCGTGCTGCCGTTCCTGCCGATGCTCCCGACCCAGATCTTGCTGAACAACCTGCTCTACGACGTCTCCGAAATCCCGATCCCCATGGACGACGTGGACGACGAGTTCGTCGAGCGTCCCCATCGATGGGACATGCGGTTCATCCGCAACTTCATGCTCACTGTGGGACCAGTGAGCTCGGTGTTCGACTTCCTGACGTTCTTCGTGATGCTGCGGGTGTTTCAGGCGGGGGCGGCGTTGTTCCACACCGGGTGGTTCATCGAGTCGATGGCCACTCAGGTGCTGGTGATCTTCATCATCCGGACGCGGGGCAGCCCGTGGCGCAGCCGTCCCAGCTTGCTGCTCACGGCGACGTCGCTCGGTGTCGTCGCGTTGGCGGTCGCGTTGCCTCTCACGCCGCTCGGCGCGCGGCTTGGGTTCGTGCCTCCGCCGCTAACCTTCTTCCTGATCCTCGTCGCGATGGTCGTGGCCTATCTGTTGGGGGTCGAAGCGGTGAAACGCTGGTTCTACCGTCATTTCGCACCTCGACGCTAGACCGTCACTGCCCCGCTCTGGACCTCTTCCGCCAACTCAAACCGCAGTCCGCGCAGCAGATCGCCACGGCTGACGATGCCCACCAGCGTGGGCCAGCCGCTGCCGCGGCGCACCACCGGGAGACTGCGGCGTCCGGTGGCGACCATCAACTCGGCCGCGACGACGACCGGATCCTCCGCCTCGACCGTGAGCGTTCCGGGGTGCATGATCTCAGCCACGCGCGTGGCGCCGATCACCTTAGGGTCGGGGAGCCGGAACTGCTCGTCGGGGTGCAGCAGCCGGAGCACATCGAGCTTCGATACGATGCCGCGCAGGGTGCCGTCCGGCGCCACGACCGGGAACGCGTTGTAATCGTGCCGGTCGAACAAGGCCAGCAGTTCCACCACCGTGGTCGTGGGCTGGACGGTGACCGGACTCGCGGTCATCACCTGGTAGATAGGCATCGTCGCGGCTGGTCTGTTCATGTGGCCTCCAAGGCGGGCGGATGCCGAATCCTGCACTGCGCGCGATGAAGCCTCCGTGAAGCGGGGAACATCGTCCGCTCAGAGCTCTTTCATGGGCACCAATGCAGGATACAATAGTGACATGATACCGAATGTGCAGGTCATCGAGCACCCCGGGGAGGTGCGGCTCCGTCTGCGCGCCGCCACACCGGGCGATCTTGCCCTCGTCGCCGGGAGGGCCCTGGCCGAGCTGGAACTGGGTCGTGCTCCGGGCCCCGCCGAGGGAGTCTCGCGTGAGATCGTCGTCCAGGGACGCGACCGGGAGGCGGTGCTGGTGCATTGGCTGAACGAGCTGATCTACCTGGCGGAAGTGGATCGGTGGGTGGGCGTGGAATTCACGGTCCAGGAAGCGACGGAGACTGAACTGCGGGTGCGGGCGCGAGGGATTACCGTCGATGAGGCGCCCTCCCGGGTGAAGGCCGCGACGTTCCACGGTCTTCGGATTGCCTCCGTGACGGACGGGGTCGAGGCTGACGTGGTGTTGGATGTGTGAGATACTTCTACGAGATCCCAGTGACGGCGCAGCCCGGGATGCGGGTCCCGGCGCGCGTCTACGCGGACGACGAGCTGTGGGAGCAGATCGGCCACGACCGCTCCCTCGCCCAGCTGAAAAACGTCGCGACCCTTCCGGGCGTGACCGGAGCCGTGTACGGAATGCCCGACATGCACGAGGGCTATGGCTTTCCGGTGGGAGGGGTCGCGGCGATGCGCTTGTCCGACGGCGTCGTTTCTCCGGGTGGCGTGGGCTACGACATCAACTGTGGCGTTCGGTTGCTCGTTTCGGATCTCAGTGCGGAAGCCATGCGGGCGAAGCTCGCCGACCTGGTGCACGAGCTGGCGCGGAGCGTGCCCTCCGGCGCCGGGCGTAGCGGTCGCCTGGTGCTGACTGAGCCCGAGCTCGACCGCGTGCTGGCCGAGGGCTGCCGCTATCTGGTCGAACGGGACTTTGCGCAGAGCGAGGACATCGAGGTGATCGAAGCCCACGGCAGCCTGGCGGGGGCGGATCCGGCCGCCGTGTCGGCCCGAGCCAAGACTCGCGGTCACGACCAGCTGGGGACGCTCGGCTCGGGAAACCACTTCCTCGAAGTGCAGGTCGTGGACGAGTTGTGCGAGGTGACGGCCGCTCACGCGCTCGGGCTCACAGTCGGCCAGGTCACGGTGCTGATCCACACCGGCTCCCGCGGCCTCGGGCACCAGGTGTGCACCGACTACGTGCGCCTGATGGACGAGGTGATGCCGGGCTACGGGATCACGCTGCCGGATCGCGAGCTCGCCTGCGCGCCGATCGGCTCGCCCGAGGGACAGCGCTACCTCGGCGCGATGTGCGCGGCCGCGAATTTCGCGTGGTCCAACCGGCAGGTGATCACGCACCGCGTGCGGG
Source organism: Gemmatimonadota bacterium (assembly GCA_041497135.1). GTDB lineage: Bacteria > Gemmatimonadota > Gemmatimonadetes > Gemmatimonadales > GWC2-71-9 > DASTHG01. The sequence continues at coordinate 118,835 of JBGQFX010000001.1, read as the reverse complement.
GTGTGTTCCGGCGCTTCTTCGGCGCGGAGGGTGCGCTGCGGATCGCGTACGACGTCGCGCACAACATGGCGAAGCTGGAGCAGCACGGGGGCGAGCGCCTGTGCGTCCACCGCAAAGGCGCGACGCGGGCCTTCGGGCCGTCGCATCCCGAGACACCCGAGCGCTATCGCTCGGTGGGACAGCCGGTGTTCATTCCCGGCAGCATGGGCACCGCGTCGTACGTGCTGGTCGGGACGGACGAAGCGATGGGTTTGAGCTTCGGCAGCGCGTGTCATGGCGCGGGGCGCCGCATGAGCCGTCATGCGGCCAAGCGCACCAAGCCCGGGCACGAGGTCCGGCGGGAGCTGGAGGCCCAGGGTATCGTGGTGGCGTGCCCGTCGAGCGGGGAACTCGCCGAGGAGGCGCCGTTCGCTTATAAGGACGTGGAGCGTGTCGTGAACGTAGTGCACCGGGCGGGGCTGGCGCGGAAGGTCGCGCGACTGCGCCCGCTCGGGGTCGTCAAAGGCTGAGGAGGAAGTCATGAAACTGCCACTGCAAATCGCCGCTCGCGGCGTGGAGCTGGGAAGCGAGACGGAGGCCCTGATCCGGCAGCATGCCGAGAAGCTCGATCGCTATTACGACCGCATCATGGGAATGCGGGTGATGGTGGAGGTGCCTCAACGACAGATGGGCGAGCCGATCGTCCACAACGTCCACATCGACATCACCGTCCCCGGGGGAGAAGTCGTGGTCAAGCGCCAGGCGCACCCCGAGCTGCACACCGCGATCCAGCGGGCCTTCGAAGCCGCTCGGCGCCAGCTGCAGGAATACGCCCGGCGGCAGCGAGGTGACGTGAAGGCGCGTGCCTGGGAGAAGTCGTAGGTCACGGAGGAAGGGGGGGCCGAATGTCGACGTTCATCATGTTGACCACAGTCTCGCCCGAGGCGCTGCGCTCCCCGAAGGGGGTGGAAGTGCTCGAGCGGGTTGCCATGACCGCCGTGCGGGCCGAATGCCCGGGTGTCGAATGGCTGGCGAGCTATGCCATCCTCGGGCCGTATGATTACCTCGACATTTTCACTGCGCCCGACATCGAGACCGCCACCAGGGTCGCCACCCTGGTCCGCATCGCGGGGCATGCCCATACCGAAGTCTGGCCGGCCACGGAGTGGACGCGCTACAAGGAAATGGTGCGGGAGCTGCCGGAAATCGGCACGGTGATCGCCGTCTCTGGATGACGCCGCACGCCCTTGAAGTTGAGGGCCTCGGCGTGAGCTTCGGCCGCACCCGAGTGCTCACCGACGTGAGCTTCGTCGTGCCGGAGGGCGGTACGCTCGCCGTCATCGGGCCGAACGGCTCGGGCAAGACGATTCTCTTCAAGGCGCTGATCGGCGCCGTGCCCCACGAGGGCCGGCTCCGTTGGGCGGCGGCGACGCGGATCGGGTACGTGCCGCAGAAGCTGGACATCGAGCGCGACCTGCCGATCACCGGACACGACTTCCTGCGAGCCAAGGCGGCGGTCTCACGCGCGGCGGACGCGGACGTGCGGCGTGCCCTCGAGATGGTCAACCTCACGCCGGAAGTGGCGGCGCAGACGATCGGCACCGTATCGAGCGGGCAGTTTCAACGTCTGCTCCTGGCCTTCGCCCTGATGGGCCGGCCCACCGTGCTCCTGTTCGACGAGCCGACTGCCGGCGTCGACGAGCCGGGCGAGGAAGGGCTCTATGCCATGATCCGGCGCGTCCAGCAGGCGGAGCGTCTTACGCTGCTGCTCATCTCTCACGAGCTCGCGCTCGTGTATCAACACGCCGACACGGTACTGTGTCTGTCCGCGAGTCACCGCACGGCCTTCTTCGGCTCACCAGTCGACGTGCTCACCCCGGGCCGATTGCGGGAGGCCTACCGCGCTCCGCTCAAGTTCCACGTGCATGACGGCCATTTCTCCTGAGATGCTCGCGCTCCCGGTCGCCATGGCCGTGGCGGCGGGACTCGTCGGCTGCTTCGCCGTGATGCGCCGCATGACCCTCGCCTCGGATGCCATCTCGCACATCGCCCTTCCCGGGATCGGTGTGGCGCTGGTGCTGCGGCTCAACCCGGTACTGGGCGGGATCGTGGCGCTGGTGGTCGGGACGCTGCTCGTTTGGGCGCTCGAACATCGCACGCGTCTGCCGACCGAGGCCGTGATCGGCGTGGTGTTCTCAGCGGCGCTGGCGATCGGCAGCATGCTCACCTCGGGGGAGGAGCTGATCGAGGCACTGTTCGGCGCGGCGCGTCGTCCCGGGGCGCTGGAGACGGGGCTCGGATTGGCAGGGGCGCTCATCGTCGCGACGTACGTGTTGCAGGCCCGGCATCGCCTGGTGATCGCCCTGGTCTCAACCGACCTGGCACGCACGGTGGGCATCGGCGTCCGCCGGCTCGATCTCATGTACCTGCTCGGCTTCGCGCTGACAGTGGGACTCGGGCTGCGGTATCTCGGTGTGCTGCTGATGGGGTCCCTCATCATCATCCCCGCGACGACCGCCCGGCACGTCGCCCGCAGTCTGGGGACCATGCTCGCTTTGGCGACCGGGCTCTCGGTGGGAGCGACGGTTCTGGGCACGCTCGCCGCTCCGCTACTCCACGTGGCGGCCGGTCCGTTGGTCATTGCGGTCGCGGCCGTCTTCTTCCTGCTCGGGCTGCTGGTGCGCCGGCGCGGTTGAGAGCGGCCGCAAGACTCACACAATCCTCAATCTCGTTTCACTCACCCAGGTAAATCATGGGTTGCTCTCGGAATCCGTCCTCCGCCATCCCGCCGAGAGGTCCCATCAATAAGAAGGGGGAGGCGAGAGCGACAGTCTCACGAACCCATTCCAGACGTTCAACCAGCGGATTGATTTCATCTTCGCGCGCAACATGCCGAAGGTGACGCCTGCCGGCACGCTCGTCCTGGACCGGCGGGTGGTGGGGGATCGTCGCGGTGACCGCACGGTGTCCGGGTTGTGGTCCTCGGACCACGGCGGTGTTGTGGCCACGTTCCTCGTGCCGCCGGTCGGGCCGCACAGAGCCGGCGTGGCCGAGTGACCGTGGTCTGCATCTGAAGAACTCTGCAGACAGGCTTCCTGTTGTCTTCAGGGTCACGCTGTACGTTTGGGTGTGTTCTTCAGGTGGGCTGGGGAGGTTTCCGGCACCGGACGGAACGGAAACCAACGCTGTGATCACCTCGCCTGAAGCGATGAGGCCGATTCGCGGGCTTCATCTACGTCGGCCTGGCGCTCCGACGTGCCGTGCAAGAGGTCGATCAGCGATTCGACCGACTTGCAGCGCTCACACCGGCGAAACATCGGGCCCGTCAAGCCTGATGCGGATCGAAGCCGGAGCTCCTAAAGCCAAGCCGCAAGCGAACAGTACGGCGGCCGCTGCGGGAAGAAGAACGAGGGAAGTCAATTCCTCGACTCCGGGTAACTGGTGCGTCGAACGGCTCGCACTCCCACTAGGGAGCGGCGGGCCGTTCGTTCGCTTCATCGAGTCCCTGGTACTGTCACCGGGAGCACCATGGCCGGGACGACCGAGATGATGCTGTTCGCCCTCGAGGCGACGCGAGAGTTTGGCGCGCGGGTCACGCACGCGATGGGTGCGTCCCTCGCGCCTCACGAGGAGCGGGCGTTCGAGGATGGTGAGCACAAGTTCCGGCCGTTGGTGAACGTCCGCGGGCGCGACGTGTTCGTCGTGCATTCTCTCTATGGTGACGCCCGGGAGAGCGCCAACGATAAGCTCTGCCGCCTGCTGTTCTTCATCGGAGCGCTGAAGGACGCCGCCGCGGCCACGGTGACGGCCCTCGTTCCCTATCTCTGCTACGCCCGCAAGGACCGCAAGACCAAACCGCGCGATCCCGTCACCACACGCTACGTCGCGGCGCTGTTCGAAGCGGTGGGTACGGATCGCGTCGTGACGATGGACGTCCACAACCTCGCGGCGTACCAGAACGCATTCCGTTGTGGCACCGAGCATCTCGAGGCCAGGCGGTTGTTCGTGGACTACCTGGCGCCGCGTCTGCGCGACAAGGCCGTGGTGGTCGTTTCGCCGGACGTCGGGGGCGTGAAGCGGGCCGGCGCCTTTCGCGACACGCTCGCACGCGCACACGGGGGCGACGTGCCGCTCGCCGTGATGGAGAAGACGCGCAGCGCCGGGGTGGTGAGCGGCGAGGCCCTGGTGGGCGATGTGGCGGGCCGGGTGGCGATTCTCGTGGACGACCTGATCAGCACGGGAACGACGCTGGCCCGGGCGGCGGCGGCATGCCGCGCGCGCGGAGCGGCGCGAGTGGTCGCGGTGGCTACGCACGGCCTCTTCACCGGCGACGCGAACGCGCGGCTCGCCGAGCCCGCGCTCGAGGAGTTGGTGGTGACGGACACGGTGTCCTCGTTCCGGCTGACCGAACCCGCCGTGCGGAGGAAGCTCGTGACGCTCGAGGCGGCGCCGCTGTTCGCGGAGGCCGCGCGCCGCATGCACGAGGGCGGGTCGATCGTCGACTTGCTGGGACCGTGAGCCCGATTCCAGACCCGGCCCTCAGAGCTGCTGGGAGTAGCGCTCCGCCAGCGCGAGGTAGGCTCGCGCCCGGTTGAACCATTGCGACGGGTACGGTACGGTGCGGTCGTCCAGGTGCCAGGCGGCGAGCTTCGCCCGCAGCACCGCCCGGACGCTCTTGTAGAAACTGATGAGCGGCTCGGCTGGCTGGTCCCCGGTGAGGGCCGCGTAGCGTGCGAGCAGCGCCGTGCCAATTCCTTCGGCGCCCAGCCGCTCGCATTCCATACCGAGGTAGGCGAGCTCATCGGCGGGGTCGAGGATCCGGAAGTCGCGGTTGAACGCGACACAGTCGATGATCACCGGGGGCGGGCCGAGGCACACGTGCTCGGGCCGCAGGTCGCCGTGCCCCTCGACGATCCGCCCCGCGGCGGCGCGGGTGTTCAGCAGCACCGCCTGCCGCTCGATGAAGGCGCGCTGTGCAGCGGCAGTCCGTGCGATCGCGTCGGCGGGCAGGCCGTACCGCGGCTCGGCCAGCGCACGCGTGTCGCTTTCAATCTCCTCCTGGAACCGGTGGCGGTAAGCGACCGGGGTGACCGCCACCGGGGTCGCCTCGCGGTAGAATGTCGCGAGCAGCTCCGCCACGGCCTTGAGGCCCGCTGCATCCACGGTCTGGGACGCGATGGCGAAATCGAGCATGCGCGCCCGGGGCAGGCGGCGCATCTTGACCAGCCACTCCACCGGCTCCCCCCGGGCCTCGAGGGCGAGCTCGCCATCGCGCTTCGCCGCGAGGGTCACGACTCCGAGGTAGACGCCCGGGGCGAGGCGGCGGTTGAGCCGCACCTCCTCCTCGGCATCGCGTCGTCGCGCGGCGAGCGTGCCGAAGTCGAGGAAGGGGTAGCGGACCGGTTTCTTGAGCTTGTACGCGTGTCGATCAGTGAGGAACACCCACGCGAGGTGGGTCTCCACCGGCTCCACGCGGCCCGGAGACTCGGGATAGCTCTCCGGGCGCTTGAGAAATGCGACCTTCTCGGCAATCCCGATCGCGGGCGCCGCAGGAGCCAGCGGCTGGCGCGTCGTGGGTTCCACTATGTCGTCGTCGGCGCCTGGCGCCGCCGCCGGGCTCGCATCGCAGCCCGGGCGCCGATGATGGTGGCCGCCGCCGTCGCGGCGATGACGGCCGCCTTGCCGGTCGCCTTCAATGCCGCCTTCAGCGCACGGCCATGCTGGCGCTGTTTCGCAGCCTCTCCAGCCTCGACCAACGCGACATCAGCCGCCACCGCCATCCGCTTCGCAGCCCGCTTCGCCGCGGCCGCGACCTTCTTCCTGGTCACCATGGACTGCCTCCGGATCTCGCAAAGGGACGACGTTTCCCGGCCCCATCAGTCCGCCTCCCGGAACTCCTCCACCTCGAGCTTCAGGTTTCCGATTTCGCGTCTCAACTGGTCCAACTCGGCGGTATGCCGCTCGAGTGCCTTGACCCGATCGCCGAAGACGTCGAGCCGATGCTCGAGCGCATCGAGCTTCTGCCGGAGCTGGTGCCCGGCGCTGCTGGTCGTGGTCACGGTCTTTTCCTCCAGATCGATGGAGCCTGCCGGGATGCCCACCTGCTGATTTCAAGATGACCGTGCCGCGTGAGTGAGGCCTGAGAAGAGTATGAGGGCTGGTTTCGTCTCAGTCGTGCCGCGCCCTGGGGACGGTGCCGGATATCAGTCGTTCCACGGCGAACAGCAGCATGACGATCGAAGCGCCTACCGCGGCGCGCAGCGCCCGTGACCCCTGCCCGGCCAGCGCGAAACGCCACCAGACCTCCCCGGCGAACTGCACGTGGCGATACAGCAGCGCACCGATCCACGCCTCGACCAGGAAAACCGCACCGACCGCGAATACCCAGCGGGACCCCATCGGCTCACGTGCCAGCCCCCCGGGACGCGGGAACTCACGTCCCGCGAGGACCAGGATAGTGAACACGATCGCGAGAAACGCGGCCACGCGCAGGTCGAATGACCGGAGCAGGGACAGGAGGACGCCGGCGCCGAAGAGCATCCGGACCAGGTGATAGGCGAAGTGGGATCGGCGCTCCAACCCCCACGCGGACAGGATCAGGACGGCTCCCACGATGCTGCTCAGGAAATGCGATGCCTCGATCACCGTGAGCGGGAGCAGCTGCGCGAGCCAGGCGAGTCGTCGATCGTCGGTTGGAATGGCGCCGGAGACGAGCAGCACGACGCCGGAGAGAAACGTCGTGAAAGCCAGCGCCCGCGGCGCCAGGGACCACACGCTGTTGATCAAGCCGCGGATGGGCTGGTCCGATCTCCAGATCCGTTCCACGGCGCGGATCGCCAGGAGCATCCCCGCCGCCGCGAGGGGCAGGAGGTAATAGACGACCCGGTAGAGCAGGAGGGCTGCCAGGGTGAGCGGTGCCGGCACACCGCTGGGCCGCAGCAGCAGCACGACCGCCTCGAAGACGCCGACCCCTCCGGGAATCGGGAGGAAGAGCGCCGCGAACTGGGCGACGAGGAACCCCGTGAGAAAGGCGAAGTAGGGAACCGCCGTGACGCCGGACAGCAGGATGTACAGGGGAGCCGAGGACAGGAGCCAATCAGCGGTCGAGACGGCGAGCTGTGCCATGACGATGGGGAAGCTCGGCAGCCGCAGCGTGCGACCCAGCAATCGCAGGGGTCCACGGCCCAACCGAACCATGAGCAGGTATGCGGCGACCCCCGCGAGGAGCAGGGCGCCGAGCGCCCGGCCGGGCAGCGAGAGAGCGGGCGAGGCCGTCTCCTGGGGGCTCAGCAGCAGCGCCACTCCCGTAAGCGTGGCGAGACCCAGCGCATACGTCACGACGTTGAGTCCCGCGACGGCCACGGCCCCGGCCGCCGTCAACCCCAGCGGCCGATACATGCGGTACCGGACGCCGCCCGCGGTCACGAGGGAGGCGGGCGCGCTGTTGCTCACCGCGAAGCTCACGAAGGACGGAAGCAGCATTTGATGCAGCGGAAGGGCCAGCCCGATGAAGCGGAAGGCGACAAAGTCATAGCCGATGAGCGCCAGGTATCCGAGCGCGCTGATGAGGGCGGCCACGAGGATCAGGGAAAACGGAATCGCTTGCAGCGCGCCGATGATGTCGCGATGGGGGTAGTCGTGCAGCACGCGGTCCAGCGCCCAGAGCGCCAGGCCGAACAGGAGCAGAGTCAGCGCGGGAACGATTTCCGACCGCCAGCCGCCGCTCCGGTCGGGGTGCGTTGTTACGTGGGCCACGTCAACGCTTCTCGAATCGTCCGGTCCGTTCGCTGATCACGATGCGATACACCACCGCATGCCGTCCGGCGACGTCGGCGCGGTGCACGGCGGACGGGTCCAGCCCGTGCGACGGGACGGCCGTCTCGCTCGCGACCAGGGGGAGCAGCCGGTCCATCAGCAGCCCCATGGCATGAGCCGCGGCCGTGCCGCGCAGCTCCTCGAACCTTCCCCAGACGATGACGCTCTGCCAGTTCGCCAGGGACTCCATGCGGTCGACCTCGAAGCAGACTTCGGGGTTCTCGCGCATCATGCGCACCTTCATGCCGTCCCCGGTGTGCCCGAAGATGGCGGAGCCATCATACACATAGGTGACCGGGACGACGTAGGTGCGGCCGCCCGTGTGGCAACCGATGCGCCCCACACTCTCGGCACGCAAGAGCCGGTCGATCTGTCCGTCGGTCAACGTCCCGAGCATCGGCGCTCCAGATGTGGTGGTCTTGCCGGCCATGATGCCGATGTAGACGCGACCGGCCCGTAGCTACCGCTGCGCCGCCGTGCTGCACGCAACCGGGGAGTCCGACGGCTCTGGTGCGGTGGCTTGGGCGATGATCTTCTCGAGCTCGGCCCGGTCCAGCGTCTCGCGCTCGACCAGTGCGGCCGCGAGCGCGTCCAGCGCCCGGCGGTTCGCCATGATCACTCCGCGGGCGCGCGCGTTGGCTTCCCGGACCAGGCGGCGCACCTCATCGTCCACGAGGTCCGCGATGTGCGGAGAGACCGCGCGGCGCGGGATCGTTTCGCGTCCCCACAGCATGACCTCGCCCGGCTCACCCACGGTGATCGGCCCGATCGTGTCGCTCATACCGAACTCGGTCACCATCCGATGCGCCAGCTCCGTCGCCTGGCGCAGGTCGTTGGCGGCGCCGGTCGAGATCTGGTCCGATCCGAACACGATCTCTTCGGCGATACGGCCGCCGTACGCCACCGCCAGCCGGCCGAGGAGATAGGATCGGGGGAGGCTGTGGCGGTCCTCTTCCGGCAGCGCGAAGGTCACGCCGAGCGCCCGTCCTCGCGGGACAATGGTGACCTTCTGCACCGGGTCGAGGCCGGGGATGAGGACGTTCACGAGCGTATGTCCGGCCTCGTGAACGGCGGTGAGGCGGCGCTCCTGGGGTGACAACACCAGGCTCCGACGCTCCATCCCGAGCATCACCTTGTCCTTGGCGTCTTCGAAATCCTGTCGGTCCGCGCTCTCCTTGTTGCGGCGCGCCGCGAACAGCGCGGCCTCGTTGACGAGGTTCGCCAGGTCGGCCCCGGAGAGGCCGGGCGTGGCGCGGGCGATCGCCGCCAGGTCCACGTCCTGGGCGAGCCGGATCTTGCGCACGTGCACCGCGAGGATCTGCTCGCGTGCCCGGATATCGGGCAGCTCCACGACGATCTGCCGGTCGAACCGCCCGGGCCTGAGCAATGCGGGATCGAGCACGTCCGGGCGATTGGTGGCCGACAACACGACCACGCCTTCGGTAGGCTGGAAGCCGTCCAGCTCGACGAGAAGTTGATTCAGGGTCTGCTCCCGCTCCTCGTGCGCGGAGGTGAGGCCCACGCTGCGCTGCCGCCCCACGGCATCCAGCTCATCGATGAAGATGATGGAGGGGGCGTGAGCCTTTCCCTGCTCGAACAGGTTGCGTACGCGGGCGGCACCGACGCCGACGAACAGCTCGACGAAGTCCGCGCCGGAGATGGAATAAAATGGCACCCCCGCTTCGCCGGCCACCGCGCGGGCCAACAGCGTCTTGCCCGTGCCCGGTGGGCCGACGAGCAGCACGCCTTTGGGCAGGCGTCCGCCCACGCGCTGAAAGCGTCCCGGATCCTTGAGGAACTCGATCACCTCCCGCAGCTCCGCCTTGGCCTCGTCGGCGCCGGCGACGTCGGCAAAGGTGACCTGCGGTTGCTCTCCAGCAACCGTCCGCGCCCCCACCTGTCCGAACGACAGCGCGCGCTCAGTCCCGCCACGCATCTGTCGCAGCACGAAGTACCAGATCCCCACCAGCAACAGCCACGGCAGCATGCTCATCAGGATGGTGATCAGGGACGAACTCGCCCTCGCGGCGCGAATCGGAACCCCGTGCGCCTCCAGTCGGGGAACGAGGGGAGCCGGATCCGCGAAGGGAAGTGTGGTGCGGAATTGCCGCACCTCGTGGGTCCCGATGTGAGCGGGTGTCTTCAGCTCACCGACGAGCTGCTGGTTTGCGCTGATGATTTCCACTGCGGCAACGTTGTCGTGCTCGAGCTCACGGACCAGATCGGAGTAGATGATCTCGACGCGTTGGTCGCGAGGAGATGTGAGCACCCGAGCCACCATCGTCACCGTCACGAGTATGACCAGCCAGGGTACGAGTCGCCGGACGATGGCGGCTGGACGCTGGGGGCGCGACTTCGGGGGCGGGCGGCGGTCCGTAAGGGCCTCTCGAATGGGGAGCCTGGTGGAACGAAGCCACCGGCCGGCTGAAGGGAGTCTGAAGCGGGATTGAAGCCGTGAGGGGGAAGGCCGGCGCGAAGCCCGCCGCTAGCCGGGGACGGTGATCGAGCCGAGGGCGATCATATGTGCGGCGGATTCACCGAGACTTATGTGACCGGCTGCAGCGTGAAGCAACTTTCCTGCGGCCTTCAGCTGCGCTGGGGGACGCAGAGGCGTTATTGGAGTTTCTGGGGAGGATCGTTGAGCGCAGCTTGGCTTCCGCAACGTCGCCGCCTGACGGTGATTCACCTCGCCGCCGAATACTGGCCGCTGGCGCGGACAGGCGGACTCGGCGAGGTGGTGGCCGGCATCGCGGGGCGTCAGGGGACTCGCGGGATGCCGACGCTGGTGCTGATGCCCCTGTACGGCGCGGTGCGGGCCGCGGGGCTCGACCTGGAGCCCGTCGGCCCACCGCTCTCGGTGCGGCTCGGCTCGCGAGCCGAGGCGGCCAGGTGGTGGCGGGTCGCCGCCGCGCCGTCCGGGCCGCAACTGGTGCTTCTCGAGCACGCCGAGTTCTTCGACCGGCCGGGGATCTACGGAGACGGGGGAGTGGACTACGCCGACAATGCGCGCCGTTTCGCGTTCCTATCCCTGGCGGCGCTCCGCGTGCTCCCCGTGCTCGCCCCCGGCGCCGCGGTGTTGCACGCGCACGACTGGCACACCGCGCTTGCACCGGCGTATGTGCGCGCCACGCTCGGTGGCGCCTACTACGACCACCTGGCGACCGTGCTGACAGTGCACAACGCCGGCTTCCAGGGACGCTTCCCCTTGGCCACGCTCGCGGACCTGGGGCTCCCTCTAGCGCCAGACGGCGAAGTCAACTTCCTGCGGGCCGGCTTGGCGTACGCCGACCTCGTGACCACGGTCAGCTCGACCCACGCCCTCGAGCTCCGGACCGCGCTGGGCGGCTTCGGGCTGCACGAGGTCTTCCTCGGCCTTCAGGATCGGCTGGTAGGGGTGTTGAACGGGATCGACCTCGATCGGTGGGACCCGGCGACCGACCCGGCGATCGTAGGGCGCTACTCGGCCGCCGACTTGTCGGGGAAGGCGGCATGCAAGGCCGCGCTACAGACCGCCTGGGGCTTACTCGAGCGGCCCGACGTGGCGATCGTCGCCATGAGCGCGCGACTGGTCGAGCAGAAGGGACTCGACCTCGTGCTCGCCAGCGTTCCGGGTCTCGTCGAGGAGGCCCAGTTCGTTTTCCTGGGACATGGAGAACCACGCTACGAAGCTGGGCTGCGGGGGCTCGCGGCCGCGGCGCCGGGCCGAGTCGCCGTCCTACCCGAATTCAACGACGTGCTCGAGCACCGGCTGCTCGCGGGTGCGGACATGCTCCTCATGCCGTCCCTGTACGAGCCGTGCGGCCTCACGCAGATGCGGGCACAGCGCTACGGCACGCTCCCGGTGGTGCGCCGCGTGGGGGGGTTGGGAGAAACGGTGGTGGACGGGGAAACGGGGTTCGTGTTCGACGAGTACTCGGTGCCCGCGCTCACGACAGTGTTGCGGCGGGCAATTGGCGAGTACCGGTGTGTTCAATGGCAACCCCGGATGCGGGTTGCGATGGCGTGCGACTTCGGCTGGGACCGCGCCGTGGAGCGGTATGACGCGGTCTACGCTCGGGCCCTGAGAGTTCGCGGGAGCCGCCGCACCTTGGCGCCGGAGGCGGAGAAGTGCGAGTCGCTCACGAGCTCCGCGAGACGCCGGGCGTCGCGTGGAGCGTGGCTCCGGGCATCGTTGTCGAAGTAGACGTAAACGTCGCGAGCTCGTCCCGCCGCTGGACGCGCCCAACCCAGGATGCGGTTCGCCCACCCCTCGAGTTCCTCGTCCGAGTAGCCGCTCACGTAGAGCATCCGCGAGCCGTGCAGTCTCACGTACACGAAATCGGTGGTCAGCTCCTCTACGTGCGGAAAGACTCCCGCGCTGTCGGCCACGACGAGGGCGCAGCGGCGGCCGCGGAGCAGCTCGTAGAACTCCTCGGTCAGGTAGGATCGATGCCGCACCTCGACGGCGTGGCGATAGCGGCGTGGCATCGCGGCGCGCGTGAGGGCGCCGTGACGCAGCTGCGCGCCGTGCAGCCGCGCGAGTCGTTCGGCCGCCTGCGCATTCGGCGGGAGCAACTCCAGGAAGGCCGCCATGTGACTCGGCTCGAACGGATACGTCGCCGGCAGCTGCCAGAGAAACGGGCCGGTCTTGCGACCGAGCGCCAGCACGCCGCTCGCGTAGAAGTTCGCGAGCGCACCCTCGGGGTTCGCCAGCTTCAGGTTGTGCGTGATGAACCGGCTTCCCTTCACGGCAAACACGAAGCCGGATCCCGGCGTCTCCGCCACCCAGCGACGGAACACGGCGGGCGACTTGAGGCTGTAGAAGGTGCCGTTCAGCTCGATCGAGTTGAACTGCCGGCTCGCGTAGCGCAGCCATTCCCGCTCTGGCAGGGCCGCCGGGTAAAATCGCCCGCGCCACCCAGGATAGCTGTATCCGCTGATGCCGATGTAGACCCGGCCGTGCGTTGGCGTCGCGCTCGCTACGTGCTGCACACGAGGTGCGAGTCCGTCTGCCTGACCCCCGAGACCTTTTGCACCCGGTCGACCACCAGCTCCTGCATCGCCTTCGCGTCCGCCGACTCGGCCACGGCGATGATGTCGGGCTGACCCCAACACAAGTCCGCCGCTTTGATCCCGGGAATCTGCCGGATCTGCTGCGCCACCTGGGCGGGATTGACCGTGGTAGTCGTGGTGACGAAAACGTAGGCTTTCATGATTAGACCCTCGCGGTGAACTTCAAGACCTTCGGTTGGGCGAGCCGCGCGAACTCCTTGTACGGCATGCGGACGAGCTCGCTGTGGGAACACGCATTGAAGGCGATTTCCTCGTCTTCGGCCAGGGTGTCGGCCACCAGGACGTCCATGCCGTACAGGTTGCCGAACGGCGGCATGGCGCCCGGCTCGCATTCGGGGAACAGGGCGGCGAACTCCAGCTCGTCGGTGAGCTCGGCGCGGCGGGTGCCGGTGGCCTGCGTGAGCATGTCAAACACAATCCGGTGCGACGCCGGGAGCACCGCCATCGCCATGCGCCCGTTGAGCTTCACGATCACCGTCTTGGCGAGCTCCTTGCCGGGCACGTGCGCTGCCGCCGCGACCTCCATGGCGGTGAACGCGGGGGAGTGCTTGATCGTCACGTACTTCACGCGGTTGCCGTCCAGGTACTTCTTCAGGGCTTCACCGATCATGGTATCGCTCCTTGTCAACCGGTCACGCTAATGGTCGCCGCGTGACCGGGGGAGGAACTGGCCGTGAAGCGCCCTTCAGCGGGACCCGGGATCTCTTCATCCATCCCTCAACACTCCTTTATCCGTCGTGGCTGAGACTCCACCGCGAGATGCCCACACCGCCGACGACCCTGGTCAACCCGCGCGCCGCTGCGGCGCCGAACCTCGCCGACTATGCCGAGGCGCGCGCCACCTTCACCTGGGACGGCGCGCGTCGAGCGCTTGAGGGCTTGCCGGGCGGTCGAGGCTTGAACATCACCCACGAAGCCGTGGACCGTCACGCGGCCGGACCGGGGGCTGGCCGCCTGGCCATGCGCTGGCTGGGCAAAGACGGCGTGGTGCGCGACTACAGTTATGCCGATCTGCGACGCCTCAGCAACCGGTTCGCGAACGTGCTGCGGCGTCTGGGAGTGGTTGCCGGGGACCGTGTGTTCCTGCTCGCGGGGCGGATCCCTGAACTGTGGATCGCGGTGCTCGGCGCCGTGAAGCATCGGACCGTCTGCGCCCCCTTGTTCTCTGCTTTCGGGCCCGAGCCGATCCGCGCGCGGCTCGAGATCGGACAGGCCCGTGTGCTCGTGACCACGCCGGCGCTCTACGAGCGCAAGGTCGCCCCGCTGCGCGACCGCCTGCCGTTCCTCGAGCACGTGATTCTCGTGGGCGACGCTGCAAGCACGCCGCCGGCAGGGACTCGTTTCTGGAGCCGGCTGATGGACGAGGCGAGCGACGACTTCGTTATCGAACCGACATCTCCCGAGGATCCGGCGCTGCTGCACTTCACGAGCGGGACGACCGGAACTCCCAAGGGCGCGATCCACGTGCACGACGCGGTGGTCGCCCATCACGCGACCGGGCGCCTGGCGCTCGACCTGCGACCCGGCGACGTGTATTGGTGCACGGCCGACCCCGGGTGGGTGACCGGGACCTCCTATGGGATCGTGGCGCCGCTGACGCTGGGCGTGACGAGCGTGGTGGACGAAGCGGACTATGATCTCGATCGCTGGTGCGCGATCCTGCGCGACCAGCGCGTCACCGTCTGGTACACGGCGCCCACCGCGATCCGCATGATGATGAAGGCGGGGACGGCGGCGGTGCGTCGGCATGGCTATCCCGCCCTCCGGTTCCTCGCGAGCGTGGGCGAGCCGCTCAATCCCGACGCCGTGCGGTGGGGCGCGGAAGCGTTCGACCACCCGTTCCATGACAACTGGTGGCAGACGGAGACCGGGGCCATCATGATCGCGAACTTCGCCGGGACCGAGATCCGTCCCGGCTCGATGGGCCGGCCCGTTCCCGGCATCGACGCGGCGATCGTGCGCCGCCGGGAAGGCGGGGGGGTGGACGTGATCGAGGAACCCGGTCAGGAAGGTGAGATTGCGCTGCGGCCCGGCTGGCCATCGATGTTCCGCGGATACTGGAACGAACCCGAACGCTACGCGAAGTGCTTCGCCGATGGGTTCTACCTGACGGGTGACCTCGCCCGCCGGGACGCCGACGGGTACTTCTGGTTCGTCGGCCGGGCCGACGACGTGATCAAGACGTCGGGCCACCTCATCGGGCCGTTTGAGGTGGAGAGCGTCCTGCTGGCCCACCCGGCCGTCGCCGAGGCCGGCGTCATCGGGAAACCCGATCCGGTGGCGCTGGAAGTGGTAAAGGCGTTCGTATCGCTGAAGGACGGCTACACGGCGGACGACGCATTGCGGCGTGAGCTACTGGGCTTCGCCCGGGCGCGGCTCGGCGCGGTGGTGGCGCCGAAGGAGATCGCCTTTCTGCCGGCGCTGCCGCGTACCCGGAGCGGCAAGATCATGCGGCGGCTGCTCAAAGCGCGTGAGCTCGGCCTCCCTGAGGGGGACACCTCGACGCTCGAGGGAGCCTCCGCATGACCGCGTTGACCGCGCCCGCTCAGGTTTCGGCCCCTCTGGCGTTCGAGCCCGACCACGCGCTCCTTCTATTGCGACAGATGCTCTTGATCCGGCGCTTCGAGGAGAAATGCGCCGAGCTCTACAGCCAGGGGAAGATCCGCGGCTTCCTGCACCTCTACATCGGGGAAGAAGCTGTAGCCGTGGGCGCGATGCAAGCCCTAACGGCCGACGACGGCGTCGTGGCGACCTACCGCGAGCACGGCCACGCGCTGGCGCGCGGCATGCCGGCGGGCGCGATGATGGCGGAGATGTACGGCAAGGCGAACGGGTGCAGCCGGGGACGCGGCGGCTCGATGCATTTGTTCGATGCCGGCCGGCGCTTCTTCGGCGGCTACGCGATCGTGGGCGGCGGGTTGCCGATCGCCGTCGGGCTCGCGCTCGCCGACCGGCTCCAGGCGCGCCCCCGCGTCACCGCGTGTTTCTTCGGCGACGGGGCGGTCGCCGAAGGCGAGTTCCACGAGTCATTGAACCTCGCCGCGTTGTGGAAACTGCCGGTCCTGTTCCTGTGCGAGAACAACCGCTATGCGATGGGCACCGCGCTCGAGCGGCACCAGGCGCAGCCCAACATCGCCGCGAAAGCGGTGGCGTACGGCATCCCGGGCATGCAGGTGGATGGAATGGACGTGGTCGCGGTCGAGTCCGCGACCCGCCGGGCCGTGGAGAGCGTCCGAGCGGGGACAGGGCCGGTGCTGCTCGAGCTCCTGACATACCGCTTCCGGGCCCACTCCATGTACGATCCCGAGCTGTACCGAACGAAGGAAGAAGTCGCGCAGTGGCTGGTGCGGGACCCGGTGACCACGTTCACCAGGCGGTTGATCGACGCCGGGATCCTCACGGACGCCGATCTC
This sequence comes from Gemmatimonadota bacterium, assembly GCA_041497135.1. Lineage (GTDB taxonomy): Bacteria > Gemmatimonadota > Gemmatimonadetes > Gemmatimonadales > GWC2-71-9 > DASTHG01. The sequence goes on along the minus strand of JBGQFX010000001.1, from coordinate 102,576 downwards.
TCGGCGCTCGAACAGGATGTCGCCGCGGCGATCGCTGCCGCGGTCGCGGAGGCTGAAGCAGGGCCGTGGGAGCCGGTCGCCGATCTACTGAAGGACGTCCACACGCCCCGGCCATGACGACACTCTCCTATCGGGAAGCGGTTCGTTCCGCGCTACGCGATTCCTTGCGCGCGGACCCGCGTGTGTTTCTCATGGGCGAAGACGTCGGACGCTACGGTGGGGCATACGCCGCGAGTAAGGGTCTGCTCGAGGAGTTTGGCCCGGAGCGGGTGCGCGACACGCCGCTCTCCGAGTCGACGTTCGTGGGCGCGGGCATCGGAGCCGCGCTCGGCGGGATGCGGCCCATCGTCGAAGTGATGACGGTCAACTTCAGTCTGCTGGCGCTGGACCAGATCGTGAACAACGCCGCCACCCTGCGGCATATGTCCGGTGGACAGTTCAGCATCCCCCTCGTGATCCGCATGGCGACGGGAGCGGGGCGCCAGCTCGCGGCCCAGCACTCGCACAGCCTGGAAGTGTGGTATGCCCACATTCCCGGGATCACGGCCCTCGCGCCGGCGACCGTCGCCGACGCGCGCGGCATGCTGCTCGCCGCGTTGCGTGAGCCCGATCCCGTCGTGATCTTCGAGCATGCGTCGCTCTATCCCATGGAAGAAGAGGCCGACGCTCACGCCGGTCCGGCCGACATCACCCACGCGGTGGTGCGGCGCCGCGGGACGGACGTCACCGTGGTGACCTACGGGGGCTCGCTCGGCAAGACGTTGGCCGCGGCGGAGCGACTCCAGGTGAGCGGCATCTCCACCGAAGTGATCGATCTGCGCTCGCTGCGGCCGCTCGATATGGAGACGGTGCTCGCGTCGATCAAGAAGACCCACCGGGCGATGATCGTGGACGAGGGGTGGCGCACGGGAAGCCTCGCGGCGGAGGTCAGCGCACGCATCATGGAGGGAGCGTTCTACGACCTCGATGCCCCGGTGGCGCGGGTGTGCAGTGCGGAAGTCCCGATGCCGTACGCCAAACACCTGGAGGACGCCGCCCTGCCGCAACCGGAGGCGATCGTCGACGCCGTGACCGCCCTGTGCCCCCGCCGTGGCTGACTTCCTGATGCCGGCGCTCGGCGCCGACATGACGGCGGGCCGCCTCATCGCCTGGCTCAAGCACCCCGGTGAAGCCGTAAAGCGTGGCGACATCATCGCCGAGGTCGATACGGACAAGGGCGTCATCGAGGTCGAGGTCTTCACGAGCGGCGTGCTGGAGAAGACCCTCGTCGAGCCGGGCACGAAAGTCCCGGTCGGGACCCCATTGGCCGTTATTCGCGAGGCGGCAGGGGCGCCTGCGCCAGTCCCGACGCCCGTCACCGTGCCGTCTCCCGAAGGCCGGGCGCGCGTCTCCCCAGCGGCCCGTCGGCTCGCCGTCGAGCTCGAGGTCGACCTCGCGACGGTGCGTGGCACCGGCCCCGAAGGAGCCGTCACGCTCGAAGACGTGCGGCAGGCGGTTGGGAAAACCGAGGCGCCGGCCGATCGCGGGGAACGCATGCGCCAGGCGATCGCTGCCGCGGTCACCCGGTCGAAGCGGGAGATCCCGCATTACTACATCGGGCACACGATCGACCTCGGTCCCGTGACTGCGTGGCTCGCCGAGCAGAACCGCGATCGCCCGGTCGCGCGCCGGCTGGCCCACAGCGCGCTGCTCGTCAGGGCGGTCGCCCTGACGCTACGGGACTTCCCTGAGCTCAACGCGCGCTGGGTCGAGGGGCGCGTCGCTCCCATCGCCGACATCAACGTAGGGCTCGCGATTTCCCTTCGTGATGGTGGGCTCGTTGCCCCGGCGCTGCACCACGCCGACCGTCAGAGCGTGGACGAGCTGATGGCGAGCACGCTCGACCTGGTGGAGCGGGCGCGCGCCGGCGCGCTGAGGAGCTCCGAGCTTTCCGACCCGACGATCACCGTCACCATCCTGGGCGACCGCGGCGTGGACACGGTGTACGGTGTGATTTACCCGCCGCAGGTCGCGATCGTGGGATTCGGTAAGATCGTGGAGGGGCCGTGGGTGGTGGACGGGCGCGTCGTGGCCCGGTCGCTCGTCCGCGCCACGCTGGCGGCCGATCACCGGGTGAGCGACGGTCACCGCGGCGCGTTGTTCCTCGCCGGCGTGGCCGATCGGCTGCGAGAACCAGACCGCTTGTGACGCGAGATGAGCTGCGTCAGGCGGTGCTGGGCGTGCTCAAGGAGATCGCCCCGGAAGCCGACCTGAGCCGGCTGGCGCCGGATGCGCCGATCCGCGATCAGCTGGACGTCGATTCGATCGATTTCATGCGACTGCTCATCGGCGTCAACGAGAAGCTGCACGTCGACGTGCCGGAGGCTGACTACCCGAGAGTCGCTTCGCTGAACGGTCTCCTGGACTATCTCGGGGCCCGGCTGGCGGGCCGGTCGGCGGAGCGGTAGCCCGGATCTAGCGGGGGCACGGGCTCCACGGTCTCTGGCCTAGCGCCGGACGTCCGCCCACGCGCGCGGCCTCGAGCGCACTTCGGGACCGGCTGCGACCAGGCGCTGCTCCGCCACCGCGCGCACCATGTCCATGCTCGACAGCACGCCGACCAGCCGGCCTGCATCACAGGCTCGGCGTCATCGCCTCGCCGACGGTCGGCTCGTTCCATTCTTCGAGCTCCATCTCGGGCCGCTCAGTGGGGACGCCCGGCGACTCCCCCTCGAACGCGAGCACGTCGCTCGCCGACAAGACTCCCACCAGCCGCCCACCGGCCATGACCGGCGCCCCGCTCACATGTCGCTGGGTGAACAGCTCGACCGCCTCGCGCAGCGTGAGGTCGGGGTCGACCGTCGCCACGTCCGTCGTCATGAGATCTCGCACCGTGAGCATATCGCCTCCTCGATCGGTTCTGCCCGAAGGATCGTCACCCGCGAGTGAAGTCGCTGTGAAGTCGGCCTTAGCCTGCGGCCACCTCGGCCGCAATCGCGCCCGACTTGACCGTCCGCTGGCGTTCGGCGAGGGCGTCCGACGGGTGGACGGGATACCGGGCCGCGCCCGTAAGGCGACGCACCGCTTCGGGCAGGGCCCCGAGCTCATGGACGCAATGTGCGCGCACCGCCGGCAGTGGGGGGAGGGGCCTGACGAGTCGACCGGCTTCCATCACCCTCTCGAGTAGGGGATCGGCGCCTGGTGGAGCCGGCTCCTCGCGGAGCGCCAACACGTCCTCCAAGAACCGGCCGTCGGTCGTGCGGCGGCGGAAGATCTGCTTTTCGCCGGTCCACGTTTCCTTGCCCGGACTGATCTTCAGGACGTCCCGCTCGCCGTAGCGCACCAGCTTGTAGGCCATGTCCAGGTATGGCGCATCGGCGGAGACGGTCATTCGTGTTCCCACCCCGTAGGCGTCGATCGGCGCTTCGGCTGCCGTGCAGCGCGCGATTGCGAACTCATCCAGGTTCCCGCTCGCGAGAATTCGGACGTAGTCGAGTCCCGCCCTGTTCAGCACGCCTCGCACCGCGCGGCTGAGGGCGACCAGGTCGCCGCTGTCCAGCCGCACGCCGGCGAGGCGCTCGCCGCGGGCTTCGAGCTCCTGCGCCACGTGGACCGCTTTGTGCGCGGCGGCAACGGTGTCGTAGGTGTCGAGGAGCAGGATGGCGCGCGACGGAAATGCGGCGACAAAGGCGCGGAACGCGTCGATCTCATGTGGAAAGGCGCACACGTAGGAATGCGCCATCGTCCCGGTGGGTGGAACGTCATAGGTCAAGGCGGCGAGCACGTTACTCGTCTGCTCCGCGCCCGTGATGTAGGCGCAACGCACCGCTTCGAGGGCGGCGTCCACCCCGTGGGTGCGGCGTAGCCCGAACTCGACAATGGGCCGGCCGCGGGCGGCCAGCACGCAGCGCGCGGCCTTGCTCGCCAACAGCGTCTGGAGGTGGCAGAAGTTGAGCACGGCACTCTCGACCATCTGGGCTTCCGCGATCGGTGCCGTGACCTCGAGCAGCGGCTCGTCGGCAAAGAGGGGCGTACCTTCGGGCACCGCGCGCACGCCCCCGGTGAAACGCAGATCACGCAGGGAGTCGAGGAAATCGGGCTTGAATCGTCGGAGCGAGGCCAGGTACTTGAGCGCGCGCGCCGAGAAACGGAAGCTTTCGAGATACCGCAGCACGCCCTCGAGCCCTGCGGCGACGAGAAACGAGCGCTCGGGCGGCAGGCGGCGCACGAACAGACTGAACGTGGCGAGCCCCCTCATCCCCTCGCGTCGATAGGAGGCCGCCATGGTGAGCTCGTACAGATCGGTGAAGAGGGCGGCATCCTCGAGCACGATTGGGCCGGACCGGAAGGCGCCGTCGGAGTCCATGCGAGAGGCTACTCCGCCGGCTCGCCTACAGGAATCAGGTAGAGCACCTCGCGATCGCCTGAAAGATCGAGGACTTCCCGCAACCGGGCGTCATCGAACGCCCCGATGGGTACAGCGCCTAGGCCGATAGCCGTCGCTTCGAGGAGGAGATTCTGGGCCGCATGGCCACCCTCGAGAAGGACGTAGCGCTCCCCCCGGTTCCCGTATTCCGCGGTGGTGCGGTCCGGCACGGCGGCGACCACGAAGACCGCCGGGCTCTGGCCGACGGTCTCTTGCGAAAGCGCCGCCCACTGGAGCGCTGGGCGGAGGTCGTCCTGCGTGCGGCCGACCAGGCGATGATGCGGCGGGTCGTAGGCGAAGCAGCCGGCGGCGGTCGCGATGTACAGCTCGAGGGGATAGCGTGCCCCCGCCGAGGGGGCGGTGCGGTGGCCGGACGCATCCGTAATCCCCTGAGCTGCCCAGCAGAGGCGCAGGATCTGGTCCTCGCTCAGCGGACGGTCCGCGAACATGCGCACCGACCTGCGCTGGCTGAGTGTGTCGTCCAACGTCGCCCTCGTCTGGAGATCGGCGGCGGCGAAGGCCGCGTCGCTCCTGTCGCTCCCATACGGCTTCATGAGTTTCCTCCCCGCCGCATGATAGAATCGCGCGACGGAAGTGGCCTTGAAATGACCATGAAAGCGGTCATGAAGCTCTCTTTGCCGGGCCTTCACGATAGCCGTCGCGCGACTGTGGCATCGTAACAGGCATAATCGGCATCGCACCTAATCCTGGGCGGCCAAATGAAAACGGTCTTGGAGTTGGAGCCGCAGGCGCTGTGCCGCCGCTTCGATCCGGTCGACATTCCGTTCGCCACAACCGAGGGCGCTGAGCGCCTCACCGAGATGGTGGGGCAGGCGCGGGCCGTGGCCGCGATGCAGTTCGGCATCGGGATCGCCCGGGAAGGCTACAACATCTTCGCCCTGGGGCCGGCGGGTACGGGCAAGCGTACCCTGGCGGTGCGGTCACTCGAGGCGCGCGCCGCCGCTCGCTCGGTGCCTCCGGACCTCTGCTACGTCCATAATTTCGATGAGGCGCGCAAGCCACGGCTGCTGCGGCTTCCGGCCGGTGCCGGGTCCACGCTGCGTCGCGCGATGGATCGGCTGGTCGAGGATCTCCGCTCCGCCATCACGAGCGCCCTCGAGGGCGAGGACTACCAGCGACGGCGCCAGGCGATCGAAGAGGAGATGAAGGCCCGCCCACGCCAGACACTCGAGGAACTTCAGGCACGGGGGCGCGGCGACGGACTGGACGTGATTCACTCGCCGGCCGGCCTGAGCGTGGTCGCGACGCGTGACGGGGCGGTCCTGTCCGAGGAGGAGTTCGCGAAGTTCCCGGAAGCCGAGCGGGAGGGGATTCGAGCGAAGGTGACGGAGCTCGAGGGGGCGCTCGAGAAAATGGTGCGCCAGCTCCCGCGCTGGGTACGCGAGCACCACGACCGGTTGCGCGATCTGCGCCGCGAGGTCACGGCACTCGCCGCGGGACACCTGGTGGACGAGGTCCGGCGCAGCCATGCATCGCTACCCGAAGTGCTCGCGTACCTCGATCAGGTGCAGCAGGACGTCGTGGAGCACGCCACGGAATTGGTGGAAGGGGACGGGTCGCTGCCCGAGGTGCTGCTGCAAACCTTTCCGAGGTCGTTCGGTCGGCCGGCGCCGGGGCGCCGCTACAGCGTCAACGTGATCGTCGACCACAGCGGGCATACCGGCGCTCCGGTGGTGTTCGAGGACAATCCGACCTACGACAACCTGCTGGGCCGGATCGAGCATATGTCGCAGTTCGGCGCGCTGGTGACGGATTTCTCGCTCATCCAGGCCGGCGCCCTGCACCGCGCCAATGGGGGGTACCTGGTGCTCGACGTGCGAGCGCTGTTGTCCGCCCCATTCGCCTGGGACGCACTGAAGCGCGCCCTGCGGTCCCGACGGCTCCGCTTCGAATCCGTGGGCCGGACGCTGAGCCTCGACACTGCGGTCTCGCTCGAGCCGGAGTCCATCCCGCTCGACCTCCAGGTCGTCCTGCTCGGCGAGCCGCTGATCTACTACCTGTTGTGCGCCCTGGATCCTGATTTCCGTGAGCTGTTCAAGGTGGCGGTCGACTTCGACGACCAGATCGACGCCACGGAGGAAGCCCGCCGCCAGTATGCCTTTCTGGTCGCCGAGCTCGTCCGCGCGGCGGCCCTGAGGCCGTTCGACCGCGGCGCGGTGGCGCGGGTGATGGAGCACAGCGCCCGGCTCGCCGGGCATCAGGAGAAGCTGTCGGGACGGATCGCGGCGCTCACCGATCTGCTGGGCGAAGCGGACTACTGGGCCGGGCAGGAGCAGGCGTCGACCGTCGCCACCGCCCACGTGCAGCGGGCGATCGACGCAGAGACTGCCCGCGTGGACCGTCTGCGCGAACGGGTCTATGAGGAGATCGCTCGCCACACCGTCATGATCGACACGCAAGGGGAGCGCGCGGGGCAGGTGAACGGGATTTCCGTGAGCGCGCTCGGCACCTTCGTGTTCGGACGTCCCACGCGGATCACGGCGCGTGTCCGCATGGGACGGGGTGACGTGGTGGATATCGAGCGCGAGGTGGAGCTCGGCGGGCCGGTCCATTCGAAGGGCGTCTTGATCCTCGCCGCCTATCTGGGGGCGCGCTACAGTCCGAACCGGCCGCTGTCGCTTTCGGCGAGCCTGGTGTTCGAGCAGTCCTATGCCGCGGTAGAAGGCGACAGCGCCTCGGCCGCCGAGCTGTTCGCCCTGCTCTCGGCCATCGCGGACGTCCCGATCCGCCAGTGCCTGGCCGTGACCGGCTCCGTGAACCAGCACGGTGAGATCCAGGCGGTCGGGTCTGTCAACGAGAAGATCGAGGGCTTCTTCGACGTGTGCCGCGCCCGTGGGCTCACGGGAGAGCACGGCGTCATCATCCCGGCGACGAACGCGCAACACCTGATGCTGCGGCGCGATGTCGTGGACGCCGTGGGTCGCGGACTGTTTCACGTCTACCCCATCCGGACGGCAGACGAAGGAATGGAGCTGCTCACCGGGATTCCGGCGGGCGAGCGCGACGCGACCCGAGAGTTTCCAGCCGATACCGTCAATCGCCTGGTCGAGTCGCGGTTGGCCGACTTCGCCGAGACGCTGCAGGCCTTCAGCGCCGCCGGCTACAGCCTCGCCTGAGTCCCGACCCCGGCGACTCGTGCCGGTGCGGTGATCCGCAGCCCGGGCTCACTCGGCGCCACGACCGCCTCCAACTCGGAACACCGCGTCGTGAGGCGCTCGAGGAACCAGTGGCGCTCCCGCCCGCGTGCCAGGTTCACCTGCATGTCCTTGATCTGTACGGGAAGGATCTCGACGGCCTCCACGAGAGGCGGGCGGAGGTGCACGAGGAACAACGCGGAGAGATCGTTGCGCAGGTGCGGGTCCACGGCGTAGTCGTCCAGCAGGTCTCCGGTGTCGTACAGGATTGGATGGCCGTCACGAAACTCCACGCCGTGGGCCACGTGGGCGGAGTGACCCCAGAAGATATCGGCGCCGGCGTCGATGACCGCGTGGGCGAAGGCGCGGAACTCGGGTGTGGGCCGGGCGCGCATGTTCGGACCCCAGTGGATCGAGAAGACCACGAGGTCGGCGTGCTCCCGCGCGGCCGTCACCTGGTGCGTCACCTCGCTGAACTCCTCGGGCGCGAGCGAGACGGGGGTGTAGTTCATGCCAGGGGAGGTGGGTCCGGCGCACCACTCCGCTGGGTAGTCCGCGAACGCCACCACGCGCACGCGGAGGTCGTCGACGGCGAGCTGCGCCGGCTCGCGCGCGCTCCAGCGGTCCAGCCCCGCGCCGGCGTGCGCGATCCCCGCGCGATCCAGCACGGTGAGCGTGTCACGGAGCCCCTCGAATCCGTAGTCGGCGATGTGGTTGTTCGCGACGGAAACGCAGTCCACGCCCCCGGCCAGGAGCGTTGCCACGGCGGCCGGGTCCGCGCGGAAATAGAACGGCTTGTGCCCCCTATCCGGCCAGCGCTCGGTGCGCTCGGTGAGCGCGCACTCGAGATTGACGAAGGTGAGGTCCGCCGCGTCCATCGTGGGGAGCAGATCGCCCCAGGGTCGCGCGGGGCTCGCCCGGTCCAGCGATTCATTCACCTGCCGGCCGAGCATCACATCGCCGGCGAAGACGAGCGTCAATGGACGTGACATGACAGAATCCTCGAAGCATGAAGCTCTCTTACGCGCGCCTTCACGATGGCCGCCACGCAACCGTGGCATCGTAGCACCTGTGCTCTCGCCGGGAGAGACCATGCGCGCACAGACTCGGGATACGCTGATCGGTGGCTTGTGGGCGGGCGTGATCGGCTATGGGGCGGTGGTCGTCATCGTCGCCCTGTTGAACGTGCTTGCGGGGCGGTCGCCTTTCTATACAGCCGCGCTGTTCGGCTCGGCCCTGTTCTATCATCTGCGCGACCCGGCAGCGCTGGTCGTCGCGCCCGGGCCGGTTCTCGCTTTCAACATGGTGCACATGGTGGTGTTCCTAGCGCTGGGACTCTTGTGCTCGTGGCTCGTCTCCCTCGCAGAGCGATTCCCCACGACACAATACCTGGTCCTCGTGCTGCTCCTGTTCGTCGCCCTTCACGTGTACTTCGCCATGGCTTTCCTCACGCGCCCCCTGCTTGGCGAACTCGTGTGGTGGCATATCGGCGTCGCGAGTCTCGCGGCGGCCATCGGCATGGGATGGTATCTGCTCGCCGCTCATCCGCTCCTGAGGCGGGAGCTGCGCGAGATCCCAATGGGAGGCACCCCGCCGGACTAGGCCGGCAGGTGAGGCTGCTGCTTCGCGAGCAGGCGGCCGATTGGCCCGATCTCCTCAATGAGCAAATCCAGCACGTCATCCAGGCTGAGAATCCCGACCACGCGATCCGCTGCACCCGTCACGATCAAGCGTCGCGTGCCGGCGATGGCCATCCGCGTGATCGCCTCCTGGATCGGCGTCTGCTCGTCGACGGAGTGCACCGGCGCCGTCATCACCTCCGACACCGGCGTCGTTTCCGGCTCGATTCGCTCGGCCACGCACCGGATCGCGATATCCCGGTCGGTCACGATGCCCACAGCCCGGTTCGCGCCATTCCCGTTCACGACCACGACCGTGCCCACCTCGTACTCCCGCATGCGGCGCGCAGCGGCCCCGATGGTCTCGTTGGGCGATGCCGTCGCAACTATCCGGCTGCACAGATGTCCCGCCGACATGGTGACCTCCCGGTGAACAATCACGCCGCTAGTGCCGTTCCAACTATTCGCGCCCAGTCATCGGAATCTGCTGCTTTCGGCATATTGGCGAATCAAGTTGGAACGGCACTAGCCAGGGACGCTGATCGACCCGATGGGCGCGACGAGGACCGCGGTCTTCGCCAGTCGCACCACCTTGGAAACCACGCTGCCCAGTGCGAGCCGCTTCCAGAAACCGTAGCCATGACTGCCCAGGGCGATCATGTCGGCGGCTGAACTGTCGAGGTAGGCCAGCAGCGACCGCGCCGGGTCCCCCTGGAGCTCGACCGCCACCACCTCGACCCCCGATGGAACCACGAATTGTGCGGCCAGGTCCCGCAGTCGAGCGCCCACGCTCGCATCTGGGCCTGATTCGAAAGATGGGAGGCCCTTCGGTGCGACATGCACGAGATCCAGGACGTCACCCGCAACGAGGCACTGCGCGGCGGCCCGCGCGGCGCGCATGCTGGTCGGCGTGAAGTCGACCGCCACGACGATCCGGCGCGGGAGAGCGGTGGCGTCAGACGGGACGGCGAGGACGGGTGTGTGGACCATCTGGACCAGCTGCAGCGCCGTTTCGCCCCCCAGCGCGCGGTCGATCACACTGTGCGGCCCGAGACCGATCACGATGAGACTGGCCCCGGTGGTTCGCGCGGTCTCCGCGATCTGGAGCGCGCGGTGGCCCGCCTCGAAGATCGGGGCGGCGTCCGCAACCTGACAGCGGCTCAGCTGCCCGGCGACCGCGGAGCGAAGCTGCTCGTTGAGCATCGCGTATTGCTCCGGACCCGGCACGAGCCCCATGCCCCCCAGGTCGAGTGGAGACATCTCCATGGGAGGCATCGGCTCGAGCACGGCCAGCACGTCGAGCGAGGCATGGAGTCGCTGGGCGAGCAGGGAGGCGACGCGCACCGCGCCATCGGCGCCGCGACCTCCGTGAGTGGCGAGCAGGATGCGGGGCATTCTAGGCGCCTTCGGCCCGCAACAGCCTGATCAGGAACAGCCCATGCACCGCGCCGACGACGATCCCTGCCGCGAAACACGTGAGGCCGACGATCAGGATCGCGACGGCCGTACTCGTCTCGTGGGGCACGGCGCCCGCACCGAGAAACACCACCGGCATCCCGACCGCCCACGCGAGAGCGTTGGCCAGAACCCAGCGGCTCGCCCGCGGGGCGTACCGGCGCAGGACGAACATCTGCGGAATGCCGAGCATCGGCCCGAGCACCAACCCCATCGCCGCGGCAAGCAAGTATTGCACGGGACCGCCGAGCCAGGCGGGCGGCTCTCCTGCTGCCGCCGGTCCAGCGAGCGCCATGGCCGTGCTCGGGATCATCCCGAGCAGCCAGGCGACTCCGGCCCCGATCGCCGTAGCGAGAATCCAGCGGCCCGATCGGAAATCAGGCTCTGGCCCGCGAAGCACGCGTGCCTGGGCGTAACCCACCAGAATGCCTTCGAACAGCATGCCGCCCGTGACGGCGAATAGCGCGGTTGCCAGGATCGTGACGATCGACGAAGGCTCCTCCGTCACGCGCATGACCCACCACCCCAGGGCACCGGTCGCACCCAATCCGAGGCATTCGCTCCACCCGTTGGCGAATACCCAGCGGCGGTATAGCGTCCAATCGACGCTCATAGAGCCTCCTTATCCGGACGTTCGGCTACCTCAATGCCGGACGTCCGCCTCCACGCGCGGCGTCGAGCGGGCTTCCGGGCCGCTCGCCACCAGGCGCCGTTGTGCGACGGCCCGCACGATGTCCAGACTGCTGAGAATGCCCACCAGCCGGCCGTCATCCATCACGATCAAACGGTGAACATCCGCCCGGATCATGTAGTCGGCCGCGGTATACACGTCCACGAACGGCGCGACGCTGCACAGGATCGGTGTCATCACCTCGGCCACCGTGTGCTCGGCCAGGTAGTCCCACTCGGGGCCACTGACCTCGGCGAACCGCTCCAGCACGTCCGCACCCGCGTCCGACCACTGATCGCTGAAGAACGCGGCCGGCGCCTCCTCACCCTCGACCCACTCCGTCGGCTGGTCCAAATCCTCGATCTCCAGCGCGGGGCGTTCGGTCGGGACGCCCGGCGTTTCCGCTTCGAACGCAAGGACGTCGCTCGCGGACAGGACGCCCACCAGGCGCCCGCCGGCCGTCACCGGCGCTCCGCTCACGTGTCGTGTGCTCAAGAGCTCGACCGCCTCGCGCAGCGTGAGCTGCGGGTCCACGGTCGCCACCTCTCTGGTCATGAGATCCCGCACTGTGAGCATGTTGCCTCCTCGATCGGTACCTCAGAACGATCGCCGGGGATTTGTGAACCGGCCGTGAAGTCGGCGTTAGCCTGCGGTCCACTCCACGCTCCGGTCCTTCATACGGTTCTCAGTCAGTTCTTAGAGCGGCACCGGCATCTTGCGGACGAGCGCTTGAGTGGAGGTATCCCATGCCGCACAAGCAGATGCTGTTTCAGGCCGCCGCGCGGGAGAAGGTGCTGCGCGGCGCCACCGCGATGGCCGACGCCGTACGGGTGACGCTCGGTCCGAAATCCAAATGCGTCCTAGTCGAGAAGAAGTGGGGCACGCCGCTCGTCTGCAACGACGGCGTCACCATCGCCAAAGAAGTCGATCTGCAGGACCCCGAGGAGAACCTCGGCGCCCAGGTGTTGCGCGAAGCCGCCGCCCAGACCGGCGACGCCGTCGGGGACGGGACCACGACCGCGACGCTCTTGGCGCACACGATGTTCGCGGAGGGGCTGCGCAACGTCGCGGCCGGCGCCAGCGCAATCGACCTGAAGCACGGGCTGGATCGCGGCGTCAAGGCGGCCGTCGCGGCGCTCAAGAAACTGTCCCGGCCGGTCAAGAGCCGGAAAGAAAAGGCGCAAGTCGCCGCCATCTCGGCGCACAACGACCTGGCCATCGGAGAGATGATCGCCGACGCCGTGGAGCAGGTCGGCGCCGAGGGCGCGATCACGGTGGAGGAAGCCAAGGGGACGGAAACCGCACTGGAAGTGGTGGAGGGCCTGCAGTTCGATCGCGGATTCCTGTCGCCGTACTTCATCACCGACCCGGCGAAGATGGAGGCCATCCTCGAAGAGCCGCTGATCCTTCTCTACGAGAAGAAGATCTCCAGCATGAAGGATCTGCTGCCCCTGCTCGAGCAGGTGGCGAAGCTCGGCCGGCCGCTCCTGGTGGTGGCCGAGGACGTTGAAGGGGAGGCGCTCGCGACGCTGGTCGTCAACAAGATCCGCGGCACGCTGGCCTCGGTGTCCGTGAAGGCCCCCGGCTTCGGCGATCGCCGCAAGGCGATGCTGGAAGACATCGCCATTCTGACGGGCGGCCGGCTCCTGGCCGAGGAAGTGGGCGTCAAACTCGAGCATGTCACCGTGGAGGACCTCGGCAAGGCCAAACGGGTCGTGGTGGACAAGGACAACACGACGATCATCGGCGGGGGCGGCGTCAAGGCGGCGATCGAGGGCCGCTGCCAGGAGCTGCGCCGCCAGATCGAGCGGGCGACGTCAGACTACGACAAGGAGAAGCTCCAGGAGCGGCTCGCCAAGCTCGCCGGCGGCGTGGCGGTCGTGCGCGTCGGCGCCCCCTCGGAGACGGAGCTCAAGAGCCGCAAGGAAGCCTTCGACGATGCCATCAGCGCCACCAAGGCCGCCGTTGCCGAAGGGATCGTGCCCGGCGGCGGGCTGGCGCTGCTGCGCGTGATCCCGGACGTCGAGCGGGAAGCCGCGGCGTGCGACGGCGATGAGCGGACCGGCGTCCTGATCCTGCGACGGGCCCTCGAGACGCCGACCCGGCAGATCGCGGCCAATTCGGGTGCGGATGGCGGAGTGGTCGTGGACCGCATGCGGCAGGGAAGCGGTAACTACGGCTTCGACGCCGCACGCAGCGAATACGTGGACCTCGTGGACGCGGGCATCATCGATCCGACGAAGGTGGTTCGCGTCGCGCTGGAGAATGCCGTGTCGGTGGCCAGCGTGCTGCTGCTCACCGAGGCCACCTTGACCGAGATCCCAGAGCCCAAACGCGCGGCACCCCAGGTGCCGGAGGAGTACTGATGGCTGCGACCGTGACGGCGGCGCCAAGCCGCGATGACACCTTGATGCTGGCCGTCGTGCTGGATCACGCGCACGCCCGGCTGTTTCTCGTGGACGCAGCCCACGTCACGGAGCTTCCCTGCCTGGTGTCGCCACGCATGCGTGGCGGCAAGTTCCATAGCGACCGACAGGACTCTCCAGGCTGGGGCGAGGGCGGGTTCCACGGGCGCCGGCGCGAGGAAGAGCGTCGCCATTATGCCGGCGTCACCAGGCGGCTCTCGGCTCTGGTGCGCGCGCATGGCGCGCTGGGGCTGGTGCTCGGGGGGGCCGATCCGGTCGTGGCCGCGCTGCGACACGTGCTGCCGCCCCGCTTGTCCAAGTTGGTCGTGGGGACCGACCGGCTCAATCCGCTCGAGCTCACCGCTCCACAGGTGCTGGCCAGCGTCCGCGAGGCGCGGAGCGCTGGCGGCCTGGTCGCACAGGAGCAAATCGTGAGTGAGGCGCTGGAGGGATTCGGGACGGGGAAGGCGGTCGACGGGCTCCGGGCCGTGCTGCTGGCCCTTGCCCGGGACCAGGTACGCACGCTGCTCGTCTCCCCACGAGGCGGCCGTCCGGGGTACCGCTGCGCCACCTCCGGGCGGCTCGTTCTGACCAAACCGGAGGCCCAGGGGGAGGCGGTGATCCGGGTACCCGATCTCGTCGTCGCCGCCACAGCCGAAACGCGGCGCCTCGGCGGGACGGTCGTGGAGATCGGTGATCCGCGGCAGGCGGCGCGCATCGACGGCGTCGCGGCGCTGCTGCGCTACCGCTGAGCCCGGCGCGCCCTCAGGCGCGCGGAGCCGAGGCGTCGCTCCGGAAGTATCTTTGGCGCTCCCATGATTGACCCTCAGGACCGAGTCCGTGCCGCCGTCGCCGACCGCTACCAGATCGAGCGGGAGGTCGGCCGCGGCGGCATGGCGACGGTATACCTGGCCCAGGATCTGAAGCACCACCGTCCGGTGGCGTTGAAGGTGTTGCATCCCCACCTGGCCGTGAACCTGGGGCCGGACCGGTTTCTGCGCGAGATCCAGATCGCCGCGCGACTACAACATCCCCACATCGTCCCGCTGTACGACTCGGGCCAGGCCGGCGACCTGCTCTACTACGTCATGCCCTACATCGAAGGGGATTCGCTGCGCCAGCGGCTCGAACGCGAGCGGCAGCTGCCGCTGGACGACGCGCTGCAGATCACCCGGGCGGTCGCGAGCGCCCTGGACTATGCCCATCGCCACCAGGTCGTGCACCGCGACATCAAGCCCGAGAACGTGATGTTGCACGACGGCGAGGCGATGGTAACCGACTTCGGGATCGCCAAGGCGGTGAGCGCGGCCGCGGCCGACACCCTGACGCAGACGGGGGCGACCGTCGGGACGCCGGCGTACATGAGCCCGGAGCAGGCGGCCGGGGAAGCCGAGCTCGACGGTCGCAGCGACGTGTACAGTCTGGCGTGCGTGCTGTACGAAATGCTGAGCGGCCGGACGCCGTTCACGGGCCCCACGGCGCAGTCGATCATCGCGCAGTGCTTTACGACGCCCGTGCCGTCGCTGCGCACGGTTCGGGACTCGGTTCCGGAAGTCATCGACCAGGCGGTCTTGAAGGCGTTGGCGAAAGCCCCCGCGGAGCGGTTCGCCACGCCGATGCTGTTCGCGCAGGCGCTCGTGCCCGCCACCGGGACCAGCACGCCCCCCGGCACGGCACCGGCCACTCCCGTGGCCAAATCGATTGCGGTGCTGCCGTTCGCGGACATGAGCCCGCAGCGCGATCAGGAGTATTTCTGCGAAGGCATGGCCGAGGAGCTGATCAACGCCCTGATGAAGATCGGGCAGCTGAACATCGCCTCGCGCACCTCGGCGTTCGCGTTCAAGGGAAAAAACGAGGACATCGGCGAGATCGGCCGCAAGCTGAAAGTCGGCACCGTGCTCGAGGGGAGCGTCCGCAAGGCCGGTAACCGGCTGCGCATCACCGCACAGCTCATCAATGTCGCCGACGGCTACCATCTGTGGTCGGAGCGGTACGACCGCGACATGGAAGACGTATTCGCGATTCAGGAAGAGATCGCGGGCAACATCGTGAAGGCACTGCGCGTGGTGCTGAGCGAGGACGAGAAGCGCGCCATCGAGAAGGCGCCCACGGCAAACGTCCAGGCGTACGAGTGCTACCTCCGTGGCCGGCAGTTCTTTCATCAGTGGCGCCGCAAGGGTGTGGAGTACGCCCGACGCATGTTCGAGCGCGCCATCGAGATCGATCCCAATTACGCTCTCGCCTACGCCGGGATCGCCGATTGCTGCTCGTTCATCTATACGTACTGGGACGCGAGTACGACGCACCTGGAGCAGGCGGACACGGCGAGCCGGAAGGCCCTGGAGCTCGACCCGCAGTCGGCGGAAGCCCATACCTCGCGTGGGCTGGCCATGGCCTTCGCCGAGCGATACGAGGAAGCGGACCAGGCATTCGCGACCGCGATCCGGCTCAACCCGAAGCTGTTCGAAGCCCACTATTTTCAGGCCCGTGCGTGGTATCAGCAGGGGAAACTGGTGCTGGCGGCCGCTTCGTTCGAGGAAGCGTGCCGGATGCGACCGGACGATTATCAGGCCGCGTCCTTCCTGTCCCAGACGTACGAAGGACTGGGTCGCAAGGCGGAGGCCGCTGCAACCCACCAGCGGGCGCTCCAGCTGGTGGAGAAGCACGTCGAGCTGAACCCCGATGACCCGCGGGCGCTGTGCCTGGGCGCCCTCGAACTGGCGCACGCCGGCCAACGGGAGCGCGGGCTCGAATGGATGCGGCGGGCGTTGGCGATCGATCCGGAAGACTCCGGAATGCTGTACAACGCCGCCTGTTTCTACGCTGTGCAGGGGGAGCGCGAAGCCGCGCTCACCAGCCTGGAGAAAGCCGTGCAACTGGGGTTCGGGCTGCGCGGCTGGATCGAGAACGACTCGGACCTGGCGTCGCTGCGCGACGACCCTCGCTACCAGGCCATTCTGCAGCAGGTCTAGCGCGATCCGTCGTATCGCAGCACCACAGCTCCGCGCACCTGTCCCGCCCGCAGCCGCTCCAGTGCCTCATTGGCGTGCTCCAGCGGAAAGGTCTCCACGTCGGTCCGCACCGGGATGCGTGGCGCCAGGGCCAGGAACTCCTCCCCGTCCTTGCGAGTGAGATTCGCCACCGACCGCACCACCCGCTCGCCCCACAGGATCTCGTAGGGGAACGCCGGGATGTCGCTCATGTGAATCCCGGCGCATACCACCGTCCCGCCCTTCGCCACCGCCCGCAACGCGGCCGGGACGAGGGCGCCGACCGGCGCGAAGATGATCGCGGCGTCGAGCGGCTCGGGCGGGGTCTCGTGCGAGGCGCCGCACCACGCCGCGCCGAGCTCGCGCGCGAATGATTGCGCGGCGGTGTCGCCGGGGCGCGTGAACGCGAACACTCGCCGCCCTTCGTGCCGCGCCACCTGAGCCACGATGTGGGCCGCCGCACCGAAGCCGTAGATCCCCAACCGGCTGGCATCACCCGCCGGGCGCAGCGCGCGATAGCCGATCAGGCCGGCGCACAGCAGCGGTGCGGCCTCGGCGTCGCCGTAGCTATCGGGGATCGGGAAGCAGAAGCGCTCGTCGGCGACCGCGAGCTCGGCGTAGCCGCCGTCCACCTGGTACCCGGTGAACCGCGCCTGCTCGCACAGGTTCTCGAGCTCCCGTCGGCAGTACTCGCAGGTGCCGCAGGTCCATCCCAGCCACGGCACGCCCACACGGGCGCCGACGGCGAAGCGCCCGGAGCCGGGACCAGCCGCCTCCACCGTGCCGACGATCTCGTGTCCCAACACGAGCGGCAACTTGGCATGGGCGAGCTCACCGTCGGCGACGTGGAGATCGGTGCGGCACACGCCGCACGCGCGCACCCGGAGGCGGACCTGGCCGGGTCCCGGTACCGGGTCGGGCAGCGTGCCGGCGCGGAGCGCCGCACCTGGCGCGTCGAGCAGCATCGCTCGCATCCCTTCAGGCTTCCTTCATCCAGCCTTCAATCCCGGGCGGCGACGTTGCAGCTGCAGGACGTTGAAACCATCTCCGCAAGGGGGATCCATGAAAGTCGCCGAAATCATGCGGACGACCCTCGAGACCATCGGCCCGGACGTCACCGTCGCGGAGGCCGTCACCACGCTCGCCGAGCAGCATGTCTCCGGCCTCCCAGTCGTGGAGCGCCGTGATCGTCTGGTGGGGGTGATCTCGATGACCGATGTGCTGCAGCTCCTGTCCGAGGCATCGGACGCCGAGCGGCGCGGCGCCATCCTGGACACGACCCTCGTGCGCGAGATCATGACCGCCAAGCCGGTGACGGTCGATCCTGACGCCGACGTGCACGACGCCGCGCGCCAGATGCTGTACGGTGAGATCCACCGCGTGTTCGTCGAATACGACGGGGCGCTGGTGGGCGTTCTGTCGCAATCGGATATCGTGGGCGCGGTGGCCGGCGCCAAGCTCTAGGAGGACCCATGAGAGTCGCCGAGATCATGCGCACCAATCTGCACACCATCGATGTGGAAGCGACGGTCGCGGACGCCGTCGCGGCGCTCACCGACAGCGAAGTCTCCGCGCTGCCGGTGCTCGATCGACAGGGCCGTGCCGTGGGGGTCTGCTCCACGCGTGACGTGCTGGAGGCCGAAAGCCGCTGCCACGACGCGGTGTCCCGGGAGCTGCTGTTCGAGCGCACCTTGGTTCTCGAAGTGATGACTCCCTGGCCGACGACCGCCGCGCCGGACGAGGATGTGCGCAAGGTGGCGCGCCGGATGCTGGAGCAGAGGGTGCAGCGATTGTTCGTCGAGGAGCACGGCGCGCTGGTGGGCGTCATTTCCCAGAGCGACATCGTCGCGGCGGTGGCGGCCACACGCGTGTGAATCACAGCTCGGGGCGCCACTCATGGAGCAGCTGCGCCAGGTCGAGGTCCGGCGCAATCATGCAGATGTGACCGTGCCCGGGCAGGACGCGCAGCGTCGCGCCCGGCACCCGTTCGGCCATGTAGCGACCCTCCTGAACCGACGGCACCAGGTGGTCGAGCTCCGACGCCAGGAACAGCGTCGGCATGCGCAGCGCCTCCAGCCGATCGCGTACGTCGTACTGCCGCAGGATCCGCAGGCGGGCGAGGTATCCCTCACGCCGGGTTCCCCGCGTCACCTCCAGGAAGCGGTGGATCTCCGACCGGTGCGTGTGACGCGAATGGAGCCGGAACGCCGTGAGCCGGCG
This sequence comes from Gemmatimonadota bacterium, assembly GCA_041497135.1. Lineage (GTDB taxonomy): Bacteria > Gemmatimonadota > Gemmatimonadetes > Gemmatimonadales > GWC2-71-9 > DASTHG01. The sequence goes on along the minus strand of JBGQFX010000001.1, from coordinate 83,657 downwards.
CACCAGCGGCATCGTCTGCCACGGCACCAGACGCAGCGCGGCAATCGCGAGCCACAGTCGGGTTTGCGGCAGGAACCGCGGGAACGAGTTGAGCACGACGAGCGCGCGCACGAGCTCCGGGTGGGCGAGCGCGAAGCTCAGCGCGACGGCGCCGCCGAACGACTCCCCGACCACGACGGCGGGTGCGTCAGCCCGCGTCACGGATTGGACGACGCGAGCCAGATCGGCGACCAGCACGTCCATCCGATCGGCGTCATCCCGCAGCATATAGGTCGCCACCCGGTAGCGCCTGGCCAGCGAGGGGACCTGGCGATGAAACAGCCGACCGGTCCCGTCCATCCCGGGGACGAACACGAGCGGCGGCCCTTCACCCTCCACGAGCATCATTGGTTCATACGGGGCGGTCATGGTCACACCGGGGAATAGCGCCGCCGCGGGCCGGCTGGGCAAGGCCGGGCGGGTTGGCTGGATGGTGCTGACGGCGTTCGTGACGGAGAGCGTCGTCTTCGGGTTGTCGGCCCTGCCGGCGGTGTTGTTCTGGGAGTGGCATCTCCGCTGGTCCCTGCCCGTGAATTGGATCCGCATCGTGCTGCTCTCGATGTCCCTGGCGCCCGCCTATCTGCTGTTCGCCATCTCGCTGATGGTGCTGTCGGCCCTGTCCGTTCGCCTGCTGGGGTGGCGGCCTCCGGCTCATGCGGAAATGCGGATTACGGATCTGGGCTGGCCCCTGCTGCGCTGGGCGCGATGCGCCATGTCGACGCACGTCGTGCGCGTGCTCGTCGGCACGTTGCTCCGGGCGACGCCGCTGTGGACGTTCTACCATCGTTTGAACGGCGCCCGTCTCGGTCGTCGCGTGTTGATCAACAGCGTCACCCTGTCGGACCACAACCTGCTGCAGTTCGGAGACGATGTCGTGATCGGCGCGGGGGTCCACCTCGCCGGCCACACCGTGGAAGGCGGCATCGTCAAGACGGCTGCCGTGCGTCTCGGGAACAACGTGACCATCGGCGTGGGAAGCGTGATCGGCATCGGGGTCGAGATCGGCGCCAATACGCAAGTCGGCGCTCTGAGCGTCGTGCCGAAACACCGGGTGCTCGAACCGGACGCGGTGTACGGTGGAGTGCCCGTCCACCGTCTCGACGCGCCCGGGGGACCTTAGACCGGCACCGCGAGCAGCGCGCTTTCGGCGCGCCGCAGCAGCCGCACCGCCACGGTGGCGATGGCCCCTGCGTCCCCGTAGTGCAGCCCACGCCGGTAGCCGAACACAATCAGGTCCGCGTTCTCCGCGGCCGCCAGCGCGAGGATCTCCGTCGCGGCATCCCCCTGGCGCACCACCGTTTCACACTCCGCGACGGCCGTGCCACGGCCTTCGCGCGCCTGCTCCAGACGCCGCTGCCAGGGCTGGCGCGCTCCCGGGGTGGCCATCCCGGCGCTCGCCGGCTCAACGTGCACCGCCAGGACGTGCGCCCCGTGGTACTCGCCCATCGCCAGCGCCGCGTCCAGCACGGCGGACGCATGAGGGCTGTCGTCGACGCACGCCACAATACGGCGATAGATCCGGTGGTGCAGCGGGGCCACGAGCACCGGAACGCGGCTGCGACGCAGCGTCGCCGCGGTGACGCTCTCCTCTTTGCTCTGGACCACCTCGTCACCCCGCCCGATCACGATCAGATCGGCCGCGATCTCCTCGGCACAGCGCGCGATCTCCACGCTGGGCCATCCGAACGCGGTGCGATAGGAAACGGTCGGGGCGGACAGCACCGCGGGGCCGGCGAGCTCCTTGAGCCGTGCCCCGGCGCGCTCCGCGGCCACGGACGCCGGCGAGCCGCCGTGGGTCCGGCGCAGGCTCTCGATCTCATCGGGTCGGACCAGCTCCCACGGGTCGCGGAGCACGGTGAGCACCGTCAACTCGGCGCCGGCCAGCGCCGCGACTTCGGCGCCGGCCAGCGCGGCTCGGGGAGCCGGGCTGTACAAGCTCACGGCACCAAGTACATGGCGGACCTGCATCGGAAACCTCCTTCCCACGCGGGCAAGTTGCGACCGGCGCTCTGAAATGCGCATGAAGGCCGTGTGAGGTCCCGACGCGGCGAAGGGAATCTCCGGACCTCCTCAGACTCTCTTCACGCGCTGTTCCGGAACGTTCACGACGAGGAGGAAACGATGCCCTGGAAACAGATCCTCGTGGGGGTGGACGATTCTCCCCAAGCGGCCGCCGCAGCCGCGCTGGGTGCCCGCCTGGCGCACGCGATGGGCGGTACGTGCATCCCGGTTCACGCCGTGCGCGAGTGGTGGGTCGCGTTTGCAGACGACGACCTGGCCTATCACGCGCCGGAGCTGCGTGCCGGGCTGGTCGACCTCGGGCGAAAAGAGATGGCCAGGGCACTCGCGGGGCATGTGCCGGAGGACGTGATCCGAGGCATGATCGTCCGGCCCGGCCGGCCCGCTGTGGTCCTGCGCGACGTGGCGCGTGAGCTCGAGGCCGACGTCATCGTGCTCGGTGGCAAGCACCATTCCGCACTGCGCCGCTGGGTGGGCGGCAGCACGGCGCTCGACGCCGTCCGCAGTGCCGGCTTGCCCGTCCTCGTCACCGCGCAGCGGGCGGACGACGCGGTGTTCCGTCGCATCGTCGCGGCCGTGGACCTGTCGGAGGCCGCCGCGCCGACCGCGGCGCTCGCGCGGGGCCTGGCGACGGCGCTGGGCGCGGAGCTCATCGCCCTGAGCGTGATCGAGCCGCCACTTCCGCTTCCCGACGTCACGCCGCCGCTGACCGAGACCGAGTACTCCCGCCGTGCCGTGCAGGCACTGGAGCGGAGCGTGTGGCCCCTGTTCGGCGAGCGCGGAGTCGAGACGGTCGCGCGCAGCGGGCACGTGGTCGACGTGATCCAGCACGAGGCCGCACGGCGGGGGGCCGATCTTGTCGTGGTCGGCTCGCACGGGAAGGGGTGGCGGGAGCGCCTGTTGTTGGGGAGCGCCACCGAGCGGCTGTTGAACCACCTGCCCACGTCGTTGCTCGTGGTGCCGGTGGAGGCGCAACCGCGAGCGCCGCAGCGGCGTCCGGCCCGGGAATCCGCCGGTGCGGGCGGGACACGATGATCCACGAACCGCAGAACGCCGCCGTGGCGGCCCGACTCGAAGAGCTCGCGGCGTTGCTCGAGAGTCAGGGCGCCAACCGGTTCCGGGTGGATGCCTATCGCCGCGCGGCGGACCTGGTGCGTGGGCTCGAGCGTCCCGTCGGTGAGATCCTCCGCGCCGAGGGTCTCATGGGATTGGAGCGCCTCCCGACCATCGGCACGACCATCGCCCGCGCCATCCGCGACCTGGTAGAGACCGGCCGCCTGCCCATGCTGGGCCGTCTGCGTGGCGAAAGCGATGCGATCACCCTGCTCACGTCGGTTACCGGGATCGGCACACGACTCGCCGAGCGATTGCATCACGATCACGGCATCGACACGCTGGAAGATCTCGAAGCCGCCGCGCACGATGGCCGGCTCGTCGCGATCCCATCGTTCGGCGAAAAACGGCTGCGCGGCGTGCGCGAGGCTCTGGCGACACGGCTCGGCCGGGTGCCCAGGAGCGCCCCCGCCGCCGAGGAACCTTCGGTTCCGGATCTGCTGCGGGTGGATCGCGAGTATCGCCTGAAGGCGGTGGCCGGGTCGCTTCGAACCATCGCCCCCCGACGGTTCAACCCGAGCCGCGAGTCGTGGCTTCCGATCCTCCACACGGCACTCGGTGCCCGGCACTACACCGCGCTGTTCTCCAACACGGCGCGGGCGCACGAGCTCGGCAAGACACACGAGTGGGTGGTGATCTATGTGGATGGCGGGCGCGGCGAGCGGCAGTACACCGTCGTCACGGCGTCGCGGGGGCCGCTCGCCGGCAAGCGGGTCGTGCGGGGCCGGGAAGCGGAGTGCCTGGCGTACTATCGGGAGCGCGCCGCGACGCGCACCCCATCGGCCAGCTTGTCGGTCGGGTGACGCACGATCTGGGCGCCCGCGGTCAGGCCGTTCGTGATTTCCGCTTCCATCGTATTGCGGTGTCCCACCTCCACCACGTGCCGGAATGCCCGGCCGTCGCGTACCACGAACACGGCCCAGCGGTCGCCCTCCTGAAACAGGGCGCTCGCGGGCACCTTGAGCACCGCCGCCCCTTCCCATACCACGACGCGCGCCTCGACCCGGTAGCCGTCGCCAAGCTGGGGCGGGGTCTCGTCCAGGTCGGCGATCACGTTCACCCGCTGCTCCTCCACGCCCAGCGCCGACACCTTGGTGAAGCCCGCCGGCTCGACCAGGCGCACGTGCGCTTCGAGCGAGCGGTCACCGCCCCAGTCATCGACGATGATCCGGTCTCCCGGTCGGACTTTCACGGCGTCCTCGGAGAGCAAATCGGTCACGATCTCGAGTCGAGTCGGATCGCCAAGCTCCAGCAGGGGAGTGCCCGCAGCGACCACGCGCTCGCTCTTTTCGGGGATGCGCAGCACCCGCCCGCGCACGGGAGAAAACAGCCGCAGCACGCCCGCGGCGCCCGACGCCGCGGCGCGGGCCTGCTCGACGTCATGCGCCGCTGCCTGGCCGCGGAAGTCGGCCGCCTCGAAACGCTGCACCGCGGTCGTTTCGGCCAGTGCGGCCTGCTCGCGCTGGTCTACGGACAAGGCGTTCATGGAGAAGAGCGACTCGGCCCGGACACGATTACGCCGCACTTGGGCCAGAGCGGCCCGCGCCTCGGTCACCGCCGCCGCGCTCGCGCGCTGCGCGTCCTCCGCCGCCCGCAGTCGCGCCGCCGCTTCCAGGCGCCCGCGCGGGTCCAGCGGCGCCGCGGACAGTTCGGCCACGACGGTCCCCCGCGCGACCGGGGCGCCTGCCTCGAGGGTGATCCGGGAGACCCGGCCCGCCACCGGCGCGACGACGACGTATCGGTCTCGTACCCGGGTGCGACCCTCCTCGTCGATTGTGACGCGGAGCCGCCCCTGTGCGGCGGCGGTGACCTCCACCGCGACGGGCGTCGGGCGCAACACATAGGCGACCAACACGACCGATGTCAGGCCTGCGGCGATCCAGAGCACTTGTTTACGGCCCAGCTTCATGGCGTCAGTCTCCCGTCTTCAGCACGGCGACCAGGTCGAGGGTGTCGATCCGGCGTCTGACCGCGAGGGCGGAGATGGCGGCGGCCAGTCCCACGACAACCGTCGCGTACACGAAGGTGCCGGCTCTCATGACGAACGGCAGGCGGTACAGCTCCGTGTCGAAGGCCAGCGTGAGGAGGGCGGCCCCGCCGTAGCCGAGCAGGAACCCGAGCGGCACGGCGAGGAGCAGCAGCGCGCCCTGCTCCCCGAGCAGCATGCGAGCGGTCTCTCCCCGCGTGAACCCCAACACGCGGGTACTCGCGAGCTCGCGGGCCCGCTCGCTCAGCGCGATTCGGGCGGCGTTGTACACCATGCCGAACGCGATCAGGGACGCGAATCCGATCAGAAACATGGTGGAAACGTTGTGGCTCTTGGCAAGGGTTTCCTCGAAGCTCTGGAGCGCCGCTTCCCGCACGGTGACGCCCGCGACGGCCGGGATGCGCTTGAGCGCGGCGTACAGCGACGGGGCGTCGAACGGATCGACCGAGAGATATGCCCCGGAGATCGTACCTCCCTCGCGGAGAAAGCGATGCAGCGCCCCGGCGTCCATGTAAGCGGACGTGCCCAGCGGCTCGTCCACCAGGGCGGCGACCGGCATCTCCCTCACGGGCCGTGCTCCCTCGAGCACTTCGACGCGGACCGGGTCGCCCGGGCGAAGGTGCAGGATGTCGGCCAGCTTTCCCGTGAGCAGCAGCCCATCGGGTGGCAACGGTATGCGGCGCAGGTGCCAGTCCACCACCCGGCGCAGCTCGCCGTCGGGCTCGAGGCCGAGGATCGCCGTGCGACGGTAGCGGTGCCCGGCGACGAGCCGGACCGAGACGGCTCGGAACGGCTCGGTGGCGAGCACGCCCGGGAGCCGCGCCAGCTCGTAGCGGACCCGGGCAGGCCGGGGCTGAGAAAACGTTACCGTCGCGTCCTGGCGCTCCCGGACGTTGAACTCGAAATCCGCCATCTGGCGAATGGCGTCGAGTGAATAGCGACCCACGATGATGACGGCGAAGCCGAGCCCGATCCCGAACGCCGTGATCAGCGCGCGCCCGGGACGGCGCTCGATGTTGCGCAGCACCATGCGCCCGATGGGAGACAGCAGGCGGTGCAGCCCCAGGCGCTCGATCGGCCCCTGGTGGAAGCGCGGCGGCGGCTCCGGTCGCATCGCCTCGGCCGGCGGCAGGGTCACCGCGCGCCGGACGCCGGTCAAGGTGCCGAGCAATGCGGCGGCGACGCTGACCCCGGCGGCCAGGACCACGACGCCGGGGTTGACGGTGTAGCGCAACACGGGAAAGCGGTAGAAGTCCCCGTACAGCGCCGTGAGCTTCCCTCCCAACCAGAGGCCGACGACTACTCCGGCCACCGCCCCGGCGAGGACCACGAGCAGTACCAGCTTCGCGTAATGCCATCCCACCGTGTAGTCCCCGACGCCGAACGCCTTGAGGACCCCGATCTGCTGGCGCTGCGTTGCGACCAGCCGCGCGAGGACGACGTTCAAGAGGAACGCGGCGACGCCGAGGAAGATCGCCGGTGTGATCGTGCCGGACACGCGCAACTGCGCAAGCTCATCGGTGACGAAGCGATTCGAGATCTGGTCTCCACGCCCGTAGGCGCCGAGTCCCCCGTAGGGCGCGAGCAGGTGGTCGAGGCGCGCGATCACGTCCCGCTCATCCGCGTCCGGTGCGAGGGCAAGGGTCACATCGTTGAAGGCGTCGTGCAGATCGAACGCCGTGCCGAGCGCCTCGCGTCCAATCCAGAAGACGCCAAATCGGCGGTCGTCGGGAAACAACCAGCCGGGACCGAGCTGATAGACGTATTCAGGCGAGAGCGCGATGCCCACGAGGCGGAGCGTCTGCCAGCGTCCGTTGATCACCGCCCCGAGCGTATCACCGACGTTCAGATGGTTGGCGGCGGCAAAGGCTTCGCTGGCGATCGCCTCGTTCCGTCGCCCCGGCTGTACCCAGCGGCCGGCGCGCAGATGCAGGTCATTGAGCGCCGGGTGCGCGCCGTCCGGGATCGATACGAAGCGGCCGATGGCGGGCTCCGCGAGCCCGGGCACGGCCAGCGTCACATGGGCCACCACACGGGTCTCGACTTCCATGACACCCGGGATCGCCGCGATCCGGCGGGCCACGGCTTCGGGGGCGCGCGAGAGCGGCGCGAACACGTCGGCGAAGCGGTACTCCCGATAGTACAGCTCCTGCGACAGCCGCAGGGAATCGTACGCGGCGCGCAGCGTGACGACCGTGGCGACGCCGCAAGCGACGATCACGGCCACGGCCGTCATCTGGCCGCGCAGGTGCCACAGGTCGCGCAGGACCTTGCGATCGAGGACGCTCACCATTGCAGCGTGTCCACGGGCGCCCGGACGGCGTTCCGCTCGATCGAGGCGATCTGGCCGCTATGCATCCTGATCACGCGATCGCCCATCCCCCCGATCGCCACGTTGTGCGTGATGATGGCCACCGTGGTGCCGAGCTCCCGGTTGACCCGGTTCAACACGTCGAGGACGAGTTTGCCGGTCTGAAAGTCGAGCGCCCCGGTCGGCTCGTCGCACAGCAGTACGTCCGGCTGCTTGGCGATGGCGCGGGCGATCGCGACGCGCTGCTGCTCACCTCCCGACAGCTGCGCCGGAAAATGATCGAGCCGCTCCCCCAAGCCGACGAGCGCAAGCGCGCGGGTCGGATCCATGGGTCGCGGGGACAGCTCGCACACGAGCTGCACATTCTCGCGCGCGGTGAGGCTCGGGATCAGGTTGTAGAACTGGAATACGAAGCCGACGTGCTCGCGGCGAAACCGGGTGCGCTCCCGCTCGTCGGCGGCCGTCAGGTCGTGGTCGAAGAACCGGACCGAGCCGGCCGTCGGGACGTCCAGCCCGCCCAGGATGTTGAGCAGGGTCGACTTGCCGCTCCCGGAGGGCCCCAGAATGACCAGGAATTCGCCGCGGTACAGCTCGAGCGAGAGTGATCGCAGCGCATGGACCTCGAGCTCGCCCAGTCGGTACACCTTCGACAGGTCGCGCGCGCGGAACACGGGTTCCGCCGAGCCGGCCCACGACGGCGCTGCGGTCATGCTGGATCGTAGCCGGGGCTGGAAAGCGGCTTCGTGAAGGGTGACTGAAGCAGGCTTCAGGCTCCCTTAGACCGTGAGGCGGATGACGCCGTCGTCGAGCGCGCGCTGCACCGGCACTCCGGAGCCGGCGACCAGCTCGAGCATTCTGGTATTCTGAGGCAATACCTCGGCGGTGATTTCATTGACGCCATGATCGTGAGCGATGCCGAGCAGGTGCTTCAAGAGTACGGTGCCGATGCCACGGTTCTGAAAGGCGTCTTCGACCACGATCCCCAGCTCCGCCCGCACGGTCTCCCCCGCGCTGCCCGGCAGGACATCATAACGCGCCACCCCGACGATCGGAGCATCACCATCGGGGGAGAGTGTGGCTACGAGTGCCACGCGGCGGTCGAAGTCCAGCTCGGTCAGATAGTGCAGGTCGCGCTCGGACAGCACCGGCTTGAGCTCGAAGTAGCGGAGATACACCGATTCGGGGCTCAAGCGGCCGTGGAACTGGGACAAGCGCCGCTGGTCATCGGGCCGGATGGCTCGGATCCAGACCGGAGTGCCGTCCCGCAGGACGTCTTCCACGGCGTATGACTTCGCTTCCATCGGCTAACAGCCTAGCGCACGATTCGCGGACGGGCCAGGTTTCATACTATGCCTGCCAAGGGCCCGTCCCGCTCCGCGCCGCCCCGTTCCGGGCGCCTGGTCGAAGCCCGTCGCGTGGAGGAGCGGTTCCGGCGTCTCCTGTCGGCCGGCGTGGCGATCTATTCTCAGCGCACGCTGCCGGACGTCCTGCAGCAGGTGGTCGATACCGCCCGGGACGTGGTCGGCGCCCGCTATGCCGCCCTCGGCGTGCTCGATACGGGGGGGACACGCCTGGCTGAATTCGTCACCTCCGGATTGGACCTGGCCGCACGCACCCGCATCGGCGATCCGCCGCATGGGCTTGGCCTGCTCGGTCTCGTGATCGGCGAGAAACGGCCGATCCGCGCCGCCGACCTTACCTGTGACCCCCGCCGCCACGGCTTCCCGCCCCACCATCCGCCGATGAAATCGTTCCTCGGCGTGCCGATCACCACCGGTCAGACGGTGTTCGGGAACCTCTACCTCACCGAGAAGGTCGGCGGGGCCGAGTTCGACGCAGAGGACGAAAGCATCGCTGTCCTGCTCGCCGGCCAGGCCGCTGTGGCGGTGGAGAACGCGCGCCTGCTCGAGCAGGTGCGCGGGATGCAGCGCCAGCGCGACCTGTTCTTCGCCATGATGAACCACGAGCTGCGCAACGCGCTCACGGGCGTGTATGGCTGGGCGGAGCGGCTGGTGCGTCGCAAGAGCCCGGAGGCCGCCGAGCAAGCCGCGTTGGAGGTGTACGAAGGCACCGAGCGTACCATCACCCTGCTGAACAATTTCCTGGACTTGACCCGGCTCGACGCCGGAAAGGTGCGGCCGGTCTGGCGCGAGGTCGAGCCCGCGGCCGCCGTCGAACGGGCGCTTACCGGGTTCGCGCCGGCGGCGGAGGAAAAGCGGATATCGTTCAAAGTCGACGTGCCGGTACCACTCGCGCCGTTCGAGACCGACCCCGTGCGCTTGCAGCAGATCCTCGTGAACCTGTTGAGCAACGCCATGCGGCACAGCCCGTCCGGCGGGTGCATTCGGGTGGCGTTGCGGAGCAAGGGGGACGGAATTGAATTCGTGGTCCAGGACGAAGGCCCCGGTATCCCGCTTGAAGTCCAGGAGCGCATTTTCGAGCCGTTCGAGCGATTCGATCCGCATTCCGGACTCGGGACGGGGTTGGGGTTGCCCGTGTCGCGGCGGCTCGCGGAAGTGCTTGGCGGGCGACTGACGGTCCTCAGCGAGCCGGAAAAGGGGGCGATCTTCACGTTGACATTGCCTTCAAAGGGGCAAACATAGAGATTCATGAAGGTTTCTTCATATCTCCCTTAGAAAGCATTCAATAGCCCAATCCTATCCTCCGTCTCATGAAAATCCTCGTGGTGGAAGACGACCGGAAGGTCGCGGGCTTCATCGAGCAAGGGCTGCGTGAAGAAGGCTACGCCGTAGACGTCGCGCCTGACGGCGATGAGGCGACAATGCTCGCACACGTCTACGACTACGACCTGGTGGTCCTGGACGTCATGCTCCCCAAGAAGAACGGCCTGCAGGTGGCGGCCGAGCTGCGCCGGGAAGGCCGCAAGACCCCGGTCCTGATGCTGACGGCCCGGGACACGACCGAGGACGTCGTGCGCGGGCTCGACGCGGGCGCGGACGACTATCTCACGAAGCCGTTCAAGTTCGATGAGCTGCTGGCCCGCGTGCGGGCGCTGGTGCGGCGCGGCGGGTCCGCGCGTACGGAGCTCCTGGTGTACGGGCCGGTGGAGTTGGACCGCCTGAAACACAAGGTGCGGGTACAGGGAAAGTCGATCGATCTGACCCCCAAGGAGTTTCATCTGCTCCAGCATTTCCTGCTGCACCCCGAGGAGGTCGTGCGCCGGACCGAGCTGCTCGAGAAGGTGTGGGACATGCATTTCGATCCGGAGAGCAATGTGGTCGACGTGCATGTCGGCAACCTGCGCCGCAAGCTGCGTCAGGCTGCCGGGCAGGAGTTGATCCACACTGAGCGGGGCGTCGGGTTCCGGCTCCAGCTGCCCGACGAGAGCCTCCAGAGCGCGTGATGCGGTCGCTGCGGCGGACGCTCGCCGCGCGGTTCGCGGCGACGATGACCGTCGGGCTGGTCGCCACGTCCGTCGCCATGTGGTGGGCGGCGTCACGGGTGTTGCGGCATCAGCTCGATCAGGGCATCACCGCGATGGCGTTCATCACCGCCAACGAGCTCGAGCGCACCTCCCTGTGCAGTGACGGCGTGCACGTGATGGCGCTGGATGCCCTGCGCTATCGTCGAGAGGTCAACCGCTACATCGTGGTGCGCGATCCCCACTGCGCGGCGATCCGGGCCGTTCCCGGCTGGGCCAGCGACCTTCCGGCGGACAGCGCGGCCGTCGCCGCCGCCACGAGCGACCAGGTGACCTTCAGTGAAGCCCGCTGGCACAACATGACCATGCGTTCCGCTTACGTCGCCATCGCCGCTGGCGGCGGGCTGGAGGGCAGCGGCGTGATCCAAGTCGCGGCCTCTCTCGACCCGGTACACGCATTGCAGCGCCTCGTGCTGCTCGCGCTCCTGGGCATTGTGCTGCTCGGCACCGGCGCCACCTTGATCGGAGCCTGGCGTCTTTCCGGGTCCGCCGTGCAGCCCGTCGTGGAGATCACCGAGCAGGCGACGCACATCGAGGCAGGCACCCTGGACCAGCGGATTTCGGCGCACGCCACCACGGACGAATACCGCGGCCTGGTCGGTGTCCTGAACCGGATGCTCGACCGCTTGAGCGGCGCGTTTGCCGCCCAACGGCGCTTCACCGGAGACGTGAGTCACGAGCTGCGCACGCCGCTCACGGCCCTGCGCGGCGAGGTCGAGGTGGCGCTCAGGGCCGACCGCAGTCCGCACGATTACCAGCGGGTGCTGCATAGCGCGCTGGAAGAGATCGACCGCATGACCACCATGACCGAAGAGCTGCTGTTGATCAGCCGGGCCGAAGCCGGCCTGATCGTGCCGCAGCGCGAGCCGACCGACGTGGGCCGGGTGGTGACGGCCGCACTCGAGCGGCTGCGGCCTCGCATCGAGGAGCGGGAGTTGCACGTGGACTACGCGGTGACGGCCGCGAACGGTCGTCCCGTCCCGCTCGATCCCGCCATGCTGGGACGCCTAGTGGATGAGCTGCTCGACAACGCCGTGATCCACTCGAACCCGGGCGGTCGCATCATCGTGCACCACGAACGTCTCCCGGACGCGCTGCGCCTCGTCGTGGAGGACACCGGTCCCGGCATCGCCCCGGCCGACTTGCCGCACCTGTTCGAGCCCTACTACCGCGCCGACGATGCCCGTACCCGCGGGTCCGGTACGGGACTCGGTCTGACAACCGCGGTGTCGATCGCCCGTCTGCACGGGGGCACCATTCGCGCCGCGAACCGGGAGGGTGGGGGGGCCCGCTTTGAAGTGGAATTGCCGACGCCGACGACCGAATCCTGAGGAGCTGCCAAATGCCTGAGACACCGTCGTTGCACGATCAACATCCACGCGGGACCCTGTTCCTGGTGGGCGTCTACGCCGCGTTCTTCGTGCTGAGCTGGCTCGCTGTGTATCTGTTGATTTACCTGCGGCGCGGTGGTGTGACGCCGTGAACGTCGCCTTCTACGAGAAGATCTGGATGTGGGCGGCCGCCGTGATCATCGCGGGGTTTGCCATCACCGTAGCCGTGGGCTACGGCGCCAGCGCCTTGCAGCCGCCCAGCCACGTCGAGACGATCGATCCCGGGAAGGTGTTCAGCGACCCACGGTTCGCCCAGCGAGGCGTCACCCTCACCGAGCGCGGTGCGACCGTCGTCATGGTGGGGATGATGTTCGCCTACAACCCCGCCCTAGTCCACGTGCCGGCCGGCAAGCCGGTCACGTTCCGGCTCACGAGCGTCGACGTCACGCACGGGTTTCAGATCGTCGGCACCAACGGCAACACGATGATCGTGCCCGGCTACGTGAGCCAGTTCACGACCAGCTTCGCGCAGCCTGGTGAATACCTCATCGTGTGCAACGAGTATTGCGGCGGCGGGCACCACCTGATGTCCGCCAAGCTGATCGTGGAGGCGGCTCCTTGAACCGCGCCGATCGTCTGCCGCTCGCGAACTTCGCCGTCGCGTTCACGGCCTTCGGCGTCGCCGCCGCCATGGCGTTGATGCAGGCATTGTCGCGCGCCAGCCTCGATCTGCCGTTCCGCAGCGCCAAGCTGTACTACCTGTCGGTGACGGCCCACGGCGTCCTCATGGCGCTCGTGTTCACGACCTTCTTCATCATGGGGTTCGGGTATGTGGTCGCTACCCGGACGCTGCAGCGCCCCCTCGCCAGTCCGCGTCTCGCCTGGACGGGATACTGGGTGGCGCTGCTCGGGACCGCGCTCGCCACCGGCGCGATTCTGTCGGGCAAGGCGAGCGTGCTGTACACGTTCTATCCGCCGCTCCAGGCGCATCCCGCGTTCTATATCGGCGCCGCGCTGCTGATCGTGGGAAGCTGGTTCTGGAGTTTGACGATGGTGCTCACGTACCGGGCCTGGCGTCGTGAGCACCCGACCGAGCCCGCCCCGCTCGCCATGCACGGCATGCTGGTGACTGCGGTCCTGTGGCTCATCGCCACGCTGGGCGTCGCCATCGAAGACGTGGTGCTCCTCATCCCGTGGTCCCTCGGGATCACGCCGACGGTCGATCCTTTGCTGGCGCGCATGCTGTTCTGGTACTTCGGGCACCCGCTCGTGTACTTCTGGCTGCTGCCGGCGTACGTCGTCTGGTACACGATCTTCCCGAAGGTCGCCGGAGGGAAGCTGTTCAGCGACCCATTGGGCCGCCTCGTCTTCATCCTGTTCCTGCTGCTCTCGACGCCGGTCGGCTTCCACCACCAGTTCATGGACCCGGGGATCCCGGCGGCCTGGAAGTTCCTCCACTCGATGATCACGATGTGGATTCTGTTCCCGAGCTTCATTACGGCTTTCACCATCACGGCTTCGATGGAAGCGGCGGGCCGCGCCAAGGGCGCTACGGGATTGCTCGACTGGCTCGGCAAGCTGCCCTGGGGCAACCCGACGTTCTCGAGCGTGGTGCTGGCCATGCTGCTGTTCGCCGTGGGCGGCATCGGTGGCGCCATCAACGCGTCGTACATGATGAATTCGGTCGTCCACAACACCGCCTGGATCCAGGCGCACTTCCATCTCACCGTGGGCAGCGCCGTCGCGCTCACGTTCATGGGCACGGCCTATTACCTGCTGCCCCGGCTGCTGGGACGGGAGCTGGAGCTCGACCTCCTGGCGAAGGTGCAGCCGTATCTGTGGTTTCTCGGCATGGCGCTGTTCTCATTCTCGAACCACATCACGGGGTTGATGGGAATGCCGCGCCGCGTCTACGACGCCAGCTACGGCGGCAGCCCCGTCGCCGCCCAGTGGAGGATCCTCACCGGCGTCTCGGCGGTGGGCGGGTTGCTGCTGTTCGCGAGCGCCGCGTGCTTCGTGCTGGTGATGCTCGGGACGTGGGTGGCGGGCAAGAAGACCGCGCCCGAGCCGATCGAATGGGCCGAGCCGCTCGAGCCGGTCGCCGCCAGGCTGACCTGGCTCGATCGCTACGGCCTGTGGACCGCTGTGGCGGTAGTGATCATCCTGATTGCGTACGCCATCCCGCTGTGGCAGCACTTGCAGATGCCACGATTCGGCTCGCCCGGCTTCAAGCCGTTCTGAAAAACCGCCGTTGGACCCGACTCTCACCGTCCTCCTGTACTCCGCCGTCGCTGCCGGGGCCGCCGGACTTGGGGTGGCCCCGCTCATCTTCCGTGAACGCCTGCCCCTCGCATGGATCGGCTGGGCCAACGCGCTCGCGGCTGGATGCATGCTGGGCGCCGCCTACGCCCTCATGGTCGCGGGTCTCGATCGCATGGCACTGTCGGGGGCGGCCGGCGCGGCGTTGGGCGTCGGCTTCGTGTTCTTCACCCACGCGGCGGCGCGGACGGAAGATCTCGACCTGAATCGCCTCGACGAGGCCAGCGCGACGTACGGCTATCAGGTATTGCTCATCACTTCGCTGCATGCCGCTTCCGAGGGCGTGGCGATCGGCGCCGCGATGGCTGTGAGCCGCTCGTTCGGTATCTTCCTGGCGCTGGCGATCGCCGTCCACAACGTGGCCGAGGCGACTGTGTTCAGCACCATTCTGACGAGCCGGGGGGTACGGGTCCGGGACGCAGCGGCGTTGTCGGTCGCCGCAAACGCGAGCCAGGTGCTCCTCGCCATCGTGACGTTCTCGATCGTGTCGGCCGCACCGTCGCTGCTGTCCTGGGCGCTGGGGTTCGCGGCGGGAGCGCTGATCTACCTCGTCATGGCCGAGCTGCTGCCCGAGTGTTATCGCCAGGTGGGCCGCAGGAGCGTCGCGCTGGTGACGATCGTGGCGATGGGGATCGTGGTGCTGTTCAGCAACGGGGGCACGTGAGCGTGCCCGCGGTGATCGCGGTCTTCGGCTACGCCCTGCTGACCGCCCTCGCGACCGGGCTCGGCACTCTACCGTTCGCCTTCGTCCGCACTGTGTCGCCCCGGGTGGTCGCCTATGCGAATGCGGTCGCCTCCGGCCTGATGCTGGGGGCGAGCTTCGGTCTGCTCGCGGAAGGGACGCGGTTCGGAGCCTGGCAGACCGTTGCTGGAGCCATGTGCGGCGTGCTGTTCGTGCTCGCCGCCGACCGCCTGGTGCAGGGACACGAGGCCGGGTTCGGCACGGTGCGTGGCGCCGGGGCGCGGCGCATGCTGATGGTGGTGACGGTGATGACCGTGCACTCGTTTTCGGAAGGAGTGGCGGTCGGAGTGGCGTTCGGCGGCACGGCGGCCCTGGCGCTGATGATCACGGTGGCGATCGCCGTGCACAACATTCCAGAGGGGCTCGCCATCGGCGCCGTGCTCCACCCCCGGGGCGTCCCGGTGGTGCGCTGCGCCGGGTGGAGCATTTTCTCGTCGCTGCCGCAGCCGCTCATGGCGGTGCCGGCCTTCCTCTTCGTCGAACAGTTCTCCGCCGCCCTGCCCTACGGTCTCGGCTTCGCCGCCGGGGCCATGGTGTTCATGGTCTTGATCGAGCTCCTCCCGGAAGCCTATGAGCAGGCCCGAAGGGCACCGGTGGCGACCCTGGCGAGTTTGACGTTGATCGCCATGATGCTGTTCCAACGGTACCTGTAAAATGCGCCAGGATCGGCTTGGGCTCACGCGCTATCCCGTGGCGGCGCTGGCCGCCATCGGGCTCGCCGTCGGCCTGGTCGCCCGTCTGGTGTTCGGGGAGCCGGTCGCGGCCGACCGGGTCTTTTTCTTCACGCTGCTCGTGGGTGGCATGCCGCTCGTGGCCCGGACCCTGTGGGGCATGGTGCGCGGCCGTTTCGCCGCGGACGTCGTGGCGATGCTCGCCATCGTCGGAGCGCTGCTGTTCCAGGAGTATTTCGCCGGCGTGGTGATCGTGTTGATGCAATCCGGGGGCGAGGCGCTGGAAGCGTACGCGATGCAGCGGGCGACTGCTTCACTGGAGGTGCTGCTCTCCCGCGCACCCAAGATCGCGCATCGCTTTCAGGATGAGCGGCTCGAGGACGTCCCGGTGGACGCGGTGCGGCCGGGCGACCGCCTCGTCGTGAAACCCGGCGATCTCGTTCCCGTGGACTGCGAGGTGGTCTCCGGGACGTCGGCGGTCGATCAATCGGCGCTCACGGGCGAGCCGATCCCGATCCGGGCGGTTGCGGGAACCGCCCTGATGAGCGGGAGCGTCAACCAGGACGGTGCGCTCACGGTGCGCGCGCTGCGCCCCAGCGCCCAGAGCCAGTACCAGCAGATCATCGCGATGGTCGCGCGCGCGCGCCGCGAGAAGCCGCCCATCGTCCGGATCGCGGACCGGTTCGCGGTGTGGTTCACACCGGTCACGCTGGCGATGTGCGGCGTGGCCTACCTTGTGACCGGCACCCCCGCGAGCGTGCTTGCGGTGCTCGTCGTGGCGACGCCGTGCCCGCTCATCCTGGCCGCGCCCGTGGCGGTGATCGCCGCGATCAGCTGGGCGGCGGCGGAGGGGATCATCGTGAAGACCGGCGCCGCGATCGAACAGGTGGGGCGCGCCCGGGTCGTGGTGTTCGACAAGACCGGCACGCTCACGCTGGGCCGGCCACTGGTCGAGCGCGTCACGCCGGTCGATGGGCGGTCGCCGGATGAGCTGCTCCGGATCGCCGCCGCGGTCGAGCGGTTCTCGGCGCACCACCTGGGACGAGCCGTCGCGGAGGCGGGCCGCCGCCTCGGGCCCGAGCTGACCGCCGAAGACGTGCAGGAGACGCCGGGACTGGGTGTGTGCGGGCGGGTGGCGGGGCACACCGTAGACGTCGGTTCAGCGGCCTACCTGGCCAGCCGCGGATTGGCGGCGCACGACGGCCTCGCCGAGCGCACCACGGCATTCGTGGCGATCGACGGCCGCCTCGCCGGATCCATCACATTCGCCGATCGGCTGCGCCATCAGGTGCCCGCCTTGATGCGACGGCTGACCCAACTGGGCGTGACCGACACGGTGATGCTCACCGGCGACCGCCAGGAGAGCGCGGAAGCTATCGCCAGCCAGGCGGGCATTCGCACCGTACGGGCGAACCTGCTGCCGGCCGACAAAGTGGCCGCGGTGCACGAGATGAAACAGCGCCACGGCGGGGTCGTGATGGTCGGCGACGGCACCAACGATGCCCCGGCACTGGCCGCGGCGACCGTGGGTGTGGCGATGGGCGAGCACGGTCCCGCCGCCTCGGCCGAAGCGGCCGACGTGGTCCTGCTGGTGGACGACATCGGACGCGTGGGCGACGCCATGGCCATCAGCCAGCGGATGCGCCGCATCATTCTCCAGAGCATCGGGCTCGGATTGGGCGTCAGCGGCGCGCTGATGGTGGTGGCGAGCCTGGGGCGGATTCCGCCCTCGGTCGGGGCGCTGCTGCAGGAGGCGCTCGACGTGGTAGTGATCCTGAACGCGCTGCGGGCGCGCGGATCGTGAACCGTCTTTCATGATGTTTTGGCGGTCTTCTGGGAGCGGGTGTGCTAGCATTTTGTAAGGCGTAGCGCACGGACATCGAGAAAGGTGCGTGAGGCACCACACGGGGCTGCGCCGGTTCGGGCAGTCTCCTGGGAGTGGGTCACTGAACCCACCCGTCTCGTGCGCTACGCCATTCACTTCACCGGGAGGCGGAATGTCCCATGCGCGCATGTTCTCCGACCGCCGCGTCGCGGGACGAGCGCTCGGTGACGAGCTCGAGCCGCTCGGCTTCAAAGATCCCGTCGTTCTCGCGCTGCCCCGGGGCGGCGTCCCGGTAGGCTACGAGGTGGCGCAACGGCTCGCCGCGCCGCTCGACGTACTCGTGGTGCGCAAGGTCGGTGCTCCGGGACAGCCGGAGCTGGCGATCGGCGCCGTCGGCCGGGGTGTGACGGTGTCCGACGACGACACGCTCGCGCTCCTGGGCGTGACGCCGGAGTACTTCGAGGCCGCGGCCGGACGGGAGCGGCTCGAGGTCGAACGGCGCGAGCGGATGTTCCGCGAGGGCAGGCCCTCGCTCGACCTCCACGGCCGCACGGCGATTCTCGTGGACGACGGGCTGGCGACGGGATCGACGATGCTCGCGGCCGTCGGCGTCGCGCGGCAGCTGGGCGCGGCCCAGGTCGTCGTCGCGGTCCCGGTCGCGTCACGAGAGGCAGTCAAGCGGCTGGCCGCGCGGGCGGACCGGGTGGTGAGCTTGGCCACACCGGAGCCCTTTGCCGCAGTCGGCTACTGGTACGAGGACTTCACCCAGACCGAAGACCCGGAGGTCCGGAGTCTGCTGCGGCTCACCGCATCCGAGCCGCGGCTCGCTCCGCTTGGGAGCGGATAGTCCGCAGCGCGCAGTCTGGCCCCAGCGAATCGACCGCCGGCGTCCACACGATCACCAGCACCACGGATGGTGTGATATTGACTCTCGTGACCCACGATCACGAGGCAGCGATGATCAGCCGAGAGGACCTGGCCCGATACCGCGTCAACTGGCAGGGGGAGATCGACGGCGCCGCGTTGTACCGCGCCCTCGCCGACGCCGAGTCGCAGCCCCAGCTCGCGGATGTTTACCGGCGGCTCGCGGAGGTCGAAGAGCGGCACGCCGAGCACTGGGAAGAGCGGTTGCGCGCGGCTGGGGCGGCGCTGCCGCCGAAGCGGCCGGGCTGGCGGACTCGCGTCTTCATCTGGCTGGCGCATCGCTTTGGGCCACAGGTCGTGCTCCCGACGATCGCGTCGTTCGAGCGCGTGGACTCGAATCGCTACGACACCCAGGCCGAGGCGCGGCAGGAGGCGTTGCCCGCCCAGGAGCGCTCGCATGC
The DNA here is from genome assembly GCA_041497135.1 of Gemmatimonadota bacterium. Lineage (GTDB taxonomy): Bacteria > Gemmatimonadota > Gemmatimonadetes > Gemmatimonadales > GWC2-71-9 > DASTHG01. Next base: position 64,533 of record JBGQFX010000001.1, on the reverse strand, counting down.
CCGGCTGTTGCAGACGATCATCGGACCAGGCCGCGGACTCGAAGGGAGCTCGCTCATCCGGCTCGAGGGGCGGCACCGGTCCGTGGGCGGTAACGCGCTGCGGGCGGCGGTGCTGGGTGCGAACGACGGCCTCGTGTCGAACCTCAGTCTCGTGATGGGGGTCGCGGGGGCGGCGCTGTCACGGAACGGGATTCTGATCACCGGCATGGCCGGGCTGCTGGCGGGGGCGGGCTCGATGGCCATGGGTGAGTGGCTCTCGGTGCAAAGCTCGCGTGAGCTGTTCGAGAGCGAGATCAAGCAGGAGGCGGAGGAGCTGGCGGCGGTGCCGGACGAGGAACAAGAAGAGCTCGCCCTCATCTATCAGGCGAAGGGGCTGCCGGCGGATCAGGCCCGGGAGCTTGCCAAGCGACTGATGGCCAACCGCGAGAACGCACTCGATACCCTGGCGCGCGAGGAGCTCGGGATCGATCCGAAGGAGCTGGGCGGATCGCCCTGGGAAGCCGCCATCACCTCGTTCGTCCTGTTCTCGCTGGGTGCGATCGTGCCCCTCGCCCCGTTCATCTTCCTCAGGGGTAGCCGCGCCGTACTGATGAGCCTGAGTGTCAGCGCGGTCGCGCTGTTTGCGATCGGTGCCGGCATAACCCTGCTGACCAGACGCGGCATCCTTCGCACCGGGCTGCGACAGGTCGCGTTCGGGCTGGTGGCGGCGGGGTTGACCTACGCCATCGGGAGGCTGATCGGCGTCTCACTCGCCGGGTGAGCGGGCCAATGCGGTCCTGGGCCGGCATGTGTGGCCCCACAGGACGAGCCGCTGCGTCACAGCGGCCATCAGATCGGCGAAACGGAGACGAAGCGCGTCGCTCAGCTCGGTCGATAGCTCCACCCTGGCGGGCTGGAGACCGATCGCCACCGTTTCCAATGGAAGCGTGCCACGCAGCTCGGCCAAGGCCAGGACTTCGCGGAGATCGACCTGGTGCGGAGAGATCTTGGTCTCGAGATGACGCGGGATCTGGTCGCGCTCCAGCGTGTGCAGCGTCCCGGGCGAGCCTCCGGCGTCGATCGCGTCGATGAGCAGGAGCCGGTCCGCCGATTCGATCGCCGGCAGCAGCGTCAACCCCCACGTCCCGCCGTCCACCAGCTCGACGGCGGCCGGGATCTCCCACTCATCGCGCAACTGTTCGAGGGCCGCGAGTCCCAGCCCATCGTCGCCCATCAACGGGTTGCCGACGCCCAAGACGACGGTCCGGCCGCGCGGCTCACTGATCGACATAGTGCTCGTCACTGCGCACGAACCGCCCACCCGAGATGATCGACGAGATCGTGCCGGTCCGCTCCAGGTGATCGGCGCGCAGGGCGAGGTAGAGGTGAATCGGGAAGAAGATGATGAACGCCCAGGTCAGGATGTGGTGCACGAAGTGCACTTCCTGGATGCCGCCCAGCAGGTGGGCTACCCAGCCGAACACCCGGTAGAAGAATCCCCCGGGATTCGCCTGGCCATACATCGCGAACCCCGTGACTACCTGCGCCCCCGCGACGGCGTACATCCCCGTGTAGCTCAGCTGTTGCAGCGGGTTGTGCCCCAGATAGTGCGGCGCCTTCTCGGGCTGGATCATCAGGTAGAACTTGATCTGCTTCCACAGGTTGACCCAGTCGCGCGGCCGCACCGGGAACAGCGCGCCCAGGCGCTCGAATTTATTGCCTGCGAACAGCCAGTAGAACCGGACGATCGCGGTGGCCACGAACACGCCGGCCGCGGTGAAATGGAGAAAGCGCACCGTGCCCATCAGGTAGTGCGCGCTGGCTTCGCCGGTGGTGAAGAAATAGGGCCGGCCGATATAGAAGCCGGTCGCGATCAGCACGACGAGCGAGCCGGCCGCGAGCCAGTGCATGGCGCGAATCGGCCACTCCCACAGGTACACCCAGTGATAGTCGCCGCTGGGCGGCGCCACCTTGCGGGCGAGCGAGAACTTGCCGCGGTTCGGCCGGACGCCCGGATCCGGGGGTGCGGGTGTCGGGGCGGGGCTCATTGGACCTGGACCTTCGTCACGAGCTTCCCCGTGGCGTCGAGCACGTGGACGCCGCAGGCCATGCAGGGATCGAACGAGTGAATGGTGCGCAGGATCTCGATCGGCCGCTCGGGATCGACCAGCGGGTGATGATCCATCAGCGCCGCCTCGTACGGCCCCGGTTGGCCCTGCCCGTCGCGCGGTGAGCAATTCCACGTACTCGGCACCACGCACTGGTAGCGGCTGATCTTCTGGTTCTCGATCTGCACCCAATGGCCCAGGGCGCCACGCGGCGCGTCGAGGTAGCCGTAGCCCTGAGCCTTGGCCGGCCACTTGGCCGGATCCCATTTCGAGTTGTCGAACGTGCGCACGTCGCCGTTGCGGATCCGGTCCACCAGCTTGTCGTACCACACCTGCAGCCGGCGGGCGAGCAGCACGGTTTCGATTCCCCGGGCGGCGGTCCGGCCCAGCGTGGAGAACAGCGCCGCCGGCCCCACGTTGAGCGTGTCGAGTACCGTCTTCACCATCTGGCGATAATCGTCGTGTCCCGAGGCGTAGGCCACGAGAGCCCGCGCCAGCGGCCCCACTTCCATCGGGCGGCCGTCGTACCGTGGCGCCTTCATCCATGAGTACTTCTTCTCGCCCTGGAGATGCGTCCAGGGCGTCGGGGGCCCCGTGTACTTGGGCTTCGTCTCGCCCTCGAACGGGTGCAGTCCCGCGTCGTCGCCCTTGGAGTACTCGTACCAGGAGCTGTTGATATGCTCCCGCACCTGGTTCTGGTCGTAGGGCAGGACTTTGGAGAGGTCCTTGTTGAGGATGATGCCGCGCGGGAAATACAGCGTGTTGATGTCGCGCGAGTCGCCGTCGGGGAACTCCCCCACCGCCAGGTAGTTGCCCGTGCCGCCGCCGATCGCGGCCCAATCCTTATAGAAGCCGGCGATCGCCACGAGGTCGGGCCAGTACACCTGCTCCACGAAGACCCTCGCCCGCTGGATCATGTCGTGGATGTCGGTCAGGCGCTCGGCGTTGATGGTCGCGGTGTCGTCCAGGTTGATGGCGGACGCCATGCCGCCCACCAGAAAGTTGGGATGCGGGTTCTTGCCGCCGAAGATGGTGTGCAGCCGGATCACGTCGCGCTGCCAGTCGAGCGCCTCGAGGTAGTGCGCCACCGCGAGGAGATTCACGGCCGGCGGGAGCTTGTAGGCGGGATGGCCCCAGTACCCGTTGGTGAAAATCCCGAGCTGGCCTCCCGAGACGAACTTCTTGAGCCGGTTCTGCACGTCGCGGAAGTACGTCTCCGAGTTATTGGGCCAAGGAGAGATTTTCCTGGAGATGGCGGCGGTATCGGCCGGATTGGCCGACAGCGCGCTCACCACGTCCACCCAATCCAGCGCATGCAGGTGATAGAAGTGGATCACGTGGTCCTGCACGAACTGCATCCCGTGAATCAGGTTGCGGATGAGGTTCGCGTTGGCCGGGATGTGGATGTCGAGGGCGTCTTCCACGGCCCGACAGGAGGCCACCGCGTGGACCACGGTACAGACGCCGCAGATGCGCTGGGTGAACGCCCAGGCGTCACGCGGATCGCGGCCCTGCATGATGATCTCGATGCCGCGGAACTGGGTCGACGTCGCCCAGGCATTGGTGATGCGGCCGGCCTCCGCCTGCGCCTCGATGCGGAGGTGACCTTCGATCCGGGTGATGGGATCGACGACGACTTTAGTGCTGGCCATGGCCACCTCCCTCGCCCTTCGTGGGAGTCTCGATGACGGGCAGCTTGCGCCGCTCGCGTACCTGGTGGACGCCGGTGGCGATCGCGTGCGCCGCGACCCCGGCCGCGGCCCCGACCGCGAGCGCCGCCCCGATGGTGTCGGCGGTGCGCTCCACGGGGAAGCCGGCGACGTTCGGCAGCCGTCCGTAGAACGGCGTCATCGTATCCCAGAAGTGCCGCTCGGTGCACCCGAGGCACGGGTGTCCCGCCCCGATCGGCCAGCTGGTGCGGGTATTCCACAGGAAGATCGGGCACGGCGAGAACGTCGCCGGCCCTTTGCACCCGACGTGATACAGGCACCACCCCTTCCGCGCCGCCTCGTCGTCGAATTCTTCCACGAACTGGCCCGCGTCGAAGTTGGCCCGGCGCGGGCACTGGTCGTGGATGCGCGCCCCATAGGCGAACAGCGGCCGCTGGTCGTAGTCGACCGACGGCAGCCGGTTGAAGGTGAGATAGTGGACGATCGTCGCCGTGACGACGTCGCCGATCGGCGGGCAGCCCGCGATGTTCACGAGCGGCTTGTCCTTGATGATCTCGCCCACGCCCACCGCGCCGGTCGGGTTGGGCCGGGCGGCTTGCACGCTGCCCCAGTGCGCGCAGGCGCCGATCGCGACGATCGCCTTGGCGCCCTTCGCCGCGTCCTCGAGAATGCTCTGGGCGGTCTTGCCGCCGATGGTGCAGTAGATCCCGCCGTCCTTGGTCGGGATCGATCCCGTCACCACCAGCAGGTACTCGCCCTTGTTCTTGGCCATAGAGTCCGCCAGCGCTTTTTCCACCGCGAACCCGGCACCTGCCATCAGCGTGTGCTGGTAGTCGAGCGAGACGACGTCGAGCACGAGATCACCGATGGTGGGCTCGGCCGTGCGCAACACGCTCTCGACGCAGCCGGTGCACTCCTGCAGCTGCAGCCAGATGACCGTGGGACGCCTTTGCGCCTGGAGCGCTCGCGCGATGCGCGGCGTGGCGAGCTCACCCACTCCGAGCACGGCCGCCATCTGGCTACAGAAGGTGAGAAACTCTCTGCGGTTGACGCCTCGGTGCTCGAGGTACTGACCGAGTGATTCGCCATCGGCCCAGGCGTGCGGGGCGGGCACGTACATGACGACCTCCGCGGTGCGATGAAGGGAAAACTCCATGTAACGCTGCTGCGCATCCGCCCTAAAAGGAAGGAAGCCTGCGTGAAGAATCCTTTATGCGTCCTTCACGCTGATTGGAACGCGGCGCGCGCAAACTTCGCCGCATGGATCTGGAGCGGCTCATCGTCACGGAGCAGCGCCTCGATGAGGCGTTGCGCGGTGCGCGCGAGGAAGCCGCCCGGCTGGTGGCGGAGGCCCAGGCGGCGGCCCAACGGGCGGAAGCGGAGCTCGAGGCCGAGCTGCTGTCGTCGGCCGAGCGCCTCGCCGCGGAAACGGCCTCGGAACGGGAGCGACGGGAGCGGGAAGTGAGTCAGGAGGCCGCCCTTACGGTGGCGTGTTATGAAGCGGTCCCGGCGGAGCGAGTGTCTGCGGCGGCGCGGGACGTGGTGGAGCGGTTGGTCGCCGGGGAGGCGGCGCCATGATCCTCGAGATGTCGAAGCTGCGGATCCTGGGACCGCGGGAGCGGTTGGAAGACGTGCTCCGGGTGTTGCAGGACCTGAACATGCTGCATTTGTCCGCACCTGAATATGTTCCGCTGGAGCATCCCCAGCTCAGTCCCGATCAGGAGCGGGAGCGGCGTCACCTCCAGGCCGCGCTCGAGAACGTCGAGCATGCCCTCGCGGCGCTCGACCTCCGGAACGGAGGGTCGCCGGCGCCCGCCGGAGCGGTGCCGCGGGCCGAGCTGGTCCGCTGGGCCCGGCTGGGCTGGCGCGTGCGGCGTGAGACGGAGCGGCTGGCGGCGACGGGCGCGGCGCTGGAAGAGGAACGGGCGCTGATCATGAAGTATCAGCACTTCTTCTCCGCGTTTCGCGCGCTGCTCGAGAGCGAGAGCCGCTGGCCCAATGCCATGGCGTATCACGTGCTGCTGCGGGGCGGCGAGACCGGATCGCTGCCGCAGCTGCGCGCCAGCCTGGCGGCGGTGATCGGCGAGGAGTTCCAGCTGTTCAGTCAGCCGCTGCCGAGTGGTGAGCTGGCGGTGCTGATCGTTGTGTCGGCACAGGCGGCGGGGCGGGTGGAGCGGCTGCTCGCCGAGGCCCGCGTGCAGGAGATCCCCGTGCCGGAGGCCTATGGGGGAAAATCGCTCACGACCGCGATCCCCCGCATGCTGGAGCGGTTGGGCCAGATTCCGCGCGAGGTGGAAGAGGTGCGTCGGCGGCGGCAAACGCTGGCGCGCGAGCATGGCGCGGAGCTGCGGCGGGCCCGCGCCGCGCTGCACGACCGCATCCAGGCACTCGCGGCGCTTCCGCTCAGCGGCGTGACCTCGCGCGCGTTCGTGCTGGAAGGATGGGTGCCCGCCCGGGCGCGGCGCGATCTCGAGGGCGGCTTGCGCGCGGTGTTCGGGGACGATGTGGTGGTGAGCGAACTATCCAAGGAAGAGTGGGAATCGGAGCAGGCCCCGGTCGTGCTCGCCAATCCACGGCTGTTGCGGCCGTTCGAGACGCTGGTCGGGCTGATGCCGCTGCCGCGCTACGGCTCGATCGATCCGACGCCGTTCGTCGCCGTGTTCTTCCCCGCGTTCTTCGGGCTGATGGTCGGTGACATCGGCTATGGGGTGGTGCTCGCCGCGTTGGGGCTCCTGCTCCATGCCCGTTCCAGGCCGGGTACCACGCTGCGCAACGTGTCCGAAATCGTCGGTCCGTGCGCGCTGTTCACCATCCTGTCCGGCTTCCTGTTCGGTGAGCTGTTCGGCGATCTCGGCCGCCGCTGGTTCGGCCTGCGCCCGCTGCTGTTCGATCGCGGGGAGGCCCTGGTGCCGTTCCTGTTGCTGGCGGTGGCGGTGGGGGCGGTGCACGTGCTGCTCGGACTGGTGCTGGGCGTGGTGAGCGCCCGGCGGCATCCGCGCCAGGCGCTGGGCCGGGGCGTGTCCGCCGCCATGGTCGTGCTCGTCATCATGGCGCTGCTCGCGGCGGTGGGCGTGCTGCCCCGGGCGTTCTTCTCCCCGGCGGTGATCGCGCTGCTGGTCGCGTTTCCCGTGCTCATCGTGCTCGAGGGACTGGTCGCGCCCATCGAGCTGCTCGCGACGCTCGGCAACATCCTCTCCTACGCGCGTATCATGGCGCTGGGCGTGGCGTCGGTCATGATGGCGGTGGTGGCGAACCGGATGGTGGGAGCGATGGGCAGCGTCCTCGTCGGTGTCCTGTTCGCGCTGCTGTTCCACCTCGTCAACTTCGCAATTGCGGCGTTCACTCCCACGATCCACGCGTTACGCCTCCACTACGTGGAGTTTTTCGGCAAGTTCTTCTCTCCCGGCGGCGTGCGCTACCAGCCGTTCGGACACTGGACGCGCGTGTCCGCCCAACCGCGCGCCACCCCCCGACATCCGAGGCAGGCCGCATGAATCCCGTTCTGGTCGCTTTCGCGGCGGCGCTCGCCGTCGCCATCCCCGCGCTCGCCACGGCGTGGGCGCAATCCCGTATCGGTCCGGCGATCTCCGCCTCGATGGCCGAGAAGCCCGAGCTTGCGACCACCGCGATTCTACTGGTGGCGATTCCGGAGACGATGGTGATCCTGGGATTCGTCGTCGCGGTCGTCATTCTCGTCCGTACCTAAAGACGGAGCACGCGATGGGGCTCGAGCATCTTCTCGAGGCCCTGGAGCGGGACGCCAACGCGCAGATCGAACAGCTGCGCGCTCAGGCCCGCGCCGAGGCCGACCGCCTCACGACCACGGCGACTGAGGCGTTGGAAGGTCGCCGCCGGGAGGCCCGCGAGGTGCGGGAGCGGTCCCGGCTCCAGGAGGTCGAGCACGCCGTGACCCTGGCCCGCCGCAGCGCGCGTCGCTCGGTGCTCGAGGCGCGCGAGCGCCTGCTCGAGCGCGTGTTCACCGCGGCGCGCGCGGAGCTCCCGGCGGCCGCGGCGGGGCCGACCTACCGGGCGGCGCTCCCGGCCGCGCTCACCGGCGCACTCGCCGCCGTCGGAAACGAGCCCGCCGTGATCCGTTGTCCCAAGGCGCTCGCCCGCGAGTTAGAGCGGCTGGGTCCGGCCGGCCGGGCATCGGTCGTGGTCGATCCGGCGGCCGGCAGCGGCTTCCGGCTCGCGACCGCGGACGGGGCCGTCGAGGTCGATGACACGCTCGAGGCGCGGCTCGACCGCCTTCGTCCCGTATTGGCGCGCCGCGTCCTGGCGCAGCTGGAGCTCGAGCCGTGACCACCCGCTGGGACGACGTGAACGCCCGGGCGCGCGGGTTGGGTACGCGCCTCTTCACCCGGGGACAACTGGAGTCGCTGGCGCGTGCCGGAGACGCTGCGGCGCTGACGGACGCCTGCCGTCGCCTCGGCCTCCCGCTAGCCACCGAGCGTGAAACGGCAACGTCGGAGGAGCTCGAGCTGGCGGTGCGGCGCTGGGCCGCGGGCGCGCTGCGCATCCTGGCACGGTGGGCGGGTCCGCGGGTGGCCGCACTCGCCGTCATCTATGAGGAAGAGGATCGCAAGAGCCTCCGCGCCATCGTGCGCGGGGCGATGCGAGGCGCCCCGGCCCAGGCGCGCATCGGCGGGCTCGTGCCGACACCGGCGCTGCCGGAGCGGGCTCTGGAGGAGCTCGCCCGTCAGCCGACGCCGGCCGCCGTCGTGGCGCTACTGTCGGCGTGGCGGAACCCGTACGGCGCCTCGCTGGCGGCGCCGGCCGCCGCGGCCCACCCGGATCCTTTCCTGTTGGATCTGGCGCTCGACCGCGCGTTTGCGGCACGAGCCCTGTCGGCCGCGCAGCGCGCGGGCGGCGAGCTGACCGCGCACGTTCACGAGACGGTGGACCTGACCAATGCCCTCACGGCCCTCGTGCTCGCCGTCGCCGGTCGGGATGTCGTTCCCAAAGACGCTTTCCTGCCGGGCGGCGAGCGCGTCTCGATCACCGTGTTTGAAGAGGCGGCCGCCTTGGGCGAGCCCGGCGCCGCCGGTATTCGCCTGGCGCGAGCGCTCGCCCCGGCGGCGGTGGCGGAGCCGTTTCGACACGTCGACACGAATCTCTCGGGGCTCGAGGATCAGCTCCTGCGAGTGCGCATCCGCGCGCTCGCGCGGCAAACCCGTCTGTCGCCGCTCGGACCCGGGCCGGTACTCTGGTTCGCCCTGCGGTTACGGGCGCAGGTAGTGGACCTGCAGCGCATCATCTGGGGTGCCGCGCTTGCCGTTCCGCGCGGAGCCGTGACCGCCGCGCTCGTGACCGCCGCATGAGTTACGCCGTTCAGGTGCTGTGCCGGCCCGAAGTCGCGGCGGGATTCGGCCTGGCCGGGCTGCGCCCGCTGGAAACCGTAGACTCGGCGGACGGCATCGCCCGCTTGCGTGAGCTGCTCCGCGACCCGACGGCGGGCGTCGTGTTGGTGGAGGAATCCCTCTACGAAGCGCTGCCCGAGGATCTGCAGAGTGAGCTCAACCGCCGCCCGCTGCCGATGGTGGTCCCGTTTCCCGGTCCGCAGTGGGAGGAGCGGCGCGAGGGAGCCGAGGCGTACATCATCGAGCTGTTGCGACAGGTGATCGGGTATCGCGTGAGGCTCAAATGAGCGCTCCGGCTCCCCGCCTGGTGCGCATCAGCGGCGCGCTCGCCGAAGCTGAGCCGCTCCCGTACGCCTCGCTCTACGAGCTGGCACGGGTCGGCGAGCGGGGTCTCTTGGGCGAGGTCATCCGCATCGCCGGTGAGCGCGCCACGGTCCAGGTCTACGAGGAAACGAGCGGCCTCCAGGTCGGGGAGCCGCTCACCCTCACCGGCCAGTCGCTCACCGTGCAGCTGGGGCCTGGTCTGTTGGGATCGGTGCTGGACGGCGTAGGTCGGCCGCTCGCCCGCGTCGCCGCGGCCATGGGGGATTTCATCCATGCCGGGGCGACGGCGGTGACGCTGGACCCTGCCACCCGGTGGGCCTTCACCCCGCTCGCGCAGACCGGAGCAACCGTGAGCGGGGGCGACGTCCTGGGCACGGTCGAGGAGCGCCCGGGTTTCGTACACCGTGTCCTGGTGCCGCCGGATATCTCGGGAACTCTGGCTTCGATCACCGCGGGCTCGTTCGGGGTCGGAGATCCAGTGGCACAAATGGAGGACGGGATGCCTCTGGCGATGAGCCACACCTGGGCCGTTCGTCAACCGCGTCCCGTCGATCGGCGGCTGCCGCTCTCGGCGCCGCTCGTCACGGGGCAGCGGGTGTTCGACTTCCTGTTCCCGGTCGCGGAGGGCGGCAGCGTCGCAGTTCCGGGTGGATTCGGCACGGGCAAGACGGTCATCGAGCAGTCGCTCGCCGAGTACGCGGAGGCCGATGTGATGGTCTACGTGGGCTGCGGCGAGCGCGGCAACGAAATGGCCGAGGTGCTGGAGGAGTTTCCGCGTCTCGTCGATCCGCGCACCGGGCGACCGGTGATGGATCGCACGGTGCTGATCGTGAATACCTCGAACATGCCCGTGGCGGCGCGTGAGGCATCGGTTTACATCGGCATCACCATCGCCGAGTACTACCGCGATATGGGGTATCGGGTGGCGCTGATGGCGGACAGCCTGTCGCGCTGGGGGGAGGCGCTGCGCGAGATCGGCGCGCGGCTGCAGGAGATGCCGGGCGAAGAGGGCTATCCGACCTACCTCGGTAACCGGCTGGGCAAATTCTACGAGCGCGCCGGACGGGTGCGCGCCCTCGGCGCCCCGGAGCGCGACGGCGCGCTCACGGTCATCAGCGCCATCTCCCCACCCGGCGGCGACTTCTCCGAGCCCGTCACCCAGGCGGCGCTGCGGGTGGTGGGCGCGCTCTGGGCGCTCGACGCCTCGCTGGCACATCAGCGTCAGTTCCCCGCGGTGGACTGGGAAACGAGCTACAGCCTGTACGCGGACGTGACCGCCCCGTGGTTCGCGGAGCACGCCGGGGCGGACTGGTCGGAGCTGCGACACGAAACCCTCGAGCTGCTGCAACGCGACCGGGAGCTGCGGGAGATCGCCGAGCTGGTCGGTCCCGAAGCGCTGCTCGATGCCGACCGGCTGCTGCTCGAGGTGGCGCGCACCATCCGCGAGACGGTGCTGGGACAGAGCGCGCACGACCCGAACGACGCCCTCTCCACGCTCGAGAAGACGCACCGCCTCGCGGCGTTGGCGCTCGAGGTACATCGGGTGGGGCGGCGCGCGTTGGACGCCGGCCGCACGTTCGAGCAGCTCGATCTCGCCACGCTGCGCCGTCTGCTCGTGGCGCTGCGGCGTGCGGCTCCGGCCGAGGTCCCCGCGCGCGCCGCCGCAGCGCAAGCCGCGCTGGAGGCGCTGGTCTCGTGAGCGGCCCGGTGCGGCGCTACCACGGCGCGGCCGGTGTCGCCGGCCCGCTGCTCTACCTGCGGCGCACGCCGACGGCCGCGCTCGGAGAATGGGTGGAGATCCGTGCGCCGGGTCAGCGGCCGCGCCGCGGTCAGGTGATCGACGCCGGCCACGAGATCAGCGTGATCCAGATTTTCGAAGAAACGATCGGGCTTCCGCCGGCCCGCGCCGAGGTGACCCTTACCGGTGAAGGGGCCACGGCCGTCGTCGGCCGGGAGCTGCTGGGCCGGGCGCTGAACGGCACCGGCGAGCCGATCGACGGCCTCCCCGCGCCGGTGGGTGACGCGACGCGTCCCGTGTGGGGGGCGCCGCTCAATCCAGTGCGGCGCGTGCGGCCCGCCGATTTCATCGAGACGGGAATCTCCGCGGTAGACGGCATGAACACGCTGGTGCGGGGCCAGAAGCTCCCGGTCTTCTCCGGACCCGGATTGCCCGCGCTCGAGCTCGCCGCGCGCATCGTGGAAGGCGCCCGCGCGCCGCGTGGTGAAGCGTTCGCGGTGGTGTTCGCAGGCGTCGGGATTACCGCGCGGGAATCCGACCAGTTCCTCGATCGCGTGGAGCGGAGCGGAGCGTGGGATCGGAGCGTGCTCTATCTGAATCAGACCCGGGATCCGACCATCGAGCGACTGCTGGCCCCGCGGGTCGCGTTGACCCAGGCGGAATACCTCGCCTTCGACGCTGGGATGCACGTGCTGGTGGTCATTGCCGACATGACGCACTACTGCGAGGCGCTGCGGGAGATCGGCACGGCGCGCGAGGAGATCCCCGGGCGCCGGGGTTACCCGGGCTACATGTACACCGATCTCGCGAGCCTCTACGAGCGCGCCGGTATCGTGGCGGGTCACGGCGGGTCGGTGACACAGATCCCGATCCTCACCATGCCCGACGACGACATCACGCATCCGATCCCCGATCTCACGGGCTACATCACCGAAGGACAGGTGGTGCTCAGCCGGGACCTGCACCGGCGCGGGGTGTTTCCTCCGGTGGACGTCCTCCCATCGCTGTCACGCCTGATGAACGCCGGAATCGGCGCCGGGAAAACGGCCCCCGAGCATCGCGAGTGGGCCGATCAGCTCTACGCCGTCTACGCGCGCGGGCGCGAGGCGCGTCTGATGGCGGCCATCGTAGGCGAAGCGGGACTCGCGGCCGCGGATCGGCGGGCGCTCGAGTTCGCCGAACGTTTCGAGACGGAGCTGGTGGGGCAGGGCGCCGTCCGGCGTTCCCTCACCGAGACCATCGCATGCGGCTGGCGGCTGATGAAGACGCTGCCGCGCGAAGATCTGATGCGGTTGAGCGATGCGACCTGGCGGGGCGATCGTGAGCGCCACGGGTCTCGCGCCCACGCGGCTGAATCTGGTGCGGGCCGTCCGACGGCTGGAGCGGCTGTCGCGAGGCGCCGCCGTGCTACGACGCAAGCGCGAGGCGCTGGTTACCGAGCTGTTCCGTCTGGCCCGGCCCGCGGCGGACGCGCGCGAGCAGATCGCAGCCGCGGCGCTCCGCGCCTATCCCCAGCTCGGGAGCGCGCTGGCCGTGCAAGGGCTCGCCGGCATACGAGCGATCGGCTGGCCCGGTCGCGAGTTGACGGTGGACGTGGTGGCCGGATCGGTCTGGGGGGTGGTCGTGTCGCGGATCGTCTCGCGGCCGCCCGTCGCCCGCACGCTCGGGGCCCGCGGCACGGCGCCCGCGGGTACGGGCCCCGCCGCCGCCCTGGCCGCGGCCGAGTTCGAGCGTCTCACCGAGCTGCTGCTCGACGCCGCGCCGCGCGAGATGCTGCTGCGGCGACTGGGTCAAGCGCTGGCCCAAACCTCGCGCCAAGTGCATAGCCTCGAGCACCGCCTGTCGCCGCGGCTGCGGGGAGATATCTCCCGGGTCGGGCAGGTGCTCGACGAGCGCGAGCGGGAGGACCGGCTGCGGCTCGCCAGCTTGCTGAGGCGGAGGAGGCCCGCGACGGCCTAGCGCGTCACGGCGTCGCGGGTTTCGCGAGCACACTGAGGTACGCGGCCACGGCGTGCATTTGCTCTGGCGTCAGCTTCTCCTTGTACGACTTCATGTCGCGCCCGATACCGCTTTGCAGCACGGCGACAATGGAGTCCTCCGAGCGCCCCGTGAGGTACGCCGAGTCGAGCGCCACGAGGTTCTTGTACAGCGCCGCCATGCGCGGCGTCGGGACCCCGGTGGTTCCATGGCACGAGCGGCAGTTTTCTCGATACAGCACCTGGCCGTCGGGGGCTTGCGCCTGGGCGCCTGCGTTGCGCGCGCCCAACGGCAGGACAATCGCCAGAGCAATCGCCAATGGCAGGTATTTCATTATCGTGCCTCCGGAATGTGGCCGCCCGACACACGGGAGGCCGGTTGTGGTGCCGAAGCTAGCGGGCGCCATCTGAAGAATCCGGGAAGCCGCACTGAACGCGGCTGGGCTGATCGCGAGATGGCGGGGAGCGTCACGCTGCCTTCACGCTTCGTTCATTCCATGGCGCCAGTATTACTGGAGAGCGCTAGGACCGGGTGTGAAGAAAGCATGAAACACCGTTGAAGCCAAACTTATTGTTGCTGCATCACTTAGGTCGCACGGAGGTCTTGCATCGCGCCGTTTCGAGGCGTAAAATCTGGTACCGATACGGAAGTAGAAGTTCGGAGGCGAACGATCCGGAGGAATCACATGACGAGTCTTCGTTGGTGCGCAATCGCTCTCTCTGTCCTGGCCCTCGGCGCGTGTACGAACGAGAGGCTCGTGTTCGTCAATCGCCAGTTCAACCCACCGCCGGACAGCGTAAACGGCTTCCTGGGCTATTTCGACGCCAGCACCCAACAAACCAGCTGCGGCAACTGCCACGTCGAACACCAAGGCGAGTGGAAGAGCACCAAACACGCTCAGGCATGGGCCGACCTCATGGCGCTGGCGCAACCCGCGGACAAAAGTGGCTGCGTCGGCTGTCACACGGTGAGCGAGAATGGCAATCTGGCGCCGGCCCCGGCCGGTTACGGCAAGGTGGCGGACGCAGCGTACCAAGACGTGCAGTGCGAGAGCTGCCACGGCCCCGGCTTCGACCACGCTTCCGTTCCTGATGCCGGGAACGGGCCTCTGGCGAGCATTCACGTCGACACAACCGAGAATCCCGCCACGGCGTCGGCCGTCGGCTCGTGTGCCGCGTGCCACCAGGATACACACCATCCGTTCTGGGAGGAGTGGCGACAGTCGATTCATTCGAACATGGGCCGCCACAACGACGAGGTGTACTGTCAACAGTGCCACTCGGGCCAGGGCGCGCTGAAGGCATGGGGCGTGACGGCCAGCTACAAGGAAGTAAATGCGGTGAACGAAGGCATCACCTGCTCCGTCTGCCACGACCCGCACGGCTCAGCAAACCCGGCGCAACTTCGGTGGCCGCTTTCGACTTTGGATCGGGACCAGCAGCTCTGCATGAAGTGCCACAATCGGCGCACCACGCCCCAGATCCTTGACTCGCTGGCTTCTCCGATCGTGCAAACCGGCAGCAATTCGCCGCACGCACCGCAAGGTTCCGTCGTGGTCGGCGACGTGGGATACCAGAACCCCAGCTACCTCGACCCGGCGGTCACCCAGGCCTCAACCCACGGGAACCTCACCAAGAACCCGCTGTTGTGCGCCGGGTGCCACCTGTACGCGTTCGCCGACACCGGCGACGCCGGCCAGGTGGTCAACCGGACCGGCCACCTGTTCCGCCCGATCCCCTGCTACGGGCCGGACGGCCTGGCCACGGACTCGATAAAGAACTGTGCGTACAGGTCCGCCGCGCGGTCGTTCAAGGCCTGCACGGCCTCGGGCTGCCACGCGACCGAGGACAATGTCGCCGGGCTGCTTTCGGTGGCGCGCGGACGGATCCAGGCCCTGACGGCCACGCTGTGGGTGAACTCGAATGCGGCCTCCAGCGGGATCGACACGCTGGACGCCGGCATCCTCCCCATGATCCTCAAGAACACGTGGGGCCAGCGCGGGACGCTCAATAACCTGAGCTTGCAGACCAAGGGTGCCCCCCAGGTCGGCGACACCATCATCAACCTCGGGGCCACCGCCGTGACGGGGAAGTTGGCGGTAACAAACACCTTCAAGATCACCGGTGACACAACGACGTACACCGTCCAGGCGACTGTCACGGCGGCGACGAACCAGCTCAACGGTGTGGTTATCCGCCCGGCACTGGTCAAGGCGCCCGCGGCCAACACCGCGGTTTACGTGGTCTTCATGGGTCCTCTGCTCGCGGGAGACAGAGTCGTCACGGCGGCGGACGGAGCCGAGTTCAACGTGCGGACGGTTGGCGAGGATGCGAACGGAGTCTTCATAACCACCTCGCAGTCGGGCGCCGATCGGTCGCACACGGTGCACAACCCGTTCCTGGCCGAGGCGCTGCTGCGGGCGAACATCCAGGAGTTGACCGACCTCTACGGGTCGCAGCCGTGGTTCCCGGTCATCTCCGCGAAAGTCCGAGGGATCTTGGGCGGCCCGCTGGGCGCCTCGGGGAGCGTTCCGTTCCCGCGGCCGGCCGGCAGGCGCGTAGCGTCGCGGTAGCAGATTCGCTGCATGATCGGTATCATCGGCCCCGGGGCCTCCACGGTTTCCGGGGCCGCTTCCTAGTCCCCAATACCCGTCTGGGGGAATCATGGTGCTGGGATCCGCCACCGAGCAGGCGCACGGTCCGGAACGGGGCCAGCCTGAAGCACGGGGCTTGAAAGCCGGATTCAACGAATACCTGCTCGCCACCGTCATCCTCCTGACGCTGGTCACGGTGGCGCTCGGCATCATGTTCTACCTCCTACCGGGCGAGTACCTACAGATCCCCGAGCTGCAACCGGCGGCGCGGGTCGCTCGGCAATCCGACTTTCCCGTGGGCGCGAGCCGAGTCCTGAATTGGGGGACACGGATCGTGCTCGTAGTGCATTCCGGAGACCATGAGTTCTCCGCGCTCCAGGGAACGTCGCCGATCGACGGCTGCATTCTCGAGTGGGACGCGACGTCGCTGCGGGTCGTTTCGCCGTGCAGCTATGTGGTGTACGACCTGCACGGCAACGTGGTCCGTGGGCTGACGACGGTACCGCTGCAGCGCTACGCGGTGTTTCTGCGCCAGGGCGCTGTCTACGTGACGGAGCTGTAGATGACAGGCCGCCTCAGGGGTGCCATTGTCCAGTGGCTGGCCCAATTCTGGGCCGATCTGAAAGCCAGCACCGACGCGGGGCTGTTGAGCGTGCTCCGGTTCCTGGGGCTGCTCTATGGCCCGATCGACGCCAAACTGCCGATCGATCAGGCGTTCCGCAAAGCGATGAGCTACCGGCTGGCTCCCCATGTCGGGTGGCGACACGCGATGGGCGGAATCGCGTATCTGCTGTTCATCCTGCTCGTCGTTACCGGTGTGCTCCTGTCGGTGCACTACCGGCCGTCGGCTGAGGAAGCCTACCCGAGCATACAGCACATCGTGTCGGATGTGCGCTTCGGCTGGCTGGTGCGTGACGTGCACGCGTGGGCGGCGAACCTGCTCGTGATCGTCGTGCTGGCCCACATGGCGCGTGTCTTCGTCGACGCGGTGTACAAGCCGCCCCGGGAGACGAACTGGCTCGTGGGCGTGCTGCTCTTGTTCGTGGTGCTCGCCTTCGGCGCCACCGGATACCTGCTGCCCTGGGACCAGTGGGCGTATTGGACGACGACGGACGCCCTCAACGTAGTCGCCGGGGTGCCGCTGTTCGGTGGAGTGGCCGTGGGAGTGCTGCGGGGCGACCCGATTGTCTCCGGCGCCACCCTCAGTCGCTTCTTCGGTCTGCACGTGATCGTGTTGCCGTGGATCGCGTTCGTAGCGCTGGTCTTCCATTTCACGATGGTACGGAGGCACGGTGTGGCCCCGCTCGAGCGGCCCACCGGCGCCCCGGGGGTGGGCCGCGGCTTCTTTCCCGATCACCTGCTGCGCTCGTTCATGGTCGCGGTGCTGACGTGCGCCGTGGTGATCACGGCAGCGGTGTTGTGGCCGCGTCCGGTAGGCGACCCCGCCAATCCCGCCCAGGCCCCCGAGACTATCCGCTCGACCTGGATCGTCGTGGACGTTTCGCGCGCGCTCATGCACTACCTGGGCGTGTGGGGCTTTACCGCCTTCACACTGCTCGCGCTGAGCCTGGCTTTGGTGCCGCTGTTCGACCGGCACCCGGAGCGGTCACTTCGGCGGCGACCGGTGGTGGCGACCCTCGGGCTCCTCTTTTTCACGGGCTTCCTGGTCGCGTGGATGGCGGGCCGACGGCTCCGTTCGGAGCCTGCTCCCGTGCCGAGCGAGCAGCGCGCGAGCCCCCAGCCGGGGGTCGGCGCATCGCAGCCAGCGCCTCCCGGCGACAGCACCGACAGCGCTGGGACGACCCGATGAGGTCCGGCATCGTGGGAGCGGTGATCGCGCTGGCGCTCTCCGGCGTGCAGCCGTCATCGGCGCATGCCGTTGTGGTCACGACCATGCAGGGGCAGCCGGCGCAGCTCGATACGACCTATGGATGCATCTCGTGCCACGCGGACAAGCGGACGGCCTTCGTCCAGGGAGTGCATGCAGAGCGCGGGATCGTGTGTCACGATTGCCATGGCGGCGACCCGGCCGCCTTCACCCTGCCCGCCGCCCACCGTGGCCGCTTCACGGGAGCGCCGGGGAAGGTCGCGACGGTCGCCCTGTGTGGTTCGTGCCATTCGGATCCGAATCGGATGCGGCAGTATGGCCTGCCGAGCGGTCAGGTCGCCGAATTCCGCACCAGTCGCCATGGCCGCTTGTTGCTGCTGAACGGCAACCAGGACGCGCCGACATGCACCGATTGTCACGACGCCCACAAGATCCTGCGGCCGGACGACGCTCGCAGCACCGTGTACCCCACCAACATCCCGACCACGTGCGCCCGCTGCCATGAGGACAAGCGGCTCATGGCGAAGTACCACCTTGCGACGAACCAGGTCGAGCAGTTCCGTCGTAGCGCGCACGGGGTAGCGCTGTTTCGGGACCAGAACTTCGCGGCCCCTACCTGCATGGGGTGCCACGGCTCCCATTCCGCGCTGCCGCCGACGGTCACCGAGATCGCCAACGTGTGCAGCCGGTGTCACATGCTCGTGGGTCGGGCGTTCGACCGGGGTCCGCACGGCCGGGCCGCCCATGCCGGGAAGCTCGCGGGCTGCCTGGGATGTCACGCCAATCACGAGACCGAGCGGGTGCCGGCCGATCGCATCGCCTCGGCGTGCGCCAGGTGTCACGCCCCGGGCACGCGTGCGCACACCCTGGGGGGCCAGATCCAGCAGCGCGCCGCCCAGGCGACGGAGGACCTGCAGGCGGCCGAGCGCGCCATCGGGCAGCTGACGCTCGCCGGGCGGCAGACCGGCGACGCGCGGTTCCGCTACCAGACCGCACTGACCGCCTACCAGCAGATCGCTGAGGCGCAGCACAGCCTCGACATCGACCAGATGGAAGAGCTGACCCGGCAGGTGCGCTCGATTTCCCGCGATCTGCGCGGCATGGCGGAGGTGGCGGCGGAGCAGCAGTGGGAGCACAAGCTGTTGCTTGTGCCCGTGTGGTTTCTCGCGTTGGCGTCGCTCGTGCTGGCCTGGTTCGCGCTGCGCGGGCTCACGCGCGAAGCCGGCCGGACATGACGAGCGTTCCCCCCCAACGCAGCCGCCTCTCGCGGGTAGTGCGGGTGCTGATCCCCGTGGGCATCCTGGCCGTCATTCTGTTGGCCGTGACCACCGTGGGATTCATCGAGTTCAGCGGCCGTCCGGGGTTCTGCAAGAGCTGCCACATCATGCAGCCCTATTACGACTCCTGGGCCACGTCCTCACACCGCGATGTGCCCTGCATCAAGTGCCACTACGCGCCGGGCATCCGGGCGGAGGCGATGGGGAAGCTTCAGGCTGCCAACCAGGTGGTCCGCTACGTCACCGGTTCGTACGGCGTGAGGCCGTGGGCGGAGATCGAGGACGCGGCGTGCCTCCGGTCGGGGTGCCATTCGGAGCGGAAGGTCGAGGGCCTCGTCGATTACCGGGGCGTGCGCTTCGACCACGCGGCGCACCTCGGGGAGCTGCGTCGCGGCAAGCAACTGCGCTGCACGAGCTGCCACTCGCAGATTGTGCAGGGACAGCATCTCGCCGTCACGGAAGTCACGTGCTTTCTCTGTCACTTCAAGGATCGGCCGCCGGGCGCGCCCATCGCGGGTTGCACCGGGTGTCACCCATCCCCGCCGCGGATCGAGTCCCCGGGGGGGTATGTTGTCGACCATTCCCAGTACGTGCGCGACCGCATTTCCTGCCTCTCCTGTCACGGCGAGGTGACGGCGGGCACGGGCGCGGCCGAGCGGGCACGTTGCTTCAACTGCCACAACGAGCCTGCCCGCCTCGAGCAGTTCGAGAACACGACGCTCATGCATCGGATCCACATCGCCGAGCATAAAGTCGAGTGTACCCAGTGCCATACGCCGATCGAGCACCGGGTGGTGGCCCTCGCCACCACGTTCGAGCTCGACTGCCGCAGCTGCCATACGCAGGTCCATGATGCGCAGCGCCGCCTGTACGCGGGGATGGGCGGTCACGATGCCCGAAGCGTGCCGAGCAGGATGTTCCTGGCGCGTGTGTCGTGCGTCGGCTGCCATGGCCAGCCCACGACGCTGCGCGGCCACGAGCGCGTGCGCCTGGCCGGCGAGGCCTCGTGCCTGTCCTGTCACGGCATCCGCTACGCCAACCTGCTCCCGTCCTGGCAGAGCGAAATGGAGCGCAAGATCCAACGCGTCGCGCCGATCGTGGCCGGCGCGCGGGCGGCCCTGAGCGCGGTACCGGTCCGGCAGCGCGCGGTTTCGGACAGCCTGCTCCGCCAGGCGCAGGAGAACGTCGACCTCGTACGGATCGGAAAGCCAGCGCACAACGTGGTCTACTCCGACGAGCTGCTGCGGGCGGCCGTGGAACTGGTACGCGACGCCGTGAGGGCGGGCCGGCTTCCCTATGCCGTGCCGGCCGTGAGTCTGGGCCCCGCGGTAGGGGAGAACGCCTGCCTCCGCTGTCACGTCGGCGTGGAGCGGTCCAAGTCGTCGTTCCAGGGCGGCGCGTTCGATCACGGGCCACACGTGCTGCGGGCCGGGCTGGCGTGCATCGAATGCCATACCCCCCTGGACAAACACGGTGGCACGACGATCGCCTCCCGAGCGGGATGCGATGGCTGTCACCACAGTGCGGCCCGTGCCCTGAATTGCACGCCCTGCCACGCCGGCCCGGGCGGAGTTCCGGTAGAGACCCTGAAGCTGGCCACCGGCGATTTCTCTCACGACGTCCACCGCCAGGCCGGCCTCGCCTGCACCGCGTGCCACATGCCGCCCGGTATGAGCGCGCGCGACATCAACTGCGACAATTGTCACGACCAGCATCACCAGCCCGAACGCGCGTGTTTGTCCTGTCATCGAGGCGGCGTATACGAGCAGCATACCCGCGTGGCGCACGTGGCCTGCGTGGAATGCCACGAGACGACCACGACCCTGAAGCACTGGTCGCGGCAGATCTGCACTAGTTGTCACGTGGAAAAGGCGACCGGGCACAACCCCGGGAAGGCGTGCGAGACGTGTCACAAAGTGCCCCCGATGCAGAGTGCGGGGCAGTAAGACAATGGCTCCGCGGGGATCGGCTCGACTGTTCTGGCTCCTCGCCGCGGCCGTATGGCTCGGCGCTGCGGGGGCATATGGCCAAGCTTCACGAGTCGTGGAGTGCGAGAAGTGCCACGGCAACCGAGACTTCATGCTTGGGCGGACGGGTGCCGCGCAGGACTCGTCGCTCTTCGTACCCGCCACGATCCTCCAGGACACTCGGCACAGCGGGCTGCGTTGCCCGGACTGTCACCGGGGGTACGACGCCGGATACCCCCATCAGGTAGCGAGCCGGGTCGTGCCGTGCCAGACCTGTCACGAGCAAGAGGGCCGGGATTGGGCCGCGTCGATTCACGCCGCCAACGCCGCGTCCACGGGAGACGCCCCCACGTGCGTGCGGTGTCATGGCTCGCACCTCGTGTACGGGGCCGCCGATCGTCGCTCGCCGAGCCACCCACTGAACGTGGCGGCGCTGTGCGGCGGCTGCCACGCCGATCCCCGCATCACCGGCACGTACTTCGCGACGGCCGACAAAGCCCAGGCACGCACCGCCGTCGCAGAGTACTACAAGACGGTGCACGGCAACGCGCTCACCCGTGACGGCCTGGTCGTCTCAGCGACGTGCAACGATTGCCATGGCGCTCACAAAGTGCTTCCCGCCGATTCCGCGGAATCGTCGGTCAACCGGCGCAACATCCCTGCGACCTGCGGCGCGTGTCACGTCGGTGTCGCGGAGGTCTACGAGCAATCCGCCCACGGCGTGGCCTACCGGAGCGGGCGCAAGAACCGCGAGGGTCACGAGGCCCCGGTGTGCGTGGATTGCCACACGGCGCACGGGATCGTGCGCGCCAATGAGCCGCAGTGGCAGCTCGGGGTCGTGGCGGAATGCGGCACCTGCCACGAGCGGCTCTACGAGACGTACTTCGAGACTTATCACGGCCAGGTGACGCGCCTCGGATTCACGCTCGCGGCCACGTGCAGTGACTGCCACACCGCGCACGACATGCGTCCCGCCTCGGATCCGAAGTCGTCGGTGTTCCCGACCAATCGGGTCGCGACGTGCGCGCGGTGCCACCCGGCGGCCGGCCAGAACTTCGTAGGCTACCGGCCCCACGGCGATCCGAAGGATCGGGCGAAGTACCCGCAGCTGTTTTGGAGCTGGCTGTTCATGACCACGCTGCTGGCCGGCGTCTTGGGCTTCTTCGGCATTCATACGCTCCTGTGGCTGACCCGTCTGGCGATCGATCGCGCGCGCGGCGGACGCGGGGCGGGCGAACGGTCGGGCCGGCCGGAGCTCGGGGGCTGAACGATGACACCGCGCGCATTGAACGCCGCCGATCGTGGTGAGCCACGCTACCTGTGGCGCTTCACGCCCTTGCAACGCACCCTGCATGCGCTGGTGATCTTCTCGTTCATCCTCCTCGTCCTCACCGGCCTCCCGCTCCGCTTTGCGTACGCACCGTGGGCGCGGGTGTTGGTGCGGGCGATGGGCGGACTCCAGGCGGCGGGACTCATCCACCGGTTCTGCGCGCTCATCACCTTCGGGTACTTCCTCACCCACTTGGGCTCGCTGATCTATCGCCGGCTCCACGGCACACCGTGGAAGCGGATTCTCTGGGGACCCGACTCCATGACGCCGCAACCCAAGGACCTCAGGGACCTGATCGGGATGTTCAAGTGGTTTCTCGGACGGGGGCCGCGGCCGCGGTTCGACCGCTACAGCTACATGGAGAAGTTTGACTACCTGGGGGTGTTCTGGGGGGTCGCCATCATCGGGACTTCGGGGCTGCTGCTCTGGTTCCCCGAATTCTTTGCCCGGTTTCTGCCGGGCTGGGCGTTCAACGTGGCCACGATCATCCATGGCGATGAAGCCCTGCTGGCGATGAGCTTCATTTTCACGATCCACTTCTTCAACGTGCATCTGCGACCGGAGAAGTTCCCCATCGATCTGGTTATTTTCACCGGGCGTGCGACGGCGGATTACATGAAGGAGGAGCATCCACTCGAGTACGATCGCCGACAGGAGGCGGGAGCCATCGAAGGGCTGGCCGCGCCTCCGGTGTCCCGCGCCACGTACCTCTGGTCCATGGTGCTGGGGTTCGTCTCGCTGGGACTCGGCATCCTGGTCATTGCCCTCGTTCTCTGGGCGGTACTCCATTGAGAACTCATCTTCCTCTCGTTGCGGCGGCCGCCATCCTGCTGTTGCTCGGCGGCGCCAACCGAATCGGCGCCCAAGGATACCGGCTGCGACTCGATACGCGGGCCCAGGGCGTTGCCTACCGGGGCGTCACACTCGACAGCATCGCCGTCACCGATACCGTCATGGCGCCGGGGAGCGGCCCTGTCTCCCCTGACGGCTTCGCCGTGCTGTGCCGGCCCGGCGCACCCTACTGTTCGTTCTTCCGGCCTGGCCCGACGCGGCGCGGCGGTCCCCTGACGACAACCGCCGACCTGACCGTGTGGGGCCTGGGACTCCCCGGCGTAAGCGTACACGCGGCCGCCCGGTTGGGTGTGGACCTCGGCACGGCCGATGTCTGGCCCGGGACCGACCCCGCCGTGCAGCTGCTCGAGGGCTATGCGGAGTATGCCGTGACCCGCGCAACGGTCCGACTGGGCCGCCAAATCGTGGCGTCCCGGCTCGGCACCACGGGCTTCGACGGCGCGGGCATCGTGCTGCGCGATGCGCGTCGCGGCGTCGAGATCCGAGGGTACCTGGGGTGGGGGTTGGCGCGCGGCGTCGCGCTTCCCGTCACCAGTCCCGCGCTGAACCCGCTGGATGACTTCCAGCCGCTGCGGCGACAGCTCGTGGCCGGGGCCAGCACGGGGTGGACGTCTGGCCCGGCGGACGTGCGCGTCGACTATCAGCGCCAGGTGGACCCCAGCACGGACCATTTCGTGTCGGAACGCGTCGGCCTCGGCGCCGCCGTGCGCTCGCTGGTGGGGTTCCGGCTGGCCGGCGGCGCCGACTACGACATCGCGGCTGGCTGGTGGGGCAGCGCCGAGGCGTCGCTCACCTACGCGCGGCGCAACGTGCAGGCGATGGTCGGCGCCCGTCGCTACCGCCCGCACTTCGATCTCTGGACGATCTGGGGTGCGTTTAGCCCGGTGCCGTACCATGCCGTCCAGGCATCACTGACCGTGGCGCCGGTTCCCCGGCTCGAGCTGCGGGGCCGCTGGGAGCGGTACGAGTTCGACGAAGCCGACGTGGCGACGCCGCTGTTCAGCGCGAAGCGTGATGGCTGGCGCTGGGAGCTGGGGGGGACCTACCACCTTCGATCCGCCTGGACCCTGGACGCGGGGTACCGTGAGGAGTTCGGCCCCGGCGCGGGCGCGGCGGCGGTCGGCGGAACCCTGAGCTACGCGCCGTCCCGGCGCCTCACGCTGACGCTCCTCGGTTCCGCGGCCACCCGCCCTCTGGAGTTCCGCTTCAACGAGGCCGAAGTACGGACCTTCGGGATCGACGCGCAACTCGAGCCGACCGCGCGCGTGCGCCTCGGGGTGTCGGCCAACCGTTATCAGGAGATTCACCGTCGCCCGGACGCCGGCGCGTTCGACTGGAGCCAGTTGCGGGTGAGCGCGCGCGTGGTCCTGCTGTTTGGCAGCGCCGCCGATCTGCGCGGGTTGCCACCTTCGATCCGGCTGCTGCCGGGGGGGAGGTCAGAGCGATGATGACCCGGTTCGGGATGCTGGCGCTGGCGTCCGTCCTGGCGGCGGTGCCCGCTGCTGGTCTGCGCGGTCAGCAACCAGGCGCCTTACCAGAATTCGACCACCTGAGACACGCCCGCCTGTTCCCCACGTGCACGGCCTGCCATCAGGGGGCCGAGGATCCCGAGCAGGCGATGTGGCCCGATTCGGCGAGCTGTGCCACCTGTCACGACGGCGCCAAACGCCCGGTCGTCAGCTGGCAACCGCCGCAGGAGGAGCATCCCAGCAATCTGAAGTTCGCCCACGAGCTGGTTCCGCTCATGACCCGAGAGACGGCCCAGGGGACGCAGTCACTCGAGTGCCAGGACTGTCATATCGCGCCCGGCGCGCCCTGGATGACGGTGCGCCGAGCCACTCCCGAAGGGTGTCTGGAGTGCCATGGGCCCGGTGTCCAGCAGCACCTCGCTGCGCCGGACAGCCTGTGCGGGACCTGCCATTTGCCGCTCGTGCGTGCGGCCTCCCTCAAGCCAGCCGACATCGCCGCCTTTCCCGCCCCTCCCTCGCACCAGCAGCCCGGCTTCGTGAGCCGCGAGGGCCACGGCGCGCTGGCCAAGGCCACGAAGGATTCCGTGGCCGCGAGCTGCACGGTCTGCCACGCCCGCGACTTCTGCATCACCTGCCACGTCGATGCGCCGGAGCAGCCGGCCATCCAGGCGCTCGGCGCCGATGCGCGGTCGCGGGCGATCGCGGTCCACCTCGTGGCGCCGTCCTCGCATCGCGAAGCCGCCTTCCTGTCGCAGCACGGCGCGAGGCTGCGCCAGGACGCCCGTGCGTGCGCCACGTGCCATACCCGTGAGAGCTGTCTCGCCTGCCACGCTCCATCGCAGCAGGTCTCGGTCGCGTTGCATCCGAGCGAAGCGGGGCGGAGCACAGGCGCCCAGCCGGTACGCCACCCGCCCGAGTCTCATCGGGAGAATTTTGCCGCGCGGCACAGCCAGATCGCCGCCACGACGCCAGCCTCCTGTGCGGGCTGCCACGTTCGCACGGAATGTCTCGAGTGCCACCGCCCCAGTGCGGCGGCGGGGCCCGGCTATCACCCGGCGGGCTTCCTCACCCGCCACCCCGCGGCGGCCTACGCGCGCGAGACCTCTTGCGGTGACTGTCACAATGTCGGCAGCTTCTGCACGACGTGTCACGCGTCGGCTGGACTCGTGAGCAGCGGCCCGCTGCGGTCCGGCTACCACGATGCCAGCCGCTTCTTCGCGGCGGGTCACGGGCGCGCCGCCCGCCAGAGTCTCGAGAGCTGCGTTGGATGCCACGTCGAGCGCGACTGCCTGACGTGCCATTCGGCCGTCGGGGGACGGCGCTTCAATCCCCACGGGCCGGGGTTCGACGCAAACCGGATGCGGCGCAAGAATCCGGAGATGTGTACGGCGTGCCACGGCACGGCGATCCCGATTCGCTGAGGGTCTTCTCAATGGGAGGTGATGGGATGGCGACCGAACCACAACACCCTCTGGCCGCCGGACGACGAGCATTCCTGAAGTGGGCGACGGCAATCGGCGGGTTTCTCTCGACGCTGCTCGCCGGTTTCCCGGCGGCGCGCGCGTTTCTGTCCCCCACCTTCAAGAAAACGCATCTGGAGAAGTGGATTCGGTTGGGTGAAGTCGATCAATTCGACCCGGATACGCCCACGAAAATCGACTTCGTCGACACGGGGGCCGACGCCTGGGTGGAGACGCGGCGACTGCGGAGCGTGTGGATCTACACCGAGGACGGTGAGCACTTCACCGTCTACAACGGGCGGTGCACGCATCTCGGTTGCAATTACTCTCTCGACCAGGAGCACAGTGTCTTCCGCTGCCCCTGTCATACCGGCTTTTTCGACATCAAGACCGGAGCCGTGCTGGGCGGCCCACCGCCACGCCCTCTCGACCAGCTGGCGGTGAAGGTCGAAGACGGCATCGTGTACGCCGAGTATGAGGATTACCGCCTGGGCGTCCCAGAGAAAGTCAGGACGTGATCGCCATGGCCTCCATGTTCCATTGGCTGAATGACCGCCTCGACTTGCTGGGGGCGAAGCGCGACCTGCTGGACCGGGAGGTCCCGGCGCGTCTGACCTGGTGGCATACGCTGGGCAGCGCGACGTTCACGGTCTTTCTGGTGCAGGTCATCACGGGCACCACCCTCGCCACGTACTACTCGGCCTCTCCGGATCACGCCTACGACAGCATCCTTTACATCACCCGCCAGGTCGCGAGCGGCTCGCTGCTGCGTGGCATCCATCACTGGGGCGCAAGCGCCATGGTGGTCCTCCTTGTGGCGCACATGATCCGGGTGTTCGCCGTCGGGGCGTACAAGTACCCGCGCGAGGTCAACTGGCTGCTCGGCGTCGTGCTGTTCCTGGTCGTCATGGGGTTCAGTTTTACCGGCTACCTGCTGCCCTGGGATCAGAAGGCCTACTGGGCGACCGCCGTCGGGACCAACATCGCCGGGACGACGCCACTCATGGGCGGAGCCCTCGTCGCGCTGTTGCGCGGGGGCTCGGAGCTTGGGGCGGCAACGCTGGCCCGCTTCTATGCGTTCCACTCCCTCTGGTTGCCGTTGGTCTTCACGGTCGTGGTTGCGGGGCACATGATCGTGTTGATCCGCCAGGGCATCGCGGCGCGCCCCAAGGATCTGGAAGTCGGCTCGCCGCGAAAGACGAACGACCCGGCGTACCCGCCCTACTACCGGGAAGCCTACGCGGCCACCAAGAAGGGCGGGATGCGATTCTGGCCGGACATTCTCGGGAAGGACGCGATCGTCTCGGCGGCCGTCGTGCTCATCATCGTGCTGATCGCGGCGGCATTCGGTGCGCCGTTGGAGGCGCCGGCCGACCCGACCGACACGTCGTACGTGCCCCGACCGGAGTGGTATTTCCTGCCCATCTACCAGCTCCTCAAGCTGGTGCCCGGGTCTTTGGAGAGCCTGATCGCGGTCGGCGTTCCAACCGCGTTCCTGATCGTATTGTTTGGCCTCCCGTTCTTCGACCGGGGAAGCACGCGCAATCTGCTGCACCGGCCTGTCGCGCTGGTCGCGTTGGCGTTCATCCTCGGTGGGTCGGGGTTCTTGATCGGGGCGGCGGGTCGCGTTCCAAAGGGGCCTGGGGAGCCGGCCGCGCCCTTGAGCTCGATCCAGCGCGCCGGGCGCGCGCTGTACCAGTCGCAGCAGTGCGGCGGCTGTCACCGCGTGGCGGGCCAGGGCGGAGAGGAAGGCCCCGATCTTACGACGGTGGGGCTGCGCCACTCGGCGGGGTGGTTGCACAGCTTCCTCGAATCGCCGAGTCGCTTCCACGCCGAATCGCGCATGCCGTCCTACGGACCGCCCGCGCTCACCCACCAGGAGATCGAAGAGCTGGCGCAGTATCTCAGCTCGCGGCACGGGCGGGAAGAGGCAGCGCCGCAGTTCTACGATACGTTCCCGCCGCCGCGTAAGCCCTAAGGCCACGATCCGGACGGACACACAAGGGGGGCCCCCGCGCATTCGCGTGGGGCCCCCTTTGGTGCTCGTGGCGATCGCGGCCGATCTATGGCGTGTGTGCGCCTGGCAGCGTCTTCACGTAGTGCGCCACCGCCGTCATCTGATCCGCCGTCAGCTTGTCGGCGAGCGGCTTCATGTCTCCCCGGCCCTTCCTCACGAGGTTCACGATCGAATCGATCGACAGGCTGGCCATGAAGGCCGAGTCCGACAGGGTCTTGAGTTTGGGATACAGACCCACCATGCGCGCCGTTGGCGTTCCGGTGCCGCCGTGGCATGTCTTACAGTGCTGCCGGTATAGCGCTTGCCCGTCCGGTGCCTGTGCCGCGGCCACGCGCGTGCCGATCGTGAGCGAGAGTGCGATGCCAACCGCGAGAACTGCCGCGACTCGTTTCATGAAACCTCCGGCGAGGGGTTGCGAGGTTGTACGCGCACGCGTCCAGCGTGTTCCCTTCCGTCGGCGGACGGGATCGTGCGACGATAGCAAAGATAGTCCCTCGATCGTGGTGACGGCACCGGGCTCCGTACAACTCGCCATATCTGAATCTGATCAGCCATCACATGGAATTCATCGTTTATTCATGCGCCGCGGGCTACGCATAAGCCGTTCCGCAGAAGGCCAATCGCGAAGGAAGGCGTGAGGTGAGGCTGCCCCAGCAGGTCCCTCGTCTGGCCATCGTGTTTGCAGCGGCGATCGCGGTGCTCGTCGCCGCGCGCTCGGCCTTGGTCCCGGCGACGTTCGGCAAGTTTGGGCATTACCGGGCGGCGGCCGTGGATACCATCGCGGCGCGACCGCTGCATTACGCCGGGCGCCAGGAGTGCGAGGAGTGCCACGACGACGTCTCGGCCCTGCGGCTCGCGGGTAACCATCGGGGTGTCGGCTGCGAAGTGTGCCACGGGCCTCAGGAAGCTCACGTCGGCAGACCGGCGGACGTCACGCCCCCGGCGCCACGGGATCGCTCGTTCTGTGTTCGCTGCCACGCGTACAACGCCTCCCGGCCCACCGGATTTCCTCAAATCGATCCTGTGGCGCACAATCCCCTGAAGCCCTGCATCACCTGTCATGATCCGCACGCCCCCGTGCCGCCCCGGGTGCCGCAGGAATGCAGCGCCTGCCACGCACAGATCGCACGTCTCAAGGCCCTCTCGCATCACGTGAACCTGCCGTGCATCACCTGCCACACCGTGCCGCAGGAGCACAAGGTCAGCCCGCACGCCGTTCGCCCCACCAAGCCGACGGATCGCGCGTTCTGTGGCCAATGCCACGACAAGGCGGCCACACGGGTGCCGGAAGCGCCGCGGGTCGACCTCGCGACGCACTATCAGCGCTACCTGTGCTGGCAGTGCCATTACCCCCACTATCCCGAGGCCAAGTAATGCGGGACGAGCCGACGACTCCAGGACGGCTGGATCGCCGCCAGTTCGTGGAGGCGGCCCTCAAGGCCTGCGGGGCCGCCGCCCCGCTGCTGGTGGCCGTCATCCGTATCCCCGCTGCCGGCGGTCAGGAAACGGGCGCCGCTGCCGGCGCCGCCGGCTACGATCCCACCGATCACTACTACGGGATGGGCATCGACATCGAGAAGTGCATCGGCTGCGGCCGCTGCGTCGCCGCGTGCAAGGCGGAGAACGACGTCCCGGCCGACGCCTCCCACTTCAATACGTGGGTCGAGCGCTACATCATCGAGAACGACGGGGAGGTGACGGTCGACAGCCCCAACGGGGGGATGGACGGGTTCCCGCCCCTCGAGAACGAACGCGGCATGCGCCGTTCGTTCTTCGTCCCCAAGCTCTGCAACCACTGCGCCAACCCGCCATGCGTGCAGGTCTGTCCGGTCGGGGCCACGTTCGCCACGCGTGACGGCGTCGTGCTGGTGGACGAGAAATACTGTATCGGATGCCGCTACTGCATCCAGGCCTGCCCGTACGGGGCGCGCTGGTTCCATCCCACCAAGCACGTCGCCGCGAAGTGCACCCTCTGCTACCACCGGATCGTCCGCGGCCTGGTGCCGGCGTGCGTCGAGGTGTGCCCGACGGGAGCCCGGACCTTCGGCGAGGTCGAAGAGCGGGCCACGCCGCTCGCGCGCTTCATGCGCATGAACGACGTACAAGTACTGAAGCCGCACCTCAACACAAAGCCGAAGGTCTACTACGCCAACCTCGACGGGGAGGTGCGGTAATCGTGCAGGGCTACATCTACCCCAACGAGTACGAGCTGCAGTGGGGCCTGCTGATCGTCCTCTACCCGTACATCACGGGTCTCGTGGCGGGCGCCTTCATCCTGGCCTCGCTGGAGCGCGTGTTCAACGTCAAGGAAGTGCAGCCCACCTACCGGCTGGCGCTGCTGACCGCCCTGGCGTTCCTGCTGGTCGCCCCGCTGCCGTTGCTCGGGCATCTCGGGCATCCGGAGCGCTCCTACGAGATCTTCCTGACGCCCAACCGCCAGTCGGCCATGGCCATGTTCGGCTTCGTGTACGCGTGGTATCTCACCGTGGTGTTGCTGCTCGAGGTCTGGTTCGAGTGGCGCAAGGACCTCGTGCTGCGGGCGCAAACCGCCCACGGCGTGCGCAAGTGGTTCTTCTACGCGCTCACGCTCGGCGCGACTGATGTGTCAGAGCGGTCTCTCCGCTTTGACGACTCCGCCGGCCGCGTGATCACCGTGATCGGTATTCCGTCCGCCTTCCTACTGCACGGGTACGTGGGATTCATCTTCGGGTCGGTGAAGGCGAACCCCTGGTGGAGCAGCGTGCTCATGCCGGTGGTGTTCCTCTTCTCGGCCATCGTCTCCGGGATCGCGTTAGTGCTGATTCTCTACATGTTGACCAGCTTGCTGCGGTCGCGCCCGGTGAACATGCCGTGCGTGGACAAGCTGGCCAGCTTCCTGTTCTACGCGATGATCATCGACGTCTCGCTCGAGATGCTCGACTTCCTGCATCGGCTGTACGAATCCGAGGAATCGATCGGCATCCTATCGCAGATGATCAGCAGCCGGCTGTTCCTCAGCTTGATCGTGCTCCAGCTCGTGATCGGGACCCTGGTCCCCCTGGTCATGTTGGGGACGACCTCGCCCGCGCTGCGGCGCGGAGGGGCCGCCCGCGGCTCCGACGAGCTCCGGCGGCTGATCTACCTCGTCGCCGCGGTGCTCGTCGAGATCGGCATCTTCAGCATCCGGTGGAATGTCGTGGTCGGAGGACAGCTCTTCTCCAAGAGCCTGCGTGGCTTGATGGTCTACAAGGTGGAGGTGCTGGGGTCGGAAGGCGTCGCGATCACGTTCGGGCTGCTCGCGCTGCCGCTCCTGATCCTCTGGGTGCTGGTCAAGATCTTGCCGCCCTGGACGGAG
Source organism: Gemmatimonadota bacterium (assembly GCA_041497135.1). Classification (GTDB taxonomy): domain Bacteria; phylum Gemmatimonadota; class Gemmatimonadetes; order Gemmatimonadales; family GWC2-71-9; genus DASTHG01. The sequence goes on along the minus strand of JBGQFX010000001.1, from coordinate 33,250 downwards.
GCGGAGGCGCGAAGTACCTGACTGCACGGGCATTTCAGGCTGGCTTCGCTCAACGTATCTTAGCCCGACCCTGATGCAGAAGGCCGTAGCGTGCTGGTGCGGTCCTGGACCTCTGGAGGTCGCTATGCGTTGTGCGGTCAGCCTCATGGCTCTGGCATTCTTCTCGTACTCCGTCGTGGGATGCCGGTCCACCCAGCCCGCCCAAAAGGCCGCGGATACTGCAACGACGGCGGCGGGCCTCAGCCAGTCCGACCAACTGCTGCTCGCGGCAGCCAAGGTGGCGCTTCCCCCCGCGGGCATCGCCCCGGGCGATCTGCCCGATCCCCAATCGCCGGGCGCCCAGGTACTCGTGACCTATTGCGGGCAGTGTCATGCCCTGCCGGTTCCCACGGCGCACAGCGCCACCGACTGGCCCAGCGTGGCCCGGCGGATGTGGCTGCGCATGGACTTCCTCCCGCCATCGATCGGGGTGCGGGCGCCGACGGCGGCTGATCGCTACACCGTGCTGAATTACCTCACGGCCAATGCGCTGAAGATCAGCGGCTCGGTGTTGCCGGCAGGGCGAGGCCGCGATGAATTTGCCACCGTCTGCAGCCAGTGCCACGCGCTGCCGGACCCACGCGTGCATTCCGCCCAGGATTGGCCGACGGTGTACGCACGGATGGAACGCAACATGGAGCGGATGCAGGTCAAGCCACCTGGCGGCACGGTGGGTACGGACATCCTGGTCTACTTGCAGACCGTCGCGGGCAGGCGCCCGCCGGGAAGCGATTGAGGCGTTTTCTCATACTCCTTTCAACGGCGGTTCATTGCCGCGGTTCTATGTTTACCGGCACGAGAGGAGGTGAGAAACAATGTTCGGAGTCATTCGCAAACCCGTTCGGGACCCGATGCTCGACCTGCTCTACACGCTGGAGCGGCGCATGGGGAAATACTTCAGCGAGCCGCTCACCTATGTCGATTGGGCGACCCCCGAGCTTCCGACCGCGGCCTGGGTACCGGTGGTGGACATCTTCGAGGAAGCCGAGTTCCTCCGCATCGTGGCGGAGATCCCCGGCGTGAAGCCGGAGGACATGAAGATCTCGGTCGAGGACAACGTCCTCACGATCCAGGGCACGAAGGAGCAGATCGCCGAAGAGAAGGCCGAGAAGGTCCATCGTTATGAGCGGACCTACGGAACCTTTGAGCGCAGCTTCACGCTGCCGGCTACGGTGAACCCCGAGGCGATCAAGGCAAGCTACGAGCACGGTCTGCTGACGCTGGTGCTGCCGAAGCTGGAGAAATCCAAGGCCCGCCAGATCAAGGTGGACATCACGGTGCCGAAGACGCTGAAACCGTGAGTGAAGTGAGCGCATGAAAAACGCCGGGGCCGATTCTGGTCCCGGCGTTCGATTTTCTTTCCCGATTACGCTTCGACGACCTCGGCGACCGGGCGTCGCGGCGTGGCGCGCAGGGCATGGCCGTATCCCAGGCGCAGCAGCAATTGCGGGTATCCGTCGCGCCCGGCGAGCGTCTGGAGGCGCGTCCGCAGATCCGGGACTTCGATCGGTTGGTTCAGGAAGGACGCCGCGATGTCGCTCACCTGGGCGCGCAGCAGCACGTGGGCCACCGCCTCCCCGGCCACGAGCCAGTGATACGGCGTGTCCCGGGCCGTGCCGAGCAGGGCGAGCATCGGCGCGTCCGCCACCAGCCGGCGGTCCCGGGCCGCCTGGCCCCGGCCGGCGTCGAACATCCGCACCACCATCGGCCCGACGGCCGCTTTGACGGCCCCGAGGCCCAGTGCGTATCCCGGCATGCCGTCGCGGCGCTTGCCGCGGTTGGGTCGCAACCAAAGGGCGAGCTCGCGGCGGACCCGCTTGTCGGACATCAGCAGTCGATCAGCTTCCCCTACCAGATCGGCCACGGCGTGGCGGGCCTCTTTGGTCCGGAACACCTGTAGCCAGGCCCCTTCGGCCCGGGCCGCCACTTCGAGCATCGAGCCGAGACCTTCTGGCAGGCAGCGGTCCGCGAAGCGGTTGCGGAACGTGCGCCGCGCCGGGATCGCGTGGAACAGCGCTTCGTCTTCCGCCGTGTGCTCCCGGGGCTCGCCGAGGTGCACGCGCGCGAGGAGGTCTGGATCGGTCGCATCGGGCAGCCGCTCGATCCGCGGCATGCTGCCGTAGTGGCGCAGCACCACGCCCACGTGAAACAGCGCGGCCCCGCAGGAGATGATGAGCTCGCGGTCGTTGGGGTCGACCACCGGCAGGGCGCGCGAGCGGTCGGCGCGCAGCTCCAGCGTGTCGCCCGCAATCCGGAACAGCCATGGTTGACTGTTGTGGCTCGAGGGCGCGCGGACGGCGTACTGGACGGCGGCCTCGAGTTTCTGGCTCGGCGTCCCCGTGATCGGGAATTCGCCGAGCGCTTCGACGTAGGGTTCCAGGCCGATATCGGGCATAGCGCCACCGGGTGGAGGTCTGCCGCAACCTAAGGGGCGCTTTGTGAAGGAAAGGGAAAGCGTCGATGAAACCGGCTTGACTACTCCTTGACCGGTAGTTCACATGTATCCGGCAGGATCTCTCTCATCTGGAGCCACCGTGGCCACGCCCGCGCCGTTGCGTATCGCCGTCCTGTCCGGTGTCTGTTGCTTCAGCGTCGCGTGTTGGATCGTCCACCAGGTGGCCGTGAATGAGATCAGTCGCGGTGACTCGGTTGCGGTGACCTCACCGGTGAAAGCCCATCTGCTGAGCGGGTCCACGGTCGTTTATCCCATGGGCGTCAGCATCGCCCGGGATACGGTGCGCGGCCCCGGCACCCGCTACGACCTCCGGCTGGAAAACCCCGTGCCCGTCGTGCTCGTTCCGCTGGACAGCGTGCTCGGAATGGAGAACTACCGCACACAGGTGGACCCCGGAGCGACAATCGCACTGTCGTTGCTCACGCAAGGGGCCCTCGGCCTCGGCGCCATTGCGATCGCGTGCGCGATTGACCCCAAGTGTTTCGGCTCGTGCCCCACGTTCTACAGCGACAGCGGCGGCACGTCGGTGCTCGAGGCTGAGGGGTTCTCCTACAGCATCGCGCCACTGTTCGAGGCACGGGACGTGGATCGACTGCGCGCTCACCCCAACGCTCAGGGCGAGCTGCGCCTCGAAACCCGCAACGAGGCGTACGAGACGCACTACCTGAATCACCTCGAGCTGCTGGAGGTGCGTCACGGCATCGATGAAATCGTGCTCCCGGACGCCCGTGGCCGTCTGCTCGCCATCCGCAATCTCCGTGCGCCCACCGTGGTGCGTGATCGCGCGGGACGCGATGTGCGGCGGCCGCTGGCACAGGCGGACGGATCCGTGTTCCGGACCGACCGTGGGACGTTAGCGCGCGCCGCCCCCGGAAACCTGGACGACGAGATCGTGCTGGACGTCCCGACCGTGCCGGGCGCCGACAGCGCGGCGATCGTGTTCCGGATGCGCAACAGCCTCCTCAACACGGTCCTGCTGTACGACATGATGCTGGGCGACGCGGGGGCCCGGTCGCTCGATTGGGTGGCGAACGACCTCGAGCGCATCGGCCCCGCCGTGCAGCTGGGCCAGTGGTACGTCTCCCACATGGGGATGCGGGTCGCGGTGTGGCGGGACGGTGGCTGGCAGGAGATCGGGCGGATCAAGGACACCGGTCCGGTGGCGTGGAAAGACGTCGCGATCGTGGTGCCCGTCCCCCCCGGCCAAACGCTGCGGGTCCGGCTCTCGTTCGTGGCCGACAACTGGCGTATCGATCGGATCGCCGTTTCGTTCGCGGTCCGAACACCAACGGTCACGACCCATCCGCTTGCCCGTGTGCTCGGCGCCGGCGGCGCGGAAGACACGACGGCGCTCGCGAGTCTCGCCGCGGCCGACGGGCGGTACCTCGAGACGCTGCCAGGACAGTTCTTCACCGCTGAATGGCAGACCGGACCACTGCCGGTGGATTCAGCGCGCACGTTCCTGCTCGCCTCCCAGGGCTATTACACGGAATGGATCCGACGCGGATGGATTGCGGCGGGCCGACGCCCCACCCCGTTCACCCCAACCGACGGCGCGCTGGCCGAGGCGGTCGCCCGCTACCGGCAGGTGAAGGACACTTTGGAAGTGCGTTTCGCCGCCACCCGCGTTCCGGTGAGGTGACCATGCGCGCGCGATACCTCGGGCCTGTGCTCCTCGGATTGTCATCGTGCTCGCTTGGCCCTCGGGCGGAGAGATTCGTGCCCGCCCATAGTCCGGGCGGCGCCGAGGTGCGGCTGGAATTCGGAAAGGGAAAGTCCCCGGTGGTGGGTGAGTTGATCGGCGTTCAGGACACCGCCCTGCTGATTCGGGAGGCCAGCGTAATCGAGCTCGTGCCACTCGCATCGATTAGGCGCGCTGCGGCGACGGCCTCCGGCAGTCGTGCAAGCTTCTCTCGGAGGCCGACTCCAGAAACACGCGAGCGCCTTCGCTTGCTCAGTCGATATCCCGGCGGCGTGACCCCGGAGCTGCTGCGGCAGCTGCTGGACGCCTACGGTCAAACGGAGCTCAAGGTCCTTTCGCCGTGATGCCACGGAGGGCGAGTGTCCTGGCTTGCGTCGTTGCGAGCATGGTGCTCGCCGCTGGTGCGTCCGCCCAGGCGGACCTCGCCACGTTGGTGCGGGCGGGTACCGCCCGCTACCAGGACCAGGCCGTGGCGATCGCGGACGGCTACCGGCGGGTCGGTCCCGACTTCCCGAGCATGGGCGAGCATTGGGTGAACGCCGCGTTGCTGGTGAGCGGGGTGCTCGACCTCGCTCGGCCGCAGGTGCTCGAATATGCGGCGATCGGCGGAAAACCCACGCTGCTGGGTGTCGCGTTCGCGGTGCTGGCGGACAGCGCGCCGCCCACGGGACTCCCGGTACCTTCGTCCGCCTGGCACACCCACGCGGGGAGCGTGGACGAAGAGAGTTTCGTGCTCAGTCACGCTGAGGCGCAGGCCCACCGGCACCACGAAACACCTGGCCCCAGGGTCGCGATTCTCCATGCGTGGGTCTGGCTCGACAATCCGGCCGGGCTGCTCGCGACCGACAACTGGGCCGTGCCATTCGCGCGGCTCGGCTTTGCCGTCCCTACCGGAGTCTCGCCTGCGGCGGCCCGTGGGGCAGCGCTCGCCGCCGGGGGCGTGCGATACTTCCAGACACTGGTACGCGTCGTCGCCCACCCGGATTCTGCGGAGCAGGCGAAGCTCGACACGATGCTCGCCGAGGCGGCGCTCGAGGTCAGCGGCAAGCTCGGCCGGGGGACCGGGAACACGGCCCTGTCGGCCGCGCGGGTGACGTATCTGGAGGCGGTTTGGGAACACACCTGGAGTACATTGCTTGAGGCGGCGAGCCCGCCGGTGAGGGAGAAGCTCACCGCCTTGAGCTTCCCACGTTGACGAGAACCATGGAGGCACCGATGCGTTTGGGAATCCTGGCCGTACTGATGGGAGCTCCGATTTGCCTCGCTGCCCAGGGAAAGGCGGAGTTCATTCCCTTCGTCGGCCTCTATCTGCCGGCCGGGAACGTCGTCGACGAGTCGGGGGTGACGCTGAAGCACAACACGGCATTCGTGTTTGGCCTGCGCCTGGCCATGCAGGTAGCCGACCGCGTCGGGGTGGAAGGGTCGTTTGGCTACACGCCCAGTGGGGTCACCATTACCGCGGCTGGCGTCGGCGGCGCGGACACGTCGGCCCACGTCATCCTGGCCAGCGGTCGAGTGCTCTTCGGGGTTGGCCCCCGCACGGGGAGTACTTCGTGGCACGTCCTCACGGGTCTGAGTGTCATTGCGCACGGAGGAGATGTCTACGACGCGCTGAAAGCCGGGGCGGGCTCTTTGTCGGGCGCGACGGATATCGGCGGCGTCGTCGGGATCGGGGGGAAGTTCAAGGTTGGGTCGTCGATCGCGGTCCGCGTCGACGTCGAGGACAACCTCTATTCGGCGAAGTTCAATCTCGGCGGCACCAACAGCCAGTCGAAATTCCAGAACGACATCGTCGCCTCGATGGGCTTGGTGGTCCGACTCGGCGGCAAGTAAGCGGGGCGCCGGCTTAGGCTGGCTTCGCCGCGAGCTGTCGCAGCACGAACTCCAGGATTCCCCCGTGCCGGTAGTACAGCAGCTCCTGCGGCGTGTCGATGCGCACCGTGACCTGAAAATCGATCCGGGTGCCGTCGGGCCGCGTGGCGCGTACGGCGAGCTGCTTGCCGCGGGGGAATCCCTCCGCCAGCACGGCGGCGAGGCCGGTGAAATCGAACGTCTCCCGGCCCGTGAGGCCAAGGGACCTGGCGCCCTGCTCGGGGAAGAACTGCAGCGGCAGGATCCCCATCCCGACCAGGTTCGAGCGGTGAATGCGCTCGTAGTTCTGTGCGATCACCGCCCGCACGCCCAGGAGCCGCGGGCCCTTCGCGGCCCAATCGCGTGATGACCCGGCTCCGTATTCCTTGCCCGCCAGCACGATGAGGGGCGTGCCCGCCGACTGGTACTTCACCGAGGCGTCGAAAATGGACATCGGCTCCCCGTCGGGAAGGTGCACCGTGACGGGGCCTTCGGTGTCGGGGGCGAGCTGGTTCTTCAACCGGACGTTCGCGAATGTGCCGCGCACCATCACCTCGTGGTTGCCGCGGCGCGCGCCGTAGGAATTGAAGTCGACCGGTTGCACGCCCTTGGCCACGAGATACTGGCCGGCGGGGCTGCTCTTCTTGATCGACCCGGCCGGTGAGATGTGGTCCGTGGTGATCGAATCGCCCAGCAGCGCAAGGACCCGGCCCCCCACGATGTCGCGGATTGGACCGGGCGTAGGCGCAAAGCCGTCGAAGTAGGGGGCGCGGCGGATATAGGTCGAGTCGGGCTCCCAGACGAAGCGATCGCCTTCGGGGACGGGCAGTCCGCGCCAGCGCTCGTCGCCGGTGAACACCTCGCCGTACGATTTCTGAAACATCGCCGACTTGATGGAGCTGCGCACCAGATCGTCCACCTCCCGCGTACTGGGCCAGACGTCTTTCAGGTACACGGGCTTCCCGTCTTTCCCCGTGCCCAGCGGGTCGCGTTGCAGATCGAGATCGATGCGCCCGGCCAGCGCGTAGGCGACCACGAGGGGCGGCGACGCCAGATAGTTGGCCCGGACTTCCTGCTGGATGCGACCCTCGAAATTGCGGTTGCCGGAAAGCACCGACGCGACCACCAGCTCACCTTCGGCGATCGCCGCCGACACCAATTCCGGCAGCGGCCCCGAGTTCCCGATGCAGGTGGTGCAGCCGTAGCCCACGAGATGGAACCGCAGCTGCTCCAGGAACGGCATCAGCCCGGCCTGGTTCAGGTAGTCCGTGACGACCTTGGATCCCGGGGCCAGGCTGGTCTTCACCCATGGGCACGAGCGCAGGCCTTTCTCGACGGCTTTCTTGGCGAGCAGCCCCGCGGCGATCATGACCGAAGGGTTCGAGGTGTTGGTGCAGCTCGTGATTGCGGCAATGACCACCGATCCGTGCCGCAGCTCGCAGTCCTCCCCGTCGAGCTTCAGCGCCACATGGGTACGCCGCGGGGGCGCTTCGACCGCCGTCGCCGTGCCGCCGCCCTCGCTCTCCCAGCGTCCGCCGTTGGGAGGGGTCGGCGGGGCGATCGGCGAAGTGGGCCGCATCAGCGTGGGAAGCTCCGCCAGGAAATTCTTGCCCACGTTCTGCAACCCGACCCGGTCCTGCGGGCGCCGCGGGCCGGCCAGGCTGGGTTCCACGGTACCAAGGTCGAGGGTCAGCGTGTCGGAGTAGACCGCCTCGGGCGAACCCGGCGTGTGGAACAGTCCCTGCTCCTTGCAGTACGCCTCGACCAGCGCCACCTGATCCTTCGACCGGCCGGTGAACTCGAGGTAGCGCAGGGTCTCGGCGTCCACCGGGAAGATGCCGCAGGTGGCACCGTACTCGGGCGCCATGTTGCCGATGGTGGCGCGATCGGCGAGCGGCAGCGTGGGGACACCGGGGCCGAAGAACTCAACGAACTTCCCGACTACGTCCTTCTTGCGGAGCAGCTCGGTGATCGTGAGCACGAGATCGGTCGCCGTCGCGCCCTCGGCCAGCTTGCCCGTCAGCCGGAAGCCTATGACTTGGGGAATCAGCATCGACACCGGCTGGCCCAGCATGGCGGCCTCGGCCTCGATGCCGCCGACGCCCCAACCCAGCACGCCGAGGCCGTTCACCATTGTGGTATGGGAGTCGGTACCGACGAGAGTATCGGGGTATGCCAGCGGCGTTTCCCCGGGCGAGGTGAACACGACGCGCGCGAGATACTCCAGGTTGACCTGATGCACGATGCCGGTATCGGGCGGCACCACGCGGAAGCCCTGGAAGGTCTGCTGCGCCCAGCGCAACAGTGCGTAGCGCTCGCGGTTGCGCTGAAACTCGAGCTCGGCGTTGGTCTGAAACGCCGTCCGCGTACCGAACTCGTCCACGATCACCGAGTGATCGATGACCAGCTCGGCGGGCAGCAACGGGTTCACCCGCTCGGGATCGCCGCCCATCTGGGCCATCGCGTCGCGCATGGCAGCGAGGTCCACGATGGCGGGGACGCCCGTGAAATCCTGCATCAGCACGCGCGCCGGCATGAACGCGATCTCTTCGTCCGGGATCTTTTTCGGGTCCCAGCGCGCGAGCTTCTCGACATCGGCCGCCGTGACGGTGTGGCCGTCTTCCCGCCGCAGCAGGTTTTCGAGCAGGATCTTGAGTGAGTAGGGGAGCCGGGCGACGGGGAGTCCGCGACGCTCGAGGGCGTCGAGCCGGAACAGCTCGAACGGCCGGCCGGCCGCCCTGAGCGTGGCGCGCGCGCCGAAGCCGTTCGCCGTCATTCAACCACCCGGACGGCGGTGATGAAGTACTCGGTCTCGCCAAAACACGTTGTGGGAATGCCCTTGTGCTGCTCGTAGGTGATCGCCACGCGCTTGCCCAGGGAGGCGTTGATGTAATCGGCGATTTTCGAATCCCGGACGGTGAACAGGAACTTCTCCGTCAACGAGCCCGGGATGTTGACCATGGCGAGCTCGCCTTCCCAGGTCTTACAGATCCAGCCCTTGTGAGAAAACTTCTGCACGTAGCCCGCGCGCTCGCCGGTCGAGTAACTCCAGGTCAGGGCGCTCCAGGTGTACAGGGCGAAGACCACGATCGGGACGACGATGGCCCCCGCGATGATGAGCTTCGCCTTGCGGGACAGCTGGAACTGGAAGTTCATGCGGCGGAATCTACCTCGTACTCTTCGGTCTTATAAGGGACGAAGCCCCGCGCCACGTAATTCGGCAGCGCATTCGGATGATCGAGCGTGCACGTGTGCAGCCAGACCCGCGACGGACCGAGCGCCCACGCATCCCGTACCGCGCACGAGAGCAGATGCTTGCCGAAGCCACGCCCGAGCTCCGCGGTCACGATCCCGAAGTAGGCGACCTCGACCGAGTCGTCGTCGCCCACGCGGCGCAGCTCGTAGTAACCAGCCAGCGCCTCCCCCCGGCGCGCCACATACACCATGATTCCGGGATCGGCGAGGTGCGTCCGGATCTGGTCGTCGGTCCAGTCCCAGCGGTCGCGCCAGTGGAACGCGGCGCCGATGGTCCGATAGCAGAGGCGGTAGGTCTCGACGTCGTTCGCGGGCAGCGGCGTCACCACGATGTCCGGGAAGTCCCCGAATCCCGAGCGAAACTGCCTCGGGTCGCCAAGCTGAAGGTAGGTGCGGGTCACTCGCATATCGGAGTCTGCGTGTTATTTTAACCGCGTCTCGAACGCAAGTGAGCCTGGATGAGCGCCCCGACCGCCACGCCCCGCAGCGCCGGCTTCCACACGGTACCGCTGCCGTTGGCGCTCCATTTGGCGAGTTATACGGTGCTCGGCCTGTTCTGCATGTTCGCCGGCACCATGAATCTGATCGACCCCGGGCACATTCTGCGGCTTGGGGTTCCGCTGCTCGCGCTCACCGCGTTCAGCTGGGGCTACGTGTTCGGGATCCTGATGGGCCGGAAGGAAGTCGTCGCCCTCGGGTTCCTGGCCAGTCTGGGCTACCTCGCGGTCGGCGTGTGGAAATACGGCTCGGATCAGTGGCTGGGCCTGCTGCTCGCGGCCATCGGCGCCTACGGCCTCGTCGTGCTCGCCGTGTACCGGAAGCGCATCGTCGCCTAGCCGTCCCTAGTGCCGTTCCAACTTGATTCGCCAACATGCCGCAAACAGTATACGCAGGACGACAGGCATTACGGGTTCCGATGACTTTGCGCGAATAGTTGGAACGGCACTAGCGGATATCGAGCTCGTCGATCCCGTGCATCGGGGCGGCAGGCAGCTCCACCACGAAGCGCGCCCCACCCAGCTCGGAGTCCTCGAGGCGGATCCGGCCGCCCAGCTCGCTCACCACCCGCTGGCAGATCGCGAGTCCCAGCCCGGAGCCTTCGTCCGGGCTCTTCGTCGTAAAGAACGGATCGAAGATGCGCTGTCGGATATCGGCCGGGACGCCGGGCCCTGAGTCCTCCACCACCAGCCGTACCCATTTCTCGTGTCCCTCGGTCGATATCCGGATCACCGCCGGGGTCCACCGGCGCAGCACGTGCTCGGCGTTGGTCACGAGGTTGATCACCACCTGCATCAGCTCCTGACTGAGCCCCAGCACCGCGGGCGTTTGCGGATCCAGCTCGGTCTCCACCTGGACGTTTTCAGTGCGCAAGACGCGACGGCGAATTTCGGCCACGTCCCGGACCAGATCGTTCACGTGCACGGGCGTCGGCGCGGTGTCCGCTCGTCGGGCCAGCTGCAGCAGGCTGCGGATGATGCTCGCCGCGCGGTCCACCTCGCGCACGATGGTCCGGGCCGCCGCCCCGGTTTCGGGATCGCCGGCCGTGGTCAGGAGCTCCGCCTCCATGCGAATCGCCGTGAGCGGGTTGTTCACCTCGTGCGCCACGCCGCTGGCGATCTCACCCACCGTCGCCAGTTTCTCGCGCGCGATCAGCTCGCGCTGCGCCCGCAGCTCGTCGGTGCGGTCGTACAGGGCGACGAGCATGTCCTCCGAGCCCAGCCCTTCGAGATCGGTCACGGTGCAGTCGCAGATGCGCTGGTCGCCGGACGGCTGGCGAACGACGACCCGACCGTGCCACGGTTCGCCGTGCCGGGCCGTATTCAGGAGTGGCAGGAGATCGCCGTCCGGAGCCGTGATGCCGAGCCGTTCGAGCGGCACGCCGGAGACGTCGGTGGCGCTGTCCAGGCCGAACACCCGGCGCCCGGCTTCGTTCACCAGATGCACGCGCCCCACCGGATCCACGAGCAGCAGCGGCAGCGGGCTCGCGTGCACCATGGCGCCGGTCCGGTCCGCCGTGGCGCGCGTCGTTTCGACCGAGTGGCTCAGCTCCAGTCCGGCGGCCACGTGCGCGGCGACACCGGTGAAAAAGTGCAGGTCCGCGATGGTGAACGCCGGTGGCGCCTGCGCGTCGGCGCCGCCGCGCCGGAAGCGCACCAGGCCGATGGCGCCCAGGACGCCGGTGGACGACTGGAGCGGAACGATCATCGCGGCGCGCGCCAACGACGCCGCGAGCGCCGCCGGCGGCATGTAGAGGTCCGGCTCTTCGCGGATGTTGTCCGTGATCAGCGCCTCGCCGCTGCGGACCACGCGGCCGGTGGTGCTGTGCTCGAGCGGCAGCAGCATCCCGTCGAACTCCGCCGAGCGTCCCAGGGCGACGACCACCCTCACCCCGTCGACCGGCGGCTCGCGCAAGGCCGCGTAAGCGCCTTCGGCGTCGAACAGCTTCATCACGCTTTGCAGGGTGTAGCGGAGCATCAGGTCGCGCTCGGGGGCCGCGAGCAGCCAGCGGGACAGCTCGATGACGAAGTTGCCGAGTCGTTGATCGCGCTCCAGGGAGGCCCGCCGGCCGACCATGGGAGTCAGCTGGCCGATGAGATCGGCCGCGGCTTCGAGATCGATGGTCAGGACGTCCGGCCGGGCGCCGTGAAACTCCACTTCCACCCGCCGGCCGTCGTCGGTCCGGGTGACCGTCTGCGGCCGGTCCACGGGCGCGCCGTCCGTGGTGACGGCGCCGCGCTCGCGCTCGGCTTCGTAGCGCAGGACGACCCGCGCCGCCCCCGACCAGGCCCGCAACGACTCGGCGGCGCGGTCCCAGAACGCTTGGACCGTCGTCGCCTCCCGCGCGTCGCGCAGCAGTCGACCGGTCACGTCCCGCATGAGCTTCAAGATGCGTCAAACCCGTCGCTGCTGCTCGGCCTGTTTCAGGCGCGGATCACGCCCGGGAAACTCGCGGCGCGCATCGCGTATCCGGGGAAGATCGCCGACAGGTCGGTGGCGCCGAGATGACGCGCCAGGATCTCCCCGAACAGGGCGCGGAAATCGGTCGTGACGGCGAGGTCGCGCCCCTCGAAGCGCGCGCCAACGTCGAGCGACGGCCAGCGTCCGAATACCCGCCCGCCGGCCACGGGCCCGCCCAGCGCCAGCATCGCGGTCGCATGACCGTGGTCCGTGCCGCCGCTGCCGTTCTCGCTCACCGCACGCCCGAACTCCGACATCGTAAGCACCACGATGTCGCGCATCCGCTCGCCCAGGTCGGTGCTGAAGGCGGTGAGCGCCCCGGCGAGATCGTCCAAGAGGGCGGCGAGCTGGCCGTCGCTCGCGCCTTCGTTCGTGTGCGTGTCCCAGCCGGTCGCGTCGAGGCAGGCGACACGCAATCCTAGGTCGGCCTTGATGAGCTGCGCGATCTGGAGCAGCGAGCGGCCCAGTCGCCCGGTCGGGTAGACGGCTCCGTTTGTAGGGCGGTATTGCAGCGGGTTGGCGCGCTGCAGCAGCCGGATCGCCTCGAAGCTCTCCTGTCCGCTGGACGCGAGTAGCCCGGTTTGCGCTCCCGCATAGAGGGCTTCGAACGCCCGGGTCAGACGGTCCCGCGCGGCGGGGCGGGGGAGGTTCAGGCCGAATGCCTGGAGCTCATCGATGGCGAGCGTCGGCGCGGTTCCCGCGAGCACCCGCGGCAGCTGCGGGCCGAACGCTACGGCGCGAAACGGCGTATTGGCGTGCTCGGCATCGTGCTGGCAATACCGGTTGAGCCACCCGTCGTCCGTCGCTTTGACTCCCGGGGTGCCCGACTCCATGTAGTCCTGGGCGTCGAAGTGACTGCGAGTCGCTTCGGGAGAGCCGACCGCGTGTATCGCCACCAGGCTCTTGTTGTCCCAAAGCGGCTTCAACGGCGCCAGACGCGGGTGGAGCCCGAAGAACCCGTCCAGATCGATCACCTCCCGCGCCGGCACGGCGATCGTCGGCCGCTCGCGATAGTACACCGGGTCGCCGTGCGGCACGATCATGTTGAGACCGTCCACGGCGCCGCGCATGAACAGGCAGATGAGGATCGGATGGTCGGAGGCGCTAGGGGATGGTGGTGGGCGGTAGGGGGCGTACGCCGCGCGAGCCAGGAACAATGGATCCATTCCCAGGCTGAACAGGGCGAGCCCCCCGGACTTCACGAATACCCTTCTCGAAGTCGTCATTGCTTCTGAAACTCCGGCCCCCCGAGCGCTAACCCTACGACCAGCGACCGCGCCACCTGTGGATCGTGTACCGTGTTGAGCTGATCGCGCAGCACGGCGCGCGTCCGGGGTGAAAGAATGCCGCCCAGCAGCCGGTCGTCCACGGCCGCGATGAGGATGTCGGGCGCATGGCTTGCCGTGACTACGCCGTCCAGGGAAACCGTCACGCCCGGCAGCTGGCCGGCGGCAATGGCCACCGCGGCATTCATCCGGTGCAACAGCGCGCCGGAATTCACCCATTCATCCTGTGACTCCGGGTAGCCGGCCGGCGACGGCTCCATGTAGAGCGGCTGCCCCAACCGGCCCACGACGTCCGCCAGCTCGGGGGTCGAATCGGGCTCGCCGCCCACCGCGCGCACCGCGCTCACGACAAACTCGAGCGGCGTCTTGACCTTGGCGCGCATCGCTTGCGGCGACCAGAAATCGGGAGACCGTACGATGGCGCGGACGATCTGCGTGATGTCGCCCCCGGAGCGGCGCCAGGCGTCCACGGCATCGTCCACGCAGCCATCGGGCGGATCGTCGCTGACGAAACGCGCACAGAGCTTGTAGCTCACGTGTCGTATGGTGGCCGGATCGTTCGCCAGCAGCTTGAGCAGGCGAAGTCCCTCGTCTTGTCCGTGCCCGGGAGGGAAACGCACGCCCCGTACATGCTTCTCTCCGGCGTCGTGTGCCCATGGGTAGAACTGGAACCGGCCGCTCTGCGCCGGTCGCGCGATGCTCCAGCCCGTGAACACGCGCGCCACCTCGATCACGTCGCGCTGCGTATAGCCGCCGTCCACGCCCAGGGTGTGCAGCTCGAGCAGCTCGCGGGCGTAGTTCTCGTTTGGTCCCCGGGGCGCCGCCTGCGAGCCCGGGCGAACCGGATCGGCGCCGGGGGGAACCGCGCCTCGGGCGACGCTTTCCCAGTTGTCCAGGTAGAACATCATCGCCGGGCTCTGGGCGGTCGCGATCAGGAGATCTTCGAACCGGCCGAGCGCGCGGGGGCGGAGCGTGTGCTCGATGTAGACCGGCATCAGGACGCGATCCGCGCCCTTGCCGAAGTAGACGTTGAAGTGATTGACCCAGAAATCGATCATGATCTCGCGCAGCTGGCGCTCCGAGAGCACCGCCCGCACCACGGCGAGCTGCTGCACCTGCCCCACCACCTGACGCAGCTGCTCGAACGCGCGACGCCGCTCGGTCTGGTCGCGCCTGGCGTTCGCGAAGATGGCCGCCAGAGCCTCGGGGTCGAGGTCCAATACGCCGAACGCCTGCTCGCGCCCGGCGAGCACGCGGTCGGGCAAGCGGGCGGGGTCGAGCTGCTGGTCGATCCAGTGCATCACGCCCATCGCCGCCACCCGCCCGACTTCACCGGGCCGGGGCCCGTAGGCGAGGCGGTTCAAGGCGTGCAGGGCGGAATCTCGGGGGGTGAGGGGTCCGGACGCGGCAGCGTCCCGCCTGGTCGTGTCGGTAGTCGGCGCGCCGAGGAAGGCGAGCCAGGTCACGGCGAGGAGAATACGCATGCCCATCAGCAAGCTAATGACTTGGCCGCCAGGCGGGTGTTAACCCGGGTCACTTAGGGATTGGTCGGCCGGATATCGAGCTCGCTCACCATCGCCCGATCGGGGAGGGTGAGCGTCGCCAGGACTGCCTGCGCCACGTCATCGGCCGTGAGCACCCGTTCCCGGTCGGGACGCATGCGGTCCTGCTTGTCCATGAACGGGGTCGCGACCGAGCCCGGGCAGATCGCGATCACCCGCACCTGCTGCTTGCGCACCTCGAGCATCAGCGCTTTCGAAAAACCAAGCACGGCATGCTTTGATGCGCAATACGCGGTACCGCCCTCGAACCCATTGCGCCCGGCGAGCGAGGCGATGTTCACGATGCTGGCGCTGCCTGACGCCTGCGCGGCGCGCTTCAGGCCGGGGAGGAACGCCCGGGTCAGCAGGTAGAGCGAGCGCAGGTTCACGGCGATTGTATCGTCCCAGTCCTCCAGGGACAGCTCTTCCAATGGGCGGAACCGTCCGATGCCCGCGTTGTTGACGAGTACGGCGGCGTCTCCCCGCTCCTTCCCCACGAACTCGGCGAAGGCGCCCACCGCGGCGGGCTGCGCCACATCGCAGGGGAGGCCGATCGCGTCGAGGCCGTCCGTGCGGAGGGCAGCGATGGTTGCGTCGACGTGCTTCGCGGTTCGGGCGCAGATCGCGAGTCGGGCGCCCGCGCGTCCGAGGTGGAAGGCGATGGCGCGTCCAATGCCTTCGGTCGCCCCGGTGACCACCGCGAGCGTGTCTTTGAGATCCATATGTCAGGTCCCCCGCGCCTTGCCTTCCAGGCGTTTGTTGAACCGGCTCACCTCGATCGGCGCCCGCACGTGGGTGCCCGTTCCGATCAGCTCCACCCCGTCATGGGCCGTGACGGCGAAGGTGATGGTCTTTTGGTCCACGGCGGTGACGGTCGCCGTCGCGGTGACGGTCCGGCCCACGGGCGTCGGGGCCAGGTGCTGGACACTGACCGCCACCCCCACCGAGGCCCATCCTTCCGGCAAGAACGGCTGGATCGCGTCACCGGCGGCGATCTCCATGAGATAGATCATCAATGGCGTGCCGTACGCCTCGGGGAGGCCGGGATGGAAATGGGCGACCGTGAGCTCCCGGGTGACGACGACGGACTTCGCTGCGGTGGTCCCAATCGGGATCTTCGATGTCCTCATGGGGCGGATTCGTACCACTGCTGCCATCGCTCCGGCGCGGCGCCGATCGTCACCTCTTGTTGCCAGCGCACCAGCGGCAAGCGCAGGATGAGCGGTTCCGCTTCGAGCTTCTCGATCCAGCGCGTATCGGTGAGCTGGGCCGCGTGAAGGCCGAGCAGGGCAAACCGTTTCGAATCACGATCGATCAGGGCCTGCACGCCGAACTTGCGCGCGAAGCGCTCCAGCTCCCGTGGACTTGGGGCCCGCTCGTTCAGATCCACGAAGTGCGTCTTGATCCGCCGCTCTGCGAAAAAGCGCAGCGCGGCCCGCGTCTCGGCGCTTTTTCTCATGCCGAACACCTGCACCTCCACCGGACTCTAGGCTCCCGCGTAGACGTAGGCGCAGCCGCGCTCCTGCGCGAGGCCGAGGGCCACCACCATCGCCGGCACGACAGTCACGTCGGGGAGCAGGCCGTGCACCAACTCGGCGCGCATCGTGTCGTACGACACGCCCGCCTCCTTCGCGAGGGTGCGGGTGAGATACCGCAGCACGTTGTTGCAGAAAATGAATTTCGAGCCGCGCGCCTGCAGGGCGTTCACCGAGTACTCATGCATCCACTCGCCTTCGCGGGACTGCCAGAAGATGTTGCGCACGGCCGATTTCCCCGTGCGTGGATCCTTGATCTTCTCGCGCCGGCCAAAGCCGTACTTGGCCCACACCGGGTCGGCGAACACCACCGGATAGGCATCGCCGTGGATGCCCAGCACGGCCTGCACGTCGGGATACACCGTCGCGTAGGCGTCGCGATGCGCGTTGAAGAAGTTCTTGGCGTAGAACAGTCCGCCGCCCTCCTGGTAGCTCCCGATGTCGAAGATCTGCTTGTGCCGGGCGGTGAGCTGATCGAGCCACGTGTTGTCGAACGGGCCGTCCTTGGCCACGGGTGACGGAGTGACGGCAGGGGCCTGGGTCGCGGTGGTCGCGCACGCTCCCACTGCCAAGGCGACGCCGCCCAACGCCAGGGTGCCGAAGAATTCACGTCGATCGGTCATTCAAGTCTCCGGTACATAGAGGGATGGTTACAGCTTCTCGACGATGCCAAGCAGATCGTGCTCCGTGATAATCCCCACCATCTTGCCGTCCGCCACTACGGGCAGGCATCCGATCTTCGAGCGACGCATGAGCATCGCCGCCTTGTGAACCGAATCGTCGGGACCGATAGTCTGAACTTCCGTCCGCATGATCGGTTCGATGGGCACCTTCCACAGGTGCCGGGTCCGTTCCACCTCCGACACCCCGGTCGCCGAGGAGATCGCCGCGTGCAGCAGGTCGCGATGGCTGATGATGCCGACCACCGTTCCACTTGGGTCCACCACCGGCACGTGGCGCACGTGTGCCCAATTCATGATTTCCCGCGCCGCGACGAGCATCTTATCGTTGCGAATGGTGAAGACCTGAGTGGACATGTAGTCGCGGACCAGCATCGTGATCAGCTCCCGTGTGAAAACCGGACGGCCCCGATATCCACCAACCCTTCGAGCGTCGCCTGCAGCTCGGCGGGGCGCAAGCCGGCCTCTCGCGCCAGGTCTTCGAGTGATTTCCGGCCGTCGGCCAGCTCGAGCAGGGTGGCGATGGTGGTCGTGGTGCGGGCCACCGATACGCGGCCGCGCGGCGAGCGGGCGATGAGCAGCCGGGTGGGCTCGCGCGGGGCTTGTGGCACCTCGGTCCACGGCCGGAGCAGCCGGGGCAGCACGATGGGAAGGTCGTAGGCCAGGTCGAGGAGCATCGTGCCTTCGACTCGCATCGGGACGGACCACTGCTGCCTGGCCGCTGCGGCGGACGAGCCATCGCTCCAAATGCGGGCGCCGGATTCCACCACCATCATCGACTGCTCGTACGATAGCAGGTCGTCCAGGTAGGGGACCGGGTCGCGTGTTCCTCCGCGCACCTGGTCGACCGCCAGCTTCGCCACCGCGACCGCCGACGCGCGGCTGCCGAGCACGAGGACGGGCAGCAGCGCCTCGAAACCGGCGCCGGTCAGGACGGTCTCCGGCGATCGTCCGGTGACCGTGGCCAGCGCCCTCGAATACTTGAAGAAGTGAATCAGCCGCTCGTAGTAGAAATGCCGGGCGAGGAAGCGGGCGAACCGCTCCACGCGAAGGGGGTCGGCGAGTCCCTGGTCACGCCAGCCCGGGGTGGAGCGAAACGGGGCATCCGCCAGGGCGCGGATCAGGGTGTCCTGAAGCGCGCGGTCGCTCATCGAGGGCCTGCGGATGGAAGGCGCACAATTTTCGCCGGGTCAATGCGCCACACCTCACCGTGCTCGTGGTCCGAGACCCAAAGGGAAGCGAAGCCGAATCGAATGGCATCAGCACCGGAGCCACCTGCAAACTGGTGGGTGACGGTATTGGAAGCCGGATCGATGCGGGTAACGGGGACGCCGTTGACGCTTACCCACACGGCGCCGGCACCGGTCGAGATGTCACCCCAAGGCGTAGGAACACCGGCGGCGATGGTCGCAACGACCTGACCTGAGCGCGAGTCGATGTGCGTCACCGAACCCGTTTGCTGGTGCAGTACCCAGACCCCGCCACGCCCGACCGTCAGAAACTTCGGGCGCACAGGCACTGGCGTTCGAGACACCACGGTATTCGTCCCAGGATCGACACGGACGATCGTCGCACCGTGGGTGCTCGACACCCACAATGCCCCGGAGTCGGCGCCCGCCACGTAGGAGCCCGGACCCACGGGAATCCGCGCCAGGACGCGACCGCCGTTGGGGTCCACACGAAGCAGCATGGCGGCCGAAGCGAGGCTATCCGTAGCGAATAGCCACAGGCTTGAGTCGCTGATCGCGAAGGCGCCCTCATCGTCGGCGTGAAAATCGACAGGGATCAGCTGCGCAATGGCGTTGGTGACCGGGTCGATCTTCACGACCGTGTGATTTGTGCAGTCGGGGACCCAGACCATTCCCCAGGCGATCGCGATTCCGAGGCAGCCGTCGCCGGCCAGGGGGATCGCGGTGAGTACCCGATTCGTGCTCGGATCGATCCGCACGACCGACGCCGGGCGGTAGTTGACCACCCAGACAGACCCGAAACCCATTGCGAGCCAATCCGGCGCATTCGGGACAGAAATGCGGGCGATGATCGGCAAGGATTCCAGCGGCCACCGCGGGAACCGGCTCGTCTCGGCGCCGGTCGACGGCGGAGGGATCATCATCGACGCCGAGGCGGCTCCCAGCACAATGAATGCGCCCCACCCGACGCCGCCGGTCCGAAGGCTCATGTCAGTGGCCGAGCGCTTTCCTGATTTGCGCCACGCTGCTCTGCAACACGTCGTCGGTGAGGGAGGGTGAGAACGCGTCGAACGTCACCGCCTTCGCCTGGGGACACCGCTCCACGGCGTGGACCAGAAACTCGAGCATCGCTTCCGACGGCTCTGTCGGGGCGATCCAGGGCCCTTCGAGATCGCGGTCGGCCTCCACGCCGGCGACGTGCAGCTCGACCACGCGCTCGAGCGGGAAATCGGCGAGAAACGCCTTCGGATCGACCCCGTGGTAGTGAGCCTCGAGCCAGATGTGGGGCAGATCAAGGAGAAATCCGGTTTGGGTGCGCTCGAAAAAGCGACGCAGCCACAGGGCTTCCGGGATCCGGCTCGCCTTGACGTCGAAGAACCCCGGGATGTTTTCCATGACGAGCGGTTGATCGAGACGGGCCTGCAGCGCGTTCGCGTTGGCGATGAAGCGCTCGAGAAACTCCTCGGTGTAAAGCGGCGGAAAGACATAGTTGAGGTTGTACGTGCCGTCTTCGGTGTGCAAGCACTGAAAGTGCTCGGCTACCCAGGGGCTGCGATACAGCTCGGCGAGCGAGCGCGCGCGGGCGATGGCGTGCTCGTCGAGGGGCTCCGAAAGTTGGCCCAGATAGTCGTGCAGCAGCAGCGTGTAGCGCTCGCGGATCCCGGGCCACCAGGGATCGTCGGGCCGTGGGGGATCAGCCATGGCGAGATGGTCGATGCCCGAGGCGCCGGCGAGCTGCTCGCCCAGGTGGGGGTTGTAGAAGGCACCGACCATAAGAGACGCCATCAGCAGTCAGCCCTCAGCTTTCAGCTGAACCAAACCGCGTTCGAGCATCTGATCGACGAACACCTTCACCTGGGCGGCGACCATGGGGTCTTCGCCCCGGTCGGTCCATTCGGCGGCGATGGCTTCGGCGCTGCTGGTTCCGTCCAATCGCTCCACGATGAACCGCTCGCGTGGGCCCCAGGCGCGGGCCTGGTCGACGGCATCCGCACTCGCACGAGGCAGACGGAACACACGGGCGACGCAGTCGTCGATCGTGGACACCAGATCCCGAGGGAGCGGTCCCGCTTGCGCCGCCAAGTTCTCCTCAACCTGTCGCCGGTTGCGCGCACCCGCCAGCACCACCGTCACGCCGGCACGTGCAAGCAACCAGCGAAGCGCGAGCGAGGAAAGAGAGAGTCCCGCCCCATCGGCCAAGGGCCGAAGCCGCTCGATCACGGCGGTCCGTCGGTCGAACTCGCGCCCTTTGAACCAGTAGATCTTGGCGCGGTGGTCGCCGGGCGGAAAGGTGGGCGGGGAGGCGTACTTGCCGGTCAACAACCCCGCGGCCAGCGGCCGATATGCGAGAAACGCGAGGCTACGGTCGCGGCACAACGGCAGATCACGCTGCTCGACGTCGCGATCGAAGAGGTTGTAGGCGACTTGAAACGAGGCGACCGGGGCGATCTCGAGCGCACGGCGCAGCTGCAGGTGGGTGGCATTGCAGAGGCCCACGGCGCGCGTCTTGTCCTCGCGCTGTAGTGTGTGCAGCGTTTCGAGCTGCCATTCCCAGCGATCCAGCGCCTCGTGCAGCTGGACCAGATCCACATGGTCGGAATCGAGGCGGCGCAGCGAGTCTTCGAGCGAGCGACGGGGGTCGTCACGCGGCCCCACCTTGGTGGCGATGACGACCTGATCGCGGTGGGCCTTGAGCGCGCGACCGAGGAGCCGTTCCGACTCGCCCTCACCGTAGGACGGTGCCGTGTCGAAGAACGAGACGCCGCGCTCGCGCGCGAGCTGAATCGCGGCGAGCCGCTCCGCCTCGCTCTCCGTCTCACCCCACGCGCCACCCCCGACCGCCCACGTGCCGAAGCCGAGCACCGGGGCGGTGACGCCAACAAAAGGGGGCCCGAAGGTCATCCGGGCCCCCGCGTGCACCAGCGGTTCCCTCTAGCTATGGCAAGTGGGAACGAGCTCGCTCGTCTCGACGATCTCGGGACGATGGCAGCTGGGCACGAGCTCCTGAGTTTCGATGATCTGCATCTGCTCCTCCTGGAGGTTGGGGTTGATCATAAACCCTGTTGGACCACCATACGGGTTGCTGGAACAACCGTCAACCCGTAAGTCTTGTTTGTGAAACAGACCACAAGCGTCGGGCCATGATTCCGGTTCATACCCTGCTGACAGAGAATGCCATCGCCCTGGATTTTGTTTCCTCGATCCGCGCTCGGCGGCTGGCGGAGAAGTTCTTCTACTGGTTCCCGCTGTCCGTCCGGGCCTGGCTCGCGCTCTGTTCGGACGGCGCGTACCGAAACTTCGTGCGGTCGCGCTCTCTCATCGCCCAGTCCGCCAAGGACTTGGGCCACCGGCTCCAAAGCGAATCGCTCGAGGTCCTGAGTCTCGGCTCGGGTCAGGGCGACAAAGATCTGATCCTGCTCCAAAGCCTCGTGGCCCTTGGCAAACGGGTCCGCTACATCCCCGTCGACGCCAGTCAGGCCCTGCTGGAGATGGCGTGCGGCGGTGCCCTGGAGGCGGGCATCTGGGCGCAGGGGATCAAGGCCGATTTCACGTCGCCTGAGCATGTAGCGGCGCTGGCACCGGGGGCCGACACGCCGCCACGGCTCGTGCTGCTGCTCGGCAACACGCTGGGCGCGTTCGACCCGATCGCCGAAGCCCGGGTGCTCGCCGGACTGCTGCGTGCCGAGGACCGGCTTCTCGTGGACGGCGAGATTTACGCCGGTGGGCAGACGGTGGCCGGCTATGACAATCCGCTGAACCGGCGCTTCGCGTGGGCGCCGCTGCACGCCGTGGGCATTACCGACGCGGACGGCGAGATCGTGTTCGAGGACGGGAGCGACGACCGGCTCCCCGGCCTGCACCCGTTGCGCAAGCACTTTCGCGCGGACCGCGACATCGTGGCCCGGGTGGGCGGAGAGACGCTCGAGATCCGGAGCGGGGATCGGCTCGAAATGAATCATTCCTACAAGTACGCCGCCGACACCCTTGACCGGATTCTCGAATCGGCCGGGCTCGACGTGCAGTGGCGTGGCCTGAGCGACGACCAGCGGTTTCTCATGGTGCTGGCGGGGCTGAAATGACCGCGGTGCTCGAGGTGCGGGAGGCGCGATACGTGCTCCCGGGACGGGGGACGAGGGATGGGGGACGAGTCCTGGTGGATGGCGTCTCGTTCACGGTGGACGCCGGGGAAACCCTGGTGCTCTTGGGCCGGAGCGGCTCTGGTAAGACGACCACCCTGAGGCTCGTCAACCGCCTGCTCGAACCGACGAGCGGCGACATCCTCGTGGCCGGCCGCGCCACGAAGCAGATCGAGCCCCACCGGCTGCGGCGCGGTATCGGCTACGTGATCCAGGACGTGGGCCTGTTCCCGCACTTCACGGTGGAGCAGAACATCGGACTCGTTCCACGGCTTGAAGGCTGGGGAGCCGAGCGCACCGCGGCGCGGGTGCGGGATCTCCTGACGCTGGTGGGACTCGATCCCGACCACTTCCGGGCACGGCGTCCTCACGAGCTGTCCGGTGGGCAGCGCCAGCGCGTCGGTGTGGCGCGCGCGCTCGCCGCCGATCCGCCGCTGCTGCTGCTCGACGAGCCGTTCGGAGCGCTCGACCCGATCACGCGCGCCGAGCTGCAACGGGAATTCAAGGGCCTCGAGGCCCGGCTCGGCAAGGCGATGGTGTTCGTCACCCACGACGTGCGCGAGGGACTGCTGCTCGGCGCACGCATCGGCTTGATGCACGAGGGTCGTCTCGCATTTCTGGGCACGCCGTCCGAGTTCCGGGAGTCTTCACATCCCGAGTGCCGGGCGTTTCTCGAGGCCGCGGCATAATGAGTCTGCTCCGTTTCTACGCGGACAACTCTCGGGAAGCGCTGGGCCTGCTGGGCCAACACCTGTTTCTCGTTCTCGTCTCCACGCTCGTGGCGGTCGCGATCGGCGTCCCCACGGGCATCCTCATCGCCCGGCGTCCGCGCTGGCGCCGCCCGGTGCTGGGGTTCGCCAACGTGTGCCAGACGATTCCCAGCCTGGCGCTGTTCGGGTTTCTCATCCCGCTGCCGTTTATCGGTGGCGTGGGAGCGCGGACCGCCATCGTGGCACTCGTGGTCTATGCATTGCTCCCGATCGTGCGCAACACGTACACCGGCATCGCGAACGTAGACCCGGCCGTGCGTGAGGCGGGACGCGGCATGGGGATGACCGACCGGGAGCTCCTCGTGATGGTCGAGCTGCCGCTCGCCGCCGGCGTGATTCTCTCCGGGATCCGTGTCGCGACCGTCATCGGTGTGGGGGTGGCGACGATCGCCGCGGCGGTCGGCGCGGGGGGATTGGGGGTCTACATCTTCCGCGGGGTCGCGGTGGTAAACGACACGTTGATTCTCGCCGGTGCGCTGCCGGCGGCGCTGCTGGCCCTCGCGGCAGACGGATTGATTGGGCTCGTGGAACGGAGATTCGTGTGGCGCTCGTAAAGGCGGGAAGGTTGGAAAGTTGGAAGGTTGGAAAGTGGCGACGGCTGGCCGCAGGAGGTCTGCTGGCCCTGGCCTCCTGTTCCCGCGGCGACAGGATCGTCGTCGGGGCGAAGAACTTCACGGAATCCGACCTCCTGGCCGAGATTGTGGCGCAGCAGATCGAGCGGCGCACGGGGCTGTCCGTGGATCGCAAGCTGCACCTGGGCGGGACGTTCGTGTGCCACCAGGCGATCACGGCCGGACAGATCGACGTGTACGTGGAGTACACGGGGACCGCGTTCACGGCGGTGCTGAAACATCAACCGGGGCCGGCGGCCGACAGCGTACGGCGGCTCGTCGCGGACGAGTACGCGAGGCAATGGAAGCTCGTGTGGCTCGAGCCGTTCGGCTTCGACAACACCTTTGCGATCACGGTGCGACAGTCGGATGCCTCCCAACATGGACTTACAAAGATCTCGGATCTCGCTGCCGTTGCGCCCCAATGGAAGGCGGGATTCGGCTACGAGTTCCTGGAACGCGCCGACGGCTTTGCGGGCCTGTCGCGCGTGTACGGGTTGCGATTTGCCGCCCCGCCGCTGGCGATGGATCTGGGGCTGACCTACCGGGCGCTGGCCGAC
Source organism: Gemmatimonadota bacterium (assembly GCA_041497135.1). GTDB lineage: Bacteria > Gemmatimonadota > Gemmatimonadetes > Gemmatimonadales > GWC2-71-9 > DASTHG01. The sequence goes on along the minus strand of JBGQFX010000001.1, from coordinate 8,681 downwards.
GGCATGGTGGACGTGATCGCGGGTAACTCGACCGACGGACAGATCGACGCCCTGCAGCTCGCAGTGCTCCAGGACGACCGTCACTATTTCCCCCCCTATGAAGCGGCCCCCATGGTCCGGGGGGCGGTGCTCGAGCGGCACCCGGAGATCCGGCGCGCCCTGGCCGAGCTGGCCGGGAAGATCGACGACGCGGAGATGCGGCGCCTGAACGCCCGGGCCGACGTCCGGCACGAGGACCTCCGGGCTATCGCCCATGACTGGTTGAGTCGCGTGCTGCCGTGAGCCCGCGGCTCCGCGTCGTCGCCTCGGCGGCGCTGTTCTCGACCGGCGGTGCGGCGATCAAGCTGTGCGGCTTCGGCCCCTGGCAGCTGGCGGCCGGTCGCGCGTGCATCGCCGCGGTCGCGATGCTGGTGCTCATTCCCGACGCACGGCTCGGCTGGACGTGGCGCTCCCCGATCGTGGGCGTGGCGTACGCCGGCGCGGGCCTGTTCTTCATTCTGGCGAACAAACTCACCACGGCCGCCAGCGCGATCTTCATTCAAGGGACGCATCCCTTCTTCATCCTGGCGCTGGCCCCGCTGCTCTTGCGCGAACACGTCACCCGGCGTGACCTGGAGTTCATGGCGCTGCTCGGGGTTGGGATGGCCCTCCTGCTCTCCTCGCCCGGCCGTCAGTTCGTCACGGCGCCCAACCCGGCGCTCGGCAACATGCTCGCAGCCGGGTGCGCGGTGAGCTGGGCGTTCACGCTCATCGGATATCGGTGGGTGGTGGGACGCGGCACGGGAGGCCAGGGCGCGGTCGCCGCCGCGGCGATCTCCGGGAACGTGATCATCTGCCTCATCGCGCTGCCGCTGGCGATTCCGCTGGCCGCCGGCACGCCGCGCGCCTGGCTCGTGGTGGTCTATCTGGGAGTGTTCCAGCTCGCGCTGGCCTATGTCTTCCTGTCGCGCGCGCTGACGCAGGTGCGCGCGCTCGAAGTGGCGTTAGTCGGGCTCGTCGAGCCCGTCCTGTCCTCGACCTGGGCGTGGCTCGTACACGGGGAGACGCCCGGAACTCGGGTCGTTCTGGGCGGGCTCATCATTCTCGCGGCGACGGGCTGGCACGCGTGGCGCGGGCCGCCGCCGGTGCCGCTGGCGGCCCCCGTGCTCGAGGCATGAGCGGCCGGGTCGTCCGCACCTACCTCCTGATCACGGGGCTGTTCAACGTCGCGGCTTCGTTGATCTGGGGCGTCGACACGCTGTTCAAGCTCCACGCCGGGCTCGACATTTTCCAGGTAATGCTCACCAACGCCGCGTTCACCCTCGGGATGGTCGTGTTCGAGATTCCGACCGGCGTCGTGGCGGACACCTTGGGCCGCCGGGTGTCGCTGCTGCTGTGCATCGGTACGCTGTTCGTCTCCACGCTCCTGTACGTGACGATCGCCTGGCAGGGATGGGGGTTCTGGCCGTTCATGCTCACGTCGGTGTTCCTGGGACTGGGATACACGTTCTACACGGGCGCCGTGGACGCCTGGCTCGTCGACGCGCTCAAGGCGACGGGATACGCCGGGCCGCTCGAAGCGGTGTTCGCCAGGGGGCAGATGGTGTTCGGCGCGGCGATGCTGGTGGGCACGCTGGGCGGCGGGCTCCTGGGTCAGCTCGCCCTCTCCGTCCCGTACCTGGTGCGGGCCGCGACGTTCGTGCCGTTGTTCGTGCTGGCGTGGGTCGGGATGGCTGAGATCGGTTTCACACCGCGGGCGCTCGAGTGGCGACGCGTCCCCGCCGAGATGCGGCGGGTGTTCATCGAGGGGTTGCACTTTGGTCTGCACCACCGGGTGCTCCGGCCGGTGATGTTCGCGTCGCTCGTGAACATGAGCTTCATGATCTTCGGATTCTACAGCTGGCAGCGGTACTTCCTCGACCTCCTGGGACGTGATCTGGTGTGGGTATCGGGTCTGATCGCCGCGCTGCTGTCGCTCTCGATGATCGTCGGGAACGCACTGGTACGGCCGCTCAGCCGGGCGATCCGAACCCGAACTGGCCTGCTGGCCGCTTCGACGGCCGTCCAGGCCGCGACCGTGATGTTGTGCGGTGGATTGGGTCTGGGCGTCGTGGCAGGCTCCTCGAGCCATGGCGTGCCGCTCCGGTTCCTGGTGGTCGTGGCGTTGTACCTCGTGTACGGCGTCGCGCTGGGAGCGATGGGTCCGGTGAAGCAGGGCTACCTGAATGCGCACATCCCGTCGGCGCAGCGGGCGACGATCATCTCGCTCGATGCGCTGTTCGCGGATGCGGGCGGAGTGGCCGGGCAGTCGGGGTGGGGATACCTGGCGAAAGTCAGATCGATTGGAGAGGCGTGGATCTATTCCGGAGCCACGCTCCTAATCGGGGGACCGCTGTACTGGATGGCGAGACGGAATGACAAAGACCTCGACAAGTTTTAGTCGACCGTCTATTTACTCTTGAATTTCGGAAGTTCATTCCTGTGTCTCTTCAGGAACTCTTCGTAGATGTGGCTATCCGTGTAGTCTCTCATTTCACAGATCTGCTCACCACGAAACCTGAGCACCGCGCAGGTCCGCTGGTCCATGACGTCTGAGGGATCGCTCGTGAGCCAGCTGCGCTCGTGGATCTCCACGATGACGCGGTCGTCCGCGTCGTACCAGGTTCGCTCGAGATCCTCGTAGCCCCAATCGGCCGCGCCCAGGCCCTGCTCGCGGTTGTTCATCGAGCGGATCACGGCGTCACGACCTTTCCAGGTGCCGCCGATCGGCGGCGCGCCGGCGCACCAGTACTCGATGTCTTCGGTGAAATAGCTCGCCACCTCCTCCATCGAGCCTGCGAACAGCGCCTTCTCGTAGGCCTTGGCCACGTCCATGCGTTTGCTCATGCTGAAGCCTCCTCAGGGCTCATGACCGGATTCGCCTTCCGGCCGGCCCGCTCCATCGGCTTGTCCATCTCAGCCTTGTGCTCGTCCTGGATCTTCCAGAACTCGACCGACCGCGTCACCAGCTCACGGGACGCCTCGGCCAACCCTTCGCTCATCTTCACCTGGCGCACGTTGTTCTCCATGTCCTCGGCGTCCCAGCCGCGCGAGTGCGCGATGAACGGATAGGGCGGGAACACGAAGCCCAGCTCGGACCAGAAGGTGAACATCGAGCCCGCCACGCCCTGGATGTTGTCCTGCCCGCCCGTGATGATGAACGCGGCCACTTTGTTCTTGATCAGCACCCTGTTGTGGATCGTGATCTGATTCTGAATGCAGTTCAGCCGCTCGGCCATCTTGTAGTACAGGGATGAGGCGTTGCCCCACCGGATCGGCGTCGAAATGAGCACCACGTCGGCCCAGTTCACCAATCCGGCGTAGACAGGGGTGAGCTCGTCCTCGGGATCCCGCTCCGTGATGGCGCAGGGCCAGATGCAGGCGTGCGAGGCCTTCGAGTAGTTCCCCTCGCAATGGCGGAACTTCAAGTCCCGAAGGCGGATGGTTTGAGTGTCCGCGTGCAACGTCTCCTTGGCGTGGCGCATCGCGTGGTCGAGCAGCGCGTCCGACGTCGAAAAGCGGGGATTGGCCTCGTCCATGGCCGTCGTGGAGATGCCAAGCACGCGCGGCGGCGCACCGGCCGGCCGTTGCTCGACCTTGAGCAACGGGTGCGGCTCGTGCTTCATCACTTTGCGGGCAGTCACGGGAGGCGTCTGGACGTAGACGCCGTCGCTCCGCTCCTCCATCGCGTACACACCGGCGGCGTCTTCGCCGTAGCCTTCCGGTCCTTTCCCGGTGATGACGCTGTACTCCCACGCGTGCCACGGACACATCACGTACTCACCGTGCAGCCGGCCTTCGGAGAGCGGCCCGCCCTTGTGATTGCAGGTATTGGAGATCGCGCGAAACACGCCTTCATAGAAGAACACCGCGATCTCGTGCCGGTCGAGTTTCACGGCGAACGGTGCGCGGGCCACGAGCTCGTCCTTGGTGCCGAGGCGATGCCACGTGCTCATGCAGACTCCGGGAGATGGGCAGGCGCAAACGTAACCCTGGTCTCTCGACTCGGCACCCGATGGGAGAGGCGAGTAGATTCTCTGCCCCATGCCCACCGCAGCGTCGCGCCCGCGTCTCGCGATCATCTGGCTCACGGTCTTCATCGACCTGGTGGGGTTCGGCATCATCATGCCGATTCTGCCCTACTACGCCCAACGGTTCGGGGCCCACGGCATCGGGTTCGGTGCGCTGGTCGGCGCGTTCTCCTTCATGCAGTTCATGGCCACCGCCCTCCTCGGTCGGCTCTCGGACCGGATCGGGCGTCGCCCGATCCTGCTTACCACGATTCTGCTCAACGCGGCGGGTTACGTGTTGTTCGCCTTCGCGCCGTCGTTTTGGCTGCTGCTCGTCGCACGGCTGGTCTCGGGATTCGCGGGGGGCAATATCTCGGTCGCCCAGGCCTACGTGGCCGACATCACGACCTCCGAGGATCGTTCCAAGGGGATGGGCTTGATCGGCATGGCGTTCGGCCTCGGGTTCATCGTGGGACCGGGGATCGGGGCGGCGGCGGCGCACTTCGGCCACGCCGCTCCCGGGCTGGTCGCGGCGGGGCTTTCACTCGTGAACCTCGTGTCGGCCTATTTCATTCTGCCTGAGTCCCTGCGCGAGGAGCATCGTGTTGCTCGAGACGTGTGGCCGTTCGGGCACATGGCCGAAGCGCTGGCGCACCCGGAGCTGCGGCCCCTGATGCTGGTGTGGGCGATCGCGCCGTTCGCGTTCGCGGGCTACACGGTGGCGCTGCCGCTGTGGGCCGGCGCGACGCTCGGCTGGAAGGAGCGGGAGCTGGGCGCGTTTTTCATCCTTGTCGGCGTGGTCGCGGCGAGCGTGCAAGGCGGGCTGTTCCGTGTGCTCACCCGTCGGTTCGGCGATCGGGCACTGCTCATCACCGGCATGCTCGGGATGGCGGCCGCGATCGGTGTCGTCCCGTTCCTCGCGACGAGCCGCGCGCTCTACTTCTGGACGGTCGTGCTCGCGTTCTCGAACAGCATCATGTCGCCGGCCGCGGCCGGGCTCGTCTCGACGTTCGCCGGGGCGAACGAGCAAGGCACGGTCCTCGGCGTCGCGCAGTCCCTCTCGGCCTTGGGGCGGTTCTCGGGACCGGCGGTCGTTGGCGTGGTATACGATTCGATCACGCCGAAAATCGCATTCGTAGCGGCGGCAGGGGTGATGCTCGTCGGCTGGGTCGCTTCCTTAGGGGTCGCCAAGCGTGCGGGCGTGGACAGCGTGAGTAGCCGAACGGCTCCGGTGGGGTAGAATTCGCCCTTACACCAATTCAGGGAGTGAACCATGTCGAGCCATTCCTATCGGATTCTCACCGCTCTCGCCCTCAGCTGTGTCCCCGTCTTGTCCGCCCAGAACCCTCCGGCACCGCCCCAGCCCGGGCCGGCCCAGGCAAAACTCGCGTTCTTCGTCGGCCGCTGGACGAATGAAAGTGAAATGAAGCCCGGTCCGATGGGACCCGGGGGCAAGATGTCGGGCATCGATGTCTGCGAGTGGTTCATGGGCGCGTTCAACCTCGTGTGCCGTGGGGAGGGCCACAGCCCGATGGGGGACATGAAGAACCTCGGCATCCTGGGCTACGACAGCGAGCGCCAGCGCTACACCTACTATGGGATCGACAATTCCGGCTTCGGCTCCGGTGACATGTCTTACGGTCAGGTCTCGGGGGACACGTGGAGCTGGGAAGGGGAGTCGATGATGGGCGGGCAGTCCGTGAAACAGCGCTACGTCATCAAGCAGGTCTCGCCCGACTCCTACACGTTCGAGTTCTCCATGTCCATGGCAGGTGGGCCTTGGACGGTCGCCATGACCGGTACGGAAACGCGCATCAAGTAGATGCCGCTCCAGCCGATGCGCCGGGGCATGGTCCCCGGCGCGTCCGGCTAGCCGACGCATTCCGCCCGCCGCATATTCACGATCCCCCGTGCAGGAGAATCCGCGCGTATGCGCGTCTACAAGACAGGCGAGATTCGCAATGTGGCGGTCGTCGGCCACGGCGCGAGCGGCAAGACGTCCCTCGTCGACGCTCTCGCGTTCGTGGCCGGCACCAGCAAGCGCCACGGGTCCGTGAAGGATGGGACCGCCCTCACCGATTACACCGCTGACGAAATCGAGCGCAAATACTCCATCAACCTGGCGCTGGCCGTAGCCGAGTGGATGGATACGAAGCTGAATCTCATCGACACGCCCGGCTATCTCGACTTCACGGGCGACGCCCTGGCCGGCGTGTGGGCGGCGGACGGAGCCGTAGTGGTCGTCTCGGCGACGGCGGGGGTGGAGGTCGGGACCGAAAAGGTGTGGGATTACGGCGAGCGGCGCGGGATCCCGCGCATGTTCTTCGTGTCCCTGATGGACAAGGAGCACGCCGACTTCGAGAAGGCGTTCGCCTCCGTCAAGGAGCGGCTCACACCCAAGGTGATCCCGGTGGAAATCCCAGTGGGCGAAGGAGCCGCGTTCCACGGGGTGATCAATCTGTTCTCGAAGAAGTGCCACCTGTACAAGAAGGGCACCAAGACGGGCGAGTACGACGAGGTCGACGTGCCGGCGGAATACCAGGAGCGCTTCACGAAGTACTCCCAGGAGCTGATCGAGAGCATCGCGGCGACGGATGACACGCTGCTGGAACGCTACCTCGGTGGCCAGGAGATCGGCCGTGACGAAGCGATCCGCGCCATGAAGGCGGGGATGGCCAAGGGCGAGCTGTATCCCCTGTTCTGCGGCGCCGCCGAGCTCACCTATGGCACGCGGGCGCTGCTCTCGAAGATGGTGGAGCTGTTGCCGGCGCCGGCGGAACGCCCACCGATCGAGGCGCAGCAGTGGGGCAGCGCCGAGCACGTCATGCTCAAACCGGACGACGCGGACCCGTTTGTGGCGCAGGTGTTCAAGACGATCTCGGAGCCGCACGTGGGCGACGTGACGTTCTTCCGCGTGTTTTCCGGGACCGTCAAGAACGGCCAGGACGTGTACAACGCGCCGCGCAGCGCGGTCGAGAAGCTCAACCACCTGTGCGTGGCCGTGGGCAAGGACCGCACCGAGGTCGCGGAGCTGCACGCGGGGGACATTGGCGTCGTGGCCAAGCTGCGCGACACCCACACCAACGACACGCTTTCCACCCAGGCGCATCAGATCGTGCTTCCCAAGATCCCGTTCCCGGAGCCCGTCATCACGGTCTCGGTGGAGGTGAAGCAGCGCGGCGAGGAAGACAAGCTCTCTACGGGGCTGCACAAGCTGCACGAGGAGGATCCGACGTTCCACCACGAGTACTCGGGAGAGCTCGGACAGACGCTGATCCGCGGTCTGGGTGAGCGGCACCTCGAGATCGTAGTGGGGCGGTTGGCGCGTAAGTTCGGGGTGCATGCGACCATCGGCAAACCGAAGATCGCCTACCGCGAGACGCTGCGGGGCAGGGCGGAAGGCCAGGGGAAGCACAAGAAGCAGACCGGCGGCCGCGGTCAATATGGCGACTGCTGGATCCGCATCGCCCCGTTGCCGCGCGGCTCGGGGTTCGTCTTCGACGACCAGGTCGTGGGGGGGTCGATTCCCCGGCAATACATTCCCGCGGTGGAACGAGGCATCGTCGAGGCCATGGCGCGCGGCCCAGTGGCGGGATATCCCGTCGTGGACTTCAAGGTCGAGCTGTTCGACGGCTCTTACCACGACGTGGACTCGAACGAGATGTCGTTCAAAATGGCCGGTATCCAAGCGTTCCGGAACGTGAGTCCGAACTGCAAGCCGGTGCTGCTGGAGCCGATCATGGAAGTGGAAGTCTGGACGCCGGACGACTACCAGGGCGCCGTCATGGGGGATCTCTCGTCACGCCGCGGTCACATCCTGGGCACGGAGCCCGACGGCAAGCTGGTGAAGGTCAAGGCGCTGGTGCCGGAACCCGACCTCGACCGGTACGCGACGACGCTGCATTCGATCACGCATGGTCGCGGAACGTACCGGCAGAAGTTCCACACCTACGAGCAGGTACCGGCGGAGGTGGCGCACAAGGTGGTGGAGGCCCGGAAGAAGGAGCTCGAGGAGCAAAAGGCGTAGCATCCAATGGCTGACCTCCTGGATCGTTTGCGCGGGTCGCTGTCCGACCGCTACAACCTCGACCGCGAGATCGGCCGCGGCGGGATGGCGACCGTCTATCTGGCGCAGGACGTGAAGCACAACCGCTCGGTCGCGATCAAGGTCCTGCATCCTTACCTGGCCGTGAACCTCGGACCGGAGCGGTTTCTCCGGGAAATCCAGATCGCTGCGCAGCTCCAGCACCCGCACATCGTGCCGCTGTACGACTCGGGACAGGCCAACGACCTGCTGTACTACGTCATGCCCTATGTGGAGGGCGAGTCGCTGCGGCAGCGGCTGGATCGTGAGCAGCGGCTGCCGCTCGAGGACGCGATCCAACTCGCCCGCGCCGTGGCGGGTGCGCTCGACTATGCCCACCGCCACCAGGTGGTGCACCGGGACATCAAGCCCGAGAACGTGATGCTGCACGAGGGCGAAGCGATGGTGACCGATTTCGGCATCGCGAAAGCTGTCACGGTCGCCACGTCGGACAACCTGACCCAGACTGGCGCGACGGTCGGGACGCCCGCCTATATGAGCCCCGAGCAGGCGAGCGGGGTGGTGGACCTCGACGGCCGCAGTGACGTCTACAGTCTCGGCTGCGTGCT